>CAZSBK010000069.1:0-29363 GCA_964604945.1 uncultured Candidatus Solibacter sp.
CAACTTGAGGAAGCCCTGGCCTACTTCCTCGGCTACTATCGGGAGCACATGCTGGACTTTACCCGCGAATACCCCGGGGTGCGCGAATGCCTCGTCCAACTTCATGCCAGCCGAATCAGGATGGCCGTGCTGACCAACAAGCCGGTTCGCTTCTCGAAGGAGATCCTGGTGGGTCTTAAGCTCGCGGACTACTTCTTTCAGGTGTACGGCGGCAACAGCTTCGTCGACAAGAAACCACACCCGGTCGGCATTGACACATTGATTCAGGAGGCGGGGGCCACGAAGGAAAGAACATGGATGGTGGGCGACTCGTCGGTCGATGTCCTCACCGCCCGCAACGCACAGGTCAAGTCGGTCGGCGTCACCTACGGGCTCAAACCCTACACGCTGGACGAGGCGCCGCCAGACCTACTGCTCGATACCCTCGCCAACCTACCCGCCCACATCGTCTGATTCAACTTGTAGAGTGATCGGTTTCTCGCAACGTGTCACAGGGGAGGAGTCTGCGCGGTTGCGTTGACTGTGCTGGCGCGCTTGCGTAATCGTTCAGCCCGGAAGGGCATTCACGATCACGGAGGCCAAGATGAGAACTGCGGCCACTACGATGTGACCGAGCCTGAGTTCCACGCTTTCACTCATCACGTCGCTGTCACATTGGTGAGACAGATCATTTCCGGTGGTGGCGAGGATGGGCCATTCCAGCATGGGGGATTGGCCGATGACGTGTGCGTGAGTATAGTTGGGCTTCATCGGTAGTTTCTTTCGTGCAAACAGCGTGCCATCCCGGCGGGATGAGGCTTTTCCCCTATTTACTGGAGTCTGACCTGATCCTCAACCAGGGCCATCCGGCAAGGAATACCTAGTTCTAGTACTAGGCCGGTACTTTTTTCCGCCAAATTCTACCGACTCGGGACGAAATGTTAATGTTTTGTAAGGCTTACGAACTGCGTGACACGGCGCTTGGTTGGGGGTCAGGTGCGCGCTTTGATCACTTCGGCGATCCGGCCAGGTTCGTTTGGCACCACCACCGGCGCGTTGCCGAACGTCGATTCCAGCAGTTCCCCGCCCGGCGTCTTTAGCTGGCTGGTGTGGTACTTGAAGATGTAATCGGGGTCCTTCAGGACATTGCCCGTGAGCACTGCCACAACGTCGGCGGACCTATCGACAACGCCGGAGGCGACCAACTGCTTCAGCCCGGCGAGCGTCGCCGCCGAGGCCGGTTCGCACCCGATGCCGCACTGGCCGACCACCGCCTTGGCGTCGGCGATCTCCTGCTCCGTCGCTTTGAGAACAACGCCGCCCGATTCGTCCACCACCTGGATCGCCTTGGGCCACGACACAGGATCGCCGATGCGGATCGCCGTAGCCAGCGTCTCCGGGTCGCGCACGGGCCGAAACTCGCCACGCTCGCCAAAATAGTCGCAGAACGGCGCGGATCCGGCCGCTTGCACAACGGCGAACCGCGGTACGCGCTCGACGAAGCCCAGCGCCTTCAACTCACGAAACGCCTTGCCGAAGGCCGAGATATTGCCCAGATTGCCGCCCGGCACGACCACCCAGTCCGGCACTCGCCAGTCGCGCTGGTCCATCATCTCGACCATGATCGTCTTCTGGCCCTCGATGCGGAACGGGTTCACCGAATTGAGCAGGTAGATGCCCATCTCGTCAGCCAGCACCCGCACCAGTGCCAGGATCTGGTCGAAATTGGCTTCCACTTGCAGCGTCAGCGCACCGTATTCAAGCGCCTGCGCCAGCTTGCCGTAACTGATGTTGCCGTGCGGCAGGAAGATGATCGGCGTCATGCCGGCCGCGGCGGCATAGGCGGCCATCGACGCCGACGTATTGCCGGTCGAGACGCACGCCACGAGCTTCATACCCAGCCGCAGGCCGACTGTGGCGCCGGCCGTCATGCCATTGTCTTTGAAAGAGCCGGTCGGGTTGAATCCCTGGTGCTTGAAGGTCAGTTTGTCCAGACCCGCGTATCGCGCCGCGCGCGGCGCATCGAGCAGCGGCGTGTTGCCCTCGCGGATGGTGACAATGCGGTCGCGTTCGGCGTCGGCGAATCCGAGCAGCTCGCGATAGCGCCACACGCCGCTCTGGTCCACTGTCGCATTTGACATGCGGCGGGCGCGCCACAGCCGCGCGGTCTTTTCCGGATCGAGCGAGAGCCCTTCGTCGCGATGCTCGATCAGGGCGCCGCACTTCGGACACGTGTAGATCACCTCATCGATGCTGAACACCGATGAGCAAGTGGAGTTGATGCAGGCTAAGACGGAAGACAAGTCTCTATTATTTCAGATGAGCGTCAATCGAGATGAAAGACCTCTTCGAAGGGCGCCATCTGCCGATCCGGCGTGCGGCCGGCTGCGTCGATGAAGAACTTGCGCATCCCAGCCTGCCACCGCGCATTGACCTCCTCGCGTTCCATGCCTGCGCGGGCCGCCTCGAAATCCGGCGTCTCCAGATAGCCGATCAACAATCCGTCGCTTCGCAGGAACAGCGAGTAATTGGTCCATCCCGTGCGCCTGAGCGCATCGAGCATGTCGGGCCACACTTCACGGTGGCGGCGCTTGTATTCTTCCAGCCGGTCCGGCTTGACTTGGAGGGTGAAACAGACACGTTGCATCTCTGGCATCATATCGAGTGTTATGACAGATTGGCGGAAGCTCAAGGACCTCGCTGGTGTTGGACCGGCATTCCTCAAGGACTTCGAAGTTCTTGGGATCACGAGTGTCGGCCAACTCGCCCGCCGCGACGGCAAGCGCCTCTATCAGGAGTTATGCCGCCGCACAGGTACGCGGCAGGACCCGTGCGTCGAAGACGCCCTGGTCTGCGCCGTCGCCCAGGCACGCGATCCGAACCTGCCCGCCGAGCAGCGCCAATGGTGGTATTACTCGCGCATCCGTAAAGCGGCGGCAAAGGAGGCCAAGCGATGATCCGGCTTTGGATTGAGGGTGGCGCGCTCTTTCTGAGCAAGGCCCCCAAGCCCAGGCGCAAGCCGGGCCACGCATTGCTCCGACTGATCTGTGGCGGCATTTGCAGCACCGACCTCGAACTGCTGCGCGGCTACTATTCGTTCACCGGCCAGCCCGGCCATGAGTTTGTCGCCGAGGTTGTCGCCTGCGACGACAAAAGCTGGCTCGGAAAGCGCGTCACCGGCGGCATCAATGTGGCTTGCCGCCGCTGCGAATGGTGCTTCGAT
Source organism: uncultured Candidatus Solibacter sp. (assembly GCA_964604945.1). Lineage (GTDB taxonomy): Bacteria > Acidobacteriota > Terriglobia > Bryobacterales > Bryobacteraceae > PNKE01. Next base: position 3,203 of record CAZSBK010000069.1, read on the forward strand.
AACCTCGAACGCCACTGTCCCAACCGCACCGTGCTTGGCATATCTGGCCAACCCGGCGCCTTTGCCGAATACTTCACCCTGCCCGAGACCAACCTCGTCGCCATACCCGCGGCGGTCAGGACCGAACACGCCGTGTTTGCCGAGCCTGTCGCCGCCGCCTGCGAAATTCTGGATCAGGTGCGAATCCCAAAAGGCGCGCCCGTGGCCGTCCTCGGCGACGGGAAGCTCGGCTTGCTAGCCGCCCAGGTGCTGGCCGCCCATGGAGCCGAGGTCCATCAGTTCGGAAGGCACGTCGACAAACTCGCCATAGCCTCCAAGGCCGGTATCGCCGCCCACATGGGAACGGAGCCTCCGCACGCCGCGTTTGACTTCACCATCGAGGCCACGGGCAACGCCGCCGGGCTGAAGACCGCCATCGCCATGACGCGCCCGCGAGGCACCGTCGTCATGAAGTCCACCATCCATGGCGAGGTCTCCTTCGACGCCGCTCCTGTGGTGGTCAACGAGATCACACTGATTGGATCCCGGTGCGGCCGCATGGAACCGGCCATGAGGCTGATCCGGTCCGGACGGCTCCTGCTCGACGACATGATTACCGCCGAGTTCGACCTCGCCGATGGACCAGATGCCTTCCTTGAAGCTCAGCGGCCCGGTTCGCTGAAGGTCCTGTTGAGGGCGCCGCGCTAGCTGCCGGCCAGTCAGTCCGCCACGCCCGGTTTTCTATTCAGCCCTGCTCTTGCTACAATGAGGGGGATCTTAGGTATTCCCCACATGAAAGCTGGCATCCACCCCGCCTATAACGAAATGAACGTGATCTGCGCCTGCGGCAACACGTTCAAGACCCGCTCCACGCACAAGGGCGACATCCGCGTGGAAATCTGCTCGAGCTGCCACCCGTTCTTCACCGGCCGCCAAAAGCTGATCGACACTGAAGGCCGCGTCGACCGTTTCCAGAAGAAACTGGCCCGCACCGCAGCCATGCAGAAGAAGATTGCCGACCGCGTCTCGGAGAAGACAACGGCTTAGGCCGCATCAGGCATCAACAGGCTCGAAAAATACGAAAGGCGTGGAGTTCAACACTCCACGCCTTTCTTTATTTCCGGTGAGTCAGTCCTTCTTGCCCTGCTCGGCGTCCCTCTTCTTGCGCCGCTCGTCGCGTTCCTTGCGCATCTTCGCGTATTCGTCCTGCTGCTCCTGCGAAAGCATGGCGTTGATGGCGGTCACCTGGTCGTCTTGTATGGCCTTCATCTCGGGACGCGTCCGGTCGCGAAACGACTTGTACTTGGCTTCAGTCTGATCCAAGATCACGTTCAGCCGCGCTAGTTGGTCGTCTGAGAGCTTCAGGCGCGTCTTCATGTCGTCAGTGTAGGCCTTGCGGAAATCCTTCGGGCCGCGCGGCGGGCCGCTCTTGCTCGACAACTCCGCCTTCTGCGTGAAGTAGCGATGCGAGAACACCCCAACAGCCAGCCCGCTGAGAAAGACCAGCGTGAGCGACAAGGCGAGATTGCGGTTGAACGGTTTCATTTCGTTGCGCTGTCGGCGGAGTATTGATCCGGATAGGCTACTGCCGCCACATCAAGCAGTATCGAGTTCTCCGGCGTCTTCTCCTGGGCGAGGGCCTCGAGATAGGTGGAATGGTAGACGGCCGAGTGCACATCCTCGGGCACGACTTGCAGGAGGAACACCATCAGACACGCCGCAGCCGCGGCCGCGACGAATCCTTCGGTCCAACGCTTCAGGAACCAGGACGAGCTTTGGCGCGCATCGATCCGCGCCCAAAGTTGCGGCATGAAATTGGCCGATGCCTCCGGCGCTTCGCAGGCACCCCGGTAGGCGGCCAGCAGGCCGTCCAGTTCCTGCTCCAGTTCTCTTTGATCCCGTACCATAATGCCCTTCCAGTCCGTCCCTGACTCAGTAGTCCTTTACGCGTTCTCCGAGGACCGCCCGGCGGCTCTCGCCTTGCCCGGCTGCCCGGTCTGCTCGTCCTTCGATCTTGCAAACGCCTTCAGCACCCTCTGCCTGGCCCGAAAAAGCCTGACCTTCAGGGCGCTTTCGTTTACATCATAGATCGACTGTAACTCCTTCAGCGATAGCCCTTCCACTTCTTTTAGCGTCAACAGAACACGGTCGCTCTCGCTGACCTCGCTCAACAAAGCGTCCACCGTCTCGCGCGTCTTCGCCTTCTGGGCCTGATCCTCGCTCCAGCGCGTCCCCGCCGCGGCGTCGGCCATCATCACTTGCTGCTCGCTCAGATCGGCCATTCGCGACTCGCCGCGCCTTCGCCGTTTCCTTAGGTAATCCAGCGAAGCGTTCACTGTCAACCGGTACAGCCAGGGTTCGAAAACTTCCGGGCTTCTCAGTTGATCCATCGAATAATATAGCCGCAGGAAAACCTCCTGCGCCACGTCTTCCACATCCTCGGGCCGCCCGATCATCCGCGCAACCGTGCCCATGATGCGCCGCCTGTAGGTCGTCACGACCTCGCTGAACGCACCCGCATCGCCAGCTTGCGCCTTCCGGACTACTTCGAAGTCGACCAACATGCGGTGTCATTTCGGCCCAGCCGCAAACCCCCTAAGGGTTCAATGAATAGGCGGTGGGCCCTGGCTCCAGGTTACAACAATCCCGGCCATCTTGTTCGGCCGTCTCAAACCTGCCAGAGAACAACAAAGCCTGTATTTTCAACCCGTTATCTCAGCGCCCGGCAGCCGGCATGCTACAATGGCAAATTCCGGGTCTCCTCGCGATGGACTTCCTTTCTGGGCTTAACCCACGACAAAAAGAGGCGGTGTGCCACGTCGAAGGCCCCCTCCTCATCCTCGCCGGCGCAGGCAGCGGCAAGACCCGCGTCATCACTCATCGCATCGCCTATCTCATTGAGAACCAAAGCGTTTACGGTCCGTCGATTCTAGCCGTTACCTTCACCAACAAGGCCGCGGGCGAGATGCGCGACCGTGTTTTGAGTCTGCTTGCCGGCCGCATCTCCGATGCCGGCCCGATGGTGAGCACCTTCCACAGCTTCTGCGTCCGCCTCCTGCGCCGCGACGGCGATTCCCTCGCGCGGCTTCGCCCCGGATTCACTCGCGACTTCCAGATCTACGACGCCGACGACCAGGTCGTCCTCATCAAGCAGATCTATAAAAAACTCGGCCTCGACGACAAGTTCATGCAGCACCGCGCGGCCCTATCGCGCATCAGCCACGCCAAAAACCATAACCAGAGCCCGGAGGATTTCGCCCGGTCCGCCTCCGATCCGAAGGCTTCGCGCTTGGCCAAGGTGTTCGAACTCTACAACGACGAACTCCGCCGGGCCAATTCTCTCGACTTCGACGATCTCCTTCTCGAAGCCGTTCGCCTGCTGCGTCACGATGCTGAGGTGCGCGCCCTCTGGAACCGCCGCATCCGGTTCCTGATGGTCGACGAGTATCAGGACACCAACCGCTCACAGTACGAATTGATGCGCCTGCTCAGCCAGGACCATGAAAATGTCGCCGTGGTCGGCGACGAGGACCAGTCCATCTACGGCTGGCGTGGCGCTGATATCCGCAACATCCTGGACTTCGAGAAGGACTACCCGAACGCCCGCACCATCAAGCTCGAACGGAACTATCGTTCGACCAAGACGATCCTGGATGCCGCCGGCGCGGTTGTCGCGCACAACCAAGCCCGCATCGGCAAGTGGTTGGAGACCGACAATGGCGCCGGTACGCCAATCGGCTTCTATGAAGCCGCCGACGGCGAATCCGAAGCGCTCTTCATCGCCGACACCATCGAGAAGCTGCTGCGCCAAAACCTGGACAACCGCGTTGCGGTGCTGTACAGAACCAACTTCCAATCGCGCCAGATTGAGGAGTCGTTGCGCCGGTACAACCGCCCGTATGTCGTGGTCGGCGGCTTCAGCTTCTACCAGCGGGCCGAGATCAAGGACGCCCTGGCGTATCTGAAGCTGCTCGCCAACCCAGGCGATGGAGTCAGTCTCTCGCGGATCATCAACGTCCCGGCCCGAGGCATCGGAAAAACGACGATGGATCAGATCGAGGCCGTGGCCCGCGAGCGGGACATCACTCTCTGGGACGCCTGCCAGGCCAGTTGCACCGAAAAGCTGATCGGTTCACGCGCCGAAGCCGCCGTCGGGGCGTTCCTGCGAATGATCGGCGAGTTGCAGGAGTTCCTTTCCACGCGCGGCGTCCACGAGACTCTCAACGAACTGCTCGAACGCACCGGTTACCGGCAGATGATCTCGGCCGACGCAAGTGTCGATTCAGAGTCCAAGCTCGGCAACCTCGAGGAACTGCTTTCAGCGGCAGCCGAAGCGCACGAACGTGGCGAAACGCTCACCGATTTTCTCGATCATGCCGCCTTGGTCTCCGACGCCGACCAGGTGGACAGCCAGGCCCGCGTCTCCCTGCTGACCATGCATAACGCCAAGGGCCTCGAGTTTCCCATCGTCTTTATCGCCGGCCTGGAAGAAGGTCTTTTCCCTCATTCGCGCTCGCGGGAAAGCGAAAGCCAGCTTGAAGAGGAGCGCCGCCTCTGCTATGTGGCTATGACACGCGCTGAACGCCAGTTGTATCTCACCTGCGCCCGGTTCCGCCGCCGCTATGGCGGCTCACCGCTGGAACCGTGCCAACGGTCGCGTTTCCTCGACGAAGTCCCGGCGGCGTTGATGGAAGAGTTGCATGTGCAAAGCCGCCCCGGCGTGCTCGACCTCCATGGGGAACGCGCCGCTGTGCGCGAAGCTGCACTCCGCAACACTTATACTGGGAAGACATATAACTCGCTGGATCACATTTCGCAGTTTTTCGCCGACCGCGGCATCGCGGCGCCGTCGCTGGCGCCAAAGCCCGCGCAGGCGGTGAACCCAGCGGCTTCTTCCGCTCCGCCGGCCCCCTCAAAAGCCGTGCCTGCGGCGACGCCGCTGACATCGTTGGCCCGGCCCCAGGCTGGGTCGAAAACAGGGAAACGCGGCTTTGCCGCCGGGGCCACCGTTTATCATGCAAAGTACGGCCGCGGCACGGTGATCCGCAAGGAAGGCGATGGAGACGACGCCAAGCTCACCGTCAGCTTCGCCAACATCGGTATAAAGAAACTGATCGCTAAATTCGCTCAACTGAAGGCAGAACCATGAACACGAAGACAATTGCAGACCGCGAAGAACGCAAAGAAGCCAAGCGCAAAGCCCGCGCCGAGGCGCCCGCCAAACCCAAGCGCGCCTCAGACGTCGACCGCGGCTCCATGAAGAAAAAGGTCCGCACCGTCTCCAAGGGCAAGACCCGCCGTTAGCCGGACCGCGCCGCTTTCCGGTCCCCGTCGCGCGTCGGACGAGACTCGCGGCGGGGATTCCCCGTCGAATCCCCCGGACTTGAGACCGTACGCGTGGTCCATCGATCCCAAATGCCCGATCGCGGAAGGAGTCGCGGTGAACCAGCTTTTCCGGACCAAGAGCATTGACGCTCTCGTCGCCGCCTCGAACGAGGAGGGTAGACGGCTCCATCGCCACCTTGGCGCCTGGAGCCTCATGGCGCTTGGCATCGGCGCCGTCATCGGCAGCGGCATCTTCATCCTGACGGGCACGGCCGCGGCGGGCGAGATCCGCTCGTTCCATTCCATTTTCCATGTCCCGCTGCTCGATCTCTTCATGCACGGCGGCCAGTCAGAGTTCACCATCGGGCGGCCCGGTGCGGGGCCCGGCATCGCCTTGTCGTTCCTGCTCACGGCCCTGGCCTGCGGCTTCGCCGCCCTCTGCTACGCCGAGATGGCCTCCACCATCCCGGTCGCCGGCTCTGCCTACACTTACGCCTACGCCACCATGGGCGAACTGACGGCCTGGATGATCGGATGGAATCTGATCCTCGAATACGCCGTCTCGAACATGGCCGTCGCCGTCGGCTTCTCGGCTCATGTCAACCACATCATGTCCGGCATGTTTGGATTCAACCTGCCCAGGGAACTCCGTGAACCCGCCATCGCCGGCGGCGATTACACTGGCGCATGGTTCAATCTGCCCGCCTTCATCGTGCTGATGCTACTCACCGTCCTGCTGGTGCACGGCATTAAGGAGAGCGCCCGCGCCAACGACGTCATGGTGATCGTCAAGCTGGCCGCTATCCTCATCTTCATCGTCGGTGCGGCCAGGGCGATCGTCCCAGATAATTACCAGCCCTTCATGCCCAATGGCTTCAACGGCGTGCTCACCGGCGCGGCTATCGTCTTCTTCACGTACATCGGATTCGATTCGGTCTCCACCGCCGCCGAAGAGTGCAAGAACCCGCAGCGGGATATGCCCATCGGCATCCTGGGCACGCTGGTGGTCTGCTCGATCCTCTACATCGGCGTCGCCCTGGTACTGACCGGCATCGCCGACTGGAAGACCCTCAACAACGCCGCTCCCGTGGTTGGCGCGCTGAAGTCGCTGCATATGAACACGCTGTGGAAGTGGGTCGACATCGGCGCCCTGGGTGGCATGATTAGCTCGCTGCTGGTCTTTCAGTACGGCCAGGCGCGCGTTTGGTTCGCTATGTCGCGAGACGGCCTGCTTCCCCGGCTGTTCTCGAAGGTCCACCCGCGCTATCAGACGCCGCATGTCAGCACATGGATCGCCGGATTCGCCGTCGGCATCCCGGCAGGCGTCTGGGACGTGGGCACTTTCGCCGACCTGTCCAATATCGGCACACTGTTTGCCTTCGCCGTGGTCAGCGCTGGCGTGCTCGTGCTGCGCCGCACACAACCTGACCGCAAACGGGGCTTCACGGTTCCGCTCGGTCCTCTGTTTCCCCTGCTTGCCATCGCCAGTTGTTTCATCCTGATGCTCGCCCTGCCGTTGGAGACTTGGATACGCTTCGTCGGATGGAGTATCGTCGGGTTGATCATCTACTTCGCCTTCGGGAGGAAGAACAGTACGCTTGCCCGCGTGGAATCGAACCATTAGGCTGCGAAACTAGTTCGACTGCGACATGCAGCAGGATCAAATCTGGATCGCCGCGGCCTGGCTGACGCTCAGCGCGTTTCTGCTGCTGGCGGCGTTACACCTGGCCTTCACCGGCCGGTCGTTTGAGTTGCGCACCATGATGCGTCTCGGACGCCGCAGCCATCCGTCGGCGCTCGGCGTTGAATCGGCCCTGGCCGTGGTCGCATGCATGATCTTTGGCGTCGTGCTGTTCACGCTCGCCGAAGCTCAGCCGCTGCCTTTGCGCCTGGGATTTGCCGCGGCTGGCTCCACGGTCCTGTTTACCGGTGCGTGGTGGTTCTTCTCCTGGCTCCGCGACATCTCCGACGCGCAGACCGAGTTGCTGCGAGTTTGGCGGAAGAGGGCCTTTCAGGCAGGTGAGCGGCTTCGCATTCAACTTGACGAGAGAACTCTCCGTTCCGAACTCTGCCGGCTCACCGCCGACGCCCTCGAAGCCACGATGGTGGCCGTTTATTGCCCCGATGGCGAGGAATCCTGGACTTGCGGCGCTTCCGTGGTGTCCACCCACGTGGGCCAGCCGCCCGCGCTGCACGGCATCGACCTCTCCGCGCTCGACCCGTTCCGGCCCCATCTCTCCCGGCGCAACCCCGGGCTGGGGCTGTTTCCCGTGCCCGTTTCCGCCGAACACGCCGACTGGCTCGCCGTCACGCTGCTGCACGGAGCTGAGTTCCGTCCCGAGATTCGCACCTTTGTCGAGCACTGTGCCCTGCAGGCTGGCGCTGCCCTGGCCTCAGCCCAGTCGGCGCGCGAATACGCCAGCCAGCAGTCCGAGTTGATGGTCCGCCAGCGGGAACAGCAGTTGTGGGGCAAAGCCATGGCGCGGCTGGTTCCGCCCGATCTGCCAGACATCGCCGGACTCGATTACGGTGCCGAATACTGGCGAGGCCAATCGCCCGAGGGACAGTTCATCGACCTGATTTCGCTGCCCAAGGGCGCGCTGGGCGTCGTGCTGGCCGAGGTTGGGTCCGCCGGAATGGAGGCCGCCGTCCAGATCGCCCAACTCCAGGTGCTGCTGCGCAGCCGCTTCCATGCCTACGCCGAAGACCTGGCCGAACTGCTCCAATCCACTGAACGGGCGCTGCTGGCTTCCAGCGAGCAGCCATTCCCCGTCCGCCTGTTCTGCGCCCGCTATCTGAGTTCCACCCGCACCCTCACCTATGTCAACGCCGGCGCCGTGCCGCCCCTGATCCTGCGCCGGACTTCCGAGGGCGCACAGGTACTGCGGTTGCCCGGAGCGAGCCTCGCCATGGCCGCCGCGCCGCCCACTCCTTTCCGCATCTCGGAGATGGTCCTGCAGACGGGTGACCTTGTCGCCGTTGCCAGCCTCAGTTTGCTCCACGACCCGGCTTCGGATCCAACTACGCCGCTCAACGATTCCCGGCTCGCCGATTCGCTCATGTCCTGGGAAAACCGCCGGGCTTCGGACCTGGTCCGGCTTGTCTTCCGCACGGTCGAGGAAGGCGCGCCGCAACCGGCTGTCGACCGCGCGCTGATCCTGCTCAAGCCGACATAGCGGGCTGCTAGAATAGAAACTGAGATCCCCACTGCGTTAGGTTTGAGTGTTGTTGCTGACGAATGTGATCCCTGCCGATCCTCTCTCGCCCGTCATTCTCGTTCAGGGCGCGCAGTGGGCACTCCATTCAGGCATCCAGGAACCCAACGGCGGCGTTGCCCGCTATCACCAGACGGACCGCAACTGCAACGCCCGCGTCTCGACCGAAATCACTGGCTACTTCATCAGCTCGATGCTCGACATCCATCAGCGGCTTGGCGGCCAGCCGCTGCTCGACGCCGCCCTGAGCGCCGGCCGGTTCTTGACTGAGTCGGCGTGGGACGCTGTGCTTGGCGCGATGCCATTCGAATGGCCCCTGGATGGGCAATCGGACGTCCACGCTACTTACTTCTTCGACAACGGAATCATCGTTCGCGCTTTGCTGCGTTTGTGGCGCGCTTCGGGGCAAACCCGGTTCCTGGACACCGCCATCGCCTGCGGCGAGTCGATGCGCCGTGATTTCGTCAACCCGGCCGGCATCGACCCGATTCTCGAACTGCCCTCGAAGCGGCCCACTCCACGCGATCAGCGCTGGTCGCGCCAGTCGGACTGCTACCAGTTGAAGGCGGCCCTGGCCTGGCATGATCTGGCTCAGGCCACCGGCGACGAGTCATGGCTCGCGCCGTTCGAGGCCGCTCTTGAACGTGCCCTGGCGACGCATGAGACCTTCCCGCTGGGAGAGCCCGGCACGCGCGTCATGGACCGCCTGCACGCCTACGGCTACTTTCTCGAAGCCTGCCTTTCGCGCGTGGACTCGCCTGAGGTTACCGCCGCTCTTCGAACAGGCCTCGACACCGCTGCCACCCTGCTCCGCCGCGTCCGGCTCGACTTCGAACGCGCCGACGTGCCTGCCCAGATTCTCCGCGTCAGGCTATGGGCGGAAGCAGCCGGAGTGATCGCATTGGACCGGGGTGCGGCTGAGGAGGAGGCTTCCTGGGCGGCTTCGTATCAGATGAACGGCGGCCGGCCGGACACTGACGGCGGTTTCTGCTTCGGCCGGCGGTCGGGCAAGTGGTGCCCTTTTGTCAACCCCGTGTCTACGGCATTCTGCCTTCAAGCGCTCGCGCTCTGGCAGGATCGCTGCGCGAACCACCCCTTGGCCTCCTGGCAGTCGGTGGTATAGCGTGAGCGCCGGAAAACCGATTCTTCTCGCCTTCACATCGGGCACGGAGGATCTGATCGAAGAGTTTCTCCAGAACTTCAAACGCGTCGCCCCCGATCTGCCGATGGTCATTGTCTCGGAGTTTCCGCAGACTGTTGGACGCTGGATCCCTTGGATGCCCGGCAGGACTTACGAGGAGAATCGCGCCCGCGTGCTCGACTCGCTCAAGGACGAGCAAATTGCCTGGACCGCTCTCCTGCTTCAACCCCGCCAGCCCTACTGGCCCATGCGCTGGCTGGCGCTGACCATCGGCTGCTTGCGGACGCTGGTCTTCAACGAGAACCTGGACCACTTCCGCTTCCACCCCAGATCCGCCCGCCAGATCGTCCGCCACATGTGGTGGAGAATGGACAACTGGTACCACTGGGAATCAAAGCCCGGCGGTTGGTTCTACACCCAGATTTGGCGGATCTTCCACCCGATGGCCTACGTCCGGCCGGTCCTCTACCGGCGGGCGCTGCGCACGGGGGCGCTAATTGCCCGGACGAAATCGGGATTGAAGCCCGCTGAGCCGCTTCCAGCCGTGCCACTGCGAAAGGGCGTCTCAGTCGTTATCCCGTCGCGCAACGGCAGGGCGCTTCTTGAATCGATGCTCCCCGGCCTGCTCGCCGATCTGGCGAGCCACCCGAACGAGGTGATCCTTGTCGACAACGGGTCCAGTGACGGCACCGTCGATTGGCTCAACTCTGCCTATCCGGCGATTCTGACCGAGCAAACGGTGGCGCCGCTCAGTTTCGCGGCGGCTGTCAACCGTGGCATCGCCCGTGCCCACTACTCGCACTTGTGCCTGCTGAACAATGACATGGAGGTCCGGCCCGGTTTCTTCCAGGCCCTGCTAGACGCGTTCGAGAAAGTTCCCGGCCTGTTCTGCTCCACGGCCCAGATCTTCTTCCCAGAAGGGAAGCGGCGTGAGGAAACGGGCAAGGCGGTGCTCTCAGTCAATGCGGACGTGCGTGACTTCCCTGTCCGTTGTGAAGCTCCCCTGCCCGGCGAGGACCTGACATACGTCACCTATGGCAGCGGCGGCTGCTCGCTCTACGACACCCTGAAACTTCGCGCCATCGGCTGTTTCGGTGAGGAGTTCAAGCCGGCCTATGTCGAGGACCTCGATGCTGGATGGCGCGCCTGGGCGCGCGGATGGCCCACTGTGTTCTGTTCACGCGCCGGGGTGCTCCATCACCACCGGGCGACGACTTCCCGCTATTTCACCGAGGATCAGATCCGCCTGGCCGTCGAGCGCAACTACCTCATCTTCCTGGCCCGTTCGGTGTCGGATCCCGGATTGTTCGCCGAACTGTGGAACCGGGCCGTGCTGCGCGTGAACTGGCATGCGGCCCTGGAGCCGAAACCGAAATGGGCGATGCCGGCGCTCGAGTCGGCGATCCTCGCCGAGCGCCACGTCAGCCCGCCGCCAACCCAAGTCGCCTCCGAACGGTTGGCCATGCACTTGGGCGGCGGCGAGACATTCTCATTTCCCGGCAACCAGAGCCAGTCGAGCGGCCGGCGGACGATTCTCGTGGCCAGTCCCTATGTGCCATTCCCGCTTTCGCACGGCGGGGCGGTGAGGATGTACAATCTCATGCGGCGCGCGGCGGCCGAGTTCGATCACGTACTGATTTCGTTTTGCGACCAGCCGTTCACCCCCGCGCCCGAAGTGCTGGAAATCTGCCGTGAGATTGTGCTGGTCCGCCGCACAGGGTCGCACCTCAGGCCGATGACCCAACGGCCCGAAGTGGTCGAGGAACACGACTCGATGCCGTTCCGGGCGGCGCTCAAGGAAATGATTCGCAAGCACTCGCCGGCGCTGGTGCAACTCGAATTCACCCAGATGGGCCTCTATGCGCCGGACTGCGCTCCGCTGCCGTCGCTGCTTGTGGAGCACGACATCACCATCGATCTCTATTCGCAACTGCTCGAGCGCCAGGGCGATTGGGAGACGGGCGCACAGCTTGAAAGGTGGCGGAACTTCGAGCCGGAGGTCTGGCGCACGGTGGATTGCGTCATCGCCATGTCGGACCGGGACCGCTCAATGGTCAGCGGCGCCAAACGCGTGGAGACGCTGGCCAACGGTGTCGACCTGGACCGCTTCCGTCCGGCCGCCGCCGAGCCGGAGCCGAAACGGCTCCTGTTCATCGGATCCTTCGCCCATTTGCCCAACATCCTGGCGCTGCGCTACTTCCTCGACGATGCCTGGCCAGTGTTGCGTGACGCCGGCTCAACGCTACACGTCATCGCCGGCTCACGGCCCGAGCACTACCTGGAGATCTACCGCGACCGTGTCACCGTGGATACCGCCCAGCCCGGCATCGAACTCGACGCATTCGTCTCTGACGTCCGGCCGGCCTACGAACGGGCTTCCGTCGTGATCGCGCCGCTGCTGGCATCGGCCGGCACCAACATCAAGATCATGGAGGCGATGGCCATGGGCAAGGCCATCGTGTCCACACCGGCGGGCGTCAACGGGCTGGAATTGAACTCGGGCGAGGACGTCATTGTCGCCAGCGGCGCCGCCGGCATGGCCCGGGAGATCCTGGATCTGTTCGCTGATCCGGCGAAGAGGAAGCGAATCGAGGCGGCCGCGCGGTGCCGTGTCGAGCGCGACTACGGCTGGGACCGGATCGCCGAACGCCAAGCCCGGCTCTACCGGAGTCTCGACCAAACGAACTCCATGCCAGCCTAATTCATTGATTCTAAATAGCTTACTGATAATGAAAGACCCCGCAGCCGAAACCCGGCGGCGGGGCCTTTATTAGGTAGCCTGAGAATCAGACCCGCGGTCTGAGGGACGCGCGATCTTGGCTGGTCCGCAGGAGCGTCGATCCCGTCACTGAATGAGGGATCTGTACATTAGAGCAGCCGAATCAACGATCAGCCACCTCGCGCGACAGATAACTACCAGGATTCATGTGTACTGGATCACCTCCTTTCTTCAGTGATGGCCCCATGCTAAACGGGGAGGCGTGCGCTGTCAATGGAAAAAATCGACCAGCCTACAAGATTTGGTATCGGTGAACCTGTCACCGCCACCCACGGTGGGCCGAATCCCGGCTTCAAGCATCTCGGGACAAAAAGTAAACCCCGTGCAAGCACGGGGTTTGAGAGGGGACCGGCGGCGAGTGCAACCGATCAACCCTGGCGGAGGCAACCCCACCAGGAAGCGAAAAACTAACGTGACCCGCATTGATACAAGCAAGCTGGTAGCCAAATCTAAGTGATTGATAACAGGATGGCAGCTCCGTAATGGAATATGGATTGACATAGATTTTTCTACGACTCTACAAAACCGGGGAGTACACCCAAAGAGGGACACCGCTTAGCGGCGCAAACGGAGTAGAATCGGATGGTGCCGGCTGAAATCCCAAGCTCCGACGAAGGGCACAGCGAACGGCTGGAGACCGCGCGGCGGGCGATGGCGGGCGCGCGCCGGGGGCTCTGGGGGTTCTACATCGGCGGGCTGCTGATGGCCGCGCTGGGGGCGTTGCTGGTCGCCTGGCGGCATCACATCCAGCCGGACTACGTGCTGATTGGCACATATTTCCTGGCGCAGAACCTTGGGGTGATTCTGGGCCACGCCGCGGCATTGAGCCTGCTGAGGCGCAAAGGCATCGCCTACGGCCTATCGGCAGGATGCCTGGCGGCTGCCGTTGGGCTGCTGGTGCTGGCCGGGTTCGCGCCACCGATGCCATGGGCCGGCCGGCTGGCTGGGTTGCTGCTGTTAGGTTTCGGCGCTGGACTGGTGCAGAATGCGTCGCTTCACGCGATCGTGCCGGTCTACGACCTCGATTCAGCGGCCACCCTGACTTTGGGCAGCACCTTGTACACACTGGGCGGGCTGACCAGCGCGCTGGTGGTGGGCGGAACTATTTTCGCTTACACCACGCCCAGCATTCTGATCTTTCTGGCGCTGGCGCCGGCTTTCGCCTTCGGCTTCTTTATCCGGCTCAAGATGCCCGACGATCCGGTTGTGAGCAAGCCGCACTGGCGCGAAGCGGCGGCCGATTTCAAGAGCCCGGCGGCGATCCTATTCTCCGCTCTCCTCTTTTTCCAGTTTGGCAATGAAGGCGCCGTGGCCGGGTGGCTGGCGCTATTCCTGTCGCAGAAACTCGGGTGGAGTCCGGCAACATCTTTGTCGGTGCTGGCTCTTTACTGGTTTGTCCTGCTGCTGGGGCGAGTGGTGGGCCAGCGGATCCTGCCGCACGTGCATCATGGGAAATTGCTGACAGTTGCCGTGCTGGGACCGATGTTCGCCTGTCTGATCCTCACTTTCACAGACAACCTGTTCGGCGTCATTACCGGGACCGTGCTGGCCGGGGCCGGTTTCGCGCTGATCCTGCCCCTGGTGACCGAATCGATCGGCGACCGATTCCCGTATTTCCATCCTGGCTTTTTCAGCGGGATTTTTTCCCTGGCCATCACGGGTGGGCTGCTGGCGCCGGCCTCGCTGGGCTACTTTGCCCACTGGTTCGGCGTGAGCGTGGTGATGGGGCTACCGCTGCTGGGGTCGGTGATGGTGGCCTTGCTGCTGATGCTGATCTGGTTGGAGGCGCGGCTGTCGAGTCCGGCAAAGCGGCTTTAGGCTCAGGTTACTTCAGCGTCAGCGTCCGGCGCTCTCCGCCGGAGACCCAAACCAGTTCCAGGCTCTTGAGGGTGGCCAGTTTCTTCTTGTAGATGAAGTAGATGTAGCCGGCGCGGCTGCCCCGCGCCGGGCCTTCGCCGAGTGCCTGCGCGTTGATGGCACGGGCGGCCATCTCGAGCGGATCCCTGGCCGGATCGGAGACGCCCTGGCTGTCAGGTTCCGTAGGAATGGGAGCGGGAGTCCGGCCCGTGGTATCGCCGGGAAAACGGCTCGTCTGGCGCGGGCGTCCAAGGATCACATCGGCGCCGCCGAACCCGCCGCCAACTTCCAGCCCGCGGCGATGCTCCCAATCGGGGTGCCGGATGGACCCGGCGACCAGACCGGCCGATTGCGGATAAACCAGTTGTCTCGAGCCGTTCACGCGAAGCATGAAATCGGACCCGCGCAATTCCAGGAGCTCGTCCGAAACAGGAAAGAAGCCGACCTCAATGGCGACATAGTCGCCCGTCTGATGGCTCTCACCGTCCTGCACGATGAAGCGGCCAACATACTCCGCGCCAAGCGAGCCGGCCGGCGAAGTGGCGCGGGCCGGGTAGTCCGCGGCGGACTTGCGAGGATCCACCGCAAGCAGCGGCGCCGACGCCAGAATCAGCCAGACCACAAGCCGTTGCATGGCCCCAGGATAAACTGAAAACTCATGCAGCGGGCAATCCTACTCCTCCTCGCCGCGGTCATAGCCGCCCCGGCGCAGACGCTGACACTAACCGAGGCTATCGACCAGGCGATCGCCGGCGCGCCCGGCTTGCGGGGGCCGATTGGCGTCCACGTGGTGGACTTGGCCACGGGAGCGACGCTGTATGAGCGCAACGGCCGGATGCCGATGACGCCCGCCTCGAACATGAAACTTTTGACGACGGCCCTGGCCCTGGACCGCCTGGGCGCGGACTACCGCTTCAAAACGCGGGTGCTGGCGCCTGCGTTGCCAAGCCCGGCGGGCGGGGTCGCGTCGCTTCGCATCGCCGGCACCGGGGACCCGTCGCTTTCGGGCCGCGCTTACCCGTTCGAAAACAAGCCCGGAGAGGTCGATCCGCTGGCCGCGTTTGAGGACCTGGCCGACCAGGTGGTGAAGATGGGCGTCAGGCGGGTGGGCACGGTGATCGGCGACGATTCGCTCTACCCGTACGATTCATCGCCGGAGGGTTGGACGGCGGACGACCTCACGTGGGAGTACGGCGCGCCGGTGTCGGCGTTGACCGTACACGACAATGCACTATTGCTGACGGTGACGCCGGCGAAAACGAGCCCGATGGCCGATGTGATGTTCCGGCCGGCAACCGAGTATTACACGGTGTCCAATGGGCTCAGGTTGGGGCCGGGCTTACCGCGCAGGATTGAAGTGACGCGCCAGGCCGGATCACGAGTCATACGGATCAGCGGGACAACGCCACCGTCGGGAGGCGCTGCCACTGTATCGATCGCCATCGACGATCCGGCTCTTTACGCTGCGGAGACTTTCAAACGCCTTCTGGAGGAGCGCGGCGTGGTGGTACGACTGGCGCGAGCCGGGCACCGCTTGCCGGGCGAACCGTATGTGAAGCCCGAGGGGGCGATCCTGGCCAGACGGACTTCCCCGCCCCTGATCCAGTTGCTGGAGGTTATCAACAAGCTGAGCCAGAATCTCCATGCGGAACTGATTCTGCTGGAGACCGCGCGGATGAAACGGGGCGAGGGGTCGCGCGAACTGGCGCTGGAAGAGATGGCCGGATTCCTGAGTTCGTTTGGCATGGAAAGTGGGGACGCGGATCTGTTTGACGGGTCGGGGTTGAGCCGCCGCGCACTGGTGACGCCGGAAACCCTCACGCGGCTGCTGGCGCGGATGCACAACACGCACGGCGAGGCTTTCCGGACTCTGTTGCCGGCCGGAGGCGAGGAGGGGACGCTGGCGGCGCGCTTTCGCGGATCCCGCGACGCGGCCGAGGTTCGGGCCAAGACCGGAACCATCAGCCACGTAACGGCTTTGAGCGGTTACGCCGGAGATGATCCAGCGCGCCGGGTCGCATTTTCGATCATCTCAAACCACCAGACCAGCGCATCGGCTGAGGTCAGGGCGCTGGTTGATACAATTGCACTAGAGATCCTCAGGAGGGCCAAACAGTAGCCATGCCGATCTTCGAATACAGGTGCAAGGAGTGCGGAGCGCGTTTCGAGAAGCTGATCCGCCGGGAGACCGACGTCGAGTCGCTGGCTTGCCCATCGTGCGGCCAGCGCGACCTATCGAAAGAGTTGTCGACGTTCGCCGCCCACGCCAACGCGTCTCCATCGGCGCCGCAGCCAGGGCCATGCGGACAGATGTGCTCGACGCCTGGCCGGTGCGGATTGAATTAGCGATCGAAGGGGAGCGTCGAGAGGGCTTGACTTTCGCCTTGTATTCGCTAAGAATACGACCATGGCCCTCACACCAAGACAGAAGGAAGTCCTTGACTTCATCCTGAAGTTCTCCGAGCAGCATGGCTATAGCCCGAGCTTCGAGGAGATCGCCGGCGGAGTTGATCTGGCATCGCTGGCGACTGTGCATAAGCACGTCAGCGCGCTCGAGCAGAAGGGCTACCTGAAACGGCGGTTCAACGAGAGCCGGTCGATCGAGGTGGCGCCGGAATACAAGCAATCCGAGATCAGCCGCGTAAACGGGTCCGCTTCCAGCGCGGGCACGGTGCCGCTGATGGGCCGGATCGCCGCAGGCGCGCCGGTGGAGGCAATCCAAAATCCGGAGACGCTGAGCTTCGCCGATTTTGCGGGTTCATCGGAAACGTTCGCGCTCGAAGTGCGCGGCGATTCGATGATCGAGGACCACATTCTGAGCGGCGACTACGTCCTGGTGCAGCGCACAGCCGGCGTGAGAGATGGCGAGATCGCCGTGGCGCTGGTGGACGGCTTGGAGACAACGCTGAAGCGCGTCTACCGGGAGCCGGACGGGCAGTTCCGCTTGCAGCCGGCAAACGCCGGCATGAGTCCGATCCGGGTCGCCCCGGAACGGTTGCAGATTCAGGGCCGTGTGCTGGCGGTCCTCCGCAAGTACAAATAGGCAGGGGCCGGGCCGTGGAATGGGCCTGTATCAGTCCTGGTGACGGGACTTGACCACTTCGATCGCGGCGAGGAAGTCGTGCTGCGCGTGGCCGTGGGCATGGCCGCGCGCGGCCCAGAGCAGATAGGCCTCGTGCTCGATTTCGGCACGGTGGAGTTCGACGTCAAAGGCCGGGGCAGACGCCTTTTTCGCGACCGCGCGCCGGGCGGGCGCCTTGTGGGTTGCGGCGGCAGTGGCCGCGGCTGGTTTCTTGACGGCCCTCTTTTCGGCGGCCGGCTTTGAAGCGGCGGTGGTGGTCCTCTTCGCAGCCGGCTTCGCTGGTTTCTCAACGGCAGCCGGAAGCGACGCCGCATCGGGCTTCTTTTTCACTGGCATTCTGTTTCTCCTCTGATTCGACACTACGCGCACTGCGTGAATTGTTTGGCACGTTCCGGTCACAGTCCGGCTTCGGCAACAGGGGGAATTGAGGCAGGGTCGAACTGGGCCCGGTCCGCCGCGCTCAACCAGGTGGCGGCGTTCTTATTAATCCAAGTATAACCGAATCCAAGGAAACGGACAGGGGATGTGCGGAAATGCAAACCGCGCCCCGAAGGGCGCGGCCGCGGACACAGAATCGAGATGGGACGCTACGCCTTCTTGCGGCGGAGAGCGAACAGTCCGAGCAGGCCGGCAGCCATCATGGCATAGGTACCTGGCTCGGGGATGGTGGTCTGGAAGTTATCCAGGGATAGGTCCCCGTTGGCTACATGGGTGTTGGTGAAGCCGAGGCTGGTAATTGCGGAAAGGTTGACCAAGTTGATGCCGCTGAAGGAACTGAAATCGGCATAGATGGTCTGGGCAGGCCCATTCTCGGCAATGACGGCAAGCGAATAGGCCGGCGAGGAAGCGATGTGCGTGCCATCGGAGATCCAAAACGCGATTGTGGACCCTGCAAGATCGTTACCGATCAGAGAGATGGAGAAACCCTGGGCGGAAGACGCGAGATTCCACAGGCCTGTATAGGTTGCTCCTGAGACGCCGTACACGTTGTATCCCGCGCTGGCGTCAAATGTTCCCTCGACAGCGGCGGCGACGATGGCATCGAGGAAGTTACTGTTGGCGGTGCCGCTTTTGTTCGCGAAGATGACCCTATTGTCTAGAATGCTAGTCACGGCGATCCCGTTGGCCGAAGAGTCCATGGCGATTTGATCGGCTGGCGCTCCGTTGTAATTGTCAATCGTGGCGGCGAACGAAAGCGCGCCCACGAGAAGAGTGAAAAAAGGCAGCCTGACAATGCTCTTCATCACATACCCCTCAACAACTTGCGCGTCTGTTTTGAATTGGTTGTCTGCACTGTCCCAAGCGTAAGAGGCCAGGCTGTTTGCCGAATCGCCGGATGGTCCTGTGCGAGGCCGGAATCGGTACCAATCTCCTGGTGAGGGCCAGGACTAGTACTCGTTCGGAGGCTTCCACGCTGCCGGGCGTCGATGTCTATGAGCAGTCGAAAGGGGGCGGATATTGGGAATCGGACCCGGCCAGGACGCTTCAACAGGTGGATTTCAGGGGAAGGCGATTCGCGGCTGACATGATGTCAACGCTGGCGGGCCGAAGGCGGTTGCGGTGGGAACTCGGGTGAAGATGAGGGCCGGACAAAGAGAAGCCGCGCCCTGTGGAGCGCGGCCTCAATGTCATGTTCAGAGCCTATCCTCAGGCGCGTTTGCGGCGAATGGCGAATAGGCCGAGGAGGCCGACAGCCAAGGTTGCGTAAGTGCCAGGTTCGGGCACAATCTGGGTGCCGAAGTTGTCAAAGCTGAGATCCTGTTGTGTGGAAGTGTAGGCGATGACGCCCAGTGCGTTGATCGAAGAGAGATCAACTCCGCTGCCAGTGAACGTGCTCAGAAATGCGGCGATCGAGGCGGGGCTGCCCGGTAGCAGGATGAGGGGTGATACCAGCCTCGTCGTGCCGCCGTCATCGCTGACCCAGAAGCTGAGAGCGCCCCCGGCGAGATCCTTGAACACCAAGTCGAGGCTCAGCATCGAACCGGTCGAGCTCAGGTCCCACAAGCCCGAATAGGAAACGGCGCCCCAGCCGGTTGCGTTCCTACCCGCACTGATTGTAAATTCGCCTTCCGTTATATTGGCAGCGACACTGTTCGAGTTGGCTCCGTCGGTCTTGTCAACACTCAACTTACCCAGCGTCAATGGCCCAACGGTAGGGTCAATGTCACTGACGGGGCCGAAATCAGTGTTGAAGTTGTCGATAATCGCGCCGAAGGACAAGACGGACGCAAAAACCGTCAGGGCTAGGGCCCTTCCCAGTGTTTTCATTTAGTTAGCTCCTCCGCAGGAAAAAACACAAAGTTGCCATCTACGAGATGGTTTCTACAGTATACACGGAGGGCGTCGGGATGGATAGACCCCTTCGGCCTTAGAGGGTAAGACCCTTGAGCCAGCCAGGATTTGCCCGCCGGCAACGTCAATCGACGCCGCCGGTGGGGATGGCCACCGCCGCAAGCTCCGGGTGAGTAGTACTCAGAACCGTCGGCGATGGCTGGAACCTAAGAGAGGCGGCGGCGGAGCAGAGCAAGAACAGTGAAGGCGCTGCCCAACAAAACAAAAGTTGCCGGCTCTGGAATTGCGGCGCTATCCACGCGGACAAACGCGCCGCCGCCATCGGTGCCGAGCGCGTTGCGCGTGAGGTCAATGGTGAGGGCATTGGAACCGGCCGGTCCGGCGAGTGCGAGCCAACTGAGGCGCCCATCGGCCCACGCTGCGTCGCCATCGTAGGCGTCAGACTGTATGCCGTCCCAAGTGACGGAGCTTGAAGTGGGGACCGCGGGTCCGCCGCCGATGCTTACGGTGAACTCGTCGCCGATGATCCAACCATCCACCACGCTGATCGTGACTGCACTCCCCCACACATATTCGAAACTGCTCGTGGATGCAGCATCGCCGACCGAACCAAAGGAGAACGTCTGCCAACCCGAGTCGACCGTGATGGGCGCCCCGAAACTCCATGCTGTGACCAGCGAAAACAATAGAACGAGCTTTCTCATTTTTCTCCTCCTCCCCCTCACCTTGGAATGGCGTGGGTGCGAATCGTTCCTGCCGTCCGCATTTGATGAATCTGGGATCCGGGCGGACGGGGGCCGGATCTTGATCTTGGGTAACTACGTTAAGAAAGGCGGCGGCGCAGGACGCCAAAGGCGAGGAGGCCACAAGCCATCAGAGCGTAAGTACTCGGTTCGGGCACGATTTGGGTCCCGAAGTTATCGAAGCTGAGATCCTGGTTCAGGGATGTGGTGGCAATCAGGCCCAGCGCGTTGATCGCACTCAGGTCCACGCCACTTCCCGTGAAGGTACTCAAGAATGTGGAAAGTACCGCAGGGCTCACCGGCAACAGAATGAGGGGCGAAACGAGTCTTGTCGTGCCACCGTCGTCACTGACCCAGAACTCCAATGATCCCCCAGTGAGATCCTTGAACATAAGATCAATGCTCATCTGAGTGCCCACGGCGCTGAGGTCCCACATGCCGGAATAGACCAGGCCACCCCACCCACCAGTGCCAGTGTCCGTGCTGATCGTGAACTCGCCACCGGTGATGTTGGCCTTCACCGCGTTGGTGTTTGCCCCGAGAGTTTTGTCGACGATCAACTTGCCACTGATAACCGGCCCGACTGTCGGGTCGGTGTCGGTGACGGGGCCGAAGTCCGTATTGAAGTCGTCGATGATCGCGCCGAAGGAGATCCCCGCGACGCAGATTGCGATAGCCATCAGTCTTACGAATGGTTTCATATGCTGGCTCCTCCTAGAAAGGCAGATATGGTCGCCCACCCCCCAGCGGTGTGGATTGCCTAAGTATACCCCCCTAGTGCTGTGGGTGGAAGTGGTACTTAGTACTATTAATGAAAAATTCTAGTACCACTAAGCACAAATCCAAGAACAAGTTCCATGCGAATTGTTCGCGTTGTAGATGAGTACACCCATTATAGGTGTACTCCCTGGGTCAAGCTCCAGTTTCGAAGGCATTCACAGGACCTAGTCGCAGTGAACCATCCCGGGAGCGGGTGAGTCTATGGTCCTGGCCGCACAGGCGCTTTCCCCGGGCCCGCTTGGCTCGGCTATCGATGACCGTGTCCTGAGGCTTGACAGAGGCTAAGGTGAATGCGGTGTGGCTCATAGAAGGCCAGTCACCCTCATAGATGCCGACGAAGTCATGGGCTGAGGTTGGCAGGGCGTGACGCCTGATAGACTGTCAATTGTGTACGCCCAAGAAGAACGCCGCCTGGTGCGGTCCATCCAAGAGCATCTGGAATCGCGTGGAATCAAGGTGGAGGTGGCAGCCGAGCAGCCGAAGGACCCACGGCACGGGGACCTGGCTCTTCCCCTTGCCTTCGCCCTGTCTAAAGTACTAAGACGGGCCCCCAGACTCATTGCCGAGGAGTTGGCCCAAGGACTCAGGAAGTTGTCCGGAGTGGCGGCGATTGAAGTCGCGGGCGGGGGATATCTGAATATCCGGCTGGACCGGGGGGTAGTGGGCGAGGCGCTGTTGAAAGGAGTCCAGACGGAAACGGACTGCGGCGCCGGCAAGGTGATCGTCGAGCACACCAACATCAACCCGAACAAGGCGGCGCATATCGGGCACCTGCGCAACGCCGTGCTGGGCGATACGTTCGTAAGGATGCTGCGCGCCAGCGGGCGGCAGGTGGAGGTCCAGAACTATATCGACAATACGGGCGTCCAGGTGGCCGACGTGGTGGTGGGATTCCATTACCTGGAACAAAAGTCGCGCGCCGAAGTGGAGGCTCTGGCCAAAGGCGAAAAGTTCGACTTCCTTTGCTGGGACCTGTATGCGCGGACGTCGGCCTATTATGCCGGCAACCCGGAGGCGGTCCAGTGGCGGCGCGATACGCTGCATGCCATCGAGCATGGGGAAGGCGAGATTGCCGAACTGGCTCATATCGTGGCCGACGCGATTGTCGACCGGCACCTGGATACGATGCTGCGGCTGGGGGTGGTCTATGACGTGCTGCCGAGGGAGAGCGAAATCCTTCATTTGCAGTTTTGGGCGACGGCGTTTGAGCAGTTGAAGGAGCGCCAGGCCATCTACATGGTGGACGAGGGCAAGAACAAAGGCTGCTGGGTGATGGCGGCGTCGCATTTCCGCGAGGACACGACGGGCGAAGAGGGCGACGACGATGCCAAGGTGATTGTCCGGTCGAACGGGACGGTGACCTACGTCGGCAAGGACATCGCGTATCAGATGTGGAAGTTCGGCATCCTGGGCAAGGATTTTCATTACAAGCCGCTGCGGACGTATCCGAATGGACATGTGGCGTGGGTGGCTACCGATGAAGTCTATGACGGGCAGGCGCCTGCGTTTGGCAAGGGTAAGGAAGTCTATAACGTCATTGATTCCAGGCAGAGCTACCTGCAGGACGTGGTAGTGGCGGGCCTGAGGGCGTTGAAGTATGACGAGCAGGCCGACAAGTCGATTCATTTCAGTTATGAGATGGTCGCGCTGACCCCGCGAACTTGCATCGAGCTGGGGATTCCGCTGTCGGAGGAAGACTCGAAGAAGACCTACGTCGAGGTGTCAGGCCGGAAGGGCCTGGGAGTGAAGGCCGACGACCTGATCGACAAGCTGATCGAGAAGGCGCAGGCCGAGGTCGATGCGCGGCACCAGGACAAGCCGGAAGCCGAGCGGGCCGAGGTGGCGAGGCGGATCGCAGTGGGTGCGCTGCGCTACTTCATGCTGAAATTCACCCGTAACACCGTGATTGCGTTTGACTTGCAGGAGGCGCTGAGCTTCGAGGGCGAGACAGGCCCGTATGTGCAGTACTCGGCGGTGAGGGCACGCAATATCTTCCGGAAGATGGAGGAACGTGGCGAGCAGATGCCAGAGTTCGGGACCGTGCTGTCGCGGGAAGCGTTCGGGTGCCAACTGGCGTTCGAGCCATTCTGGCAACTGCTGCTGAATGCGATGAAACTGGACAAGGCGCTGGCATCGGCGCTGAGTTCGGGTGAGCCTGGCCAATTGGCGAAATATGCCTTCACGCTGGCGCAGGCGTTCAACACGTTCTATCACGACTACCCGATTCTGAAGGAAGAGGACGTCGAGAAGCGGACGTTCCTGCTGTGGCTGGCCGACTACTTCCGCCGTCAACTGGAAGCGACGCTCGAGATCCTGGGCATCCCGGCACCGGAGTATATGTAGCCGGTCAGCGGCCAGCGGTCAGCTATCAACTGTCAGCGGAAACTCACAACCAAACGAACTCTCTGGCAGGGTCTCTCGCCTACAAGTCCTTCTAGGTCAATCTTTTGCAGAGAGCGGCGGCAAAGGCACGAGCCGCATCGCGATTGGCCTCCCGGTTGGATCCGAAGTGAAAACGATAGGTCGTTATCGTCTTTCCGGTCTTGGCGTCGACGGCGGTGAGGACGCTCAGCTCACGGCGACCGGTCTGTTTCTCATAGATCCGCTGAGCTTGGACCGAGGATGGTCCACGGTCGAGCTTGATGCGGAGATCCGCGGCGGCTGAGTCCCGAGCAACGGTGAACGGGCCCTCGGTGCAATCCAGCGATTCGGCGACGACTTTCTCGAAGCCGTCCATACTATCGATCTGGACGGTGCGGGCCGGGGCGCTGGCCCAAAGGCTGGCCACGGCAAAGGTGACGAGGGCGGCTAAGCTACGGAGCATGGCCGGATGTGGACTCCTTTCAATCCCCATCTTAGCCGAGGCGGCGGAAGGTGAACATCCAGCGAATCCGGCAGGCACAACCCTGGAGTGGGGCTATGAGGCGCAGACGCTATTCGAAACGGAAGGCCCGGGAGGCGAGCCAGCCAACTCCTAGCGCCAGGGCGGTGAGCACGGCGATGTGCGGCAGGACCGAGAGGGCGGGTTCGCCAAAGCTCATGAGGCGGTGCAGGCCGTCCATGGTCATGCCGGTGGGCATGAAGAGGCTGAGCTTCTGCATCCAAGTAGGCGAAACCTCGATAGGCCACCAGCAGCCGCCGAGCGCCGCAAGCAGATTGCCAGCAATGGCGCCGATGGCCGAGGCTTGCGCCTCGCTCCGGGCGAGAGAGCCGAGCCAGAGAGCGAGACTGGTGCAAAGGGCGATGTAGGCGCCAAGCAGAGCGGCCACGGCGAGCAGCGACGCGCCCCATTCTATCTTGAAGATCAACGTACCGATGGCGGCTCCGGCGGCGGTCTGGACGACGGCCAGAGCGGCGCGGGAGGTCCATTTCGACAGGACGATGGCGGGCCGGGTCATGGGGCTGGAGGCCAACCGGCGCAGGATGCCGGCCTTGCGCTCGGCGATGATCGAGATGCCGCCGCTGGTCAACAGGACAATGAGAACAAACATTACCAGGATGCCGGGGACCGACTGCTGGTAGCCGGTTGGCGGGTTACGGCGACGACCGGCCGAGGAGACATCGATTTTCAGATTGCGGGGCAGGCGGGCGGTTGAGTCAAGCGAGGATTCCGACAGGCCGCCGGAGCGGGACTTGGCGCTGATGGTTTCGGCCAGCAGGCCATAGACGGCGCGCTGGAGACGGAGTTTGTCATAATCGGCGCTCTGTCCCGTCGCGGAGGATTCAAACTGAACCTTCTGGGGCTTGCCGGCCAGGGCGGTTTCGGTGAAGGCGGGGGGCAGGCTTAGTTTTCGGGCGTACTTGGAAAGTTCCTGTTCGGATTGAACCAAACGAACGTCGAAGCCGGCGGAGTTGAGGTGGCGCTGGAGGGCTGGGGCAAGGAATCCGGCATCGGCGGGCGCAAGCAGGGCGATTCTGTCGCGGCGATCGGGGTCGGGCCCGAAACCGCTGGTCATGCGGCCGATGAAGGAGAAAAAGACCACCGGCATGACGAAGGCCCAGAGCAGCGTCACGGGGTGCCGGATCAGGTAAGTGAAGTCGCGGCGGGCGATTTGAAGGGTGCTGATCCACATGCCGGGTTAACCTCTGAGGAATCTCCAGCGCAGCAGGCGCGCCGACAGCAGGAAGAGAACGGACGTGACGGTGGCCATGATGCCGAGCCAGACGAGGACGTCAGATGCGGTGGCGGCGCCGCCGAGGATGGAGGTGAAGCGGGTGACCATCCAACCGAGCGGGGTCAATTTGCCGATGCGGGCGAGGGAATCGGGCATGATGTCGAAGGCGAACATGCTGCCGCCGAGCATCATCGACGGGAAGATGACGAACGATGTGAGCATCTCGCCACGGTTGCGGGCGCCGGCGAGGGTCTGGAGGATCAGCATGAGGAGATACCAGACGGCTCCTCCGGCCAGCATCCAGGCGACGGCGGCGGGCCAATTGACCACGGGGACGCCGGCAAGCAGTTGCCCCATACCGAGAGCGAGGATCGAAACCAGGCCGGCGACAAGCATGGTGACCAGGAGTTTCCCGGCGACCAGGGTGATGAGCGGGAGTCCGGCCGACTGGGTGCGGCGCAGGGTAGCGAACCGGAGTTCATCCCAGAGATCGTCACTGGTGCCGCGGCCGATGAAGAGCAGCGACATGAAAACGATGCCAGGGAAGGTGGCGGCAAGGAAGTTGAACGACGGCTGCGCATCCTGCTTGGGCGGCTGCTTGATTTCGAGTTCGAGCAACAGCGGGTCGAGCGAAGCGCTAAGGCGTTTGATGGTGCTGTTGATGGCGAGGCTGGTTTTGACGACATCGGCATCGCTCGGCGCGCCGGTGCGGCCGGCGATCATTTTGATGTCGTCACCGGCGACGAGATGGAGGTAATGGACGGCCTCGGAGAGCATGGTGAGCGATTCGCCGGCGATTGCGGGCAGGATGCGCTGCGAGGGATTTTTCACGAATTGGATTGCCGCGGGACGG
>CAZSBK010000070.1:0-28582 GCA_964604945.1 uncultured Candidatus Solibacter sp.
GGATGAGGTCGCCGGGATGGGGAGGATTCTTCATGGGCATGGGTCACTCCTAGTGTTAGTCGACCAAGTCAATTTCGGCGGCTTCGTTGTCCGGCTCGGAATAGCGGAACGTCAGCCGCCAATTGCCGCTCACGCTGAGGCTCCAGCGGCCGGAGAGCGTCATGCGGCTGTGCGCCTGGATTGAGTATGTACGGTAACGCCGTACGAATCAAGCGGTGGTGCGCGGCAAACGGTGCATGCCGGTAGGGCCAAACGGGACTGAAACGGATATGATTGAAAAGTGAAGGTCCGTGATGTGATACGGCTTCTGGAGTCGAACGGGTGGCGGCTGAAGGCAACGAGAGGGAGCCACCGGCAGTATTTGCACCCGGGCAAAGGACAGGTGGTTACGGTGGCTGGGAAGCCCGGCGTGGATGTCCCGACTGGGACGTTGAAGGCGATCTTGAAAAGCGCGGCGTTGGAGCGAGACGAGGAGAAGGGATGACCTACACAGTGATCTATGAGAGAGGCGCCAACTCCTGGGGCGCGTATGTGCCGGATCTGCCGGGAGTCGCCGCTGTGGGGACCTCACGGGAAGAAGTTGAGGCCCTGATCCGGGACGCAATCGAGTTTCACATCGAGGGGATGAGTGCTGAGGGGATCGCCGTGCCTGCGCCAGCCAGCTTCGCCGGGGTCGTCAACGTGCAGACGGCGGCATAGGGTCACGGGGTAACGACGGCCGGAGGGCGGGAGTCTGAGCGCGTGTGGGGCGGCGCTTCCGGGCCGCAACCGGGCTTCTCAACGGGTCTATTCAGAATCAACCCAGGGGACCCGCTCTCGCCGTTCGCGGTTGGTGTGCTCAGGGTGTGGACTCCCCGGCGGAAAGGGCGTTGGGGCCAGAAAAGGGCGGCGGAGGGTCTGGAAACGGGCAGAAATCAGCCAAGGTAGCAGAGCCGTCTGCTGGTTTCGGTGAAATCGCCAGTCGCACGTATCAGGCTGATGGCTTGGCGAAGTTCATCGCGCGGGTACCCATTGCTCGGCTCCCTGGTCTAGCACGCGCCGCTCCGGCCGGGCGGCGATTCCCGATGGAATCCACTGGCAGGTTGAGTCCCGGTAGTCGCGGCAGGCCGATGGATCGGCCTCGACGAGTGCGGTCAGCCGCTCCAGTTCACTGACGTCTCTGACCGCTAGAATCGCCGCATTGTGGTCAGTCGAGCTTTTGCGCAGCAGGTGCAGAAGCCGCACAGATCGCGTCCAGGACGGGAGTTGGAAAAGAAGCTGGACGGGTTGGGAGCGCGGCGACGAGACGCCGTCAATGGTGGCGGTGGCGGATTCAAAGGCGATGACGACCCCTCCGCGACGGTGTGCGCTCACCGAGTAGTAGGACATCTCGTAACCGAGGAGATCCTGACTGGCGGTGACGGCGATATCCAACTCCTGATCGGACATCTCGCGCACCTGGGCTGCGGGCTCGGACGGACTCCCCGCGCCAGGAGAGAATTTCACGATGAAGCTGCCCGACTTTTGGATGGGCGTCACCACGCGGATACGCCAGCCCGGCTCCAGGTCGATCCAATTCCAGGAGGACGGGCGGACCGGTGCCGGCGCGGGCACCGCCTTCCTGCACGCCCCTAACGAGGTCAGCAACAGAAGACATCCGGCGGAGGCCACGAGGCGGCAACTCAAGCGGGAGAAAAGGTGCGCGTTAGTTCTCATCGGCAAATGACGTTCCCCAACGTTCCATTGTGCGCGTTCCTGTGGCCAGCAGCACTCACTGGATTCCTGTCCCCGGTTTGGGGTGGTGCTTGTGAGGCGCATGGAGGGCCGGGGCTGGGCGCGAGCGGCTGTGGAACTCGGCGGTACGAGCATTGGACGCCCACGAAGGGCGGCGGTGGGTCAGGAAACGGACAGAAATCAGCCAAGAGCACAGAGCCGTTTGCTGATTTCGTTGAAATTGCCAGTCGATCGTATCAGGTTGACGCCATGGCGACCCCTTGGCGACCCCTTGGCACCTTGGCCCCTTGGCCGAAAAAACGAATGGCGGTTCACGCGCAAGCGCGGCGCATGCGCTATTTCACTAGCACTGGAATCGTCGTCACCGCACCCTTTGGCGAGAAGCGCAATCCGAGAACGCTGATCTGTCCTCCGGTTGGTGGACGAAACTCAATCGTTCCGCGTCTCTGCGTAGTAGGCGCGTACAGAGACGTCAGTACAAACGCAGTGTGTCCGCGCGCCACAAAGTTCAGGGTAGTTGACATGACCTCCGAACCCGCGTCATCTTTGATCACCACGACTGACGCTCCAGCTTGCGCCACGAGATTAGCCACGGCCACGCCGGTTTGAATGCCCGTAGTGTTGTCAAATGGCAGAACGTATGCTGAGGCGGATCTGGTTTCGAGCGGCACAACCGCTTCCTGCTCAGCGTCGCCGTTGCTTTGGCGGAACATGGCGAAGCCGGAGATCGCACCGTTCGAAAGCAACTGTGCCGCGCCCTGCTGCGTGTCCTGTGTCACTGGGCCCTCGCACTCGATAATCAGCGTTGCGCCCGGATTGAGAGTCCGCTCGAGCGTTGACGCCAGCACGGGGCCTATGCCCGTTTGCGGGAAACTCAGCGGCAGCGTCAGTTCAGTGCCCGAGTCAGATGTGAGCACCAGTCGGAACTGGGCGGCAGTGGCGCCGTTGTTCACCAACGTGAACGTCGTTTTCCACCCACCACCCGAAGCGACTTGCGCCATGCTGCCGCCAGAGATGAGGCCCGCCGGAGCCGTGCCAAGTTGTTCCAGGTTGAATGGTCGTCCAGCAATGGTCATCGTGCCGGACCGAGCAGGGCCCAATGCGTTCGATAGAACCTGATAGGTTACCATCCCGTTCCCCGTTCCCGAGGCCCCGCTCGTGATGTTTGCCCAAACCAGCGCGTTGCTGGCTGTCCATGTGCACCCCGGCTGTGTCGTCACCACAATGCTCCCAGTCCCAGGAGCGCTACTGAAGGCCTGGCCGCCGGGCGAGATTGAATAGATGCACACTGCAATCGTGCCAGCCTGGCTGACGGTGATCGAAACCCCTGCGGCGGTGAAGGTTGCAGACCGTGCTGCCCCGGGGTTGGTGTCAACGGTGAGTGTCAAGGTGGCCGGGCCGGAGCCGGACGTGGCCGAGGCGGAGACCCAGGCGGGAAGACCGGTGAGGGTCCAGGCGCAGCCGACGGATGTCGCTATGGTGAGAGAGAGATTGCCGCCGGAGGAGACGAGCGAGAGGGTTGTGGGCGTGGCGGCGTAGGTGCAGGCGGTCGAAGTAGGGGTGAGAAGGCGGACCGCGTTTAAGTCTTGGGTGAAGTAGATCCGGCCGGTGGCGTCCACGGCCACGCCGTAGGGGCCCCTGAGCTGGGCGCTAGTGGCGGCGTCCCCATCTCCCGAGTAGCCCGGAGTCCCGTTCCCCGCCACCGTGGTGATGATCCCGCCCGGCGTTACCCGCCGGATTCGGGAATTGCCGACATCCCCTATGTAGAGGTTGCCGGTGTCGTCCATCGCCACACCCACGGGTTGACAAACCTGGGCGCTGGTGGCGGCGCCCCCATCGCCCGAATAGCCTTGAGTCCCGTTCCCCGCCACCGTGGTGATGATCCCACCCGGCGTCACCCGCCGGATTCGGGAATTGCCGTAATCAGCGATGTAGAGGTTGCGGGCGTCGTCCACGGCCACACCTCGGGGCCCGTTGAGCTGGGCGCCGGTGGCGGCGCCCCCATCGCCCGAGTAGCCTTGAGTCCCGTTCCCCGCCACGGTCGTGATGATCCCACCCGGCGTCACCCGCCGGATTCGGTTATTGTCGCGATCCGCGATGTAGAGGTTGCCGGCAGCGTCCACCGCCACACCGTAAGGGAAGAAGAGCTGGGCGCTGGTGGCGGCGCCCCCATCGCCCGAGTAGCCCCCGGTCCAGTTCCCCGCCACTGTGGTGATGATCCCGCCCGGCGTCACCCGCCGGATTCGGTGATTGCCTGCATCCGCGACGTAGAGGTTGCCGGCGGCGTCCACCGCAACACCGAAAGGCAACTCTAGCTGGGCGCTGGTGGCGGCGCCCCCATCGCCCGAGTAGCCTCCATTCCCGTTCCCCGCCACTGTGGTGATGATCCCGCCCGGCGTCACGCGCCGAATGCGGTGATTGCCGTTATCCCCGATGTACATGTTGCCGGCGGCGTCCACCGCCACACCGTAAGGGAAGAAGAGCTGGGCGCTGGTGGCGGCGCCCCCATCGCCCGAGTAGCCCACAGTCCCGTTCCCCGCCACCGTGGTGATAGTCCCGCCCGGCGTCACGCGCCGGATTCGGGAATTGCGGGTATCCGCGATGTAGAGATTGCCGTCGGCGTCCACAGCAACACCTACGGGCGAATAGAGTAGGGCGCTGGTGGCGGAGCCCCCATCGCCCGAGTAGCCTGGAGTCCCGTTCCCCGTCACGGTCGTGATGGTCCCACCCGGCGTCACCCGCCGGATTCGGCTATTGTCGCGATCCGCGATGTAGAGGTTCCCGGCAGCGTCCACGGCCACACTGGCGGGGCTGTTGAGATAGGTGCTGGTGGCGGCGCCCCCATCGCCCGAGTAGCCCCCGATCCCGTTCCCCGCCACTGTGGTGATGATCCCGCCCGGCGTCACCCGCCGGATTCGTTGATTGCCTGTATCCGCGACGTAGAGGTTGCCGGCGGCGTCCACGGCCACACCGTAGGGATAGCGGAGCGCGGCGCTGGTGGCGGCGCCCCCATCGCCCGAGTAGCCCACGATCCCGTTCCCCGCAACCGTAGTGATGATCCCGCCCGGCGTCACGCGCCGGATTCGTTGATTGCTGAAATCCGCAATGTACAGGTTGCCGGCGTCATCCGCGGCCACACCGTGAGGGGACCAGAGCTGGGCGCTGGTGGCGGCGCCCCCATCGCCCGAGTAGCCCCCGATCCCGTTCCCCGCCACCGTGGTGATGATCCCACCCGGCGTCACGCGCCGGATTCGGTGATTGTTGAAATCCGCAATGTACAGGTTTCCGGCGTCATCCACAGCTACACCTCGAGGCGAATTGAGCTGGGCGCTGGTGGCGGCACCCCCATCGCCCGAGGAGCCGATCCGGGCATTCCCTGCCACCCGGGTGAGCGTGCCATTGGAATCGATTTTGAAGACGCAATCCAGCGAGGTGAAATACGTGTTACCCGCGGCGTCGGTCGCTACTCCCAGGGGTTGGCCGATCGATGCCGTTATGGCCGACGCCGGGGTGGGCGGCGGGGCTCCTCCGGCGACCGTGGAGATGGTGTATTCCTGGCCAATCGCCACTGCAGTCGCCGCGATCAGAACCACTGTCAATCGGTGTTGCCGCATTGTCCTCTCCCTAATCGCGCACGCTGCGATGAAGGTGCCAAGCACCCGTGCGCATACGCGTTCTCAACGAAGCCGTAGCATATCACTGTTCCTCGCGGGTGGCTGCGGTTTTCCTGCCGCTAAACGCGCCAGGTTGCGGCGATTTATGCTCGTTTCCGGTGCGCTCCCGTACAACGCACCACCCAGAAACTGAACGGGTAGGACGCTTCTGGTGGCCGGCGGCCCAAATGAAAATGCTTCAATCGGGGCGTGATGCCGCCCGCGCTACGCCCCTTCCTTGATCCACACGACTGATGCCAGCGGCGGCGGCTCTGGTTTCTTGCCGGTGGCGTCGGGCCGGGGTTCGGGGACGGGGTAGTCGCGGCCGGGGGCACGGTTCATGCGGGCGAAGTGCGGGATGGCCAGCAGGGGCGAGTCGTCCGAGAATTTACCTCGGATGACGGCGATCCCGCCCAGCAGGTCGGGCATCCATTCGGTGGTCAGGCGCGCGTCGGGCGGCAGTGATTTCGAGATGTCCTGGTCGGCGGCCTCGACGTTGTAGATCAGCGGCCCGTAGCGCAGGGCGACCTTGCCGCGCGTGGAGGCGGCCTTCGGATCGGCGTGAACGCGCTGCGGCAGAAGCGGAACGTTGAATTCAACCTTGTCGCCCGCCTTCCACTCACGCGTCAACACCGCGTAGCCCTTTTCCAGTTGCGCCATTTGCGGGTTGCCGTTGACCGAGTAGAGGTTGACCACCGGGACATCCGGCTCGCTGCGGTAGAGCGCGCTTGGGTTGCGGTTGGGCACGCGGATGCGGAGGCTGAATCGCTTCGCCTGCTTGGGATTGACGGTGAGCGCGACCTGACCGCGCCACGGGTAATCGGTCTTCTGGACGAGCTCGACATCGGTGCCGGCGACGCCTTCGAGGCGGATGGTCGAGCCGGCGAAGAGGTTCACGTAGATGCTGTCCGCCGATTTCGTATAGGTCCAGGTGGGCAGCATCAGCAGCGTGCGCGGGATGTTGCCGACGCAGCACGGGCAGACGTGCCAGGCGTAGCGGGGATTCCGTTCGTCGAGCGGATTGTCGTAATAGAAATGCTTGCCTTCGAGGCTGAGCGAACCCAGCAGGGCGTTGTAGAGCGTCTCCTCGTAAAGGTCCACGTAGCGGGCATCGTGATAGGCCAGGTGCAGCTTCCATTGGAAGAAGATTTCGCCGCAACTGGAGCAGGCCTCGCAGTAGGCGTCCATGGGGAGCGAGTAGTCCTCGCCGAAGCCTTCTGAGGTCTCGCCGCTGCCGACGCCGCCGGTGAGATAAAGCTTACGGTGGGTGAGGTTCGCCCAGATGGATTTGACGGCGGATTGATAGTCGGGGTCGTGGGTTTCGACGGCCACGTCGGCCATGCCTGAATAAGTGTAGACGGCGCGGACGGCATGCCCGACGGCTTCGTACTGCTCGACGACGGGCAGGTGGCTCTGGTCGTACGAGTGGCGGCTGCGCTCGCCGGGGGCGGAGACATAGCGGGCGTCGAGCAGGTACTTGGCGAGTTGGATGTAGCGGTTGCCCTTGCCGCCACCCTCCGTGTCGTTGACGAAACGGCCGAAGCGGACCAGGCCCTGTTCCATCTGCTGATGGCCGTCGTACCAGGGTTTCTTGGGCGCTGGGCCGAGATTGTCGGCCCAGCAATCGCAGAGCTTCTTGACGGCGTTATAGAGGCGGAGGTCCTTGCCGCCGGTCATCATGTAGTGGTTGATGGCGGATTCGATGAAGTAGCCCGCGACGTAGCCTTCGTGGTCGCCGCGATGGGCCGGATCCCAGTGCTTGAACTTGCTGCTTTCGATGACTTTTCCGCCGCGGCCGGCGCGATCGAGAGTGAAGGCGGTTTGGAGATAACCGTCGGGCTCCTGGGCGGCGAGGATCTTGGGAATCCAGTCTTCGAGGGTGGCGCGCATCTTCTTGTGCGCTTCGATGATTTCCGCGTCGCCCTGCGGATCGACCATCAGTGCGATGGACATGGATTCGACGGTTTGGTGAATCCAGGCGTTCGAGAAGACGTAGCCTTTGTGGAGACCGCAAGGTTCGCCGCGGAGCTTCTTGCCGGCTTCGACGAAGTTGTCGATGCCGCCCTCGCCGACCTTGATGTCGGTGCGGTTGATCATGTCGATGCAATGAGGAATCCAGTTGACGATCAGGGCCTTGGCGCGGGCGTTCCAGAGCGGGCTTTCGAGCTTGAAACTGCGGGGATAAACGGCGTCGAGCTGTTTGGCGGGCGGGGGCGTTTCGACGAGGACCTGGACGGCAGAAGAGACGGTGGCCGCGCCGTTCGACGCTTCGAGCTTGAGGGTGTAGACGCCGGGTGCCTTGAACGAGGCGGTGGTGATGGGCGCCTTGGGGTCGGCGAAGGTGACCGGGCCGGGTCCGGATTGTTTGGTCCAGGAGACCTGGATCGCGGGGCCAGTGGGTGCAGGAGCGGGCTTTTCGTCGCGCCTTGGGTCGCGCCGGGGCGGGTCGCCGTAGCCGGCCCAACCACGCAGATAGGTCTTGCCGGGCAGGACAGTGACGCGGTCGATGCCGGCGACTGCGCGTGGGGCCGGGTCCTGGGCGGCGAGTTCGTTTGGCAGGATGGCGACGGCAAGCGCGGGGGCGGCGGATGCGCGGAGCAGGCTGCGGCGGGTCAGGGCGGCGCTGGAGCGGGTATTCATGTACAGATCACCTCACCATGTCATAGCTTACAGGCGCTTTGGGCCGATTGCGCGGACGATTTATGGATTGGCCGGCGGCGGCGTGCCGAGGGACTTGCGAATGGTCTGGAGAGTGATCAGGTAAGGGTCCCTGGTGAAGCTTGAAAGCGCGCCTTCGAACTCCACGACCACTGCGAGATCGGGGCATTTTGGCAACGGGCTGTCGAGTTTGAGGAGGATCTCCGCGGCGTCGGTGCGGGTGATGCCGATTTGCAACTCGGTGGGCTTCGACTCCGGGTTGCAGCCGACCAACGTCCCTTTCATCCGGGGCAGGGTAGTGGAGGCAAGCACCTGGGGCAGGTCCTCCGGCTTGGTGACGAGCAGGCGGCGGCGGACTTCGAGATAGGGCTGGAGTTCGGGATTTGCCTGAAGGACCTTGTCCTCCCAGGTTCGCTCAGCGGCTTCGGCGGCGGTTTCGATACGGAAACCGTCGGGTGGGGAGACGGATGATCGGGTGGTGGTGCCGATCAGGTCGAGTCCTTCGAGCGAGCCGTGATGGCTGGCGTAGGCCGCTTCCAGGAGCGCGCGGACTTCTCGCCGTTCGGCCGAGGGCAAGACGCCGTCGCCGTCGAGATAGGCGGCGCGGGCCAGGTAGTAAATGCCGGCGACACGCTGCTGCGAGTTGGGGCTGGGGGCGAGAATGGTGCCGAGCCAGGCCGCGAGGTCGGCGCGCTGCGGGTCGGCGGTGAGACCGGCCAACAGGTGAGTTTTAGCCGCTTCGAGGTTGCCGCGTTTCCATTCAACCCAGCCGAGGGTGCGGTGAGCCAAGGCGATTGTTCGTTGCTGATCGGCCTGAACCGTGGCTGACGGCGCGGTCTTCATGGCCGGGGATGCGAAAAACGGGCCGGTGGCGGCCAGCAGGCGCTGGGCGGCGGATGCGCCTGCATCGAGCGCGGCGGCGGACTGGTCGGGCTGAGAAGGGGTAAGCAGCGTGATCCAATACTGGCCGGCGTAGTTGTTGGCGTCGGCGGCGGCTAACTCGCGGGCGGCGGCGCCGATCCGGACGGGGTCGCCCAGCGCCTGGGCGGCCGACAGGGCAAGTTCCGCGCGCGCGGCAGCAAGGGGCGAAGAGGGAAATTCCCTTTTCCACTTCTCGATGATCGCCAGGCGAGCCTCCGGGGCGGGCTCGCTTCGGACTTCGAGCGCCAGGTCGTATTCGGCGCGGCTGGTCCATTGTTGCGCGGACAGAACCGGGCTGAGGGCCGTCAGGACCCCGATACCGAGAAAGATAATACGGCCTAATTGCATATCGATAGTGGTATTTATCTCATGTGTCACTTGATGACCATTTCGACCTTTTGCCCAGCTTGGACGACAATCTGCCGCTGCACGAGCACCTGGTCGCCGGCGAGGACGCGAATGTCGTAGCTGCCTGCGCCGAGCCGGGCGGCGTAAGGGAGTTTCCGGGCCATAGGCTTTCCATCGACAAGGATCGAAACTTCCGGCCGCTCCGAGACAAAAACCACTTCGCCGAGTTGCTCGACCTTCAGATCCCGGCCCGGCGCATGCTCGCGCGGGCGGATTTCGACCTGGACCATCTCGCCCGTGACAGCAGGCGTGGCGGCGGCGACTTCGGTTTGAGGCGCCGGTGCGGAAGCGGGCGGGGGAGTAATCTGCCTGATCACGGCTGCGTAATCAAGCGCCGCGCCGCGGCGGCTGGCGCGAAGTCCGGCGTCAAAAACGGGGGTTCCGAACTTTTGGCCGGGGAAAAGCTCGCCGATCGGCGGTGGCGGAGGCGAGGGCCGTTTGAGGGCGGCCTCAGCGGCCGGCTCGACCTTTGACAACGCATTCAGCATCGACTCAGCGCGCGCGACCTCTGCCGACGGGCCGCGCAGCCGGACCGCCTCCAGAGCAGGTACTGCGAGGGCGAGTTCTCCGGCGAGCAGGGCTGCGTTGGCCGCTTCCAGGCCGGCTTGATGGTCGAATGGGTCGAGTCCGAGCGCTTTGGAATAGTCGGCCAGGGCGGGCTTGTAATCTCCGGCAGCGAAGCGTTTCGTGGCCGAGGCACGGACCTCGAGATAGGGCAGGCGGGCTTTCGCGGCCTGCTCCAGGGCGCCACCGGGCTTTTGCTTCAGGACCCTGCCGGCGAGGTCGATTGCCTCGGGCCAGTCGCCGAGCCGGGCGCGCTCCTGAGCGTCGCCCCACCAGCGGGCGACCATCGAATCGGCGGCCGTCTCCTCGATGTCCTTGGGCGGGTGGAAGTAGAACTTGGCCGTCAGGCTGGTTTGCGACCAGGGCGTTTGCGCGCCGCCGGTGGCACTCTCCACCTTAAGCCGGACGCGGGTGAGGACGTCGTCCAGCGTCAGGCCCGGCGAGTCAATCTCGCGCGAGAGTGCCTCGGTGAACCAACTGTTGCGGCCATCGGGGTTATCCGAAGCGACATGGTTGGGGCTGGTGGAGTAGGCGATGTAGGTCTCCTTGCCGGCGTTCTGCGGGATCGCCAGCCCGGCCTGGAGAGAGTGGGATTCGGCGGCCGGGTTGCTGCGGCAGGCGTCGATGATGACGATGGTCATACCGGGCCGGGCGCGTTTGAGGTAGTCAAAGATCATCGCCAGCGAAATCGAGCGGAACTTGGACTCGATCACCGTGCGGCCCGGCTCGAAATCGACCGGAAGCAGGAGGTTCTCGTTTTCAATCTGGACCGCATGTCCGGCGAAGAAGAACAACGCCGTATCGCCCGGGCCGATCGATTGCAGAAATTCGGCAGCCTGCTGTTCCATCACCACTTTGTTGGCATTTTCGGCCAGAATGACACGGAAGCCCGCGCCGGCCAGGGCGCGCTGCATGGCACGGGCATCATTGGCGGCGTTTTGCAGCGGGCCGGACGGATATGCGTCGTTGCCGACCACCAGGGCGATGCGGCGGCCTTCGGCAGTTGGCGCGGGGGCGGCGAGGACGAGCGCCGCCGCGGCTGCCAGGCAAGCGAAGAACTCCAGGCGTCCCGTCATGTCAGCACCCCCTAATCGCTCCGCGGCCTGGCCGCCGCGACAAAAAGCACATCGCGGGACCGTCCGTCCAGGGTCTCATCCTTCTCACACTCCGCCGAGACGAGTTGTCCGGCGTTCCATTTGTATTTGATCGACGAGGATTTCGGGCCCGCCTTGATTTCTTCGCCCACCAGGCGGCCCTGTTCGTAGCGCATGATCCGTTCATAGAGCAGCGGCGGCGAGGCCACGCCCTCGACCGGCTGGCGGACGCGGATGGACGTCAGGCGCAGACCATCCCAGGAGAATTCGGCCACCACGGGCGGATTCGCATTGGCGACGTTGTCCTTCAACTGGCGTGCCGTCCGGGCGCGGCCCTCGCCGTCGTATTCCATGGCAAAGACGTAAGGCCGTTCCCAAACGAAGGGGTTGAAGAAACGGTTGCCGGAGACCGTCAGAGCGATGTTTCTGCCGGCCAGGCTGGCAGCCATGGCTGGATCGACCAGCGGGGTGTTGGGCAGCAGGACGTTGGACGATTGCAGCAGTTGATCGAGGTCGGCGGGCAGGGTGCGCGGCGCGGCGCCTTGATCCACGGCGACGGGATGTGGAACCTGTGGGTGATAGGTGAAGACGAGCGGCTTTTCAGCAGTTGGCTGAGCGCTCTTGTCGAAGGCTGGCACGATCGACTTCAACCTGCCGCCATCCCAATTGTATTGAAGCGAGAATTTGTTCGAGGCTGAGATGTGATCGATCCTGGGCTGGAAGGCGAGGCTGACGGGGCAATAGAGGGCCGCGGCGTTCAGCCTGATGCCCGAAAACCAATTGAGCTCGCCCTCGCCAGAGGGAGCCTCGGATTCATCCAGACTGGCCAGAAGGCGGTAGACGCTGCTTCGCCGCGCCGGATCGGAATCGAGTGTGTTGGACTCGGCCAGATAGCGCTTGAGCAGACCCGCGGCGCCCTGGCGGTCGCGTACGACCAATGAGGCGACGCCAGCCCGATAGAGCAAGCCGGGGGAGTTTGGACCGGCCATCAGCCCCTGCCGGGCCATGCGCAGCGACTCATGGAACCTGCCTGCGGTCCAGGCCGCCTCGGACTTCTTGCCGAGTTCATCGAGTCCGGCAGTCAGTTGGAACAGCAACTCATTCCTCAGCTTCGACCCTGGTGCGCGTTCCTCGTCCACGGCGTGCATGTCGAAAACATCAAGCGTTTCCAGAGCGGCAGCGATCTCGTTGCGGGCGCCGAGGATTCCGGCCTTGGCCAGCAGGACCGGAAGCGCCGTGGGGTCGATGCGTTCGGCTTCTGCGACGCTCTTGATCGCCTCGTCAAGCTTGTTCTGCTCACGGTAGCGGTTGGCGAAATGCAGCGATTGCGCCATTGCGTCCCGCTGGCCCGCAGTGAGCGCCGGGCGCGACTGGCGGGCGGCCGTGGCAGCCTGTCTGGAGTATTCGGTCCAGGCGATGGAGAGGTCTTTCTGTAAGGCTGAATCGGAGGGACTGCGCTGGCTGGCCACGCGGAGTAGTTCGAAGGCCCGGCGGTACTGGCCTTTTCCCAAGCGCTGCTTGCCCTTATCCCAGTGAGAGTCAAGACTGGCTTTGAGGGCCTGCTGGCGGAGCTTGGCCAGGGCGGGGAACGATGACTGGTGGATTTCGAAATCGCGGTAGGCGAGCAGGAATGCATCCCACTGCTGCCCTGCCGCGAAGGCAGTGAGGACGGCGGCGCGGCGGTCGAGCCAGGTCTTCTTCACGGCAAGCAGATTGCGATAGCGCTGCTGTCCGGCAACGGCCGGGTAAGCCTGGGCCGACAGCCTGGCAAACTGGAGCCCTTCTTCCAGGCTGGCTACACTGTCAATGCCGCGTTCAAAACGCTCCAGTCGCAAGCGCATAGCGCCCTCGACGGAGCGCTCGACAGCCGCCATGGCGGCAGATGAGCCGTAGGCGGCCACGGCGGCCGAAGTCAGTTCAATCTGGGCCTCGAATGCCTGGTTGCCGCCGATCAACTTGAGCGCATCGGCGTCCGCGCAGATGGCCGCCAACTCCTCCACGCCGCCAGCGAGATAGGCCACGAAATTTGTGGCAGGTATGGTTGCCTCGCTCTTGTCCGGCGGCGGTTTCTTCCACGTGATTTGGACGAGCTTCCATGCCTCGGGCGGCGGAGCGGCATTCTTGGGGATGCCTTCGGGATAGAGGTAGCGCGGTGGAGAAGACTTGGCATAGACGGCCGGGACGCCGGCGGCGCTATCCATGATCATCGTGGCGCCCAGGCGAAGGGAGGGCAAATGGCTGGTGGCTGCGCTGGGGACAGCGCTCAGGCCAAGGACCAGGGCCTTATCCTTGCCGTTGACTTCCAACTCCTGGACGTCTGCAAACCGGAGTTTTCCGCCCTCGCGATGAACCAGCAGACCGCTGGCTCCGGCGACGGCGCAAACGAGTGACACTAGTGACAAACGCCTCAGCACGGCCGCCATGGCAGGTCCACCTCCGATTGGCAGAAATCCTACGCTGGCGAGATGATAACCCCATAGGGTAAAGAACCGCAAGGTCATCCCGTACTTCGCTGGTACTAAGGGCTCTGCCCGATTTGCGTCGCAACCTTCGCCCGTCGAGGGCATTCCGGACCCGAGGGATATAATCAAGTCATGTCAGGCCTCGTCACGCTCTCTCAACCGGTGCCGGTCGACCCAGCCGTGGCCGCGGCCAAGCAGGAGCGGCTTCTGGAGATTCTCCGCGGCCTGGGGCGTGTCATCGTGGCCTACTCGGGTGGGACCGATTCGGCCTACCTGGCCTGGGCAGCCAAACAGGCGCTCGGCGACGCGGCGCTGGCCGTCACGGCCGACTCGCCCTCCATCCCCGAATCGCACAAGCGCGATGCCGCCGCGTTTGCCGTCGAGTTCGGCATTCGCCACGAGGTGATTGAGACCCACGAGTTCGACAACCCGGCCTACGCTGCCAACAACGCCGACCGCTGTTTTCACTGCAAGGACGAGCTGTTCCGCCGCCTGGAAGAAGAAGCGCCGCGCTGGGGTGGGGCGGCGATCCTCTATGGGGTGAATGTGGACGACCTGGGCGATTACCGCCCGGGCCAGAATGCGGCCAATCTACATCATGCGAAAGCGCCGCTGGTCGAGGCCGGGTTGACCAAGGCAGAGATCCGCGAACTGTCGCGGCTCGCCGGGTTGCCCACGTGGGATCGGCCGGCGTCGGCGTGCCTGAGTTCGCGCATCCCCTATGGCACAGAGGTGACGCCCGAGCGGATCAAGACCATCGAAACGGCCGAGGAGCGGATCAAGGCGCTCGGCTTCCGGCAGTTCCGTGTCCGCTATCACGGCGAACTGGCCAGGATCGAGATTGAACGTTCGGAGATGGCCAAAGCGCTCGATCTCGAAATGTGCGGGCGGTTGACGGCCCTGTTCGAGGACCTTGGGTTCACCTATGTCGCACTGGACCTGAAAGGGTACCGGCAAGGGGCGATGAACGAAGTCCTGCCGCGGGGCGGAGCCGTGGCGGCGGATCGGGATGGGGCGTAATTGGCCGAACTGGAGACGGTCCATCAGGCGCTCACCGAGTTCGGGTCCGGCTTGAGGCTGGGTGAGGAAGAGTTACCGTCGCTTTTCGACGCTGGCCTTCTTGACACGTCAGTACTGCTCGAGGAATCCCTGAGCCGGGAATTCTCGGCTTCAATGGCACAACGCGCGCTGGCCTTGCGGCTGGCCACGAAGGTCCTGGTCGAAGACCCGTCGCCGGATTCGATGGCGCTGGTGCTGCATGAGTTCGGCACGCTGCTGGGCGACGTTGAACTGGAGATGCTCGAGCGCCCGTCGGCGGCCGAATGGAACCTGGCACGCAAGTACAGCGCCCTGACGGAGAACTTGGGCTCGCCCGCGCCGGCCGAGAACCAGGGATTCGCCGAACTGCCGCGACTGCTGGCTGGCAGCGTGTGGCTGACCGG
Organism: uncultured Candidatus Solibacter sp.; assembly: GCA_964604945.1. Classification (GTDB taxonomy): domain Bacteria; phylum Acidobacteriota; class Terriglobia; order Bryobacterales; family Bryobacteraceae; genus PNKE01. The sequence goes on from CAZSBK010000070.1 coordinate 14,916, forward strand.
CCGGTTTGGTGAACTGATTGAGACCAGCGGCTTGGATCCCACCCGCATGCCGACGGCGCGAGGGTTGCTCAAAGGCGCCGGCAAGCGCTGGTTCAAGCGCGTCTCGGCGCGCCCGTCGGGCCAGCTCTGCATGCGGCTGGATCATCTGAGGATCGATGTCGAGAACCGGGCTCGCCAGGTGTGGCTGCTGCGCCGCCTGGGCGAGGACGAATACGGCCCGTCGCCGATCTACATCTTTGCCCACATTGAACTGTTCCCTGGCATCCACTCGCGCATCAACGACACCGCGCTCGCGCTCGAGTGCGCGCGGCTTCAAGGCCTGGCGCACGGGCTCCAACTGCCCGACCTGGCGCTGTGCTTCGAGACCGCCGACTGGATCTCGCACTATGCGCTCAGCTTCCTGCTGCCGCCCTCGCCCGGCGAATGGCCCGTACGCGGCGCGCGCGGACTGCGCCGGCTACTCGACGGGCGATTGTCGCGCTGGTATTCGCTGCCATTCGACCACCACATCGACGTCCTGGAGATGGCCGCGGCGGTGCTGCGCATCGGCCGTCCACTGTTCTATGAGCGCGTGGCCGCCCATGCGCTGCTGGAGTATTCTCTGCTGCAAGGGGTGGCTTTTTCACGCGCCTCGGCGCCGTCCTGGATTGACATCCAGACGGGGCTGGAACGCGAGTTCTCGACTCTGCTGGATGGCTACCTGTTGCGCGTCTTCTATTACCCGCAACTCAAGAAACCCGAAGGCTGGTGCGCCTACTTGGCCGACCTCAATGCGCTGCACTTTGAGGGTCGATTCTCGGACAACTTCCAGGACTACCGCGCGCGATTCCTCGCCCGCCGCGGGCTGGCCTCGGCCGTCGAAATCCTCTACCGCACCACCGAGAGCCACGGCCTGCTGCAATAATCCGGGCTGGCTCGCATGGATGCAAGAAGACCACGCCCCCGCGTCGAGTCCGCGAACGAACTCCTCGAATGAAGTCCGCGAACGAAGAGAGTCCGGATGGCCCCATCGTGGCCACCAAAGTGGATGAAAACGCACTCCTTACGCGCGGAGTCCGCGAACGAAGAGAGCGGGTTTCCGGGCTTACGAGACGAGCCGCGACTGGAAGGAGCGGTTTCGGGAGTGTTTTTCGACACAGCGGGTCTCGGGCTCACTTTGGAGGGTTTCGGCGTAATGCGGGCGTCCGCCCTACTGTCGCCCTTTCGAATAATGGCCTGAACCAGCTCGCCCGAAAGTCATGCGGAAACCCGCTCTCTTTGTTCGCGGACTCTACTGATCAGCCGGCGGTCATGGTGGCGGCGTCCCAGGTGCAGACGCGCTTTTCGAAAAAGCTCGGTTTGCACAGCAGCGCCGGACCAGCGGCGTGGAAGGCCCTATTCGGTGACGGTGCGGCAATCGTGCCCCGGCAGATGGGCAGTGAGTTTGCGCGGCAGATTTTCGTCGATGAGGATCCTCATTGCGGGCTGGTGAGAAGGGCCTTCGCTTCTTCAAGTGCGGCGATGGCTGCTTTGCGGCTCACCGAGGGAAAGTTGTCGAGGAATTCGTCCAGGGTGTCGCCGGCTTCGAGGTAGTCGATCAGGGAATCGACCGGCACGCGAGTTCCCCGGAAGCACGGAGTGCCACCGAGAATTTCCGGATCGCTGACGATGACGGAAGTGCGTTCCATGAGAGGCCTCTCGACTCTCAGTCTAACAGGGAGTGCGTTCGGTGGAGGTTAGTGATCAGGAGGCTGGCGCGCCGGGGTGTTGAGATTTTGATCGATGACCGCCCTCTGGCTCGTGGGGTCAACCCGTTGGAACTGGCCGACCGCTTGGCGCTCCCTTCGCTCCGTCGCGGGTTCACGGCTTGAGAGGCGGTTTCTCTGCTGCATCGGGCTGCCACCACGGCGCGGCGCTTTCAACCAGTGCGCTGTTGGGGAAATCAAAAGTAAATGTCGTAGGGCAACGGTTCGTGTCGCATGCTCCAGTTAACTTGAAAAGGTACACCACGACTGCGGATGACTCCTTCGTGGCTGAAGCCTCATTTGCAGCCCGGCCGAATCGCCATCGGGTGACGTTTTCGCAAGCCGCCTTCGAGAGAATGGCGTTCCCGCTCACAAGGCTGACTGTCCTGACAGAACCGTCCTCATGAAGCAGGACCTGTACTTCAACTCTTCCTTCAATACGGGCCTGAGCCGCCAAGGCAGGGTATTGGAGGCTAACAACCCTCCGGACATTCCAATCTGATTGAGCCAGACAAGGCGGCCCGAGAATCGCAAGACCGAGGGCAGTGGTCCGCATGGTGTTGGTCAATTGGCCCATTTCGGCATCTTACAGCCGTTGTCCAGGACAGGGCCACTCTTTCTCCGGCGAATCGGAATACCCGTTCTCTCGAAAAACAGCGCGGAACCCGCTCTCTGCGTTCGCGGACTCGAAGCGGCCAGGTGGTTTTCGCGCGTATTTGTGGGCCAGCGGCCCATGGGCACTCTATTGAACACCACCTCGGGCGTCCACTCTTTGCGGCGCGCGGTTGGTCGACGGAGCGCGGGCCCCCTGGCCCGCTCACGACCCCCTGGTCGCGCCCCAGGTCTCGACACGGGTATCGAGACGGCTGGCAATAGTGCCCGCGCTACGACGAGGGTGCCGGCCAGGGGCCGGCCGCGGAGCAGGGGCTCCGCCCTACTGAATGCGCGATTGCCGCGGAACACTAGCCGCCGGTCATGGTGGTGGCGTCCCACGTGCAGACGCGCTTCTCGAAGTAGCTCGTGTTGCACAGCAGCGCCGGACCCGCGGCGCGGAATCCGAACGTGGCGTCTTCGAAATGCGGCTTGTGCGTGCGGACTGCCTCGATGAAGTTCCTGACGTGATCCTTGTGTGCGTCCCTGGACGACACCCAGCGCTGCTCGCTGGTCGAGTCGAGCGTGTCCACGGTCTGTTCCTGCCACGGATACTGCTTCCTGTACTCACGCAGAAAAGCCGTCTGCTGGTCCTTGGGGAACGTGTCGATTGTGTAGCCGGGTTCTGCGGCGCGCGGGCGTTTCGAGAGTGTGACGCTGCCCACGTCGGTGAGAATAGTGCCCTCGCTGCCGACGAACTTGAAGCCGAAGCGCTCCTGGGGCTCACTGCTTTTGAAGTTGACCCGCATGGCGAAGGTGAATTCCGGGTGAGCGTCGCTCTTTGGGTATTCAATGATGGCGAACATCGTGTCGGGCACGTCGCGGCCGTCGTTCCAGTAGCGAATTCCGCCGGCTGAGTACATCCTCTTGGGGCCAATCGAGCCGGTGGCGGTATGAATGCCGGTGAGCAGGTGGACGTAGAGATCGCCCGCGAGGGCGGTGCCGTAGTCCTGGTAGTTGCGCCAACGGAACAGACGGATGGGCTCGAAGGGCCGCTTTGGGGCCCGGCCGAGGAAGCGGTCCCAATCGGTGTTCTGTGGGGTCGAGTCCGGGGCGATGGAGTACTGCCATGCGCCCATGGCGGTGTTGCGGTCCAGCCAGGCCTCGATCATGTTCAATTCGCCGATTGCGCCGGACTTCAGCAACTCGCCGATCTTATGAAACGACAGCGCGCTGGCATACTGGCTGCCGACCTGGAAGATGCGGCCGCTCTTTGCCGCCGCGTCGATCACCCGCTTGCCTTCCTCGATCTTCTGGACCATCGGCTTTTCGCAATAAACGTCCTTGCCCGCGTTGAGCGCGTCGACGGAGATCGTCGCGTGCCAGTGGTCGGGTGTTGCGATAATGACGGCGTCGACATCGCGCCGGGCGAGCACTTCACGGTAGTCGCGAGTAGTGAAGACCTGCGAGCCGTACGCTTCCTTGATATGCGTGAGGCGGCCGTCATAGATGTCCGCCGCCGCCACCAGTTGAACGCCTGGATTGGCCAGGGCGTCCCGCACGTCGCCGTTGCCCTGTCCGCCCGCGCCGATGAGCGCGATTCCGATTTTGCTGTTGGCTGATTGCATTGTCGTCGCTCCCTTAACCTTTCACCTGCGCCTTCACCGGATCCCATTCAAGGATCTTGCCCGAGTAATAACTGGCATTGGAGACCAGCGCCGGACCGGCGGCGCGGATGCCGAACAGTGCATCCTCAACCACCGGTTTGCGGGTGCGAACCGAGGAGAAGAAGTTGGCATGATGATCGGCGTGATCGGAGTAGCCGCGCGGGGCAGAATAGGTCTCTTCCTTCACGCCTGTCATGGTGGCGGCGGCGGCCTTGCGCGACGGATACTTCAGCCGGTATTGCTTCATGTACTGCGCCTGCGTGGCCTTCGAGAAGGTCCCGATCGAGGTACCGGGTTCGGGTTCAGGCGGCAGTCTGACCACGGTGACGTCGCCGCCGACGGTCATCACGCCCTCGCTGCCGACGAAACGGAAGCCCGAGGTCTCGCCCGCGCCGTTGACGAAGTTGACGCGCAGACAGAGATTGAAGGCCGGGTGCGCAAGGGTCTTCGGGTAGTCGTACAGGCCCATGAGGACGTCGGGCACGTCGCGGCCGTCGTTCCAGAAACGCAGTCCGCCGGAAGCGAAGACGCGCTCGGGGCCGATGGCGCCAAGGATGTAGTGCAGACCGCTGAAGAGGTGGACGAACAGGTCGCCGGCGACCCCGGTGCCGTAATCCTGATAATTGCGCCAGCGGAAGAGGCGAATCGGCTCGAAGCCGCGCTTCGGCGCGGAACCGATGAAGCGGTCCCAATCGACGGTTTCGGGGCTGGCGTCGGGGGGAATCGAATACTGCCATGCGCCGATGGCCGAATTGCGGTCCCACCAGGCTTCGACCATGTTCAATGTGCCGATTGCGCCGGCGCGATAGAGATCCTGGGCCTTTTTGTAGACGATGGACGAGACGCGCTGGCTACCCACCTGGATGATGCGGCCGGTCTTGCGCGACGCGGCCAGGACCTTCAAGCCGTCTTCGGGCTTCTGGACCATTGGTTTTTCGACATAGACGTCCTTGCCCGCTTCCATGGCTTCGATGGCAATCTGGGCGTGCCAGTGGTCGGGGGTGGCGATGATGACGGCGTCGATGTCTTTGCGCGCCAGGATCTCCTTGTAGTCCCTGGTGGTGAACAGATCGTTTCCGTAGAGTTCCTTGGCGTGGCGGAGCCGGCCGTCATAGATATCGGCGGCGGCGACCAGTTTCGTGCCCGGCGTGGCGACGGCGCTGGCGGTGTCGCCGAAGCCCATGCCGCCGATGCCGATGGTGGCGAATTGAGCCTTGTCGTTTGCCCCGCGGGTTTGTGCAAAGGCGGGCATCGCGGCCGCGCCTGCGGTTTGCAGGATAAAATGACGACGTGAGAAGGACATGAGTCCATTCTATTCCCGCCCGGAGTGGGTGTCTTAACCCGGACCCATGCAATTCAGACGAAGCGAACTGTTCTTCTCGGCCTACTTTCTGTACTTGATTGCAGTGGTCGTTTTCCGTCCCATCGCCGCGGACGTGCGGACACTGATCATCACAACCAATATCGCCGTCATCGGCTGGTTCTGCCTGTTCGCCTGGGCGCACAAGGGGAAAGGCTTCGAGATCCTGGATTATGTCCGCGACTGGTACCCCGTGCCGCTGATCCTGCTGGCCTACCGCGAGATGGGCTGGATCGCGTTGCCGCAGACTTCAACCGCCTTCGAGGACTACTGGGTCGGGCTTGACCGGGCGCTGCTCGGCGGCGGATTGCGCGCGGTGCTCGAATCCCTTGGCCCCGTGCTGCCGAATCTGTTGGAACTGGCCTACCTCACGGTTTACGCCGTGCCGGTCGCCGGCCTAGTGATCTTGTACAAGGCGCACGCGCGTGCACAGATCGACGATTACATGAGTATCCTGCTGTTCGGAACGCTGACCGCCTACGCGATGTACCCGTGGTTTCCGTCCGAGCCGCCGCGAACCGTGTTTCCCGATTCGGATTTGCCGATGATGTCGATGCTGAGGGCGTTCAATCTGCACATCGTGGGCGGGTACGGGATTCACACCAGCGTCTTCCCGAGCGGCCATTCGGCGGCGGCGTTTTCGTCGGCGTTTGGGTTGATGCGGGTGCTGCCTGAGCGGCCATGGTGGGGGCGCGGGATGCTGATCCTGGCCATCCTGATCGCCTTCGCGACGGTCTATGGGCGGTATCACTTTGCCATCGACACGGTGGCCGGATTGGCGCTGGCGCTGATCGGTTGGGGGCTGAGCACGCAGTTCCGGGGCAGGAAGTCGGCGTGACGCGAGGACGAGCGGATTAGATTCGTTCGGTGCCGGGGGCTTTGGCGAGGTTGCAGTCGAAGGTGCCCAGGGGCACGTGACCGGCGGCTGTGGCCGAGGCGAGCATCAGGCAATCTGAAAAGCCAAGCGACGGGCGGGCGCGGTAGAGGTGCAGGGCCGATTCCACGATTGCGTGGTCCTGAAGGACAAGTTGTTTGTGGTCGAGCAGGAGTTCAACGGCGCGAGCGAGACTGAACGGGGGCAGGGCATAGACCGAATCGAGAACCCAGACGGTCTCGGCCAGCGCGATAAGTGGGACCCATGCGCCATGGGCGACGAAGCGTTCGGCGGCGGCGGTCTGGCGCGGGTCGTCGCGGGCGATCAGGCGGACCAGGACGTTGGTGTCAACCGCCCGCATGGCGCTTCCTGATGTGTTCCCGGATGCCGGATTTCAACTCGTCGAGCGAGTGCGGTTCCGGGGCGGCGGCGCCGAAGAGTTCGCTGTGGATCTGCCCGGAATCGTAACGCCCCGAGCGGCGCACGACGATCTCGCCGCCGGATTCATCCCACTCGATGACAGAACCGGGGCCAATGCCCAGCCGCTTGCGGATTGCGGCGGGGATGGAGATCTGGCCTTGAGCGGTGAGCCTGGATCGAGTCGTGCTCATAGCTTTAGATTACCATGGTAATGCAAGACGAATAATGGCGCGGCCCCCAGGCCGTGCGCGGGCGAGGGCGCCCGCCCTCCTGACAAAAGAGGTGCCGACCAGGGGTCGGCCGCGGACGAGGGCGTCCGCCCTACTATTGCGAGGCTGGAACGCGTTGCGAGCCTCGTGCGTGAGCGCGAGGTATGGAGCGAGCATGCCCCCTCACGGAGGCGGCTCGCAGCGCGCCCGACACGCGCCCGCTCTCTCGCGTTCGCTGCTCCAGGTGTCGGAGGGCTCAGGGTTTGGCGGCTGGGTATCCGCGGAGTTGGGGGCCGACGGTGTTCGAGTAGTTGTAGCCGGCGCGGCGGTCGGCGTCGATCGTCCAGAACATGGCGCCCATGAAGCCGGGGTAGCCGCCGGGTTGCCTCAGCTTGTATTTCACGCCGGCGGGGGCTTTGCCGGTGATGAGGTAGTCCATCGTCTGTTTGACGATCTCGGGCGTCGTATCGCCGTTCAGGAACCCGACGGCGACCTTCTCGGGCGGAAACGGCGGGAAGAAGTGTTTCGGATTGCCGCCGACATTGAAGCCCTGCAGCCAGAGTTCGGTCATGGCGGCGTGATAATCGATCGTGCCGGGTTGGTAGATCTCGCCATCCAGGCCGAGCAGCGGCGGCGTATTGTAGCTCTGCGTGTCCACGAATAACAGCGAGTCGCGCAGGGCGTGGGCGATGGGCAGGTAAGAGCCGAACTGGCCGCCATAGCTCGGATACCCGGACGGGATCTGGGTGCCCTCGGGGACGAGGCTGATCTTGAAGCTGGGGCCAAAGTGGTCGCGCAACTGGCGCAGGGCCGAGATCAGATTCACGATGGACGGCGTCGTCGGATTGCGGAAATCGGTGTCGCCGGGAGCGATGGAAAGTGACGGGCTTTCGAAGTCGATATCGACACCCTCGAAGCCGTATTCGGAGACGATTTGGGTGATTGACGATACGAAGTTGGGGACGCGCTTGGGGTCGGCCAAAGTGAAATGCTGCCCACCGCCGCCGAGCGAAACCATCACCGTCTTGCCCTGGCTCTTCAGATACTCGACACCGGCCTTGAATTCGGCTGGGTCCATGCCGGTGGGCGGACGGAAGCGCATGGTACCTTCGGGGGCATCGCGGTCCGGAACGGCGAAGGCGACGAGGACGACATCCCACTGGGGGCTGATCAGGCGCAGCGGGAACGTGGAACTGGCCGAACCGTAGCCGGCCCAATAGCCGATCAGTTTGTGGCCGTTGTCCGGGCCGGTCCGCGGGACAGGGTCAACCGAAGGGGCAGGCATTCCGGAAGGCGGGCCGCCGCCGGCGCGCGGGCCTCGGGACGGGCAGGGCGTGGAACGGGCAGTGAGCGCCCGTGGGTCAGGAAAGCTGAACTGGGCACTCAGCCCGTCGGACGGGCCCGTGTACCAGGGAAGCAGGGCCGTGTTCTGAAGATGGTAGACCTGTTTGCCGGACTTGACCACGAAGCCCGGTGAGGCCGGGAAGTTGTTCTTCAAGTTCGCATGGGTGGGTTCGAGCAGGAAATACGTCGAAGTGGCGCCCGAGCCGGCGCAGGCGTTCTGGCCTTGGGTCCGCATCCAGGCGGGGTAGCTGTTGGCGGGTGGTTTGACGGCGCGGCCCTGTACGAAGGGGTCGCGCAGAGGGTCCTTCACGAAGGCGGCGAGTTGATGGGAGAGGGGCTGGATGTCCTGGTCCTCGACCACGGCAGGCGCGTTGTGCAAGTACGACCAGAGGACGAACGAATTGCCCGTCGCTGCATCGACTCCGTGGGTGCCCCAGGAGCAGCAGACGGTGGCATCGCCGAGGGCGTAGAAGGCAGTATTCAGCGTGACGGCTATGACGAATTTGCCGTCCTGCTTCGGGATCTGCTTAAAGATCTCGCGCTGCACGAATTCGACGTCGGCGACGGCCACGGAACGCCCTGATTTCTTCGAGCTGAGGATGTACCCGTAGCCGGAGGGGACGGCGATCTTGAGCGGCCGGAGTTCGGGCTTGCCCAGCAGCGTGTGCCAGTTGCCGGGACTGGCGAAGCTGGCCCGGAGAATGGCGTCGGCGTACTGTGTGGACCCGGCGCCGGGGAAGTCAAAGTTCGAGAAGACGGGAGAGGCAAGGATGGAAGGCACGTTGGGCGATGCGTCCATGACAAAGGGCCTGCCGGCGACCAGCCTCGATTCGAACGCCAGCGCAATCGGGACCAGGACCGTGGGGATCGCCTTGGCCGAAGTCTGGCCGGGACCATGCCCGAGCAGGGTGATGGCGTTCTGGCCGGCCGTGTGCTTGAAGGTGGGGACGGTCCCCTGCCCATGGGATGACGCCAGCGTGAAGGTCGCGAAGAAGACTGCGGTCAATGCTGGTTTCATAGGTTTCGCCGCCTGATTTGGACCCGTCGCGGGTTCAATTCGTTATACACCCGTGGCCGGAGCGTGGACAGCGTGAGGTGGCGGCACACGGCGGTGACGGGGGCCCTCGGGCTCAAGAAATCACGACCAAACGAACTGCCTGTCTAGGCAAGTGCAAGATAACAAAGGACTGTATGGCCGATAGTGCAGGGGCGTCCACGACACCGTCGGGCACCAGACCGGTTGTTACAACTGTCATGTTGCTTTCCAACAGGAGCTTTGGCATACTCCTGTTGGGAGCCAACAGAAGACAGATGAAGAAGACCGATGTCTGGCAGGGCACGCTGGCCCTGATGGTGCTGAAGACGCTGGATGCGCTGGGGCCGCTGCACGGCTACGGGTTGGCACGCCGGATCGAGATGACCAGCGAAAACCTGCTGTCGATCAACCAGGGGACGCTCTATCCGGTTTTGTTGAAGCTCGAGCAGGAGGGGTCGATCCGGGGAGAGTGGGGCTCGTCGGACCACAATCGCAAGGCGAAGTTCTACAGCATCACGCGCGAGGGCAAGAAGCAACTGACCGAAGAACTGGAGCGGTGGGAACAGGCGGTGACAATCGTCGGCCAATTTGCGGCGCTGAAGGAGGGTGCGTAATGGGCGCGCTGCGAGCGGCGGCCAGACGGCTGTGGAACACGGTATCGGGCGGGGACGACCGGGCAATGGAGGCCGAATTCGAATCGCACATCGCAATGCAGACCGAGGACAACATCCGGATGGGGTTGGCGCCGGAGGAGGCCGAGCGTGCGGCGCGCCTGAAGTTCGGGACGGTGGAGGCGGTCAAGGAGGTCTATCGAGACCAGCGTGGCGCACCGGTGATCGAGACGTTGCTGCGCGATCTGAACTACGCCGGACGGGCGATGAGGAGGTCCCCGGGCTTCACACTGGTCGCCATGCTGTCGTTGGCGATTGGCATCGGGGCGAATACGGCGATCTTTTCGGTGGTCAATGGCGTGCTGCTCAAGCCATTGCCGTTTCCCAACGAGGACCGGCTGTTTGCGATGAGGGAGCGATTGCTGGAGGTCAACACCGAGTCGATGCCGGCCAACCCGGCGCACGTGTTGGCGTGGGCCAAGCAATGCCCGTCGGTGGAAAGCGTCTCCGCCTCGCGTCTGGCTGAATTCACGCTCCTCTCCGGCGGCGAGGCCGAGCAGATCGCTGGCGCCGAGGTGGATCCTGGCATGTTTCGCACACTCGGCATCTTACCGGCGCTGGGGCGGCAATTCTCGGCCGATGAAGCGCGGGAAGGCAAAGACAGGGTGGTGATCGTGTCCGATTCGCTATGGAGGAGACGGTTTAAGTCCAATCCTGGGCTGGCAGGATCGACCATCGTTCTTGGCGGACTCCAGCACCAAGTGGTTGGCGTGTTGCCGCCTCAATTCGCTTTCCCGCACGGAGGCGGGATGGAGGCGGTGTCGAAGTTGTCCAGGGGCCCGGAGATCTTCCGGCCGCTGGTGTACGAGGACGAGGAACTGACCTCGGCGGCTCTGGGCAACTTCAACTACGGCGCCATCCTGCGCGTAAAGGCGGGCGTGCCACGGCAGCGCGTGCTGGCCGAAATCAACGCCGTCGAGGCGCAGTATCCGGCGATGGTGGGCGAAAAGCTGACGCTGAAGGCCGACATGATCCCGATGAGCGACCTGATGGTCGGCAACGTCCGGCGCGGGCTTTGGATGCTGCTTGGCGCGGTCGGGGCCGTCCTGTTGATTGTATGCGTGAACTTGGCCAACCTGCTGATCGCGCGGGCGACAGCGCGAACCCGCGAGATGGCGATCCGTTCGGCGCTCGGCGCGGGCCGCAGCCGCCTGCTGGGACAGATGTTGACCGAGAGCGTGGCGCTTTCGGTGTTCGGCGGAGCATTGGGGCTCGTGATGGCCTATGCGGGAGTGCAGGCGCTGGTGGCAGCGGCGCCTGCTGATCTGCCCCGGCTCTACGAGGTTGGAGTCGATGGAACCGTTTTGGCGTTCGCCGTTGGACTGGCGATCCTGACGGGACTCGTGTCGGGTGTGTTGCCGGGCCTTGGGCTTTCACGCAGCGATCCTCAAGATGCGCTGAAGTCGGGCAGCCACACGGTGACCTCTGGTATCGCCAGTCTGAAGACGCGGCAGCTTCTGATCGGCGCGGAGGTGGCGCTGAGCGCAGCGCTGCTGATTGTGGCCGGCCTCCTGACGGTCAGCTTCGTGCGCTTGAAGGGTGTGAACAAGGGGTTTGACACTGAGCGGGTGCTGGCGGTGGACGTCTCGCTCAGCAACGCGAAGTACACCGAGGGCAAGGACCGTGCGGCTTACTTCAAAAGGGCGTTGGAGCGTCTTGCGGCGTTGCCGGGCGTGAGCGCCGCGGGCGTGATCTCCTCGCTCCCGGCGCGGGGCGAGACCTGGATTGACCCAGTATGTCTGGTGGGCGATACCCGGCCATTGTTTGAGAGACCGCTTCCGAACAACCGCATGACGAGTCCGGACTATTTCCGGACAATGGGCGTGCCGGTGCTGCTCGGCCGGGCGTTCACGGACAGCGACCAGAGCCAGAAGGTCGCCATATTCTCGAAGAAGCTGGCCGACGTGCTGTGGCCGGGGCAGAATCCAGTGGGGCGGCAGTTTCTCGGCTACAACGATACGCCACACACCTTGGTGGGCGTGGTTGGCGACGTCAGGTCGACGCTATCGGACGAACCGGCGATGATCGTCTACTACCCGCATTGGGAGCGGCCCAGGGCGTCGATGTCGCTTGTGCTCAGGACCACCGGAGATCCGGCGGGGTTGTCGGGTGGTGTGCGCACGGCGATTCGTGAGTTGGATGCGGATGTGCCGGTGAGGGAGATGAAACCGATGGAACAAGTGGTGGGCGATTCGCTGAGCCAGCGGACCTTTCAATTGACCATCGTGTTGCTTTTTGCAGCGTCGGCACTGATCGTCGCGGGGTTGGGGATCTACGGCATCGTTTCCTATTCGGTATCGCGGAGGCGGACCGAACTGGGATTGAGGTCGGCGCTGGGTGCCAGGACTTCTAACCTGCTATGGATGGTCGTCCGCCAGGCGATGACGCCAGTAATTTTGGGGCTTGCGGCAGGAACGGCGATTGCGCTGAGCCTGGGTGGTGTCATCGAAAGCCTGCTGTTCGGGGTGAAGCCCGCCGACGTGCCGACGATCGCCGCCGTCGTGTTGGTGCTCGGCTCGGTGGCGCTGGCGGCGTGCCTGGGGCCGGCATATGGCGCGGTGAAGAAGAATCCGGCCCGGACCCTGCGGTTTGAATAGCAATCGTATCGGATTGTCCTCCAGACCACGCTGGGGCCGGGCGAGTACAGGATTCTAACGGCGACGCCGACCGGGACGGAGATCTGGCCTTGGGCGGTGAGCCTGGATCGCGTAATCGTGACACTTCTAAATTGCCATGGCAATGCACCAAAATCAGCGGCTGCGTTGACAACCAGGATCATTCCCGCCAATCCAATGCCGGCACGCCCCGCAGGCGCGTTTCCATGCCCCCGCCCCGGCAATCAGGTGGCCTCGCCGCGCCAAGGTTCACCGCGCCTGCAGATGCCGGATTGACCGGCGGCACGGCCAATCGTCGTGGCGAAGCAAGTCGCCACCGGCGCGGCTCAGGTCCTCTCTCCCGGTGCTATGCTTGAGGAATCCGAGCATGGAATTGGAGTAGTTAGCTGGAGGAAATCGTGTCTAGATTATTGAAAGTATTCGTCTTGACCTGCATCGCCATGGTCGCCATGGCGCAGGAAGCGCTGAACAACGAAGGTGTCATCAAGCTGGTGAAGTCCGGCATGACTGAGGAACTGATCATCAACGTGATCAACCAGCAGACTGGGGTCTACGTGCTGGGCGCGGCCGATCTGGTGGCTTTGAAGGAAGCCAGCGTGTCGGAAAAGATCATCGCCGCGATGCTGGCGAAGACGAAGGGCCAGCCGGCTGGGGGCTTGAGCGGGGTTGCCAGGACGAACGAAGGGCTGTCGGTGCGGACGTCGGTGACCGAGCCGGGTTTGTATTACAAGAAGGGCAACGAGTATTTTGAGTTGCTGAGCGAAAACGTCGAGTGGAAGACGAAGGGTGCGATGAAGAACATCGTCAGCGCCGGGATCGTCAAGAAGAACATGACGGGCACGCTGGCCGGTCCGAGCAGCCGCAACTTTCTGACGAATCCGATCGAGATTATCCTGTCGCCGTCGTCGGGGATCACGGTGAACTCTTTCATCCTGCTGCCGATGACGACGAAGAACGGGTTGCGCGAGTTCAACGTCGGGCCAGTGAACCAGAAGAGCGGCGTGGCCAAAGGCGCGATTCCGTTCGGTGTGGAGAAGGTGGGCGAGAACTCGTTCCGGATGGTGTTGCAGACGCCGCTCGGGCCGGGCGAGTACGGGATTCTGACGGCGACGCCGACGGAGTCGTTCGCGGTCACGAGGTCAAACGATTCGAACTT
>CAZSBK010000071.1:0-26785 GCA_964604945.1 uncultured Candidatus Solibacter sp.
GACGACAATCTCTTGGAAGGCGTGCGGGTGATCACCGAGACCGGCGCGCGGGCCAGCTCAATGAGCGTGCCGGTCAGCGCGACCACCGACGAGAAGGGGCAGTACCGCCTCGGCGGGCTCGGCGCCGGGAAGTACCGCGTCCGCGCCATGCCGACGGCATTGCCGTTCCCGCCCGAAGTCCGGACCGACGGCAGCGAGGAACCTCATTCCGTCGCGACCTATCATCCGGAGTCGCTCACCGCTTCGGGGGCGACGCGCGTCCAGGTGCGGTCCGCGATCGATCTGACCGGCATCGACATCCGCCTGCAGCGGATCCCGAAGACGCGGGTCTCTGGCGTGGTTACGGGCATTCCGGACGGCGTTCGGCCGCAGACCGTCAGCATTTCGTTTCTCTCCAACGGCGCTGGCAGCCAGACGTTCAACGGCGTTGACGCGAAGGGCGCCTTCCAGCTCTGGCATGTGACGCCGGGCAAGTACGCCGTCAGCGCCAGGGTGTCGATGCAGGGACGCCAAATCCAGAGCGCGCCCGTGGAGGTCGAGATCGCGCGGGACCACGTCGATGGTCTCGAACTGCGGCTGGTCCCGGCGTTCGAGGTCATGGGCAAGATCGAATTCGAGGGCGACAGCGCGCGACCGAAGCCGCCCGCGAACGGCGGTCCGACGCCCCGGTTCAATCTCCAAATGGCCTCCCAGATTGGCCCGTCGACCGGCGGCAGGCCGATGACGGTAACAGAAGATGCGTCGTTCCGTTTCGCCAACCTGCAACCGGGCAAGTACCGCTTCGTCTATGGCTGGCGAGCCAGCGTTCGCTCGATCCGGCTGGGGACGGTAGAGATGGAGGGCAACCTAATCGACCTGACGAACGGAACAGGCGGCGCGCCGTTGACCGTAGTACTCGGCCCGGCGGAAGCCGAGATCACCGGGATCGTCCGCGACGAAAAAGGTCCGGTGGCCGGAGCTTCGGTGAGACTGGTCAACACAGGGATTTCGCTGACGACGAGCAATGCGACGATCAGCGCGGTGACCGGCGCAGATGGCCGATTCCGCCTGGCCAACGTGCCGGCCGCCAAGTACGTCCTGTTCTCGCCCGATGAAGACGACCGAACCTTGTGGGCGGGGAACTTCGAGGACTATGCGGACGTCCTGGCCGAAGTGGAGGTCGGGATCAAGGGAACGATCGAGAAGGATCTGAAACGGCGCCCGAAGAAGTAGCCCCGGGTACTGGATCATCTCAGCCAGAGGCAAAGTAGCAAATGCTGCAAAGGCTTGTAGCGAAACTCGCGCCCGGGGACGCGCGAGTCTTCCGCCAAAACGCGACCCAACTTCCAGCGGACCGGTGCGGCAAAGCCCGACAGGAGGAGGACTAGTCCCACGCGCTGATGGGCGGTCAGTGGTTCCGACCCGTTTGTCTGCAATCCGGAAGCGACGCATCGGGCTGTGCAGTCGCCATCTCGGACTTCGGCCCGGCCGTCGGCCCCGACAGCGGCGTTCTAAGCAATAGCTCCTCTCTTGTCGCCTTCTTTTTGACGGACCTTCCGCGGGATCAAGTCGAGAGCCGTGCGGATGGCGGTCGAACCTGAACAAACCAGGCGACTTGATCACCCCGGCAGGCAATTGGCCCATACCCGAAACCGGCCCGATACCGGGATTAAGGGTCTTCGCTACAGGGTTTCGGGGATACCCGATCCCGAGCCTGCCCCCTAGACTGGGCAAGGGAGGCAAACCGATGGCCGATTTCTATCAGACTGGACTTGTCCCGACACTTCACGGCTTGAACCGCGAGGGCCTCCCGCGCCTGGAGGCCGAGCTGGACCGCTCGGCGGACGCGCCTGGCATCGGATTGGTGCTGCCGGCGCTCTACAGCGAGTTCGAGACGCCAGCCATGAAATCGATCATGGACG
This sequence comes from uncultured Candidatus Solibacter sp., assembly GCA_964604945.1. Lineage (GTDB taxonomy): Bacteria > Acidobacteriota > Terriglobia > Bryobacterales > Bryobacteraceae > PNKE01. Next base: position 1,902 of record CAZSBK010000071.1, read on the forward strand.
AGTTGAGGCATGTCCGCTATCTCAGGCGGATCGTTGTGGCGCTGGCCCGCGCCAACGAACGTGAGTACCAGCGGGTGGTGCGGTTGTTCGCCGATTTCCCGACAGAGGTGACGGTCCTATGGATCTTAAGCGACCCGGTGCAGGAGTTTTTCACCTATCTGGAGGAGTGCGGCCTGAGTTCCGGTGTCGAGGGTAAGGGGCGATCGTGCTGGCTTTCGTACGGCTACCTGCTGGCTAAGGGCGACTGCGACATCATCGCGCTGCAGGATTGCGACATCCGCACTTACCACCGCCGCATGCTGGCACGTCTGGTGTATCCACTGGTGGAGCCGAGGTTGAGCTTTGAATTCGCCAAGGGATACTATCCCCGGTACACGCATAAGCTGAACGGCCGGGTCACGCGCCTGTTTCTGACTCCGCTGGTGAGATCGTTGCAGGACTGCGGCGTTCACACCCAATTCCTGCGTTTTCTCGACAGCTTCCGTTACGGCCTGGCCGGGGAGTTCGCCATGCGGGCGGACCTGGCGCGGACCCTCCGGGTTCCGTCGGATTGGGGATTGGAGGTGAGTACGTTGCACGAAGTCTGGCAGCGGGTTCCAACGATGCGGACCTGCCAGGTGGACCTGACTGAATGCTACGACCACAAGCACCAGGATCTGTCGCCGGAAGACTCCGGCCGCGGGCTGCATAAAATGACGAAGGACATTGCCAAAGCGATGTTCCGGGCGCTGGCTAAAGAGGGCGTGCTTCTGAGCGGAGATCTGCTGTGCAACACGCTGCCGCTAAGGTACCAGCAGATGGCGGAGGCGATGGTGGCGCGTTACCGGGCCGACGCGATGATCAACGGGCTGGAGTACAACAGGCACATCGAGGAGGCGTCGATCGAGGTCTTCGCCGAGTCCCTGGCCGAGGCGGCGCAGGAGTTTCTTGCCAATCCGCTGGGCGAAGCGCCGCTGGCCAGTTGGGACCGGGTGGTGGATGCAGCGCCGGAAGTCTTTGAGCGGCTGGTGGGCGCGGCCGAACTGGAAACAGGCCTGGCGAGTGCGGCGCAATCGGCTTGAGACCCGGATCAGGCGGCGGGGCCGATGTCGTTTTCAATTTCGCCGAGCAGGGTGAGCAGGCTCTGCGACCAGGCCGCCGGGCCGGCTTCGGCCGTGGCGCGGGCATTTGGCAGGCGACGCCGAAGTTCCTCGGAGTGGGCGGACCTCAGGATAATGGGATAGTCGACGGCGCCCAACATGCCTTCGTCGTTCAACGCGTCGCCAAGCCCGATGGTGACCACCGGGGCATGGAACTCGGAATAGAGATCGATCAGCCTGCGGACCGCTTGGTGCTTGCCGGCGTGGCGCTGTGCATGATAAAAACGGCCGCCGCGGGTGAGTTTGAGCCCATGGGCAAGGAAGGCGCGGAGAAGATTGGGTTCACGGCGTGGGGTAAGCAGCAGGAACGGTTCACTGTATTCGCGCTGAGCCGCCAGCGCCGCCTGTTCAAGGGACATGTTGCAATGGACGGCGATCTCCTCGTCGCTCATTTCGGAGAAGCCCCGTACATCGCAGCGGCTTTCGGCGGCGGCGCGGTGCAGCGCCTGAACCACCTGCATGTGCGGCCAACCCATCACAATGCGGGCCATGCCGCCGTCGAGTTGTTCGGAATCGGGAGGCCAGGCTGGCAGGGCTTGCGGGGGCAACAGGATCGCTCCGCCGTTTTCCACAATGGCTGGATGGCGGATGCCGATGACCGATTGCCAGTACCCGACCTCGGCGTGGGTCTTGCTGGTGGTGAAGATGACGGGCGCGTGATACCGTTCGAGCAGGCGCAGCGCAGGCAGCGCAGGTTGCCATTCGTAAGTCGAATGGTCGAGGAGACAGCCGTCGAGGTCGGTGAAAACGGCGATCACGGAACAACGATAGCAGGGATGAGGAGGAAATGACTCCACGGATCGGATTCTCTCTGATCGCCGGCTTCGGCGCCGTGATTGTCCTGACGGCGGCGTTGGGCATCAGCCAGTCCCGCCGGGCGGAGGCGACCCAGGCGGAACTGATCGCCGCCCAGGAGACCTATACATCCACCGAGGCGCTGCTGTCGCAAACGAGAGTGGACCTTTACCGAGTCGGCATGAATGTCCGGGACTATCTGCTCGACCGCTCCGGCGACGCGTCCAGAGTGAAAGGCGAATTGGTGGAAACGCGCCGGCAGGTGCGGGCCAACCTGGAGATGCTTGAATCCCGGATGCCGATCGAACAACGCGAACCACTGAGCCGGCTCGGCGACGAGGCCGAGGATTACTTCGAATGGATGTCGCCGGCGTTGAACTGGACCCCGGAGGAAAAGGCCGCCTACAGCGGAACGTATGTGCGCGGTGTTCTGCTGAAACGGCGTGAGGCGATCAGCAATCTGGCGGAGCAGATCCAGCGGATCAACGCCGCCAATCTGATGCGGGCGCGGGAGCGTCTGGAGATGGGCCAGCAGGAGTACCTGGCATGGCTCAAGCGGCTTACGTGGACGATCGTGATTCTGAGCGTGCTGGTGGCGGCGTTGAGCATCACCTGGATCCTGCGGCTGGAGCGCCAGGCAGCGTCGGAAACGCGGCGCGCCGAGGGCGCCGAACGCGAACTACGGCGCTTGTCGCAGCAACTGGTCCGGACGCAGGAAGAGGAGCGGCGGTCGTTGTCGAGGGAGTTGCATGACCAGGTGGGCCAGCAATTGACCGCGCTCCGGGTGGAGATCGCCAATCTGGGCCGGATTCAGCCCGATCAACGTGGCGTCTTCGAGACTCACCTGAAAGAGGCCAAGCAACTTGCCGTCCAGACGATGCGGACCGTGCGCGATCTGGCCATGGGACTGCGGCCGTCGATGCTGGACGACCTGGGTCTGGGCCCGGCCATCGAGTGGCAGGCGCGCGAATTCTCGCGGCGCAGCGGCGTGCCGGCGACGGTCGAGTTCCAGGGCGGCATCAACGGCGAACTGAGCGAGGCCGAGCGAACCTCCCTGTTCCGAATCGTCCAGGAGGCGTTGACCAACATCACGAAACACGCCAAAGCCAGCGGCGTCCACATTACTCTCAAGTCGGACGAGGAGGTGATCCGGTTGTCCGTCGCCGACGATGGCCTCGGCATAGGCGGAGGCGCACCGCAGGGCCACGGACTGGGCCTGCTCGGCATGGAGGAGAGGGCGAGGGAGTTGGGCGGGCACTTCACGCTGACATCCGCCGCGGGCGAAGGGACAAAGATCGAGGTGTGGCTACCAAGGAGGGTGACGGCATGAGCGCAATCCGGGTGCTGCTGGCTGACGACCATGGCGTTGTCCGCAAAGGGCTACGGTTTCTGATTGAAAACGAACAGGGTTTCGAAGTGGTGGGCGAGGCCGGTGATGGCCGGGAGGCGGTTCGTTTGGCCAAGGAACTGACGCCCGACGTCGTCGTCATGGACATTGCCATGCCGCAATTGAACGGCATCGACGCCACTGCCCAGTTGCTTAAGGCAAGCCCATCGTCGCATGTGCTCATCCTGAGCATGCACAACGACGAAAGCTATATCCTGCGGGCGCTGGAGGCCGGCGCCAAGGGCTACATTCTCAAGGAGACCGCCGAGGACTACCTGCTGGGCGCCATCCGCGGCGTGGCCCAGGGTAAACCGTTCTTCAGCCCGGCCATTGCCCAGACTCTGCTCGAGGACTACATGCGAAGCCTCCAGCAGAAGGGCCAACAGGACAGCTACAGCCTGCTCACTGACCGCGAGAAAGAGGTGCTTCAACTCCTTGCCGAGGGCCGGTCGAACAAAGACGTGGCGCAGTTGCTCGACCTGAGCGTCTACACGGTGGAGACACACCGCACGCGTATCATGCAGAAGCTGAACCTACACAATACGGCTGAACTTGTGCTGTATGCGGTGCGCAAGAAGCTCATTTTCTAGCGAACTGGTAGAGGTGGGCGCCGAGCGCCGTCGCCAGCAGGATTTCGAAGAGCCCAGCGATGGTCGATTCAATGGCGAGCGAAGCAGGAAAGACGCCCATGGACGCACCGGTGACGGAGCCGGACAGGTAGCCCACGATCCAGACGGCAAGCCCCGCCCGGCAAGCCGTTCGCCAGCCGGAATGATAGCGGTCGCACAAGTGGGCATAGAGGGCCACGCCCGAGAAGCCCATCAGGAATCCCCACACCTGGAGCGCGGCAGTCTGCATGACGGAAGAGACCAGCGGACGGTTCAACGCCAGCAGCGCCCGTTCCCAGTCATCTCTGAGCAGGACTCCGCTGATGATGTACTCGCAGAAATTGACGACGATGCCAGCCACCAGCCCACCCAGCAAAATGCGGTTCCAGTCGATTTTAGGCACGGCGCGGCGCCTCCAGCCAGTCGCGCCCATTGTGCGCTTGACGGCGAAGACATGCAAGGCTCTTGTTGCCTATACCCATCCTGTGGTTGGGAAGGGGCGCTCAGAGGTCCTTCAAAGCCGCCCAAGGCGAGTCCCGAGGTACGGGCGCGCAACCGCATTCCGTCTTGTTCAGATTGGCGCCGCACTGGGGACACAGGCCTTTGCACTCCGGCTGGCAGAGCGAGCGCATGGGTTGGGCGAGAAGGACGTACTCGCGAATGACGTCCTCCAGTTCCACGCCGTCGCCTTCATAGAAGGAGATGTCGATTTCGCCCTCTTCGAGATGGACCTCGCCGTGCGCACCCTTCTTGATCGCCGGGCGGTAGAAGAAATCGAAATCGGAATCGAACTGGAGCGCGGCTGGTTCAAGGCAGCGGCCGCAGGCCGAGCCGAGGCCGACCTTGACATGCCCTTGGACGCGGATCTCGCCGAGCGTGTTGTGCAGCAGGGTAGCCGAACCGGTGGCCTCAAGGTTGCTGGTTTGGGTGAGGTCCTCGGAGAACTTGAGTTCACCGGGCGGGTAGCTGGCTTCGAATTGGATCGGGTGATGTTCGAGTTCGGTGAGTGTGAAGATCATTTGACCCTTCCAGGGCCGGATCCGGCCGCAGCTACCTTCATGATACGAGATCGATGCGCTCCGGCCTACGACGCCGTTAAGCTATGCGCGAGGCAGGAATCGCCGGATGCCGAGGTCGTACAAGCCCGCGCCGAGCACTCCGCCCAGCATCGGGGCAACGATCGGCACCCACCAGACGCCGGTTCCATCGGTCAGGCCGTTGTTCTTGAAGCCGGCCAGGATGACAAACGCCCGCGGCCCGAGGTCGCGCGCCGGATTGATGGCGTAACCGTGCAGCGCGCCGAAACTCACTCCGATGGCGAACACGATGGCTCCGATCGCAATTGGCGCCAGCCACGCCGGAGCCGGTGTGTTGCGGTCATCGGTGACGACCATGACCAGGAACAGCAGGAGCGCAGTGCCGATCACCTGATCTATGAACCCGGCGGCGGGCTGGGCGGGGAACGCCGGGAAGGTGGTGAAGATGCCGGCGGTTTTCTCAAGCATCGGATCGTACTGCTGGAACGCGGCGCGATAGTTGGTGAACACCAGCGCCGCGCCGGCAAACGCGCCCGCAGTTTGCGCCACGATGAACGGAATCACGTAGCTCCACCTGAAGTCGCGGTAGACGGCCAAAGCCAGGGTCACGGCCGGGTTCAGGTGCGCGCCGCTGATGCGCGCCGTCGCCCAGACGCCGAAGGTGACGCCAAGCGCCCAGCCGAAGGTGATGTTGGTGTAGCCGCCCTTGACCACCTCGCCCGGCACGCCGGTGCCGAACAGCACGACCATCGAACAGACGCCAGCTCCAAACAGGATGATGATCATGGTGCCGATGAATTCGGCAATGAGTTGTGCGGTGAGCGATGGGGGTTTCATTCAGTCTGGGATCGTATCACGGCAGCACCCCATCGAGCCATGCGAGCATTTCCGACTGTGCTTTACGGTTGCCCAGGGCGCATTCGAGATTCACGTACCGGATGCCGCGCGAAGCGCACAACCGGGACAGCGAACCGTCGTCTTCTCCCTTGGCGTCGTTCTGCATCACAGCGTTGTAGGGGCCGGCGGCGATCCGGGCGAAGTCCGTCTCCGAAGTGGCCAGGAAGAACTCGTGCGGCGCCGATGGGTTTGGCAAATGGACCTTATTGCTGATCGGGACCTCATCGTCCACCGAATAGCCGCGCGCGTTGTTGTGAAGCACGATCAGCAATCCGCCCTGGGGCGGCAGCAGCGCTTTGAACAGTTGATGGCGTCGCACGGCAAGCCACTTCACTTCACGCTGGATTGCGCCGGCGTCCGCCGATCCATTCAGGCGCTCCAGGCTCCTGGCGGCGCCGGCATCGGAAAACATGCGGTTGGGATCGATCTCGAGCAGGTGCGGGCGGACGGTGCGCGTCTGACTGTCGATGAGATAAGCCTGGCCCTGGTGGGACTTCATGTGGCCGAGCAGCGTCTCGCGGGCCGTTATTTCGTCGCCGTGGATCACCAGATATCGCCGGGATGAACGGCCCTGACCGATGAAGCTGAACGGGATGCCGGATAGCCTCGTTCGTCGAGGCGAACAGATGCCGAACAGCGGAATTCCGGCGAGAACCAAGAAGCTGCGTCTTGTCTGCTGGATTGGTCCCATGAAACTGTCAGTATAGGGTGACAAGACAGCTTGCCGCCGTTCATGGCGGCAGGGATAATGGAGCCGGAGGTCCACGATGACCATCGAGAATATAACTCCTGGCGGGAATCCAACAGAGACTCCCGCCGCAGATCATGATATGAGCCGCGAGTTCAATCCGTGGCTCGCCGCCGAGACGCGCTTTGACAGGGCGGCCGAATTGCTGGGCCTGGACGACGGCCTGAGAAAGGTGCTAAAGGCGCCGGCCATGGAAATGACCGTCAACATCCCCATCCAGATGGATGACGGCAGGGTGGAGGTCTTCACGGGCTACCGCGTGCAGCATTCCCTGGCCCGCGGGCCGGCCAAGGGGGGGATCCGCTTCGCCCCCGACCTGACGCTGGACGAAGTCCGGGCGCTCGCCTCCTGGATGACGTGGAAATGTTCGGTTGTGAACATTCCGTTCGGCGGCGGCAAGGGCGGCGTGATCTGCGATCCGTCGATCCTCTCCCGCGGCGAACTGGAGCGGATAACGCGACGCTACACCGCCGAGTTGATCGACGTGATCGGACCGGAACGCGACGTTCCGGCGCCGGACATGAACACCAATGAGCAGACCATGGCCTGGATCATGGACACCTATTCGATGCACAAGAGGACCACGGTTACCGCCGTGGTCACCGGCAAACCGCTCAACCTGGGCGGTTCGAAGGGACGTCCCGAGGCCACTGGACGAGGCTGCCTGTTCGTGACCCTTCAGGCGCTGCGCCGCTTTCAGATCGAGCCGTCGCAGGCGCGCATCGTCGTGCAGGGCTTCGGCAATGTCGGCGGCATGGGCGCCAAGCTGATGCGCAAGGCGGGCATGAAGATCATCTCGGTCATCGAATGGGACGGCGCGGTTTACAACGAAAACGGGCTCGATATCGAAGCGCTGATGGCTTACCGCCGCCAGACCGGATCGTTCGCCGGTTTCACCGGCGGCGAGGTGATTGACCGCAACGAGGCCATGTTCCTCAATTGCGACGTGCTTGTCCCAGCAGCGAGGGAGAACGTCATCCATTCGCAGAACGCGGCCAAGATCAAGGCCAAGATCATCACCGAAGGCGCCAACGGACCGACCACAGCCGTCGCCGACAAGATCCTGAGCGAGAAGGGCGTCTTCGTCATTCCGGACATCCTGGCCAATGCCGGCGGGGTCACGGTCTCTTACTTTGAATGGGTTCAGGACCGCCAGGGCTACTTCTGGAACGAGCAACTGGTCAACGGCCGGCTGGAGGAGATCATGGTGAACTCCTTCAAGGACGTGGTCAGCTACGCCGACCGTGACAAGGTGGACAACCGCACGGCTGCCTACATGCTCGCGCTGGACCGCGTGGCCTTCGCCATCAAATTGCGCGGAATCTACGCATAAGCCGGGACGGATCCTCGCGATCGCTATTCGCACCGTAGCGCCGTCGTTGGGTCGACGGCGCTGGCTCGACGGGCCGGGGCCCATGCGGCGAGAACGGCCACGGCGATGAGCAAGGCCGCGGCGCCGGCCAGCGAGAGTGCATCATTTGGCTGAACATCGAATAGTTGCGTCCTCACCAGGCGGCTGAGCGCGTAGGCGACGGGCAGTCCGGCGGCCAGGCCCCAGCCCACGAGGATCACCACCTCCCGCAGCACCATCCAGACCACGGCTTTGCGTGGTGCGCCGAGGGCCATGCGCAGGCCGATCTCCCTTGTACGGCGGGCCACGATGAACGACAACACGCCATACAACCCGAGCGCGGCCAATACCGTAGCGAGTAGACCGAAGACGACGCTGAGCCAGGCGATCAGGCGTTCGGTGCTGAGCGTCTCGTCAAGATACTCTGACAAGGTTCCCAACTTGAATACCGGCAGGGTGGGGTCGAGCCGAGCCACCCGGCGGCGAATGCTGGGGTAGAGAGCAGCCGGATCGCCCTGGGCGCGAACATAGAATGTTGCCGACCAGGCGTAGTTCGCCTGCTGCATGGCGAGAAAGACCTGGCGGCGGATGCCGGAACGGGGGCCGCCATAGATGGAGTTTTCGACCATGCCGATGATCTCGACGCTCAACTTCGTCTCGGGCCCGACACCGAAACCAAGGTGGCGGCCGATGGGGCTCGTCCGGCCGAAGTAGTGTTCGGCGAAGGCCCGGTTGACGATGGCGAGCGTGGGTTCGAGATTCGGATCGGGATTGTCAAAACGGTCATTGACAGTGAAGTCGCGGCCCAGCAGACGCGGGACGCCGAGGGCGTCGAAGAAGCCGGGAGAGATGCAGTTGTGGTAGGCCTGCATGGCCTCACCGTCGCGGGCGCGGTGGCCTTCGACGCTCATGATCGTGTCCCACTCGTCGCGCAGCAGCGGCACCATCGAGTATGCGGCAGAGGTGACGCCGGGCGTCGAGGCGAGCGCGACCTGCAGTTTGTCGCAGAAGCTATGGATCCGCGTGATGGAGTAACCGTTCTTGGCCGGATCGACCTCGAATGCGACCAGACGATCGAGGTCGTTCAGGCCAGTGGGGTGGGCGCGCAGATTGACGAGAGTCCTCGTGAACAGGCCGGCGCCGGCGAGCAGGAGGAAAGACAGACAGACTTGAAGGGCGACCAGGGTCTTGCGCGCACGCGCTGAACCGGCCGATCCGGTGGCAAGCTTAATGGCGTCCCAGACATGGAGACGCGTCGCGGCGAGCGCCGGAGCGAGACCGGAAAGCAGAACCGTGGCCAGGGCGACCACGCAACTGAATAGCAGTATACGGGCATCGGGCGCGGGACGCAGCATGAGTTGGTAGCCGGAATCGGGCAGCATGGCGAGCAGGGCGCGCGTCGACGTGAAGGCCAGCAGAATGCCCAGGGCCGCGCCGGAAATGGCGAGCAGGGAGCATTCTATGAGCATCTGGCGGACCAGCGCACCGCGGCCGGCGCCGATTGCCAGGCGCACGGCCAGTTCCTTGCGGCGCGCCACCGAACGGGCGATAAGCAGACTGGCGACATTCGAGCAGGCGATGAGCAAGATCAAGGCCGCCATACCCATGAGGACGGTGAGCGCGGTGGAATACTGTCGCCGCAGCATGGAAAACCCCGTGGCGGCGATTTCCACCTGGGGACGACGGGCGAGGAAACGCGCGCGGTCATAGGGAGAGATCGTGCGCAACTCCTTTTCTTGAAGCTCCTGCTCAAGGACTTGATGTAACAACGGCTGAAGTGAGGTGCGAGCGCTCTCCTCGGTGAAGCCCGGTTTAAGCCGGGCGTAGACTTGCACCCATTGGTGCCGCCGGTCGGCGAGGCCGTCGTAGTCGGGACTCAAAATGGGCTTCATCTGGATGGGTACGCGGATGTGGGGCGACCGCGAAGGATCCACGCCCGCGAAACCGGCTGCCGAGACGCCGACGATCTCCATCGGGTAGTTGTTGACCAGGACCTTACGGCCGATGACCCGCGGGTCTGCGGCGAAACGGCGCACCCAGTAAGCGTGGCTGAGCACGATGACCGGGTGGCCCTTGTAGTAACGATCGTCGAGTTCGGGACGGAAGAGGCGTCCGGCAGCGGCCGTGACGCCGAGTGCCTGGAAGTAGTTGCCGCTGACGAGTTGGGCACTGACGCGCTCTGTGCCGGACTGGTCCGTGAGCGCGGCGGAGGTGGAGAAGTTGCAGAAGAGCGACTCAAAGGCAGGGGCGCGGCGCTGGAAGTCCTGATACATGGGGTAGGACGCCGTGCGGGTGCCCTGGTTGTTGCCCAGATGCGGGCCGGTGGTCCAGATCATGACCAGACGTTCGGGGTCGTGAACGGGCAGCAGGCGCAGGACAAGCTGGTCGAGCAGCGTGAAGACGGCCGTGTTGGCGCCGATGCCGAGTGCGAGCGACAGGACCGCGGTGACGGTGAAGACCGGGTCGCGGCGGAGCGACCGCAATGAGTGGCGAAGGTCCCTGAACATGCGCTCAACAAACGCGAACTGCCACTCGGCCGAAGCGTCCTCGCGCACCCGCAACGCCGGGCCAAACTCGCGTCGCGCCTGGGCCAGCGCATCGGCGGGCGAAAACCCTCCTGCTTCGAGTTCGTCGGCGCGGCATGCCAGATGGAACTCGAACTCGCTCTCCAGTGCGGCGTCGGTGGAGCGGCGTGACGTGAACAGATAGGCCAGCTTCCGCCCGAATTGATCAATCATGACTGATACTCCGCCCGGTCAGGTCTGACTGAGGACCAACTGAATCGCGGCGACCATATCGTGGAAGTCGCCCTCTTCCTTGGCCAACTGGCGCCGTCCGGCCCGGGTGATCTCATAGAAGCGGGCCTTGCGATTGTTGTCCGAAACGCCCCATTTGGCCGAGATCCAGCCTTTCACCAGCATCCTGTTCAGCGCCGGATAGAGGGAGCCTTCCTCCACCACGAGAGCTCCCGAAGAGGCCTCTCGAATGCGCTTGGCGATTGCGTAGCCGTGCATGGGGCCGCTGAGAACCGTTCGCAGGATGAGCAGTTGCAGCGTGCCAGGCAGCAGGTCTGGAGTCGTCGATGACATGAGGAATCTGTTCCTGTTCCATTCTATGCATAGATACGACAAGGGAACAAGTAAAGTTCGCCCGATTGTTGTTGTGGAATGATAGAAGTTGCGTGTCCCAGGAACCAACGACGCCGCTCATGCGGCAATATTCCGCGGCGAAGCAACAGGCCCCGAACGCTCTCTTGCTGTTCCGGCTCGGCGATTTCTATGAGCTGTTTTTCGACGACGCCGTCACCGCTTCGCGCGAACTCGAGATCACGTTGACCTCGCGTAACAAGGAGCGCGGCGAACCGGTGCCGATGTGCGGCGTCCCGGCGCACTCTGTCGAGGGGTATATCGCGCGGTTGATTCAGAAGGGCTACCGCGTTGCCATCTGCGACCAGATGGAAGACCCGAAACAGGCCAAAAAACTGGTCCGGCGTGAGATCACCCGCATCGTCACGCCCGGTACGGTCACCGATCCAGCCCTGCTGCGGCCGCACGAAAACAACTACCTGGCTGCGGTCCATCTGAAGGATCCCAAGGCCGGCGTTGCCTATGTTGACCTGTCCACCGGCGAATTCAGGGCGACCGAATCGAGCCTGGCCGAACTGCCGCCGATCCTGGAACATCTGAACGTCCGCGAACTGCTCGTTGCCGATTCATCGTGGGATTCAGCGCCCCCAGGACGCTGGCTCGTCACACCGGTCGAGGCTTGGACCTTCACGTACGATCACGCCGCGCGTTCGCTCATGGAGCATTTTGGACTGTTGACGCTGGAAGGGTGCGGGTTGGCCGACCGGCGGCTGGCGGTGTCAGCGGCAGGCGCGTTGCTCGGCTATCTGAAGGACACTCAGCGATCGGCGCTCGATCACGTCGAGCGCCCGGCCTGGCTCGACCGGTCCGACTCGATGATGCTCGATGCCGTCACGGCGCGCAACCTGGAACTGGTTGAACCCTTGTTTTCGGCCGACCTCGACGGGCGGCGCGACTCGACGCTCGTTTCGGTCCTCGACATCACCAAGACCGGTATGGGCGGGCGCCTCCTGCGGAAACGAATCCTGCGGCCATCGCTCGATCAGGCGGATATCGAGGCTCGCCTCGATGCTGTCGAGCATCTAATGAAGGCAACCATCGAGCGCTCGCGCATTCGCGAGACCCTTGGCAAAATGATGGACATCGAGCGGCTGCTTGCCAAGGTGACCATCGGAACAGCCAACCCGCGCGACGTCCTGGGACTCGGCCGGACGCTGGCGCTGATTCCGGCGCTCAAGGCCCAGCTTCATTCAAACCTGCCGGCGCGGCTCGGTGAGGTCTTTGAAGGGCTGGATGAGTTGGCGGATGTGCGTGACCGCATACTGACCGCCATCGCCGACGAGCCGCCGATCAATATTGCCGACGGGGGTGTCATCCGCCCCGGCTACAACGCGGAATTGGACGAATTCCGGATGCTGAGCAAGGATTCGCGCTCGGTGATCGCCGCCGTCGAGGCGCGGGAGCGCGAACGCACGGGCATCGGGTCGCTGAAGGTCCGCTTCAACAACGTCTTCGGTTTCTACATCGAGATCTCGAAGGCCAACCAGCACCTCGCCCCGGCTGACTACGAACGCAAACAGACGCTGGTCAACGCCGAACGGTTCACAACGCCGGAGTTGAAAGAACTCGAAGCGAAGGTCCTTGACGCCGAGGACCGGATGACGGCGCTCGAACGCGACCTGTTCGGTGAGATCCGGTCCGCAGCCGCCGCCGAAGCTGTTCGCATCCGGCAAAGCGCCGGTGCCGTTGCCGAATTGGATGTCCAGGCGGCGCTGGCCGAGACTGCCGCCGGCAGCCGCTATTGCCGCCCGCATTTCTCTCTCGATGGGGTCATGAAGATCGCCGCCGGCCGGCATCCGGTGATCGAACGCCTGACCGAACGCGAGGCCCAGCGCTTCATCCCAAACGATCTCTACCTGGACCGCTCCACCTGCCGCATCGCGTTGATCACGGGACCGAACATGGGCGGCAAATCGACCTACCTGCGCCAGGCGGCGCTGATCGCCGTCATGGCCCAAATGGGTTCGTTTGTGCCCGCGGACGAGGCCGTGCTGCCGCTGGTTGATCGTGTCTTCACCCGCATCGGCGCATCCGACAATCTCGCCCGGGGCCGTTCGACCTTCATGGTCGAAATGACCGAAACGGCCGTCATCCTCAATACCGCGACCGAACGAAGCCTGATCGTGCTGGACGAAATCGGCCGGGGCACGGCCACATACGACGGGCTGGCGCTGGCCTGGAGCGTCATCGAGCAGATTCACGAGCGGTCGGGCGCATATACGCTGTTCGCCACCCACTATCACGAACTGACCGAACTGGCCGACAAACTTGACGGATTGCGGAATCTGCACGTCTCGGTGCGTGAATCAGGAGACCAGATCATCTTTCTGCGAAAAGTCGAGCCCGGCGCGGCCGACCGCAGCTACGGCATCGAGGTCGCGCGGCTGGCCGGATTGCCCATGGCCGTCATCGAACGCGCTCGCGAGATCCTGGCGCTGCACGAAAAGAGCGAGCACACGGTGAGCGAAGAGTTGAATCCGCCCAGACGGGGCCGGGCCGAACCGGCGCTTCAGATCCGGCTGTTCGAGCCGGTGGGCTACCAGATCGCCGACCGCATCCGAACTCTTAATATCGATAACCTGAAACCGATCGAAGCACTGCAACTGCTGCACGAACTACAAGAGGAGTTGAAACGGCAATGAGAGTTGCTGGCATCATGAGCGGAACCTCGCTCGATGGCGTTGACGTCGCCCTGATCGACGTCGATGACGACGGTTTTGACACTGTCGGCTTCCATTCCATCCCTTACCCGGAACCGCTACGCTCGGCGCTGATGGCGGTGAGCAACTGCGAAACCCATACTCGCGAGATTTCGCGACTCAACTTTCTGCTGCCAGAGATCTACGCCGATGCATTTTTCGACACTTGTAAGAAATGCGACGTTGATCCGAAGTCGGTTCAATTGATCGGATGCCACGGCCAAACGATCTTCCACGAGTCCGAGCCGGTGGAGTATCTGGGCCGGAAAGTGTCCTCGACGCTCCAGATCGGCGACGGGTCGGTTCTGGCCGAACGAACGCAGATCCCTGTTATCAATGACTTTCGCCCGCGCGACATGGCCGCAGGCGGCAAGGGCGCGCCGCTGGTACCTTTCGTCGATTACCTGCTGTTCAAGTCGGAAGAGGTGGGCAGGGTGGCGCTCAATATCGGAGGGATCGCCAATGTGACGATCCTGCCGGCAAAATGTACGACAAGAGACGTAATAGCGTTCGACACCGGTCCAGGGAACATGGTGATGGACCAGTTGGCGGCGCGGTTCAGTGGCGGCAAGCACCATTACGACAAGGGCGGGCGGCTGGCCCTCGACGGGGAAGTGTGCCCCGGCCTTCTCGACGAACTCCTTCAGGATGAATATTATACGAAGAAACCGCCAAAGACGGCCGGGCGTGAGCAGTATGGAACTACATTTATAGATATACTGATCGCCAAGGGCCTCTCTCCTGCCGACACAATGGCCACCGCGGCGATGCTGACCGCGGCAACTATCGCCGAGGGCATCTACCAATTCAGCGCCGCGGAGGATGGAGCCATCGGCGAGGTGATCGTTTCGGGCGGAGGTGTCCACAATCCGGCGCTCATGCGGATGCTGCAGGCTGAGCTGGCCGACATGGACGTGATCAACTCCGAGGATATTGGCCTCGACCCGGACGCCAAGGAGGCGATCGCCTTTGCGATTCTGGCCCATGAGGCGTGGCACAACCGGGCGAACAACTTACCATCGGCGACGGGCGCTCGCCGCAGTGTGGCGCTGGGTAAGCTGAGCCGCTAACTCCAAGCTATTACACAATTTTGACAATCGTGAAGGCTCACATCTGGGATGATGCAAACAGATGACCGAACGATCGTCCGCACGACTTCCTCTCATCATTCAGGGTGGCATGGGTGTGGCGGTTTCCGGCTGGAAACTGGCCAACACGGTTTCGTCACTCGGCCAACTGGGTCTGGTTTCTGGCACGGCCCTGGACCGCGTCATGGTCCGGCGGTTGCAGAAGGGCGACCCCGGCGGCCATTACCGCCGCGCGTTCGACGCTTTCCCATTCCGTGACATGGCTGAACGTGCCTGGTCGAAGTACTTCAATGCTGATGGTCTGCCTGAGGGCGCCCCTTATCTGAACCCCGGGATGCACGCGAAGGATACGCCGCGCGAACTGGGCGAACTCTGCATCATCTCGAATTTCGTCGAAGTGTGGCTGGCCAAGGAAGGCCATGGCAACCCCGTTGGCATCAACTACCTTGAGAAGATCCAGCCGCCTCATCTGGTGTCGATCTATGGCGCGATGATGGCCGGCGCGGATTACGTCGTCATGGGCGCGGGTATCCCGATGAGGATCCCCGGCGCACTGGATAAGTTCGTCAACCATGAAACGGCGACATATCCCCTGACCGTGGCCGGTGCCAAGGAAGGCGACGACACGACGATGACGATGAATCCGCGCGACTACATGGAATGCGACCTGCCGCCTTTGAAGCGGCCGACGTTCCTGCCGATTATCGCCTCGAACGTGCTGGCCCAGACACTGGCAAGGAAAGCCAACGGCCGGGTGGACGGCTTCGTCATTGAGGGCCCGACAGCCGGTGGGCACAATGCCCCGCCGCGCGGCAAACAGCAATTGAACGAGCGCGGCGAACCGGTGTACGGCGAGCGTGACATCGTCGATCTGGCCAAAATGCGCGAATTGGGCCTTCCTTTCTGGCTGGCCGGTGGATTCGGCCAGCCAGAACAGTTGCGCTACGCGGTGAGCGAAGGCGCGGCTGGCATTCAGGTGGGCACGGCGTTTGCGTACTCGGTCGAATCGGGAATGCGGGACGACTACAAACAGGAAGTCCTGAACCAGGCCAAAGCGGGCAAGGTGGACGTCTACACGGACCGTCTGGCTTCGCCTTCGGGCTTCCCGTTCAAGGTGGTTCAGGTCAAGGGTTCGTCGTCGGACCCGGAATACTACGCAGCACGGCCCAGGATCTGCGATCTGGGCTATTTGAGGGAAGCCTACCGGACACCGGAGGGCAAGATCAGTTTCCGCTGCGCCTCGGAACCGATCAGCGTGTACCTGTCCAAGGGCGGGGACATCGCCGAGACTGAAGGCCGCAAGTGCATCTGCAATTCACTGATGGCCGCGATGGGCCATCCACAGAGCCGTTCGGGCGGCAAGCGGATTGAAGCTGGCATCATCACCAGCGGTGACGACCTGGTGAATCTGCGTCGATTCATGCCCGAAAACGGCACCGTCTACCACGCGGCCGACGTGATCCGGATTCTATTGAGCGGGCTTGAAGAGAGTCCGGCCGGCGAGGTCAATCAGACCCAATCCGCCGTCGAAGTCGCGGTCGGGTAATCGACTTCACCAGCGGCTCGGGCGGGCTGGACACAAAGCAATAGCCGACGCCACGCACGGTGCGCAGGTGGTGGGGGCGCGAAGGGGAGTCCTCGATATAGCGGCGCAGCCGGACAATGAAGTTGTCGATGGCGCGTGTGTCAGTGTCCTCGCGCAAGCCCCAAACCTCGTCGAGCATGGTTTTGCGCGAAACGGGTTTGCCCTCGTGCTTGACCAGAAACCGGAGCAGATTGGCCTCCATCAACGTGAGGCGGAAGATCTGATCGCCGGCGGTCAACTCCAACCGGTCGAAATCAACCGTCCGACCGTTGAACGTATAGGTGGATTCGGGCGGTGCGGCAGTGGCCCCGCCGCCGTTGATCGACGAACTGAGCCATTCGCGGCGCAGCAGCAATCCATGCAGGCGGGCGATCAGTATACCGAGGTCGAAGGGCTTGGCGAGGTAGTCATCGGCGCCGGCTTCAAAGCCAGCCAGAACGTCCTCGGGCCGGCCACGGGCAGTGAGGATGAGCGTCGGGACAAACTGCCCGGCCTGGCGCAGTTCGGAGATGACGCTGAAGCCGTCCTTGCCAGGCAGCATGACGTCGAGCACCATGGCATCGAAGAACTGCTGCCGCTCTCCGGGCAGCAGCATGTCGAGCGCCGCTTCGCCAGTATCGACCACCTCGACGCGGCAGCCTTCGGCTTCGAGGTTGAAGCGCAACCCCTCGGCGATATGCTGTTCGTCCTCGACAATGAGCACCCGAGTCATGACGCCACCGGCAATTCCAGGATGAACGTGCTTCCCCGGCCAGGGCCCTGGCTCTCGGCCCAGACACGCCCGCCGTGGCTCTTGGCCACCGACCGCACGATGTAGAGCCCGAGGCCGGTTCCTTTCACGCGCGACGCGATCGGGCCGGGGACCCGGTAGAACCTCTTGAAGACCTGCTTCAACTCCTGCTTGGGGATGCCGGGGCCGCGATCGCTCACCCGGATTTCGGCGAATGCGCCGTCGAGCCGGGATGTTTCCACAGTCACGTCCACCTCGCGGCCCGAGTACTTCACCGCGTTGTCGATCAGGTTCGAGATCGCCGTACGGACCTCTTCGGCGTCGCCCATCACACGGATCTCGCCGCCCGGCCTGAATTTCAGCGCCTCAGGGGCGACCGCGTGCAGCGTACGCGCGCGTTCGATGCACTCCGAGATCAGCGGGTTGAGATTGACGGGAGCCAACACCGGTTTGGCGTGAGAAGCGGCAACGCGTCCGGTGCGCAGCACTTGCTCGATGGTGCCGAGCAGGCGTTCGCTGTCGGTCAGCATGATGCGGTAAAACTCCTGGCGCTTGGCGTCGTCGACGGCGCGCGTCTGGAGCGTCTCCAGGTAAAGACGAATCGAGGTGACCGGCGTCTTCAACTCGTGCGTCATGGCGTTGATGAAGGCGTCGTGCTGCTCGTTGCGCCGCACTTCGCGGACAAGAAAGATAGTGTTCAGCACCACCCCGCTGATGATCAACGCCAACAGAACCACGCCGAGGGCCAACAGGATTCCGGTGCGCCAGCTGAGCAGGACCCAGC
The DNA here is from genome assembly GCA_964604945.1 of uncultured Candidatus Solibacter sp. Taxonomy (GTDB): domain Bacteria; phylum Acidobacteriota; class Terriglobia; order Bryobacterales; family Bryobacteraceae; genus PNKE01. The sequence continues at coordinate 19,896 of CAZSBK010000071.1, forward strand.
CGACATAGAGCAGCACCGTGACCACGATCAGGGCCACGCCGAGCGAGATGAAAAACGCCACCGACTTGCGCCGGCTGCTGACGATCATGCTTCCAGATTAACCGAGCGGCGGCTAGTCGCCCAGTATCGGGAACGCTTGCGGCGCTGCCATGGGCATGGGCATGGCGAGTTCCGGCATGGGCGAAGTCCTGAACAACTTGATGCAGGGCTTGGCGATCCAGCGCGACCAGCGGTTGGCGCTCTTGCGGCGTGCGCTGTCGGTGGTGATACCCGTGTTGGCGTACATCTGGCGGTAGAGCTTCGAGATCAGAACGAAGGCAAGGCGCGCCTTCATCGACTTGACGCAATTGGCTCTCTGCCAGATTGCCTTGATCTCATAGAAGCTGTCCCACACCTTCTGCGTGTAAGCGCGGATCTCTTCGGTCGTCATCGTGGGGTGCGGCGAATAGCGTTTCGGCCGTATGTCGGCCGGCAACTGCCAGTAGCGGGTGACCGGCACGCCGTGGACCCTCTCCACGTTGTCGCCGAGCTCCTTTTCCCACTTGTTGAAGTCCACCGTTCCCGGGAACGGCGTCATGACGACAAACTGAGCGAAGGTCAGATCGGACTTCTTCGCCAGCTCGGCGGTGGCTGTGAAGGTATCTTCGCGGTCGGTCGGCAGGCCAAAGATGAATGACCCGAGGACATGAACGTCATGCTTCCGGAAGGTCTTCAGCCGGGCGATCAGCGTGTCGCCGGAGTAGTTGAAGTCCTTGAAAACGGCCTTCAGACCCTCCTCGGTCACCGCCTCCACGCCCACCAGCGCGCCCTTGATGCGCGCCTTTTTCATCGCCGTGAGGAAATCCGGATCCTCGGCCGCTTCCATGGTGATCTGGGTGAAGAACACCATGTCACTCGGCAGCTTTGAGAGCTGTTCCATGAGTTCGAACCGCTCGGCCCGCATGGCTTTCAACTCGGCGATGCGCTCTGGATTGCCCTGCTTTTCGGCCTGTGCGATATCGGTCAGCGTGACCGTGTAGAAATTGTCGTCGGCAAGGGCAATAAAGCGGTAACCGAGCCGCCGCAACTGGACGACCTCGGTCACCACTGCTTCGGTCCCGCGTTGCCGCGGTTTCTGGCCGTCGGTCCGCCACACCGAACAGAACGAACAGTGCTTCGGGCAGCCACGGACAGTTTGCACAGACGCCCACATGTAACTGCTGGGAGGCAACAGGTCCCATCGGGCTTTCAGGAAACTCTCCGCCCCGACACGCCCACCTTCGTAGATGCGTTCGGGCGATCCGTTTTCGCAAGCGGCCAGCGCTTCGCCCCAGGCGATGTCGCCGTCGCCTTTGACCACGGCGTGCGCTCCGCCGAGTTCGTGGGCCTCGTCGGGATACAGGGTCGAGTGGATGCCCCCATAGACAACCCATGCGCCGCGTTCACGCGCCAGTTTGCCAATCTCGTAACCTCGATAGGCGTTGGCCGTGTGGATGCCGATGCCGACTACGTCGCCCGACTGAATCGTTTCGATGTCGAGCTTTTCAAGCGTTTCGTCAGTGATCAGCGGGTCGCCATATTTCAGTGGCGTCGCCGCAGCCAGTACATAAACCCAACGTGGCGTGATCACTCCCACGCCAAACGCATCGTCACTCGGATTGACTATGTGGACACGCAATGTAAGACACCTCCCTGGGTGCGACAAACAGCCACGCACGCTGGATCTGTGTCATTACACATCCAGACACACCTCCAGCAGCCACCCAATCATAACAGGTAAGCCCGATTGAGCGCGCAGCTCGTAGGAACATGGATACACATGGGCGAGCCTGTGCATCCCGGGAGATCGTGGCTAGGCCTGCCGCGCAGTTGCCCGTGCAGCCTTGTACGCCGCGCGCGCTTCCTGGATCTGGCGGGCGTGGCCTTCGGCGTGTTCGGCATACATGAGCAACAGGTCCTTCAGGGTCATCGGGCCCATTCTGGAATGGACGCCGGTGCGGGCGAAGGTCTCCTCGGGCAGGTCCTTCAGCAGTTCGTAGTTCTCGCCCCGGATACGCCGGAACGTTTCCAGCGCCTGGGAGAACTTGCGTTTCGAGTGGTCCAGCTTCACTGCCCAGGCATCCTGGTCGTACCACATCAAAGTTGGGTTATCTTCGGCGATCACACTGGCCAGGCGGTAGCGGCCGATCATCTCGGAATCGGCCAGATGGCAGATGATCTGGCGCAGGCACCATTTGCCGGGGGCCGGGACGAAGTCCCATTCGGCACCCGCCGAACCCGTGCTCACCACCGCCACCAGTTCCGCGCCGCGGCGGAAACGTTCGAGAAAGTCTTTGATTTCGCTCATGGAGTCGTCAGACGCATGCTGACTCTTCAGTGTAGCGAATGCGCTCAGTCGAGCTTGCGGATGACGGTGCGGACCGCGCCCTGGATCACCAGGTCGGCCCGCGGGTGCAGTTCCGGATAAGCCGGATTCTCGGCCTTCAGATACCAGCGGCCCTGGACCTTGACCAGGCGTTTCAGCGTGCTTTCTCCATCGATGAGCGCCGCCACGATCTGGCCAGCGCGCGGCTCCGGATTGGGTTCGACGACGACGGTGTCGCCATTGAGGATGCCGGCGTCGCGCATCGAATCGCCGCGAACCTTGAGGGCGAAGCAGCCGGGCTTGGGCTTGAAGCCGAGAGTCGATTCGTCCAGCGCCGCCATGGAATCGGCTTCCGAGGGTGACATCATTTGAGGCGGTCCGGCCGGGATCTGGCCGAAGACGGGCAGGAAGTGCAATCCGGCGCGGACGAAATCCTGACCCGGCAGATCGATCTGACGCGAACCGCGGTCCGAGCGCTTGATGGCGCCTTTGGCTTCGAGCGCGTGCAGATGGCCGGCAACGCCGTTCGGGCTGCGGATCTGGAATCGCCGCTGGATCTCCGGGATCGACGGTGAGCAGCCGTTCTCCTGGCGATATGTGACGATGAAGTCGAGAATCTCACGTTGCCGTGAAGTGAGAATCATAGTATAAGTATTTACACAAGACAAGGAAAAGTCAATGGGTGGTTTCGGCAACCTGAGTTTGTTTGGTCAAGACGCGGGCCCCCGGTCGCCGCTGGCCGGGCGGCTGGCCAGGTTGGCGTCGCGGGGCGTCTACTTCGGGACAAGTAGCTGGAAATACGAGGGTTGGCTGGGCCAGATCTACACGCCAGAGCGCTACTGGACGCGCGGACGCTTCTCGCGCAAGAAGTTCGAGGAAGGGTGTCTGGCCGAATACGCCGAGACCTTCCCGGCCGTCTGCGGCGACTTCTCGTTCTACCAGTTCCCGCCGACGGCGTACTGGGAGAAGTTGTTCTCCGGAGTGCCGGAAACGCTGCGCTTTGCCTTCAAGGTGCCGGAGCAGATCACCGTGCGCACGTGGCCCGTCCATGCCCGGTATGGACAGCGGGGCGGTGCGGAGAACGAGTCGTTTCTGGACGCGGAGCTTTTCGAACAGTTGTTCCTCAGGCCGCTGACGCCCTATCGGGAACGCATCGGCGCGTTGATTTTTGAATTCGGCACGTTCTCGAAACGCCATTACTCGTCGGCCGCACCGTTTGCCGAAGACGTGGGCCGGTTCCTGGACCGATTGCCCGGCGGGTGGCGGTATTCGGTCGAGATCCGCAACAAGGAGTTTCTCGAACCGGCGTACTTCAACGTGCTGCGGGCGCACAACACCGCGCATGTGTTCAACTCATGGACGCGGATGCCGGAGTTGGGTGAACAGGTCGGGATCGGAGATGCATACACGGCCGATTTCGTCGTTTCGCGGGCGCTGCTGTCGCACGGGCGGACGTATGAGCAGGCGGTGGAGCGGTTCCAGCCTTACGACCGAATCCAGATCGAGAATCCGGGCGCGCGGGAGGCGCTAAGGAAACTGGCCGAACAGTCCCGCACCGAAGGACAGATGGCGTTTCTTTTCGTCAACAACAGGCTGGAAGGCAATGCGCCGGGGACGATCGAGGCGGTGACGGATTCACTTACCTGAGGACCTGAGCTTCCACCGCTGGCCGTCGAACTCGCCCATCTCCTCGGTCCAGACGCCGAACTTGGCCGCCATCTGGCCGCCGTCGACGAACAGGTGCGCGCCTGTGATGAACGAGGCGGCATCGGAGGCCAGGAAGACGATCGCCTGGGCGACCTCATCGGTTTCGCCGCCGCGGCCCAGCGGAATGTGCTGGAAATAGCTCTTCAGAAACGCCGGGTCGTCGAAACCGTGCTGGGTGAGACGGGTCCGGATGAGGCCAGGGCAGACGGCGTTGACGCGGATGCCGCAGGGGCCGAGTTCATTGGCGGCGGTGTGAAGCAGGCCCATCAGGCCGGCCTTGGTGGAGTTGTAGGCAGTCAGGTCGGATTCGCCGTCGAACGAGTTGGTCGAGGCGGTCATGACGACGGAGCCGCCGCCGCGCGGAACCATTCGTTTGGCCGCGGCACGCAAGGTGTGGAACGCGCCGGAGAGATTCACCTGGATGGTTTGGTTCCAATCTTCGTCCGAAGTGTCGAGCAGGCGTTTGAACCGGGCTATGCCGGCGTTGATGACGACGATATCGGCGACGCCTATTGAATCGAGGGCGGCTTCGATGGACGAGGGGATGGTTACGTCGATCTCGACGCCGTTAACGCCCATCGATGCGGCCACTCCGGCCGGCCGCTCGGACGCCAGATCGGCAATTGTCACATCCGCGCCACTTTCCTTGAGAAGCATGGCTGTGGCGCGTCCGATGCCGTTGGCCCCGCCGGTGACGATGGCGCTCTTGCCGGTCAGATCGACTCTCATGAAACGATTCTAACCGGATCGATGGGGGCGGCCACAGGCGCTGCGGGCGGGCTCTATGAGAAACTGAGAGTTTTGCACCACCTCGCATGAGTTCACCAGTCAAGATCGAATTCGACACCGAGCGGAAGATCCGCACGCGCAACAAGACCTACTACCGGGTGAACCACTGGCCCATCTGGATCTTCGTCTTCTTCCTGATTCCAGGCCCATTGACCTTCCACCTGTTCGCGGAGGGTTTTGGCGGGATCATGACGTACTGGTTGGCCGCCGTCCTCATCGGAACGGGGATCGCCGGCCTGCGCGGCAAACTGCCGGGCTGTGAGCCAGCGCCCTACATCATCCGGTTCACCGAGGACCGGCCGAACCCGATTTACCGCCGTATTTGCTATACCTTCGCCTGGGGTGCGGCCATCAGCTACGGGCTTCTGAATCTGACCGGACTCGTGGTGGCGGCTGTGAGCGGCACTTGGATGATGAAGCAGATTTACTACTACGGTTACTTCCCCGTGGTCATCCCGGTGTGGATTCTGGGCGCGCTCGGCAAACTGCCGCGCGTGAAGCCGTCGACCGAGGGCGAGGGCACCGAGCGGCGGTATTTCTATGGAACGGTGTGGGCGATGTGTCTGGCGCAGCCGACCCTGTGGTTCATCTATCTGTTGCTGCCACGTAACCGGGTCAGCGACCTAGTTGAATTGTTCGCCTTCATCGCCGTACTGGCCTTTGCCGGATACCTGAGCTATCGCGGCCATCTGCCGCGGACGCGCAAGATTGTGCCGGGCGAAATCGCGGCGCTGGACTGAGATGATTCGCTGGGGCCGCCGCACGGGTGGATGCAGGCGGCTCGCAGACGCCGGATTGTTCATTCAAACGTCTCGACACGATTGTCGAGACACCAAGCGGAGAGCCTGCGCCACGACGCGGGCGGGCCGTAGACCTTTACTCCATCAGGCGTTTGGCTTCGACCAGGATTTCGTGCAAGTGATCTTCGCCCTTCAGGCTCTCGGCATAGACCTTGCAGATGTTCTCCGTGCCTGAAGGACGGACGGCGAACCATCCGTTTTCGGTCGCCACTTTCAATCCACCGATTGCGTCGCCTGAGGGGGCTTTGGTCATCTTGGCGACGATCGGTTCACCGGCAAGCGACGTGGCGCGGAACGCCTCCGGGGTGATCTTCTTCAACGCATGGCGCTGCTCGGCCGTGGCCGGGGTGTCGATCCGGATGTAGTGGGAGTGACCCAACTCCGCCTCGATCTCGGCATAGTGCTCGCCAGGGTCGCGGCCTGTGACGGCGGTGATCTCGGCGGCGAGCAGGCAGAGGATGATGCCGTCCTTGTCGGTGGTCCAGACCTTGGAGTCCTTGCGCAGGAAACTCGCCCCGGCGCTCTCCTCGCCGCCGAAGCAGACGGTCCCGTCGAACAGTCCGGGTGCGAACCATTTGAAGCCAACAGGCACTTCGTAAAGCGTCCGGCCCAGGCTGGCGGCGACGCGGTCGATCAGGCTGCTGGAGACTAGCGTTTTGCCAATGCGGGCCGTGGCGGGCCAGTTGGGGCGGTGGGTCAACAGATAGCGGATGGCGACGGTGAGATAGGCGTTCGGGCTCATCAGCCCGGACGAACGGGTGACGATGCCGTGGCGGTCGGCGTCAGGATCGTTGCCGAAGGCGACGTCGAAGGAGTCCTTCAATTCCACCAGACCGGCCATGGCGTAAGGACTCGAACAGTCCATACGGATCTTGCCGTCATGGTCGACCCGCATGAAGGAGAAGCGGGGATCGACTGTCTTGTTGACCACTTCCAGGTTCAGGCCGTACATCGCGGCGATGGGTTCCCAATAGTGCACCGACGCGCCGCCGAGCGGATCGACGCCTATCTTCACCTTGGCCTTGGCGATCGCCTCCATGTCGATGACGGAGGTGAGGTCGCTGATGTAATCCATCATGAAGTCGATCGGATGAACCGAGTGTGCCCTCGATGCCTGCTCATACGCCATGTGGCGCACCAAACGATTGCCGCCTTCAAGCAGCGAGTTGGCCCTGTCCTCGATCCACTTCGTGATGCCGGTGTCTGCCGGTCCGCCGTTGGGCGGGCTGTACTTGAAGCCGCCGTCCCTG
>CAZSBK010000072.1:0-26648 GCA_964604945.1 uncultured Candidatus Solibacter sp.
ACCCCGGTCTTCGGGGCGCCGCGCGCGGCTATATACTCCGCCGCGCCGGCCAGCGTGATCACTTCGCGGTCAGGCTTTATCCGGTGCAGGGAGGAAGTGCCCAGCAGCAGGCCGCAGTCCGCGGCCGCCTCGGCTATGTCCACCTGCCCAACACCTCCGACCAGGGCTACTCCAACTTCAACCGCTGGTTCTTCGCCCAGGTGGGCAAGGAGGGCATGGTGCTTGACGAACGCTTCAACGGCGGCGGCTCCATCGCCGACTACATCGTCGATTACCTGCGCCGGCCCCTGCTGAACTTCTTCTCCACCCGCGCCGGCCATGACTTCACCACGCCCATGAACGCGGTCTTCGGCCCCAAGGTCATGATCGTCAATGAATTTGCCGGATCCGGCGGCGACGCCATGCCCTGGATGTTCCGCAAGCTCAAGGTCGGCCCGCTGGTTGGCATGAGGACCTGGGGAGGTCTGGTCGGCATCTTCGGTTACCCGGCTCTGATTGACGGAGGCCGCGTCACCGCGCCTAACCTCGCCTTCTACAACACTGAAGGCCAGTGGGACGTCGAAAACCACGGCGTCGACCCCGACATCGTCGTCGACTACGATCCCGCATTGGTCCGGCAGGGCAAGGACCCGCAACTCGAAAAGGCCGTCGTCACTGCCCTCGAGCAGTTGCAGAAATCGCCTCTGCCCAAGTACCAGCGCCCGGCTTATCCGGACTATCACAACAAGCGTTAACCTCAGGCATCGATCACGTGGGGCCGGATTCAAGCCGCGAAGGGCTTCAGCCCGCCGTCGCTGCCGGCCCCCTGCATTCTCGACTCCCGCCGCGGATCTCCCCACTTCGGAGATACTATCTTCATGTCGCGCCTCCGCCGGCTCGTCCCGGCGCTCATTCTCCTCATCGCCGCCCTTGCCTTTTTCCGCCACGTCGCATTCTCCGCCGCCTACGTCATCCCCTGGGACCTCACCAGCTTTCATCTCCCCCATCTCTACTTCATGGCCGAAAGCCTCGCCTCCGGCAAACTTCCCCTCTGGGACAGTTACACCTATTGCGGCCGGCCCTTCCAGGCCAATCTCCAGACCGCCGTTTTCTATCCCACTTCCTTCGTCATCGCCCTGCTCGGCAACCTGACAGATTTGTCCCACCTCCGCAAGCTCGTCGAGTGGGATGTGATCCTCCACGTCTGGTTCGCCGGCCTCGGCGCATACTGGCTCGGCCGCAAGCTCAGCCTGGACCGCCCGGGGAGCCTCCTGCTCGGCGTGGCCTACTCTCTCGGCGGATTTTTCGCCGTCCACCCAGAACACATGGGCGCCACCATCGCCGCCGCCTGGCTCCCTTGGTGCTGGGGACTCGCCAGCGTTCGGTCGGTCTGGCGCCTCTCCGCCGCCTTCGCCCTCAGCTTCCTCGCTGGCCACACACCCGTCACCGTCCTGGTCTACGGCACCACCTTCCTCTTCGCACTGCTTTGGTGCGACCATTGCCGCGGCCGCCTACGCCCCATCGCCGCTGCGGCGGTCTCCTTGCCTCTGATCGCCGTCCAATTGCTGCCCACCATCGAGCTCGTTTCCCACAGCATCGGCAGATACCGTGCCGAATTCCTCAAATCGGGCGGCATGCCCTGGGGCGGTTTCGTAACCCTCTTCTGGCCAAACTATTACAACTCCTTCGACCCCTCCCACTTCCGCGGCCCCATCGACCTCACCTACCTCTACCTCTACTCCGGCCTCATCACCATCGCGCTCGCCCTAGCCGCCCTCTCCCTTCTCCGCCGTGACCGCCCAGTCCGTATCATGGCCGCCCTTCTTGTTATCGGCATGTTCACCATGCTCGGCAACCGCACGGCGTTGGGGCGTGGCCTTTACGCCATCCTGCCCGAGAGTTTCACCAACGCCCTCCACCCCGAATTCGCCGCCCCCGTCTTCCTGCTCGTCCTCGCCTGCCTCGCCGCCACCGGACTGCAGCGCAAGGTCACTAGCCCTCGCCTCCAGTTGATTCTCCTTGCCCTGCTGGCCGTTGACGTCACCATTGTCAGCAGCGGCCGCCCTTTCAACGCCGCGCCGCTGGCATCTGAACCTGGAGCCAACCGCACCCAACTCGGCGGCCAAACCGCCAACCTCGCCACCGTCCGCCGCCTGGCCAACCAGTCCGCTCCCCCCTGGCGCATCGACACCATTGACGAATCCATGCTCTGGGTCACCAGCGCTCCCGCCACCCAACTCCACGCCGCCGGAGGTAACGACGTCCTTGCCCTGGTCCGCGTCATTATGTCCAGAACGTCCTTCAGCAAGGCGGAACGCTGGGGCTCGTACTGGCCGGTAACGAACGGCGAAGCGCCCGCCCTGGCCGTGCAGAACGTCCGCTACCTGCTCACGCGCACCCGCCTGCCGGAACAGAGCCGCCTGCGCTTCACCGCCGAGATCCCGGGCGGATTCGTCTATGAGGTTCCGGACGCCCTGCCACGCTTCTTCCTCGTCTCCCGCCTTCGCCATGCCGGCTCGATGGACGAGGCCGCCCGCTTGATCTCTGCTCCGAATTTCTCGCCATCAACTGAGGCCGTCGTCGAGCAAGCTCGAAGCATCCGGTTGGACGATTCGCCGCCGGGCCAGGTCCGCGTCGCCCGCTACGAGCACGGCCGCGTCGAACTCGAAACGGATGCCCCAGGGCGGCAGTTCCTGGTTTCCAGCGAAGCGTTCTATCCCGGATGGAAGGCCTGGATCGACGGGCGCGAGGCGCAGCTCCTGCCCACCAACACCGGCTTCCGGGGGCTGGCCGTCCCCGCCGGACGCCACAGCGTTCGCATGGAGTTCCAGCCGGGCCTTTTCTATGTTTCAGCGGCCGTCAGCGCAGTCAGCTGGCTATTGCTGGCGCTGATCGCCTGGCGCAGGCGGCGTTCTTCAGCGGCCTGACCGCCCCTGAATCCCCGATCACTCTGCCACACAACGGACAACCGGCATGTGCCCGTTGTCCGTTGTGTCTCCTCCGTTTGCAGATCACGGCCCTGCCGGGCGATTCTTCTTCCCTTCCCTATGCGGCGGTCCAGTGCACCTCGCCCTGCTCATCGGCCCAACCGAGCAGTTCGACGTGTGCCCGTGGAATCCGGCGTGGCGGCACTCCCTGCTGCACCATTAGGAGGAGTGTCTGTGGATCGTATCTGAAGCCGACCTTCACCACTGGCGCCTCGGCACTGGCAGCCCTCGGTCTCTTCAGCATCAGCAGCGCCGACTCATACGCCAGCACATCGCCCAAATAGGCGGCCCGCAGCCCCGTGTTCCTGCGCTCCTGCAAGTGCACCGCAAAGGCTTCGGCCTCCTCCAGAAAATAGAAACTCGCTGACGGCCGCATTTCCCAAAACGCTCTGGCTTCGGCCGCCAACCGCACCTGGCCCAGCAGTCTGCACGTGAGTGGCAGCATCGACAGCAGCTTGTTCAGCCGGAAGCCCAGGTGCAGCTTTCTCATCACGTTCAGGCCCGGTACCCGTGCCAACGCCTTCAAGCCGTCCGCCTCGCCTTCCGAAAGCCCATCGATCTCCGGCACCGCCTCGCTGCGCATCTGGTTCAGGAACGCTTCGTCGGTCACTAGGCGAACGAAAGCGGACTGGAACGCGGCCTCGCTCATGCGCACATCTCCCGCTCGCGCGGGCGCATCGCCTTGTACCGGTTCCACGCCTCGCGCATCCGTGTCAGTTCCGCGCTCAGCCTGCGCTCGCCCATGAGTTCGTACCAGGATCCGAACAGCTCGAAGACGACCCCTTTTACGTTCGGCGCGCGCGCCAGAACATGGTCGAGTAGTTCCCATACCGGTTCGGGCGTCGGTCCGGAGTGGGAATCCAGATAGTAAGGGCCGTCGTCGTGCCCGCCGCCCAGATGGATCTCGACCACATTTGCCAGTTCTATACGCCCGATCATCTGCCCGGCGTCGAATCCCATGTTGCGGCTGTTGCAGTAAATGTTGTGGAGATCCAGCACCAGTCCGCAGCCCGCCTCGCGGCAGAGCGTATTGAGAAACTCGCTTTCGCCCATCTCATCGCCCGGCATCTCGACGAAGTAAACGTTGTTTTCCAGCAGGAATGGCGCGGCCACGGACCGGCGGACCTCCTCTATCCGCCCGGTCAGCCGCTTGAGCGTGGCCCTGCTGCGGCGCAACGGCATTGTCACGCCTGCGTTCGACTCCCCTCCGGAGCCAAACCCGTGCGCCACCGCCAGCGGAGTGTTGGTCAGATGGTAGGCTAGGTGGTCGCTGTGCCAGGCACTCCCCAGCCGCCGCTGCCACCGAGCGATCTGCTCCACATGCTCGCGGTTGAACCTGTGTGCGCTCCCGATCGATAATCCGATCGAATGCAGAATCACTGGCATCCGTTCCCGCATTGCCTGCAGGAAAGCCAGCTGCACAGCGTCCTCAATGTAGCGTGGAGACGCACCTCGGCCCTGGTCAATCCAGAAAATATCGGGGACAATTTCCAGGAAATCAAACTCCGCCGAGCGCTCCAGGAGAAACGGGCGGAACTGGGACTGGTAGTTCAACCCCACCCCCAGTTCCGCGATGCCCGCTATTTGAAAGCAGTCAGTCTCAGCCAAGGCCTTGCAGGATCTTGCTGTCGATCACGAAGCGGTCCAACCCTGACAGGCAGGGCGCGCAACCCCGCGGGGCAATCTCCTTGGGCAGGGTGAGAACGATCTCGAGATGCTTCACGAGATCTTTGAACGAAGTGTCCGCGGCGATCTGCAGACTCACTTGGCGAACCTTCGTCGGTACTTTGGCAGCAGCCATCTTGGTATGTCTCCTCTGACAGTGTGAGCTACCAGGGAATGGCAGGAGTTCCCAGGTGATTGAATCTAGTATGCCCCAAAGCGGGCGGAATACAACTGCAAAGTGTATGACTACGTATATTTTTGAAATCCTACTGCATCAGCAGGGGCACAATCGAGTCAATCCCCCCTGTACTCACCCTGACTCCGCTCGCCGTCACCCGGCCCCGCCGTCGATCGCCGACCCGCGTTTCCGCGTTTGCAGTTGCATGAGTTCAAGGTCTGCCATACCGGACGTCTTGCCCGCACGCCTTCTAGCGCTGAACCGCTGCCTCGCGGCCGCGTGGCACTGTGTGGCTATCCCAATCAAGGATCGCTCAGCCTGATATTCTGCATCCAGGCATTTCCACTTGAAGGAGGAATCATGCGCAGACTAACGAGGCGGGAAGCGGTAGCTGGCTCCACCGGCATCTCGTTCTTGCCGGCGGAAAGCGTATTTGGCGCCCAGGTGAATTCCACTGTCACCCTGGGTATCATCGGGGCCGGATCTCGCGGCCGTTACGTCGGCGGGCACATGGCGCGCGATGGGCGCGCAAGAGTCACGGCCATCTGCGACATCTTCGACGATCGCATCGAGCAGGCCAAAAAGGTTGTGCCCGGGTCCGGAGAAGCCAAGGTGTACAAGGACTACCGGCAGCTTCTGGACGACAAGAATGTGGATGCCGTTCTGATCGCTACGCCGGTCTACCTCCACCCGGAGATGTTCGAAGCGGCGGTAGCGGCGGACAAGCACGTCTATTGTGAGAAGCCGGCCGGCATGGATGTGGCCGGCGTCAATCGCCTGATGGCGGCGGGCCGGAAGGCGAACCCGGCCAAGGTCATCCAGTTCGGGTTTCAACAGCGCTTCAGCCCGGAATACCTAAAGGCCCGCGAACTAGTGGCCGCAGGCCGCCTTGGCGAGCCCAGGATGATGATGAGCTATTGGGTCCTTGGCGGATCCCCGACGCTGACCGCGCCGGCCAAGCCGCCGCTCCCCGACCTGTCCGAAGAGCTTCGTCGCATCCGTCTGTGGACCCGGTGGCGCGAGCTATCCGGCGGCGACATCGTCGAGTGCGATTGTCATGGCCTGGACACCCTCAACTGGTTCGCGGGCGATCACCCCGTGAAGGCCACCGGCCAGGGTGGCCTGCGTTACCCCATCTTCTATGGCAACGTTACCAGCGACCACTACGACATCATCTTCACTTACCCCAACGGCGCCGAAGGCTATCTGATCAGCGCCAGATCGGTCTGCGGCTTCCGCGACGTCAAGGAACAGTTCTTCGGCTCTAAGGGCGTGTTGGAGACCGCCCGGACCTACTACAAACTGCACGGACCCGTGGCTGCGGCCCGCCTGGCCAACGACGATCAACTGGAAGACACCAGCATGATCGAGAAGTTCTCTTCCCGGCGCGAAATCTCGATCGACGCCGTGGAGGCCTTCTTCACCGCCATCGTCGAGAGCAAGCCAAGGAACATGTCGCAGGATGCCGGGATCAGTACCCTGACCTCCATCCTCGGACGCATGGCATACGAACTCCATCGCGAGGTCACTTGGGACGAGATGTTGCGTACCGGGTGAAGCGGTCTGAAGATTGCCTCCGGGCAAGCCGGAAGGCCGACACATCGAGCGTGGCAACCTGGGGGCAACTTCCGCTGATGGCGCCCGATTCCAGCCACGCCTGCGAATGGGAGCGGAGGGGACAGCCGCCCCAATTCCGCTTCTCCTCATCGCCTCACAGGAACCGCTTGAACCACGTCAGCATCCGCGCCTTCATGTCGTCGTTGTAAACGTGCCCAGTCTCGGGATAGATCACGCTCTGGAACGCCTCTGGCTTGCCGTGCACCTTGTAGACCTGCGTCAGGATCTCCTCCAGTTTCTTCATCCCTTCTGGCGGCGACCCCGCGTCGCGGTCGCCCGTCAGCGCTAGAAACGGCCGCGGCGCCAGCAGCGCCATCACACCCTCCGAGTCGAAGTGCTTCAACAGCCCCGGCACAAAATAGTAGATGCCGTGCGCCCTCAGCGCCCGGATCGCGATCAAGTCCTCATACCTCGTGAAGCACGCCACCCCAACCACTGCCTTGATCCGGTCGTCGATTGCCGCCAGCCACCACGCCCGCGTGCTGCCCATGCTCATGCCCTGCGCCCCGATCCTTTTCGGATCCACTTCCGGCCGCGACGCCAGGTAATCAAGCGCGATCTGCTCGTCTCTCAGCATCATCCCCCACATGGTGCGCCCCAGCCAGAGATTCAGCTTGAACAGCGACATCTCCTGGTCCGAACCCTTCTCCATTCGTTCCAAGTCGCCCGCCGGACCCGTCCCCTTGCGCTCGCCATTGATGTAGTTGTCGATGCCCAACACAATGAAGCCTTGCTTCGCCAGCATCCCGGCCACGTTCTGCGACGTAGGCTGGTAGCCGAACATGTTGTCTTTCGTGCTGCTGTGGCCGTGCATGGTCAGGATCGCCGGCAGCCGCCCAGTCCTCTGATCGGGAATGGCGATGTAGCCCGGCACCATCGAGTCCACGCCGTTGTCGAAAACAAACTTCTCGATCCGGTACCCGTCTTTCTGATCCGTCGCCACTACGCGAACGTTCAGCAGTGAAGGCCTCGGCGGTACATCGCCCAGCGACGCGATGACAATCTCCTTCACCCTTTCCCGTGCAAACTTCCACCGGGTTGCACTCTTCGGAATCTCGAACTTGCCTACGGGTATCTTCTGATACCGCGCCGGCACCCCCGCCCACGGCTGCTGCAGCGGTTCGGGCGGTTTCTCCTGCGCCCTCCCCGGCATCGGAACCACTGCTGCAATCAACACCGCTGCCCAACGGACGCTCGATGACATTTTGGCCTCCAATCGTGTCTCAACATATGCCCTCCGGCGGTGTCCGTCAAGTTCGGCCGGCTTAGCGGGGAGTCAGACTGGCTCAAGCTCTTGGACGATCCGGCGCCGTTTCTCGCCAGACCCATGCATCCACGCTGTCTCACTGACAAACAAGGATTCCCGTCGCCGCCCGCCCGCTCCAAACAAACGGCTTCCCCAACTCCATGGTTCACCAAGGCTCGCCAGCACGTCCTCTGTTCGGGCATCCCGTTTTGCGTCGTCATCGCGCCCACCGAAGGAACCACTCAACCGACAGCGCCACGGCACCCGCCGCACCGTACTCTGGATGTCGCCGCGCGTCGCGCCTCAGGGCTACCATGTAAAGGTATGCCCACCTTCCGCGGCGTCGACTACCTGAACATCGATTCCTCCCTCACCGAGGACGAACTCCTCGTTCGTCAGACCGCCCGGCAGTTTGTCGATGACGAGGTCGTTCCCATCATTCAGGCATGCTTTGACGACAATCGATTCCCAGCCCATCTCATCCGCCAGATGGGCGAACTCGGCTTCCTCGGTGCGAGCCTTTCCGGCTATGGTTGCGCCGGCCTCTCCGGCGTCGAATACGGTCTCATCATGCAGGAGATCGAGCGCGGCGATTCCGGCCTGCGCAGCTTCGTCAGCGTCCAGGGCGCTCTCGTCATGTACCCGATCCTGACCTTCGGCTCGGACGCGCAGAAAGCAAAGTGGCTGCCGCGCCTGCAGACCGGCGAGGTCATCGGCTGCTTCGGCCTGACTGAGCCCGGTTTCGGCTCCAACCCCAGCGGCATGACGACCACAGCTCGCCCGGATGGCTCATCCTGGATTCTCAACGGCGAAAAGACCTGGATCACCAACGGCAGCGCGGCCGGCATCGCCGTTGTCTTTGCCCGCACACCGGACGGCATCCAGGGTTTCCTCGTCGAAAAGGGCACGCCCGGCTACACAACCTCCGACATCCACGGCAAACTCTCCATGCGTGCCTCGGTCACCTCGTCGCTGCATTTTTCTGACTGCCGCATCCCCGCGGAAAACGCCCTGCCTGCGGCCAAAGGTCTCAAGACTGCCCTCATGTGCCTCTCTCAGGCGCGCTATAGCATCGGTTGGGGCGTCCTCGGCGCCGCAATGGACTGCTATGAATGTGCCCGCCAGTACTCGATCGACCGCAAGCAGTTCGACAACCGCCCCATCGCTTCACACCAGCTCGTTCAGGCCAAACTCGCCTGGATGATCTCCGAGATCACCAAGGGCCAACTGCTCGCCATGCAATGCGCGCGACTCAAGGATGCCGGCAAACTCGAACCCGCGCACATCTCCATGCTCAAGAGAAACAACGTCGCCATGGCCCTCGATGTCGCCCGCACCGCCCGGGACATCCTCGGCGCAAATGGCATCACCGGCGACTACCCGATCATGCGCCACATGTGCAATCTCGAGAGCGTCAAGACCTACGAAGGAACAGACCACATCCACACCCTCGTCATCGGCGAGCGTGTCACCGGAATTCCGGCCTATAAGTGAGGACAAAAGACCATGACCAATCGCCGCTCCTTCTTCCTGCTGGCCGCCGCCGCGGCCGCCGGCTGCTCAGCCAGCCGCCAACCCAGCTTCGACTACGGTGAGGCCAAGAACCGCTACGCCCTGAAGGGTCAGGTCCTGCGGTTGAAGCCAGAAACCCGCGTCGCTGTCATCAAGCACGAAAAGATCGACGGCTGGATGGAGGCCATGACCATGGACTTCCCTGTCCCTTCGGCCGAGGAGTTCGCCAAACTGAAAGAAGGCATGAACATCACGGCGGCTGTCGAGGTCAACGACCTGCATTACTGGCTCACCGGCATCAAACCTGAATAGCTCAAGGACGCTACAGATGAAGACCTTCCCCTTGCCCCTGCTACCTGTGCTCGCTCTCGCACTGCTCCTGCCTTTGGCCTCTGCCCAGACCCGGCAGTCCGGCGCGCGATGGGACGAGATCTATCAGGGGAGCGCCGTCAAGGTGCCCGTCAACCCCTCCACCCTCGTCCTTGAGACCACTGCCAACTTGCCCACTGGTCTGGCCCTCGACATCGGCATGGGCAACGGCCGCAACGCTGTCTATCTCGCACGCAAAGGCTGGAAGGTTACCGGCATCGACGTCTCGCGCGAGGCCATCAAGCAGGCACAGACCGCCGCCGGCAAGGTCGGCGCGACGATCGAAGCCAACGTCGCCCGCTTCGAGGATATTCCACCCTACCGCGGCCGCTACGACCTCATCCTATGCATGTACGTCTCTAACGTCGCCACCAGAAACGCAACAAAGATCATCGATATGCTCAAACCCGGCGGCATCCTCATCGTCGAAGGCCCCCATGTCGACGCCCGCACGCTCCCAGGCCAGGACGGCTACAAAACTAACGAACTTCTCCGTTCCTTCGGCCGCCTGCGTGTCCTGCGCTATGAAGACCGGACCATCCAGGCCGAATGGGCTACCACCGCCGACGGCCGCTCGCCCACCGTCCGTTTGGTCGCGCAAAAGGTGAAATGATCCCCGCCTAGCCCCAATCGCAGAGCGATTCGACGTGATCCGCCGAGCCGTCCCGCACCCAGCCGTCAAGCTGGGCCACGTCCTTCAACTGTTGCCCACGCCTGCGCGGCACCGAGACGTAACGGCAGTCCAGTTCCGGCAGCGCTGTCATGTCGCCCCACAGCTTCTCGAACTGAGCTACCGGGAAGATGTCCTCCTGCCCTCGGCCCCAGCGTTTCTTCACGTCCTTGATCGTCACGTACGACGGCATCCGTGCCGCCACCGCCCGGACGGCCTCATCCACCGCTGCCGCGTCCTGCAGCATGGCGCGGTCGAGTCCGAATACCGCCAGCATCCGGTCGATATCGATCCACATCGTGCCTGTGTTGTAGAAAGAGAGGTCGAATTCCAACTCCTCATGCGGCAGCGCCAGCCCCTCCACCAGCCTGATCCGGCCGTCCACGCGGGCCAGGCCACCGCCGCGGTCGTCGAGCAGCCGGGGGATAACCTCGACTGTCATCGCCGCTCCTGAGTCGAGGTGGAACCCGAGCAAACCGGGGTCTACGTCGGCGCCAAGGGTGTCGATGTTGTGCAGCAGCAGCGTCTTCAGC
Organism: uncultured Candidatus Solibacter sp.; assembly: GCA_964604945.1. Lineage (GTDB taxonomy): Bacteria > Acidobacteriota > Terriglobia > Bryobacterales > Bryobacteraceae > PNKE01. Next base: position 10,757 of record CAZSBK010000072.1, read on the forward strand.
GACGGCCTTTCGGCCAGCATCCGCGCCATCACGCCGTTGCGCAGCATATTCGGCAGTTCGAACCAGTGTCCCGTCGGGTGCAGGCATTGCAGCGGCAGGTTGTCGCGGTAATCCGCCCCCTCGCCCGCCGCCAAGGCCCATTGAATCAACCCGGCGCGCAAGCTTTCGAGCACCTTTTGTTTCTGGACGTCCAGGACTTGTTGCGGCGTCTCCTCCCACGCAAACCGCAGGTCCCGCGCCATGGGAACAAACCGGAGGCCGACGCTGCGGCCCTGGGAGAGCTCGAGCGGTCCCCGGTAGCCGAATCTGCCCGCCTGGGCCAGGGCGGCTTCAAACGGCCGGTGCGTCAAGTAGCTGGTGGTGAAGACATGGGGAATCCCCAATGAGTAACCCCGCGACGTCTTCCGGCTCTTCGCCAGATGGATCTCGACGAACGAGCGGTGCCGCCCGCCCATCCGGCAGAAAGCGTTGAGCGCTTTCACAACGCCTGCTCCTCGCGTCCACCGGCTGCCTGCTCCCCCGGCCAGGCTCACCACGGCGGCCGAGCCCTGGTCCAGCGCGCCGCGTCCGATATCGACAAACCGGGCATGGACACCGGAGACATCTGGCAATTCACCCGGATCGACGTTGAGGATGCGCGCGGAGGCCGATAGTCGGTTCTGGGCCAGGCCGATCCGGCCGGACTTCATGTCGGCGCGGATCTGCTCATGCTGGACACCGTCGAACCCATGCGCTTCAAGCAGTTCGTCCAATGAGCCCGTGGACGAACGAGCAGGCGCTGCTTCCGGCAGCAGATGGTCGATCAGCGCTGAGCCGGCCAGCCCCCACTCGCCGCCCTCCCGGCTGCGTGCGCCAAACTGTTCGAGGTCGGCCCTCTGCGCCCGTGTCAGGTTGCGAGACTCCTTGCGCAGCAGCGCCGGAGCCGTCAACACGTAATAAGCCGGAGGCATCAGCGCCTCTCCGGCCACGATCAGTTTCGACCACGTCCCGCTTGGGTTGACGCGAAAATCGTAGACCACCGGCTCCATCGCGAACGGCACTCCTCCCTCGATGGCTCTCTTCGTTTCGCTCAGGATCTCCTGCATCCGCTTCTGCGCCGCGGGCTTGACGGATGGATCAAACAGGAAACCCATGCCGCCGCCGGCCATGCCGCCGAGCATCCAGAAGCCCCAAAACCGGTCACCAAACTCCGCCTTCGCCCGGTCGATCAACAGTTGCGTGTAGTGGTTACCTGCCCAGGGGATGATGGTCTGAATCGGGGAGTCGAAATTGCGCTGCGTGAGTTGGCCCAATCCGCGGATGTCGGACTTCGACAGGCGATCGAGCACCTGATCGAGGATACCAACGGCCTCGCCTCGTGCCTCCCACTCCCTGGCAGACCGCAGGAGATATTTCTCGGTCACCATTTCGAGAATGGGCCCAACGTCCTGAGCCATTCCTCCGTGCACCAGCACGAGCGAGTCCTGCAACAGCTGTCCGGCACGATCGGGCGCACGGTCCTCGCCCAGCAGTTCATGACGCGGCAACAGGCAGCCCCGGCTGACGCCAAATTCGGGATCGCCGTCCTGCGCCAGCACTCCGCGGATCAGTTTCATCCCCGGCCAGACGCCCCCGGAATCCTGCCATCCGCCGCCGGATCCGCCAAGCCATTCGCCCAGGATTGCCCGCGCCGCCACCAGGCGCCGGTCCGGTTCGGCCATTGTCCCGGTCAGCGAGGCCACCTGCGAGGTCGCTCTCATGCAAGCCGAAATCAGACACGCCAGCAGGTTCGTGGAGACGGCCAGACGCGAGCCCTTAGGGATGTCATTCACTTTGCTGACGATCTCGATGCCGTGGCCGCTGCGTCCTGTCAAACGTTCGAGCAGCGCCACCAGAGGCGTCGAGGCGCCTTCCATGCCAGGCGGGACGATGCCGGAAGCGATGACGGCGGCCTTCAGCAGCCCCAAGTAGTCGCGCGCAAAATCGAAGACCTCTGGGACCGTATTCAGTTCGACTTGCGCATTCAGGTCCACGCTGACCAGCCGCAGAACCGGCCGGTCGATCACACGCAGGTGCGCCTCCACTGGCGGCTTCGGTTCGCCTCGCCCCTGAATGGCCAGGTCGATCGAGATGTTTAGCACCCGCGCACCCTCGGGATAGTCCATGCCGAGGAAGAAGATGTCGCTCCAGGCGCTGTGGGATAGGTCCATCCGCACCGGTGTGGTTTCTCGCAGGATTGGAAACCGCCCGTCCTGTTGCCCCAGCAATTCCGGCCGCAGGCGCAGCGGGTAACCGGCCGCATGGCCGCAGCGGAACATCCATTGATTACCGGCGATCGAACGGACGCTGCGCCTGACCTGGTCGGCCAGGGTCTGGAAGGCGAGTCCGCGGTACGCCGCGGCCAGCGCGCTCGACGTCGCCTCGCTTGGACCGTCCTGGGCGGCGCTGGCCAGAAGAATCGATATAGACTCCTCGAATCGCCGTTCCAGCAAGTTCGAATAGGCCCGGAATGGAATGAGACCGAATGCGGAGATACCGGCCCGGCCAGGCAGCGAGTAGCGGTGAATGGAGGACAGGAAGAACAGTGCGCGCACGCGTTCGTAAAGGTTGGAAGTCCGGCGCCGGAAAATGTCCAACTCGCCGCAGGCGGCCAAAAGCCGTGCAGCGTCGAGTCCGGCCGTCGCCTGTTCCAGCGGCGTATCGCGCTCGCGCGCATCCTCCGACGTGATGATCCGGACTAGGGGATCCATCACAACCGGACCTTCCGTGCCGGATTGGCTGAAAGCAGGTGCACCAGCCGGGTAAGCACCTCATCGCGGTCACGTCCGTTGAGGGCCAGGGCAGCTTGCGCGGTGAACAGGCCATAGCTGGCGCCGAGATCGTAACGCCGCGCATCGATGTGCAGTGCGAGGTACCGTTCACGGGCCGCGAGAGTCTCCAGGGCCGCTGAAAACGACGGCGCTGGGCCGGCGCCACCGCCAAGCAACTGGTCGAGAATCGCCATGATGGCCGGTGTCAGAACATGCATGCCGAAGAAACAGAGGTATTGGCCTGTGCGGAGCCCGGCCACGACCAGGTCGCGCTCGGCCAAGGTCGGAGTGGGCTTTTCGACCACCCGCTCGATGGCGTACATGTCGGTGTGGCCCGCCAGCGGCTGACCACCTACCGCTCCATAGTTCGGCAACAGGCTTTCGTGCGTGGCCTGGACCGCCGATACCGCGCAGTTCTCCCGCCCGGCCGTTTCCACCAGCCGTGTGGCGCAAGCGCCGGGCTCGTCTCCGACATACATGTGATCGCCGACAAGGTGCAGGAACGGGTCGTCGCCCGTGAATGATCGCGCCGACCAGATCGCCCGCGCATAGCCCGTCCCGCCGGTCTGCGGGATGAAATGCAGTTTGGCCGAGGCGCCTTCGGCCGCGGCGAAGCAGGCCGCCTCGTCGCCCGGATGGACCACGACGGCCACTTCCTTCATACCCGCCTTGGAAACCTCCTCGATGAGGAGGGCCAGCACCGTGCGGTCCTGGCCTTCGCGGTCGATGAGATGCTGAAGCGGCAAACTGCGTTGCGCCGGGCTGGCCGCCGTGATGACGGCCTTTTCGATGATCATCCGGGTTCTCCCTCGACTTATCAGTTTAGTCTGCGTGCAAAGTATCATGGCGGGTAATGGCGCCCGCGAAGACAAATGCCGTCCGGATGCTTGAATCGCTTGGCATCAATTTCGAACTGCGTGAGTATGAGGTCGATCCCGATGACCTTTCGGCCGATACCGTCGCGGCCAAGATCGGCTTCCCGCTGGACCAGACGTTCAAGACGCTGGTCGCCCGCGGCGACCGCACCGGGGTCATGTTCGCCGTCATCCCAGGCGGTGCGGCTCTCGATTTGAAGGCCCTGGCAAAGGCTTCCGGCGACCGCAAGGCGGACACGGTCACGTTGAAAGAGGTCGAGCCTCTCACCGGCTACATCCGCGGCGGCGTCACTGCACTGGCTGCGAAGAAACCGTACCCGGTCTTCCTCGACGAGTTCGCTCAGCTCTACGACCGCATCTCGATCTCGGCCGGTTGCCGCGGCTTGCAGATCCTGCTGGCGCCAGCCGACTACGTTCGCGCGGTTAACGCGGCTTACGCGCCTATCGCCAAAGACAAGGACCCCTAGCAGCCCGCTGTGCCACCGGCTCCGTTCACAATACCTAGAGAGAAAGCAGGAACCATCATGAAGCTCAGATCGCTGATCCTCTTCGCCATCCCAGTCCTCTCCGTCCTTGGCCTCGCGGGCTTCCAGGCCGCTAAACAGGCCCGGACCATGGACGAACCGCTCGTGGCCGGATTCAAGAAGACCACCGTCGCTTCGGTGGCCGACGCCGTCGATCAGGTTGTCGGCAAGCGCGGCTACATGTCGCACGAGATCCGCCCGGCGGTGGCCGGACAGATCGTCGGGCGCGCCCGGACTTCAATCGTCAAGCCCACGACGCCGGACAAAGCGATCCCCTCACTGTCGGTAAAACACTCCGTCGAGATGATCGATTCGTCCAAGCCCGGCGAAGTCGGCGTCATCGTGATGGAAGACGGACAGGACGTCGCCGCCATCGGCGGATTGATGGGCACTGCGGCCAAATCGCGCGGCATGGCCGGCATTATCATCGATGGCGGCGTTCGTGATGTCGGCGAGCTTCGCGCGCTGGGCCTGCCGGTCTATTCGACCAGCATCACCCCGGCAACCGCCGTGGGGCGCTGGGCGAGCATCGACAAGGATGTCCCCGTGGAATGCGGCGGCATCACCGTTGCGCCAGGCGACATTATCGTCGCGGGCGAGGATGGCGTCGTCGTGGTGCCGTCTGCGCGCGCGGCCGAAGTCCTCAAGCGTGCCCAGGAGATCGATGCGCGCGAGACCAAGATGGTCCCCTTCATCAAGCAACACAAGTCCCTTGGCAAGGTGATCGCCATCTTCAACCGGATCTAGTGGGGCGCGCTTCAGCCCGACCAGGGAAGCTACGGCCGCGCCGGACCCATCGCCGCCCGTCTGAAACTGACCCCATCGGCGAAGACATCCACGACTGTCGCGCACGCTTCAGGCGGATTCTCAACTAGACCGGGCAGTGTGAAGTATTGAATCTGCCCCACTTTCGACCGCCCGCCACAGTGGTCGTGCCCGTTCATCCAGAACCGGACCGCCCCACTTCGCCCAATCACCCTCAGCGTCTGCCTCCAGTCCCAAAGGAGATGCTCGACCCGCACAGCACGGTCCATCACCGGGAAATGGCAGAACAGTCCCACCATCCGCCCTCTCCGGTCCGCACCGGCGAGCATGTCCGCCAGCCACTCCCTCTGCGACGCTCCCAATCCGCCGTTCCAAGTCTGCGCGTTCGGTGCGCCCTGTTCTTTCAGTTCCGCCAGCACTGCATCGCCCACCCCGCCGTCGCCGGCCCTCACCGCCAGTCCGTCCAGCACGATGAAGTCCCATTCGTCCTTACTGAACTTGTAGTGAGCCGCCGGCATCTTCAGCCGCTTCAGCCAGCCCTCGCGCGGCGTGTCGTGGTTGCCGATGACGTGATAGACCGGCTGCGGCAGCGCATCCAACTCCGGCACGATCCGGTCCAGATTGTCCAGCCCGCCATCGACCAGGTCGCCCAGGTGAACCGTGAATGCGCAATTCTGCCCATTGAAGAGCTTTGCGCACTCCCTCACCTTAGCTGTCGACTCCCGGTACGTCCGCGCCCCGGCCGTTGGCTGGTCCGCATACTGGACGTCGGCGATTGCCGCGAATGAGAACAGCCGCCCGGCCCTCGGCGCGGCCACCGCCGCCGATGCCAGGAACTCACGACGGCTGACAGGCATTCTTTACCCCCTGACGCTGGCCGCCGGAATCTTCGCCGTCAACTGCTTGAACTCGTCTAAGCTCTCGCTCCCGATCGTGAAGCAATCCATCACATCCGTGTGCGCCAGCGCAAACTGCAAGCACTCGTCGGTGCGGTTCCGCAAACGGCCCGCGCCGAAGATCTTCATCCCGATCACGCCCTTGCCCGCCGCCTTCATCTGCTTCAACACGCCATAGACCGTCTTCGGGTCCGCATCCATCGCCACGCCGGCCGGGTTGAACCGCGCCTGATCAACCTCCACCCATGGGGTCGCCACCGAGGTCTTCAGCGCGCCCAGCGTGTGGCAGGACACGCCCTTGGTCCTGACGATCCCCTTCTCCTGAAGTCCGCTGATGTACTCCATCGCACCCTTCTTTCGATCCGGCCAGTCGTCGTCCATCATGCAGTGCAGCAGCAGAATGTCGATGTAGTCGGTCCCCATCTCGCGCCGGAACCGGTCGATATCCGCTTTCATCTCGGCCTCGGTCGATGCGTGTGTCTTCGACTCGATGACCACCGTCTCCCGCTTCACCGACTTCAGCCCTTCCTTGACGTGCGGGTGCGTGCCGTACTGGTCGGCCGTTTCCCAATAGAAGACGCCATTGTCATGCGCCGCACGGAACAGATCGCCGACGCCCTTCAATCCAAGCCGCTTGGTCTGATTAGACGACCCGCCGCCGCCATTTGTTCCCGACCCCATGGCCAGCCGCGACACTTTGATCTTGCGTGGCCCAAGTTCGATGACGTCCGTGGCGTACTTCTTCTGATCAGCCGCATATGCGGCATATGGAAACGCGCTCAGTCCAATTCCGACACCTGTCCTGACGAAATCCCGTCGGTTCATATGGATCTTCCTTTCCCGAATACCCAGTGTTTCTTCGAACTTATCACAGACGGCTCAACCCGCCATGACCTTTGGGTAAACTTTCCGGATCGCCGCCACGATGTCCCTCGTCTCGGCCGGGCCGTAGCTCGGGTCAATCGCCACCCCGCCAAAGCGGTTCAGCACGTTGATCGTCTTCGGACACGCCTCCGGCCCGTACTTCACCGCCTTCCCCTCGGGCGAGTTCCATGTCGGCCAGTTCGGATGCGACGCGCGCTTGGCGATGATGTGCTCCTGCAACGGCAGAATCACCGAGCCAGACGGTCCCGACGCCGGCACGTTCTCCTTCTTCATCAGTTCCAGGAAGAGGTCTCGACGCCGCTTGTCAGGAAAACCGATCTGCGCCGTCGAACCCAGATCGCCCGCCGGATCGGGCCGCTTTCGCAGTTCGATTCCAGGCAAATCCGCAACCCCGTCATAGACCTGCTTCGCCGCTGCCCTCACCTTCGCCGCGATCTTGTCCAGTTTTCGGATCTGCGCCAGCAGCACCGCTCCGGTGAACTCGTTCATGCGGTAGTTCATGCCGATGAACGCCTGCCCCTTGGTTTCGCCGAGCCATGCTGCGTGCGGCGCACGAACCGTGCCCGTGTCATGGAATCGGACCGCGCGGTCGAAGAACTCCGGGCTGTTCGTATAGACCGCTCCGCCCTCGCCCGCCGATATGGTCTTATTCACTTGCAGCGACGCAATCGCCAGGTCTCCCATCGACCCCAACGGACGCCCCTTGTAAGACGCCCCTACCGACTGCGACACGTCTTCCAGCAACAGCAGTTTGTGCTTCTTCGCGATCGCCATCAGCGCGTCCATGTCCGCCGGATTGCCTTGCAGATGCACCGCCATCAGCACCTTCGTCCTTGGCGTGATGTGACGTTCGACGAGTGTCGGATCGAGATTGAAACTCTCGTCGATCTCCGCGCACACCGGCAACGCCCCCGCCATTACCACGGCGTTGAAGCACGAATGCCACGTCCACGCCGGCACGATCACCTCGTCGCCCGGGCCCACCCCCATCGCCGCCATCGCCACCTGCAGCGCCGCCGTACCCGAAGTCACCGCCAGCGCATAACGGACCTTCATCCAAGCCGCGAACTCCTTCTCGAACGTCGATACCTTGTCCGGCATCTTGGCCGGATTCAGCCCCCAGAACCTGAACGGCGCCTTGTCGGCAAAGACTTCGGCCAGGAAGTTCCACTCCGATTCATCATAAAACAACGGCCCAAAATGCCGCGCCTGTAGCGGCTTCGCGCGCACCGGCCCCGCATCCTGCATCGCCCTTCCAATCGCCAACGACGGCGCCGCCGCCAGCACGCTCCGTCTCGTCCACCACACCATGATTCAGCCTCCTGTCTGCACGTGTTATAGCATGTCATGTGCCCCATATCACCCGTCGAACTCTTCTCGCCGCCCCGGCCGCCGCCATCGCCGCGCGCCCCCAATCGAACCCCTCCGGTCTCACCCTCTGGTACGACAAACCCTCGGAGACGTGGACCGACGCCCTGCCCATCGGCAACGGGCGGCTCGGCGCAATGATCTTCGGCGGCATCGGTGAAGAACGAATCCAGTTGAACGAAGACACGCTCTGGTCCGGCCGCCCCAAGGACTGGAACAACCAGGATGCCAAAAACCACCTTGCCGAGGTCCGCCGCCTTGTCATTGAAGAGGAGGACTACCAGGCCGCCGACGCCCTCTGCCGCAAGATGCAGGGCCCGTATAACCAGAGCTATCTCTGCCCCGGCAACCTCATCCTCAAGTTCAACTCCGCCGCTCCTGCTTCCGCCTACCGCCGCTCGCTCGACCTCAATACCGCCGTTGCCGAGGTCTCCTATTCTCGCGGGCGAGTCCGGATCACCCGCCGGGCCATCGCCTCCCACCCCGCCCAGGTGATTGCCATTCATCTGGACTGCCAGGGTCCGGGAACCCTCGACTTCACTGCCTCACTCGCATCCGAGCTGAAAGGCGAGTCTCTGTCGCCTGCGCCCAACCGTATCGCCTTTCGCGGCAAGGCCCCCGCTCACGTCGACCCCAACTACAAGCGCTCAGAGAAACCCATAGTCGATGATCCCCGCGAAGGCTATGGGATGCGCTTCGAAATCCTCGTCTCGGTCGCTTCCGAAGGCGGATCGGTGACATCCGAGTCTGGCGTGCTGAAAGTCGCCAACGCACGCGCGGCCACTCTCCTTATCTCCATCCGCACCGGCTATCGCTCCTTCAACCAGTTGCCTGCCGTGCCCGCCTCCGTCCTCTCGAATCTCTGCGCCGCCGACATCAATGCCGCTTCCGAATCGGACTGGCCTCGCCTTTTTGCTGCCCACGCCACCGCCCACCGCTCCCTGTTCGCCCGCGTCTCACTCAACCTGGGTCCTCCCAAATCCACCCTCCCCACCTCCGCCCGCCTCGCCCAATTCTCAAAATCGCCCGACCCCTCGCTCCTCGCCCTCTACTTCCAGTACGGACGCTATCTCCTCATCTCCTCCTCCCGTCCCGGCACTCAGCCCGCCAACCTCCAGGGCATCTGGAACGAGCAGGTCCGCCCCCCCTGGAGTTCGAACTGGACCGTCAATATCAACACCCAGATGAACTATTGGCCCGCCGAGACCTGTAATCTCGCCGAATGCCACGAACCGCTTCTCGACCTGATCGGTGGCCTCGCTCGCACCGGCGCCGAGACGGCCAAGGTCAACTACGGCCTGCCCGGCTGGTGCTCCCATCACAACGTCGACCTGTGGCGTCACTCCGCCCCTGTCGGCGAGGGCACGGGCTCACCCACCTGGGCCAACTGGCAGATGTCCGGCGCCTGGTTCTGCCAGCACATCTGGGAGCGTTACCGTTTCACCGGCGATCCGGCATTCCTCGCCCGGTTCTACCCGGTCCTCAAAGGCGCCGCCGAGTTCCTCCTGGCCTGGCTGACGCCGGACAAGGGCGGCCGCCTCACCACCTGCCCGTCGTTCTCAACCGAAAACGTATTCACCGCGCCCAATGGGAAACCCGCCCAGACCTCGTCCGGCTGCGCCATGGACATCGCTCTCGCCCATGAACTGTTCACCAACGTCATCGCCGCCGCCGGAATCTTGAAACAGGACTCCGAGTTCGCCACCCGCCTGCAGGGCACGCTCGCGAAGCTCGTCGAATACAGGATCGGCTCCCACGGCCAACTCCTCGAATGGTCCAAGGAATTCCGAGAACCCGAACCCGGCCATCGCCACATGTCGCACATGTACGGCCTCTATCCCGGCTGGGAGATCACCCCGCGCCGCACCCCCGCCCTCGCCCAGGCCTGCCGCGTCTCCCTCGAACGCCGCCTCGCCGCCGGCGGCGCCTACACCGGCTGGAGCCGTGCTTGGGCCATCGGCTTCTGGGCGCGCCTGCTCGACGGCGACAAAGCCCATGAATCGCTGTCGATGCTGATGCAGCATTCCACCGGGCCGAACTTGTTCGATACCCACCCATCCGGCAAGTCCTGGATCTTCCAGATCGACGGCAACTTCGGCGCAACCGCTGCCATCGCCGAAATGCTCCTGCAAAGCCACGACGGCTCCATCGACCTGCTCCCCGCCCTGCCCAAGGCTTGGCCGGCAGGTTCGGTTTCGGGTCTCGTCGCCCGCGGCGGCGTCGAAGTCGGCATTGCCTGGAAGTCCGGAAAACTCGTCTCGGCCACCTTCCGCGCCAGCCGCGACTGCACCCACGCCCTCCGCCTGCCCTCCGGTGAGACCCGCCAGCTCGACCTCAAGGCCGGCCGCACCGCCAAACTGGACTTCTCATGACTCTTCGCCGGACTATCGTAATCGAACCCTCGCTCCGTCTCGGCCTCACCGTCGAGGACGGCGCACTTGTCGCCATCGACCTCCGCCCCACCGCTCCCGATCAGGACACCCATCCGGTGCTCGATGAAACCGAGCGCCAACTCCGCCACTACTTCTCGGGAACGCTCCACACCTTCGATCTCCCCTGGCGGACGTCCGGTACGCTTTTTCAGGAGTCAGTGTGGCGGATGGTCTACGCCATCCCTTACGGCCGCACCCGCACCTACATGGACTTGGCCCGCGAACTGAATTCCCCCGGCGCCGTCCGCGCCGTCGGCACGGCCAATGGCACCAACCCGTTGCCGATCCTGATCCCCTGCCACCGCGTCGTCGCCACCGGCGGCGGCATGGGCGGCTACGGCGGAGGCGTCGATCTCAAGCGCCGGCTGCTCGCGCTGGAAGGAGCGATCCTGCTCTAGCCGTGTGGTAGTCAAGGAATCGCCTCGCCGCGTCGGCGCCCATATGACGCGCCAGCGACGCATCCGGCGTTTGCCGCAGATCCACGGCGATGAGCACGTCCACGACGTTTGAAAAGCCCGGGTCCACGCTGACGCCCAACGTCCGCCCGCCCACTTTCAGGTACTGCCGTAACAGCACTGGCACGCCCTTGCCGTCCGCTTCGATATCGCTCACCGTCCCGGACAAGCTCTCAATGTCGGTCAGAAACCGCCGCGCTTGCCGTTCGTGCCACCGCGGACCGGGAAAGAGCCTGTAGGAGTGGCGCGCCTGGACGTAACGCGCCATTGGCTCCTCGCGCAGCGCTTCGAGGAAGGCCACCATCAGATCGCGTGACGCCGGCGCGTAGTCCTGGCTGATGCTCACCGCCCCGAACAGCACCGCGTGCTCCGGCCGCGCCGCCACGGTCATGCAGATCGCCTTCCACAGCAGCATCAGCGGCGCGTATTGCCGCTGATACTCCTTGCGCACGAACGACCGTCCCAGTTCGATCACCGGCCCCAATCTGTCGAAAAGCCGCCGGTCGATCCGGAACAGTGTGCTCGTGTACAAACCCGATGTGCCCCTCTCCGGCAGGATCTCCTCAGTCGAGCCCAACCGGTACGCCCCAGCCACTTCCCGTTTCTCCGCGTTCCACAGGAACAGATGCTGATACCAGCCGTCGTAACGGTCCAGGTCCCTTGCTTTGCCCGTCCCTTCGCGCGCCACCCGGAATGTCTCTTCCCTCAGCCGCCCAATCTCCCGCAACACCCCCGGAATCTCCTCCGCCGCCGAACAGTAGGCAGTCAACTCGCCAAACCGGCACACCTGTTCGAGATGCGAGACCTCCCGTTCCAGTTGCGCCGCCGGTTCGGCTGCCGCGACCGTACCCCTCCCGTTCGCCCGGCGCGCGCCCCGCCCGGCTTTCATGCTCAGCAGGTACGTCCTGAATCTCAGATACTCGGCCCGCTCCCGGTCATTTCCCAGCCGGCCCAGTTCCTTCGACGCGATCGCGCTGCCAAACCTGAGCCGTACCGTCCGCCCCCGCTTGTTCTCCAGTTCCCTCACCAAGCTCAGCGTCCGCAACATTGGATGGACCACCCCGGCGATCTGAAACCCGGCGCTGTTGGTTCCTGAAACGTATACCGGCACCACCGGTGCCTTGGCCATCCTCGACAGCCGCGCTACCCCGTCGCTCCATTGCGGATCCGCGACCGGCCACTCCTGCCAGTTCAGGTGAGCCACTTCCCCCGCGGGAAACACCGCCAACAGTCCTCCACCCCGCAGCCACTCCACAGCCCGCCTCACCCCTGCCATCCTCGCCGCCGGACTCTCGCCGCACATCACGTCCACCGGCAGCACCACGTTCCGGATCGCCGGAATCGACGTCAGGAGCGAATTCGCCAGAAACTTCACGTCTTTCCGGACTTTGCTCAGGCAATCCAGCAGCACCATCCCGTCCAGCACTCCGAACGGGTGGTTCGACACTACGATCGCCGCCCCCGTGGCCGGCACCCGATCCATCCACCCCTGGCCCGCTTCGTACTGAACCCCCATCCGCCGCAACAACGCCGCGGCAAACTCTACCCCCTCATCTCCGCTCGCCTCCCCCACTGCACGCACGATCCACGGAGGCAGCATCCATCGCTCGATCATCGACCGCACCGGCTTCGGAGCCTGTCCCGCCGGCCGCGGCATCATCGGCCGGATTGCTTCATCCAGCCGCCACTCTGTATTCTGCATGCATCAGGTTTACTGCCATTTCATTACCGCCCGATGACCCTTGCATGTCAGCCATGTGAGTTCCTCCCCGTCCCTCGCTCCCGCCCGCAATCCCCATGCTTCCGGCCAGAAACCCAAACTGTCTATTCATGTTCAATTCACTCGAATTGAAACATTCCCCCGCATTCTTGTCTCATGCCAGCCCCACGGCTTTGGAACCTTCAAACGAGGCCCCGCGAGCTCCACGCCGCCGGATTCCGCGCAGCAGTCTCCCTTCATAGCCACACCTGGCACTCCCGGGAGCCGCTCGATTTCATTCAGCGCGTCCTCTCCCGCGCCCCATTGGCATCCAGACTCGTCAATGGCGCCTCATCCCTTCTCGCCGTCGGCCATTCTGATCTGTCCCGCTGCTTCTGGCGGCCTCCCGTTCTCCCGGATCAGGCCCTGCATCTTGAATCCTCCCAAATCGAATCCCTCGGCTTGGCCCCGCTGGTGTCCATCACCGACCACGACGACATCAACGCCGGCCTCGAACTGCTCGCCGCCGGTCTCGACGTCCCCATTTCTCTGGAGTGGAGCGTACCCTGGGGACCCACATCTTTCCACATCGGCGTCCATCACCTGTCCCCAGCTCACGCGCCTGCCATCGCCAGCGCCTTGGCGGAATTCGCCACCCGTCCCCGCCGCCGCAAGCTTCGTGAACTGCTTGAGTGGCTAGGCGGCATGCCACATTCCCTACTCGTACTCAACCACCCCTTCGACAACGAGGAACGCACCACGGCGAGGATTCATCAATATCTGCTCTCTGAGTTCCTCGGTCTCCATCGCAGCCAACTGCACGCGCTTGAACTCAATGGGTTAAGACGCATGAAGGAAAATCGCGAAGTCGCTTGCCTGGCCGGACAAATCGGACTGCCCTTGGTCTCCGGTGGCGACCGTCACTGCTTCGAACCCAGCGCTAATCTGAACCTCACCCGCGCCGAAACGTTCGACGCATTCGCCGGCGAGATCCGGTCCGGCGCGCCGAGCGAGATCCTCTTCATGCCGCAATACGGAGAACCGATCGCCCTGCGCATCCTTCAAACCGTCATGGAGGCGATCGGCTACCACCCCGATCTGGCCGGTGCCGCGCGCTGGACGGATCGCACCTTCTACTTCGACGAATATGGTTTCACTCGCTCGCTCGCCTCGCTCTGGACCGCCGAGGCGGCCGCCGTCCTCAAATGCATTATCGAAACCGCCCGGCTGCTCGCCCACCCTGCGGTGCTAGCCCCCTTGCGGTCGGCCTTGCGATCGAACGCTGCCTCCTAGGCCCCACTGCGGTCAGCCCTTTTGCGCCCCTATCTCCCTGAACTTCCGCATGCACTCCTCAGAACAGAAATAGTGCGTCTCTCCGCCTGCAACCAGTTTCACCGCCGCTTGCTCCGGCACAAACGTCCCGCAAACCGGGTCCTTCTGAAGAACTCCCCCAGCTGGCACTTGCGCCCGTCGCGCCCCTGCGCGCGGCTTGCCTTCGTCGCTGGACACGCTCGAGGCGAACATCTTTGTCACCACGCCAATCACCATCCGCAACAGCGTGATGCCGAACAGCGCCAGTATCAGGTATCCAAGCAGCCGAAACATAGTCCTGATCCATTCATACATGAAAAAGGCGCCGCCCGCTTGCGGACAGCGCCTTGCTTCACCCTTTGCCGGGCGACGATTACTTCTTCTTCTTCGCCGGCGCTTTCTTCGCGTCCGGATTCACGTACTTGGTCTGCACCGACGACGACACCGTGCTCAGCAGCCCCTTCGCCGCTTCGGCGTTCGCCCCGGTCGGGTCCATTTCCAGGTACTTCTCAAGCGCCGCTACCATGCCGTCCGGCGGAATCACCTTCTCGCCCTGAATCTGCATCTTGCCGCTCAGCGAGTTGCCGTAGTAATACCAGCAGTTGGCGTACTTCGGATCGATTTCCGTGCACTTCTTGAATGCGTTCACCGCCGCGTCGGTCTGACCCGTATTCACCATGATCGCGCCCAGGTTGAAGTAATACTGCCCGGCGCCAGTCGGGTTCAGCGTGGCCGCCTTGTCCAATTCCGCGGCGGCGCCATCCATATTCTTCATCTTGGCCAGCAGCAGACCGTAGTTGTTGTGCAAGCCCGCGTCGTCCGGCTTGAGTTCGATTGCCTTGATGTAGGCATCAGTCGCCTTCTGATAGGAGGCCGTCTGCGCCTCGCCGGTCTGAGTGCCACCCAGACCCTCGTGCGCGGAGGCCAGGTTCGCCCAAACTGCATTCTGCTTCGGATCGAGCTCGCCGGCCTTGTTCAGTGCATCGATGGCCGCGGGATAGTCCTTCGCCTGCATGGCGGTCATTCCGGCGTTGAAAGCGTCGTTCAGAGCCTTGTTCTTCTTGATCGACTCGGACCGCTCCTTGATCGTCTTCTCCATGGCCGCCTTCTGCTCAGGCGTCATGTCGCGCGCCATCTCCTGCGTCACCTGGCCCGTTTCCATGGCCTTCTGCATGGCCGCGTTCTTCGCCGCCACCTTTTGCAGGTTGCAGAGATCGATCTCGACTGGCTCGCCCATCGTGGCGCGGACGCCATTGACCGTGTCCATCGCCTTTCCGTCCACGATGCATGAGATGGTGTAGCGGCCGCCCGACTGCATGCCGCTGTAGATCCACTCGCCTTTCTTGTTCGTCTTGGTCTGCCAGCTGCCTTTGATGTCGGTCCGCTCGATCTTGATGACAACATCCTTTTGCGGTTTGCCGTCAGCTCCAATCACGCGGCCGATAAACGTACCCATCTGGGCCAAGCTCAGTCCGGCGAACAGCGTCACGGCGCCCGCCAGGACCACTACGCGGCGAATTGTTCCAAGCATGTCTAATCAGACCTCCAAATCTCAAATCACGCCTACTCGACCATCACTGTACTACAGACGCAACACAGTCTGCCATACGTTACGGTACAGTCCACCCTACCCTAAAATACCCCTATGGCCTTACTCTCACGCCGCCAACTGCTCGCCGCCTGGGCACGCCCGCGCAGCGACAGCTTCCGCTCACCTCACTGGGCCTGACCCACCTTCCACTCCGCCAGCGTCGCGCCTGTGCCCGCCGGCGCTTCGAACTCGATCCGCAGACCCGTCGTCTCGACGTCATCGAACTCGATCCGCCCTTGCGCGCCCCCCACAACCCCGCCGGCCGCTTTCCATTGGTCGCCGTCCAGGTATTGCAGTGTCAG
>CAZSBK010000073.1:0-26412 GCA_964604945.1 uncultured Candidatus Solibacter sp.
CGCTCTCCATTAGGCCGTCCGAAGGTGAGCGTTGGGCCTGGGCGCCAACCTATTTCCCCGACACCGTGGAACTCGTCGCCGCCGAGACGCTGATTGTGGCAGAAGGCGCGAAACCCCCAGAGTATGAAATCATGCTTCGCGCTGCGCCGGTGCACTGCCTGCGAGGCGTGGTTTCCGATGACGAAGGCAGGCCGGTTTCCGGAGCCTCCGTCTCGCTTCTCTCAGAGATCGGCTGGGGCGCCGCGGAGGCGAAAGTGGCCTCCTCCGCCGATGGCGGCTTTGAGTTTCCTTCCGTCCGCCCTGGCGAATGGCAAGTAGTCGCCACAGCCAAGCGTGGCGAGGTTGTCCTGAAGGGCTTCACGCAACTTGTCATGCCGCGGCGAGACCTGGATGGAATTCCCCTTCAGATCGCGCAGCCATTTGCGCTGGACGTAGTATTCGAAGGACTCCCACGTGACGGGAAACGCCCGTTTGTCTGGCTGTTTCCAGAAGCCGGCCCCGACGAGCAGGTTGCCCATGCAGGGCCCCAACCCGATGGCACTACGCGTTTCGAGGAGGTCTATGCCGGCCGGTACCGGCTTGGTCAGCCTGAAGCCCTGAGCGGTTACTACCTCAAATCGATCGAGCTGGGATCGGCGGACATAACTGGGAAAGTCGTGGATCTCACGCAACAATCGCCGCCTGTGAAGCTAGTGTTTTCGTCCAAACCCGCTCGGGCGTGGGGCCGGGTCGAGAACGGAGCCGGCATCAAAGTAGTGCTGGTCGATGCCGCCCAGGAGGATTACATCCTCGGCCAGGAAGTCCGCGTCGCAGTGTGCAACGATCAGGGGCGTTTCGCCATCGAAGACCTTCGTCCCGGGACGTATCACGCTTTCGCGTTCGCGATGGCCGGCGTGAACACCGGGGCGGTCAAGGAAGCCGTGTTAAGGCTCGGCCTCTCCCAACAGGCGAGGACCGTCCGCCTGGGGGAAGGCGAGGCCGTCAAACTCGACCTTACGATCACGCCTTTCCCGGCTTCGCTGCGGCGGCCGTAGCGGGGGGACTGCCGTCCAAGCCGCTGCGCGCGTCCCAGGTTGCGAATGACGCCATCCGGACGTTGAGACGCACGGTCTCAGGTTGATGAAAATGCCCTGCCTCTGCAGACTCAGGCTAGACTGAAGATGGAACGCGGCCGGCTTCCTTCCGCTTCGATGAGAGAACCGAAATCCGCAATCGTCTTCGCCCTCGGACTCGACAGGGTCCAATAGCATGGGCGCAAAGAACCAGAAAGCACCCGCGATTCTGATGTTCTCAAGCGAGCACCAGGAAGCCGATTGGTGGGCCAGCCCCGAAGGGCGCCGTTTCCTGAAAGGCCAACGGCCTCAGCCTGGATTGAATTCCGGCCACGGTTCAAAACGGGTCACCCAACTCGCCCACGCCACCAACGCTCAAACCACCCCCGCCGTCCGCGCCGAACCTGAGCCGAAAGCTCAACTGGAAGCCGCGTTCAACCGCTTCGTCGCCGAAAGCGACCCATCCGCCGAGAACCAGGCCGCCCGCGACCTCATCCGCTCCATCTTCGGACCCGCCTCTCTCCCCGAAGATCCGTCTCTCTAACCTCCCGCACGCTGGCGCTTCCCGAACAGGGAGTTGCGCCCGCCTACACCGCAATAACCTGAGCCCCCGGGTCCAGCCGCCGCAGGTCATCCGGATCGCTTGTGACAATAGGGTCCCGCCGCCCCCTGGCAAGGATCACCACGGACGCGTCGATCACGTCCGCCGAATTCGCGGCCCCGCAGAGTTCTCCGCAGGCGCGGGCAAGTTGCTCATCGAGAGGGGCAATCTCCACTTCGTCGCTCCGCAGGAACCGCGCCAGCGTCGCCTGCACGCGGCCATCGCGCCAGGCCTGTCCCACCACGCCGGCAGGCACTTGGAACGTCCGGCCTTGGGCCAGCGCCTGTCGCAGCAGGGCGATCATCCGCTTGTCGCCGCGATCCAGGGCGATCAGCGCGCCCGCATCCAGCACTAGGCCCGCCGCGGTGCGAGTGCGCGCTCTGCCCATTTCGTGTCCCTTGCTGACGGCTCGCCGTATTGCTCGATCAGATCACGCAGCAGGACCCTGAGCGACTCGCGCTTCTGCTGTTCGGCCAGGACGAGCGCAATATAGCCCGACACCGAATCCGCCCGCCCGGCCCGGACTTCCCTGTGGACTCGCGCCAGTTGTTCCCTCGGCAAACTGATAGCTATCTTCGAACTGGTCATACCAGAATCATACCGCTCGCGAGCGCGCGCAACAAGTTGAGCGTCTCTGCGAGCCAGCCCTGTCAACCTCACTCGGGGGATCTCCCCCGCCAACCCACAGCGGGCCGTCCGTTTCCTCACGCACGTTTCCGGCCGACATGCCGTACCATGGGAACAAGTGCGCCATGGCTGCCCTGGATTGGTCCAAATGCCCCGCGGTTGAACGCATCCCTGGCAAGGTGGGCGGAGCCTGGGTCTTCCGCGGCACCCGCGTTCCCGTCTCAGCGATTTCCGAAAACCTCAAGTGCTCTTCGATCGAGGAAGTCCTCGAGAACTTCCATGTCACGAGAGACCCGGTGCCGGCGGTTCTGGATTACGCCGCCAAGAGCGCCGAATCACCGGCGAAACCCTCGCGAGCCGCATGAAGGTCCTGCTCGACGAAAGCATCCCGCGCAAGTGGTGGCTTGCGATCACATTGACGGTGTTATCCTTCCCCCTCTCCGCCCAGCCCTCCCGGAACACCGCAAGCGATGAACTCCTCGACCTCCTGGTCTTCGGCGTGGACATCCGGATTCGCCCCGCCGCATACCCGCCCGCGCTCCGGGCGGAACTGGAACAACACCAATGGCGCTTCAAGGCCTACCGCTCCAAGCGAACCGGCATCGCCAAGACCGGCGAATTCGGCATGGTCTACTCCGCCTACGTCCTCTACGAACGCCGCCTCACCGCCGTCTCCGCCGACCCAGAAGCGCCTGCGCTCGCCCTCGCCTACGTCAGCGAACTGAAGCCCTGCTACGAGTGGGAGGGTTACCACGACTGCCCCGAACGCGAAGCTAGATTCGCCTTGAACTACCAGGCCGCGCACCCGTCCGGACCCTTCAGCGCCTACTTGCCGCTACTCGCCGCCCACCGCTGGCTATGCGCAGCCGAAGGCTATGAGTACGAGAAGCAACCCGAAGGCGCGGCCCGCAGCCGCAACGAGTATGAGCAAGCCATATCCGTGGCGCTCGAATCTCCGTCCCTGCTGGTTCGTTCAGCCGCACAGGCTCTGAAGACGCGCGGCGCTTGCTACGGGCCGCAGCGCTGAGCGGGTGCTCCTCACCGCGCAAAGAACAGCACGTGCCCGCAGTCGTCGCAGACCATCGCGCGCGACTCGCGGTTGGCCCAGTCGAGGCCGATGAAAGTCATGCCCCGGCTATTGAGCAGGACCTTCTTCTCCCAGAACCATTCGTGGTTGCACATGGGACATCGCACTGCCCTGCCCTTGACGATCAACTGGGCGGTCTGGCGATCCTTCTTCTTCGACGCCTCCGGCATGCTGTCCACGGTGTGCGGCGTTGTGTTGGCCATTGTCGTTCCCTTCACACGAGTAAACGAAACACGCCGCCGGCGAGTTCGGGAAATCGGACGCCGGCAGCGTCAACCGCGGTCCATCCACGTCCCGGCAACCCGGCTCAATCCAGCGTCGAGCCGTCCCACTTGTACCCCGGATCAGGGTAGAAACAGATGTCGCCCTGCAACCTCACCAGCCATCCGCCCGGCACCTTCCCTCTGAGCAACGCACCCTGGTTCGTCGAAACCTGCTGCCAAACGAACCCTCCGGCGATCGGCGCCGCCTTCGTGGACTGCCTGACAGCGGGCGCGGCGGCGGGTTCAGCCTCCTCCACCGCCACGGCGTCCACGGTCCCTTCAGCCTCTTCCGTTTCCTCTCCCGGAGGCTTAGCCGCAGCTTCTTCTATCTTCTCGATGGCCGACTTCATCACCTTCTGTGGGCATTGGTAGGGTAGCCCCAGATAGTAGAAGCGGTACATTTCGCGTTCCAGAGTCAAACCCTCCAGGATCGCGGTGAAGGGCAATTGGAGCGGTGGCTCGGTCAGCGGGATCAGACTTTTCGGATGGAGTTTGCGCGCCTCCACCATCTTTGTCACACGGTACTTCGGGCCGGGTTTGCTGAATGCCATAGTCTCCTCCGCGTCGGCGTGAATCTTAATGAGTGTACACCCGCCAGCGCACGATTGAGGGCGGAGTCCGGCCCGTCAGCGCAACTCCATCTTCAGCTCCATCTTGATCTGATCCTTCAGTTCCATTCGCAGTTCGGGCTTCAATTCCTGCCTCAACTCCATCTTTAGTTCCATCTTCAATTCCTGGCGCAGTTCGGCTTTCAGTTCCTGCTTCAGATCCTGCTTCAGTTGTCCGCGCATCTCCTGCCGGAGTTGTTCAGCGATGTCCCGGCGCATCATGTCCATCTGCATCTGCATCTGCATACTCGCCGGACCCGGCTTCGGAGCGTCCTGCTTGGCCGCCGGCGCCTGTTTGGTTTGCGCTTGCAGCGGCAAGGTGGTGGCGATCATGGGCAAGAGCGCTCTTCTGTACATGGCAACCTCCCCTTCGGGATATATTCAACTCTGTGATGACCCGACGCGATTTTACCTCTCTCCTGGCCGGCGCCGCCGCACCTGCGCCCGTTCGCCGCAAGCGGCCCAACCTGGTTGTCATCCTGGCCGACGATATGGGCTTCTCCGACATCGCCTCCTATGGCGGCGAGATTTCGACGCCCAACCTGGACCGTCTGGCTGGCCGCGGCGTCCGTTTCTCGCAATTCTACAATTGCGCCCGCTGCTGCCCGACGCGCGCCAGTCTGCTCACCGGCCTTTACCCCCACCAGGCTGGCGTCGGCCACATGATCCAGGATCGTGGACTACCTTCCTATCAGGGATATCTGAACCGCCGCTGCGTCACAATCGCCGAGGCATTGAAGCTGGCCGGCTACACCACGCTGATGTCCGGCAAGTGGCATGTCGGCGAAAACCGCCCCTACTGGCCCACCGACCGCGGCTTCGACCGCTACTTCGGCCTCATCAGCGGCGCATCCAGCTACTTTGAGCTTTCGCAGGGCCGCAAGATGGCTCTCAATGACAAGCCTTACACCCCGGAAAAGGGCAAGTTCTACATGACCGACGCCATCACCGATCACGCCGTTGAGATGGTTCGTTCGGCATCGGCCAAGCCCAACCCATACCTCCTCTATCTTGCCTACACCTCGCCCCACTGGCCCCTTCACGCCTTGCCCGAGGACATCGACAAGTACCGAGGCAAGTATATGACCGGTTGGGACCGGATGCGCCGCGAGCGCCACGAGCGGCAGGTGGCCATGGGCATGGTCGATCGCGCGTGGGGCCTGTCTACCCGCGACCACGACGTGCCGGCCTGGGATTCACTCACCCAGGAGCAGAAGCAGGAATGGGATCTGCGCATGGCCGTTTACGCCGCCCAGATCGATCGTATGGACCAGAATATCGGACGCGTTCTGGGCGAGATCGAGAAGTCGGGCCAGGCCGACGACACGTTCGTGTTGTTCCTGGCCGACAACGGCGGGTGTGCCGAGGAGAACATTGGCGGTGAAAAGGCGGCGAAGTCGCCCGTGCCCGGTGGGGCCGACTCTTTCACCTCCTACCGCAAGCCGTGGGCCAATGCTTCGAATACGCCGTTCCGGCTGTGGAAGCAATACACACACGAGGGCGGCATCTCAACGCCTGCCATCGCCGCTTATCCCCGCTTGATCCGCCAACCCGGCGCCATCACCCACGAGACGGCCCACCTGATCGACATCATGCCGACACTGCTCGACCTCGGCGGCGCCGACTATCCATCCGCGAACCAGGGCCAGCCGGTTCAGCCCATGGAGGGCACCTCCCTCACCACCTGCCTTGTTCACGGTGGCGGCGTGCCGCGAAATTCGGGAGGGCTGTTCTGGGAGCACCAGGGCCACAAGGCGTTCCGCCAGGGAAGCTGGAAGCTGGTGGCCAACAACCGTCAGCCCTGGGCGCTCTACAATCTTGCCCCTGACCGCTGTGAGATGAACGATTTGGCAGCCAGAGACCCGCAACGCGTCCAGCGCATGGCCCAGGATTGGCAGAACTGGGCCAATCGCTGCGGTGTGGTCGAATTCGACAAATTGCCCAGGACGCAAGCGTAGTAACCTGCGGGCAACCAGCCGACGCCTCCTATCTGCGGATATCCGTACAGATCGCCCGGTTTGGGCATACGATGGTTGCGGGAGGTTTCGCTTTGGCATTTGAATCCACTCGACGTCACTTTTTCTATGGGTCGCTGCTGGCAGGCGCGGTCCCGGCCGCGGGTTTTGGCAGTACGCCCTCGATGAAGGCTTTGGGCTATAAGTCGCCCAACGAGAAACTGAACTTCGCGGCGATTGGCTCTGGCGGCCAAGGCGCATCGAATCTTGGCGCCGCCGCCCCGACAGAGAATGTCGTCGCGTTGTGCGACGTCGATGATCGCCGCGCGGCCGCGACCTTCAAACGCTTCCCAGATGCGCCGAAATATCGCGACTTCCGGAAGATGTTGGACAAGGAAGGCAAGAACATCGACGCCGTCATCGTCGCCACGCCGGACCACATGCACGGCATGGCGGCCATGTGGTGCATGGAGCGCCAGAAGCATGTCTACGTCCAGAAACCGCTAGTCCGCACCGTCTGGGAAGCCCGCGAGCTGATGGCTGCCGCCAACAAGTACAAGGTCGCCACACAGATGGGCAACCAGGGCTACTCAAACGAGGGAACGCGCCAGGCCGCCGAGATTATCTGGAGCGGCGAGATCGGTAACGTCACCGAAGTCCACGCCTGGAGCGACCGCCCGCTGTGGCCGCAGGGCCTTACCGAAATCCCGAAGGAGGACCCCATCCCCGAAACGCTCGACTGGGATTGCTGGCTTGGCGTTGCCGAGAAGCGTGCCTTCACCGCGGGCGGCAAGACCGAACCCGACCGCTGGGGCGGCTACTTCTACCAGCCATTCAACTGGCGTGGTTTCTATGATTTCGGATGCGGCGCTCTTGGCGATATGGCCTGTCACATCCTCGGCGCCCCGAACATGGCGCTGCACCTCTCCAACCGCCAGATCGTCGGCGTCGAGTGTATCAAGAAGGAAGGCACCAGCCCCTTCATGTTCCCCAAAGCCTCGGTCACCCGCTACGACTTCGCCCCCTACGGAAACATGCCCGCTCTGAAGGTCTTCTGGTACGACGGCTTGAAAGAAAACCCGAAGGTCCAGGGCGTGCCCGAGGGCGAATGGATCGGCGATCCACCCTCCCTGATGCGAGCTGCTGGCCAGGGCGGTCCGTGCGGACCTCCGGCCGGCGGCCAGGGCGGGCGGCGTGGCCAAGGTCAGGCGCCAGACGGCTTCCCAGGCATGATGCGCCAGGCGGGCAACGATTTCCGCTCGCCCGGCCGTGTCTTCAATTGGGAACAGTTCGAGGCCATGAAAGCGGTGCCGAAGGAACAGCTTCGCTTCCCCACCCCTGATGGCAGCCTCTTCATCGGCGATAAGGGCATGCTGACCACCGGTACCTACGGCGATGTCACGCGCCTGATCCCAATCGAAAAGATGAAGGACTACCAGATGCCTGCCCCCCTGCTCACCCGCTCGCCCGGCCACATGCGCGACTTCATCCGCGCCTGCAAGGGCGGCGACCCGGCCTGCTCCAACTTCAACGTGGCCGCCCCGTTTGTCGAATGGATGCTGTTGGGCGTGGCCGCCCTGCGCGTTGAGGGCAAGCTCGAGTACGACCCGGTGAAGATGCGCTTCACGAACAACAATGCCGCCAACCAATATCTGAAACCGATCCTGCGCAAAGGATGGTCCTGGACTTAGATCTGTAAGTAGAATCCATCAAAGGCCTGCCATCTGGCGGGCCTTTGCCATTTGTGCCCTCTTTTCAGTTGCTGACATTTCGAAGTCGATTCACCCATTTGGGTATACCTTGCAATTCAGCTAAATCCGGTATACTCGCATTTCGAATCACGCATGTTTCCGGATGCCAAGCCACCGCGTAGACTCGTCTCCTCCTGGAAGGGGATAGCCGCGCACTTCGGCGTCACGGTCCGGACAGTCCAGCTCTGGGAAGAAGAACGCGGCCTACCTGTGCACCGTATGCCCGGAGTTAAGGGCAGGGTCTATGCCTACGAAGACGAATTGGAGGCTTGGGCCGGGCGCGCGGAGGACTGCATCGCGGAACCCATCGTTCCGGACCCGGAGCCACGGCAATCACGGACCTCAAGGCGCGGCCACTGGGTCGCTGCCAGCATCCTGCTGGTGACCATAGTTGCCGGATCCGCATTCCTCCTCCGGCCCAAACCCGTCCCTTCGTCGTTCGTCATCGAAGGCCGGACGTTGGTCGTCAAGAATTCAGAGGGAAGTCCCATTTGGCGTCATGAATTCACGAACAAGCTCTTTGCCCAATGGGAAGGGCGCGAAGGTGGAGATCCATTCCGGGAGACGCGGCCCTGGATCGGCGACCTGGATGGCGACGGCAAGCGCGAAGTCCTTTTCACCCGCACGGCCGATCCAAAGCTAGTCAGTGATTCCGAGCTCTTTTGCTTCGAATCTGACGGAAGAATCCGCTGGCGGTACAAGCCCGGGCGTCTCGTCTCGACTCAAAAGGAGCAGTTTCCGCCGCCCTACTTCGTCCGGATGGTCCTCGTGCTTGAGGATAACACCGGCAAGCCACCGCTCCTGCTGGCGGTGGGCACCCATTCCATCTACTATCCGAGCCACATCGCCGCTCTATCTCCGCAGGGCAAAGTGCTAAGGGAATACTGGCACAGCGGACATATCAATGGCGCAACCGCGGCCGACCTCGACGCCGACGGGAAGCTCGAACTCTACCTGCTCGCAAACCACAACCCGACCAAGACATCCTCGCTCGTTGCTCTCGACCCCATGGACTTCAGCGGGGCATCAAGGGAATCGCACCTCGATTATCAACTTCTCGGCGTGGGGGAGCCACGGGAACTGGGCCGGATCATCTTTCCATCTTCCGAATACACGCGCAGGTTGTTCGACGTGAGCAACCCGCTGGGGATCAATCTTCAGTCGGGGCGGCTGTTCTTGAGTCTGACGCAGCGCTCAGCAGCGCCGGGTGATTCAGGCGTGCCCTCTGTCTTCTACCAGATCGGCCCAAAACTGACACTCCTCGGGGTCGAGTACGCCTGGAACTTCAGGTTCGCCTATGAGGAGGCCGTCCGGCAAGGCAAGATCAAGCCATATGACCTGGACGCCGACCTGGAACGCATGAAACAATTCACCGTCGTCACCCCTTGGCGCAATGCTCTGCCCAAGAATCCTTCGCCGTCAGGAAGCGATTGAGCATTCGTCGAACACAAGGCGGACCTCCTGTTCAAACTCCGTCGCCAGCTTTCGCCCGGCCTCCCCGTCCATGCGTTCGCCGAACACCCGGCTCAGGGAGCGATAGTACCATGCCTGCTTTTCCCTGCCTCGCTTGAAACGCGTCCAGGTCAGTTCGCCGCGAAGCGCCAGATCCTCCCGGATCGATCGGATATTGTCGAGCTTGTCGGCGATGGCGACCATGAGAATCTCCTGGTCGGTGGTCGAAGCCAACGTGTCCACAGTGTGTTGCTTGCGTTCTTCCCAACTGGCGTCGCGGTGGTTCGGTTCAGTGCAGGCATGGACCAACGCGGCCACCCGGTCGCCGAAGCGGCCCCGGATATCGTCAATCGTGTGGCAGGTGTCCTCGATAACGTCATGAAGTATCGCCGCGGCAGCGACATGCTCGGGGCAGCCGGCCACAATCACGGTACGGGCGGCCGCCAGCGGATGCATCAGATAGGGGATCAACGTCCCCTTCCGGTACTGGCCGCGGTGAGCGGCCGCGGCGAATTCGACGGCGTCGAAGATCATTTCAAGAACCACTGCTGGGTCAGCAACCAATAGACGACGGGGACGGAAAACAGCGACGAATCAACGCGGTCCAGCCAGCCGCCATGACCTGGCAGCAGGTTGCCGCTGTCCTTCACTCCCGCGCCCCGCTTGAAAGCCGATTCGGCCAGATCGCCCAATTGCCCTGCGATGTTCGCCGTGGCACAAAGCGCAATCGCCCTGCCAACCCCGACGTGTGGGAATTGGTACTGGATAAAGAGTGTGCCGATCACGATGCCTCCGAGCAGCGAAGCTGCCGCGCCTTCCCAACTCTTGGCCGGGCTCACGCGCGGCGCCATCTTGTGCTTGCCGAACGCACTGCCGGCATAGTAGGCGCACGTGTCGCCCAGCCAGTTGATGGCCAGGGCGAACAGCATCCACCATGGGTCCATCGCCCTCAGGAAGACACCGCAGCGCCAGGCGCCGAAGATGTAGACAACGCCCAGCATTGCGCCCGAGGCCATCGGCAGTGAGCCTGCGAGATCTCGCATCCGCAGCACTGCAACCATCAACAGCATTGCCAGCAGCGTCAGCAGCACGCCCTCCTGCGACGGCAGGACCATGAAGAACAATCCGGCCGCATAGATCGCCGGATTGCGCTGCAGGCTCTCGTAGCTGGGGAAACGAGCCGAAAGGATACCCAGAAACTCGTACAGGCAAAACAGTCCGACCGCGGCCAGCGAGGCCAGAAACGCCCACGACGGGCCCAGCGCGACGACATAGAAGAAGAACGGGGTGAGGATGAGTCCGGTAATGAGCCGTTTCATGGAGTGGGGAGGCTGACGGCATCAGCGACTTCGAGCCGCTCCGGCTCTCCCGGCCCACTCTGCAAACCGCCAAAGCGGCGGTCGCGGCGCTGGTATTCGGCCAGCGCCTCGAGCAGTTCCGTGCGGCTGAAATCTGGCCAGCAGGTTTCCGTGATGTAGAGTTCTGAGTAGGCGCTCTGCCAGAGCAGAAAATTCGAGATCCGCTTCTCGCCCGAGGTGCGGATCAGCAGGTCGGGCTCGGGCTGGCCGGCGGTGTAAAGGTGGCCGGCAATGTCTTGTTCAGTCACCGTCAGCCGGCCGGCAGTGCCGGCTCGCCTGGCTTCCTCGAGGAGAGAGTTGACGGCATCGACAATCTCGGTCCGGCCGCCGTAGTTGATGGCAAGATTCAATGTCAGGCCGGTGCTGGCCGACGTCGCGTCGATGGCCGCGTTGAGTTCCTTCAGCACTGCCGCCGGCAAGGCGTCGACACGTCCGATCGCCTTCAACTTCACGTTGTTGTCGAGCAGCCGGCCCAGTTCCTGGCCAAGATAGAAATGCAGCAGCCGCCACAGGGTTTCGACCTCTGCGCGTGGGCGCTTCCAGTTCTCGATCGAAAAGGCGTACAGAGTCAAGACTTCAATGCCCGCCATGGCGCAGGTCTCGACAGTCATGCGCACCGAATCGACGCCCGCCCGGTGCCCCGCCACCCTCGGCAGCAGCCTGCGGTTGGCCCACCGCCCATTCCCGTCCATGATCACGCCGATGTGCGCCGGCAGGCGCGCCGGATCGAGCGAATGCGCTAGAGCGTATTCGCGCGAGGCCGGATCAAGCGAATCGAGCAGCGGCTGCATGGAAATCGAATCCCTCTCATCTTAGCGCAACAACCCTTGAACAGGCCCCATCAGGTAGAGCCCCGGCAGCAGCGCGTTGATAGACTGTTGGATGATGAGCCTCTATTACGCCGCCGGCAGCGAGACCACTGAATACTCGCCCGAACAACTGAAGCAAGCGGTCTTCAGCGCGCTGGATGCGCTGGGCGAACGCAACAAAGTCTTGGCCATCCCGCCCGACTACACCCGCTACCATTCCCGCGCCGGCGAGATTACCCGTTATGTGTTCGCTTACTACGGCGACAAGTTGGCCGCCATCTTGCCCGCACTCGGCACGCACTTCGCCATGACCGCGCCAGAGATCGAACACATGTTCCCCGGCGTGCCGGCATCACGATTCCGCGTCCACGACTGGCGCCAGGGCCTGGTCACCCTCGGCGAGGTGCCCGGCCACTACGTCGCCCAAGTCTCCGAGGGCCTACTCGACTACTCGTGGCCCGCCCAGGTGGACCGGTTGCTCGTCGAGGGCGGCTTCGATCTGATCCTGTCCATCGGCCAAGTGGTGCCGCATGAAGTGGTCGGCATGGCGAACTACAACAAGAACATCTTCGTTGGCACAGGCGGCGCCGATGGCATCAATAAAAGCCACTTCCTGGGCGCGGTGTATGGGATGGAGAGGATGATGGGCCGGGCCGATACGCCCGTCCGCCGCGTCCTCAACTACGCCTCCGACAACTTCGCCCGCCATCTGCCGATCGTCTACATGCAGACCGTCGTCTCGAAGAACGAAAAAGGAAAACTGGCCCTGCGCGGGCTTTTCGTCAGCGACACCATCGAGTGCTTCGAAATGGCCTCGGAGTTGAGCCTGAAAGTTAATTTCCAGATGATGGAGACCGAAATCCGCAAAGCCGTCGTCTACCTGGACCCGAGCGAGTTCAAAAGCACCTGGCTCGGCAATAAGTCGGTTTACCGGACCCGCATGGCCCTGGCTGACGGTGGCGAACTGATTGTCCTCGCTCCCGGCGTCCGCGAATTCGGCGAGGACCCGGCCATCGACAAACTCATCCGCAAGTATGGCTACGTTGGCACGCCGAAGGTTCTTCAGGCGGTGAAGGAAAACGAGGATCTGGCCGGCAACCTCAGCGCCGCGGCTCACCTCATCCACGGCTCCTCAGAGGAGCGTTTCTCCATCACATACTGTCCCGGACACCTGACCCGCGAGGAAGTCGAAAGCGTCAGCTTCCGTTACGCCGATCTCGACGAGATGACGCGGAAGTATGATTCCGCCAAGCTGAAGGATGGCGTCAATATCGTCGGCGGCGAGGAGATCTTCTTCATCTCGAACCCGGCACTCGGCCTCTGGTCTTACCGCGGCCGCTTCCAATAAGCCGTTGTAGCCTCGTAGCGCAGACCCTTGGTCTGCCGTCTCGACATTCGTGTCGAGACGCGCCTCACGAGCCGCCTACATCAGCGACTCACCCGCCGCAGCCAGCCCTCAACACCGTACAAACCGACGCGCAGATTGGCCCGCCGATGTTGAACGTCGCAGCCACGCTCGGCGCGGCCACCTGCAAGCCCTCGGGCACACGGCCCAGCAATTGCATCGCCGCCCACCCGATCATCGCCACCCCCGTCGCCCCCACCGGGTGGCCTTTGGCAATCAAACCGCCCGACGTGTTGATTCCACACTCGCCATCGGGCGCGGCTTTTCCGTCCACCCAATACTTCGCGCCCTGGCCCGGCACTGCCTTGCCGATCACTTCGGTCCCGATCGCCCCCATCACCGTGAAGCAGTCGTGCACCTCGGCCACATTCACGTCTGCGGATCTGAGCCCCGCCATGGCATACGCCGCGTTCATCGCCTTGTAAGCCCCCGCCGGACGCAGCACATCTCGGCCGGTCCTGGTTAGCGGATCGGTCGCTTGCCCCCATCCGGCTACCTCGACGGCATCCTGCCGCTTCACGCCCAGCCGCGCCAGACCCTCGTCCGTGGCCAGGATCAGCGACGCATAGCCGTCTGTGATCTGCGAGCAGTCGTAGGTCTTCAACGGCAGCCCATCGACCACATAGCGATTGATGCCTTCGACTTTTAGCGCCTGCTCCAGCGTGACGCTCGCCTTTCTCATTTGCGCCTTCGGGTTCAGCCGCGCGTTGGCGTACTCCTGCACCGCGATCGCCGCCAGGTCAGCCTCGGTCGCGCCGTGCTCGACCATGTAGTCGCGCATGACCTCGGCGAAGATATGCGGGAAGACAAAGGTCTTGCCCTCGCGGTCCTCGGGATGCGAGAAGTAGCCCAGCACTTCACCAATCAGCTTGCCGTCCATCTTGCCGTCAGGGCCGCGCATCTTCTCGTAACCGATGGCGATGCCGGTATCGGCTACCCCGAGTTGCAGTTTCTGAATGACCGACAGCACCGCCTGCCCGCCGGAGGCGCAGGCGTTTTCCACCGCTTCGATCGGTTTACCGGCCATGCCTTCGACGTCCGCCACCAATCCGGCCAGTAACCCCTGCCCGTTCAGCGTGAATCCGCAGGCCGCGCCGATCGACGCCGTGCCGAGTTCGCTCGCCGGCACGCCGATCTCCCCGCACGCGCCCTCGACCGCCGCCTGCACGATCCCCGGTACGGTCATGCCCATCAGCTTGCCGAACTCCGACTGGTGATACGCCGCAATGTAGATCTCTTTCATGACCGGCCTCCTGCTAGGTTCCCGTCACCACACCGCCATCGACGCTCAACACCGCGCCCGTCACAAACGACGCCGCCTTGGACGCCAGCCACACATACGCCTCGGCGATCTCCTTCGGCTGCCCCATGCGCCCCAGTGGCGTACGAGAGGTCATCGAATCTAGAACCTTCTGCGGCATTGCCGCCAGGATCTCGGTGGCAATAAACCCCGGCGCCACTGCGTTCACCCGGATTCCATGCCGCCCCAACTCCCGTGCCCAGACCTTCGTCATCCCGATCACGCCCGCCTTCGTCGCGATGTAGTTCGTTTGGCCAAAATTGCCGTACAGTCCCACCACCGACGACGCGTTCAGGATCACCCCGCCGCCACGCTCGATCATCTTCGGCGTCACTGCCCTGGCGCAAACGAACACACCGCGCAGATTCACGTCAATGACCGCGTCGAACTGCTCGTCGCTCATCATCGACTGCACCGCGCCATCCTTGTATTTGACCAGCATCGAGTCGCGCAGGATGCCGGCGTTGTTCACCAGCACGTCGATGCCGCCCCAGCGCCCCGCGACCTCTTCCACAGCCGCGTTCACCGCCGCCGAATCGGTCACGTCCACCCGCATCAGGACGCCCTCGCCGCCCGCCTCGGCCATCTCTGAGTCGAACGCCGCCACGTCTCCCTGCACATCCCATCCGGCGATCCTGGCCCCTTCGGCGGCAAATCGCCGCGCCGTCGCGAGGCCGATGCCGGCAGCCGCGCCGGTCACGATGATGACTTTGTCTTTGAGCCCGGTCTCGATCATGCCTGCCTCCCCGTGGCGAATCCGCCTTCCAGGTTAGCAGGCGGGCGTTTACAGCCCAAACGGCAGGTTGTCGGCAATTCGTTTGGTCGCACCCGTCTGTGTTGACCCGCAGAACGACGCGCCGTTGCCCCGTAAATCGTTCCCCAGAATCATGAACTGGTCCGTCCCCACTCCGATCGATACCCCGCACGCCGTCTCACCCCGCTGCACCGTCGCAAACCGCCCGATCCGGTTGCCCTGCACCTGCACGCCTGCCACCCCGTCGCCGATCTTCACCCCGGCATACAACAGGCTCTGCGCATTGCCGTTCGCCGTTACCTCGTTGTTCGACAGGATGATGTTCGTGCCGCCTTCGATGTACGCCCCGTGCCCGCCGTTCTCCCGCAGCGCCCCGCCGGTGAAGATCACCGTGTCCACGCCCGCACCCCGGACATGCAGCCCCGCCGCGCCATACGTAAATTGTCCGCCGGAAAACCCGTTATAGGCGC
The DNA here is from genome assembly GCA_964604945.1 of uncultured Candidatus Solibacter sp. GTDB lineage: Bacteria > Acidobacteriota > Terriglobia > Bryobacterales > Bryobacteraceae > PNKE01. The sequence continues at coordinate 15,493 of CAZSBK010000073.1, forward strand.
ACCATGAGTTGGTGAACCGCATCGAATAGACCTTCGCACCCGCCGCCGACCCGTCCACCATGCACCCGCCAAAGCGGTTCGTGTCCGCCGAAAACTGCGTAAACGACCCGTACAGCGCCGCCTCGCCCGCCGCCGGCTGGACCAGCAAACCGAAGCCAAACTCGAGCGCATGGACATTCGCGACATCCAGCCCGCCGCCGCTCAGGTACGCGAGACCTGCGCTGCGATCCTCCTCCACGCCGCTGGTCGATTGGTTCGACATTGTCGAATTGGTGATTTTGTTGCTCCCGCCACCGCGCACTCGGATGCCCACTGCCCGCACCGCCCAGACCGTCGCCGAATCCACATGTGCGTACCAGCAATCCTCCAGCGAGATCCCGACGAAATGGTTCTTCACCACCACATCGCTGATCTGGAACTGGTGATTTGCTTCCCTCACCTCGATGCCCACGCCCGCGCTTCCGTCTTTCGCCAGTGAATCCACCGTCCCTGCCACGACGGACAATCCCCTTATCCCCGCCCCGCGTGTCAGCGCCCCGCCCAGCGAATGGAAGTCGAAAACAACCGCCCCGCCGCCGCCCCGGTTCACAATGAAGGTCAGATCCGGCCCGGCCCCTTCGATCCACACCCGCCCCTTCACCACCAACGGCGAAGTGACCACAAACTGCCCCGGCCCGAGCGTCACCCGCCCGCCGCCGTCGCTCTCCGCCGCCGTGATCGCCGCCTGCAACGCCGCCGTATCGTCGGTGGCCGCCGCGCCCGCCGCCCCGTAGTTCCGCACATCATATCGCCCGCCCGTCGCGGCCAACGCCATCGCCGCACCCATCAACAAGACCGTTAACGCGCTCTTCATGGTACGACCCATGCTCGCCCGCGCGGCCCGCCACAACAATCCGGCTCCTTCCCACCACCCCAGTACTGGAACTTCTTCCCCCAATCCGCCCAATTCCTGCCCTTCCCGTCCTGCCAGCCACAAGACCGCCTCACCCTCCGTATAATTGAACTATCCCCGTGCCCGCTTTCGACCCATCCGTCCATCGCCTCGCCACCTGTGCGCTCGACTGCCCCGACACCTGCTCGGTCCTAGTCACCATTGACCCCGCGACCGGTCGCGCCTCAAAGATCCAGGGCGACCCCAACCACGCCGTCACCCAGGGTTTTCTTTGCGCCAAGGTCACCCGCTACCTCGAACGCGTCAATCACCTCTCACGCCTCCTCACGCCGCTCCGCCGCACCGGACCGAAAGGCTCGGGTCAGTTCGAGCCCATCTCGTGGGACCATGCGCTCGACGCCGTCGCAGAGAACCTGAAACAGAACGCCGCCGAGTTCGGCTCCGAAGCCATCCTGCCTTATTCCTATGCCGGCACCATGGGCCTGCTCCAGGGCTCAGGCATGGACCACCGTTTCTTCCACCGCCTCGGGGCATCCCGCCTCGACCGCACCATCTGTTCCGAACCCGGCACCGTCGGGTTGGTCAACGCTATCGGCCAGCGCCTCGCCCCCGCGCCCGAGCACTTCGTCCACGCGAAGCTCATCATCGCCTGGGGCGCGAACATCCTCTCCACCAACGTCCATCTCTGGCCCTTCATTGTCGAAGCCCGCCGCCGAGGCGCGAAGCTCTACGTAATCGACCCCATCCGCACTAAGATCGCCACCCTCGCCGACCACCATTTCACCCCCTACCCCGGCTCTGATCTCGCCCTCGCTCTCGGCCTGATCTACATCCTGATCCGTGACGGCCTCACCGACGCAGACTACATCGACCAATACACCACCGGCTACGATTCGCTCGCCGCCCTCGCTGCCCAGTATCCGCCCAACCGCGCCGCCCACCTGACTGGCATCCCGGCGCGCGAAATCGAGCAGCTCGCCCACGACTACGCGTCAACGAAGCCCTCTGTCATCCGCCTCAACTACGGCGTCCAGCGCTCCGAACGCGGCGGACGCGCGGTCCAGGCCATCGCCCTGTTACCAGCCCTCACCGGCGCATGGCGCGATCTTGGCGGCGGCATCCAGCTTTCCACCTCGGCCGCCTTCGAATTCAACCGGCTGGCGCTCGAGCGCCCCGATCTCCAGCAGATTCCCCTCGGCCGCGAAGCACGCTTGCTGAACATGTCGCAACTCGGCCGCGTCCTGACCGAGACCGAAAACCCGCCGATCAAATCGCTGGTCGTCTACAACTCAAACCCCGGCGCAATGGCGCCCAATCAGTCACTCGTCCGCAAAGGCCTCGTCCGCCCCGACCTGTTCACCACCGTCATCGACCACTTCCTCACCGACACCGCCCGCTTCGCCGACATCGTTCTGCCGGCGACGATGTTCCTCGAACACGACGATCTCTATCTGGCATACGGCCATTACCATCTCCAACTGGCCCTGAAAGCCTCGGAGCCCCCGCCCGGTCCCCGTCCCAACGTCAAAATCTTCCGCTCCCTGGCCAAACGAATGGGTTTCACGGAGCCCTGCTTCGACGACACCACGAAAGAAATGGTCTCGGCGCTGCTCGACACCCCGTCACCGCATCTTCAGGGGCTCACGTGGGATCGTTTGGTCGCCGAGCACTCCATCCGGCTGAATGTCCCAGAGAAGCCTTTCGCCGAAGGAGGCTTCCGGACGCCCACGGGCCGCTGCAACCTGTCGGCCGAGGACCTCGCTTACACCCCACCCGTCGAGTCGCGTCTCGGCATAATGGCTGGCAGCTACCCGCTCGAGTTGGTCTCTTCGAAGAATCACGATTCGTTGAATTCCTCGTTCGGACACCGTCCCGACGTCGACGCTCAGACCTCGATTCTTCAGATACACCCTACGGACGCCGCCGCGCGCTGCATCGCCGACGGCCAACAGGTGGACATCTACAATGATCGCGGCGTGATCCGCCTCACCGCTTCTGTCGGCGATTACACCCGTCCCGGCGTCGTACGCGCACCCATGGTCCGCTGGGGCGTCAATGTGAACACGCTCATTTCAGACCGTCTGACTGACATCGGCGGCGGCCCCACGTTCTACAATTGTCTGGTGGAGGTCCGGCCTTGCGAAGGTCCAGTTTCATTTACTTAGCCGCTCTCGCACCCTTCGCCGCCTGCAAGCGTTACCGCCGCCCAAACCCAGACGCCACCGTCGAGGAGCCCGCGGAACTTGCATCGCGCGTGTCGATGAGCGATCCGCGTGACGAATCGCAACTGCTCAGCGGCTTCAATCAGATCGAAGGCAACTCCTGGCGCTGGACCGGCCGCAAGTTCGCTGTCAGCCTGCAGCCGCCGCCCGGCGGCGCTGTCGAAGGCGCCAAGCTGGAACTTGATTGCGCGGTCGCCGACGCCATCGCCGGCCAGTTGCTGCCGCTGACGGTCCGGGCATCGGTCGACGGCCAGGCGCTGGCGCCCCAACGCCTCACCGCCGCGGGACGGCAGAAAGTCTACTTCCCCGTAAACAAACAGGCCCTGGCCGGCCCGGCTAAGGTGGTGGAATTCGAGGTGGACAAGGTCGCCCACCTGGGTGATGAGTCGCGTGACCTGGGCCTGATTGTGGTTTCAATCGGGTTCGTCGAGCCATGACCCCGCGCGTGCTCCGGCTCTGGCCCTGGATCGTCCCACCCCTGCTCTTTCTCTTAGTCTATCGCTACGGGCTCCGAAGCTGGTTCCAGCAGGACGACTTCGCCTGGCTCCAGCAATGGCTCAGCTTCGAGTCATGGCGCGATCTGCCCCGGCTGCTATTCACCCCCCAGGCCCAGGGCACTATCCGCCCCTGGTCGGAACGGGCTTTTTTCCTGGCGGGCTATGGTCTGTTCGGCCCCGACCCCAGGCCGATGCACGCATTGGTGGCCCTCACCCAGATCGGCTCGCTCTGGATGCTGGCCAGCCTCGCCTTCCGCCTCACCGGGTCGCGCCTGGTCGCCGGCCTGGCTCCCATGATTTGGGTAATCAACCCGGGCCTGGCAACGCCCGTCTCCTGGCTGTCAACCTATAACCAGGTCCTTTGCGCATTCTTTCTGTTGGCCTCGCTGCTGCTGTTCATTCGCGCGGCTGAACGCCGCACACTGGCCGCGGACGCGGCCGCATTTACAGTCTTCCTGTTCGGCTTCGGCGCACTGGAAATCCATGTCGTCTTCCCGGCCCTGGCGCTGGCATGGTGTCTACTCTACGCCCCGCGGCACTGGAAGCGGACATTGCCCTATTGGGCCGTCTCCGTGTTTTACGCCGTCCTCCACCAGGCTGTTGCCATTAAGCCCGCAACAGGACCCTACGCCCGGCACTGGAACCTGGAGATGATCCCGACCCTGACTCGCTACTTCGGCACGACTCTCGCCGGAGGCCAGATCATGGAGCACTGGCATATGCCCGCCTGGGTCTGGGAACCGCCTGCCTGGATCGCGGGAATCACCCTGATCGGTCTCGCTGCCTACGCCTGGCGGCAGAGCCAGCGCGTGGCCGCCTTTGGCCTGATCTGGTTCGTCGCCACCATCGCCCCGGTGCTACCGTTGCGCGATCACTTCTCCACCTATTACTTGGCGGGCCCTTCGCTCGGCATCGCGCTGGCCCTGGCAGCGCTGCTCGGCCGCCAGGCCCGCTTCGTCACTCTCGCCGCGACAGCGGTCGTCCTCATCCAGCTCACGTTCGCCTATCCGGTCGCCAAGACGATCTCGCGGTGGCACTTCGAACGAGGCCATAGGCTCCGGGTCCTGTTCGAAGGATTGGAGCGCGCCCAGGAAGTCCACCCGGGCAAGACGATTCTGATTGAAGGCATGGACAGTGAAACGTATTGGGGCGGGTTCTTCGACGGCCCTTATAGGTTGCTCGGCGTACAAAGCGTCCTGCTCGTGCCGGGCTCGGAGGCATCCATCGAGTCCCACCCGGAGTTGGGCGACATCAGCCCCACCATCGCTCCGCAGGTGGTTGCGGCCCGCGAGGTGCTCTGGAGGCGGGCCGTCGTCTACCGCATCGAGGATCGAGCCCTGCGCAACATCACCGCGCAGTACGTGCGCTCCTTACCCCAGAGCTGGATCGAAGGCCATCCCCAGTCGATCGATGCCGGCTCGGACAGCGCCACACGGCATCTGGGCCCGGGCTGGTACCAGCTCGAGGAAGGCGCGCGCTGGACGGCCAAGCGGGCCGTGGTCAACCTGGCCGGCCCCGAGAGCGCCAGCCTCCAACTCCGCCTCGCCGGCTCTGTGCCCGCGGTCTGTCTCGCCAATGGCCCCATTGCCGTCACTGTCACCGCCAGCGGCATCCCGCTCGGTCAGGAACGAATCACTGCTCAGAACCTCTCTTTCGATTTCCGCTTGCCCGCGCCGGCCGCCCTCACAGGCAAACCTCTGGTGGTGATCGAGATAGAGGTCTCACGAGCGTATCTCGAATCCACGGGGAAGCGCGAACTGGGGCTTTCGTTTGGCCAGATCGGCTGGGTCGCCCACTGAGACGCCTCAACCAGAACAAAATCGCACTGTTTGATGAAAGTTGATCAAGAATCTGAAACTTTCAGTCAAAACTGCCGTCTCTACCTTTGCAACGCTAAACATTCGGGTTGCACTGGCCGATAAGTTGGAGTACCATGCGACCTCGCATGTCGATCTTTGAAGACATCCAAAATGGACGCGTTACCAGAATGCGGACGTGCGTCGTGGCTGGTTCGGGCCAGTGGGTAAAAAAAATTGAGACTGGCCCCCAAATTGCTTGCGTTGTGATATCCTAGACGATTGCTTGGCACCCCCCACGAGTACGTGCTGCTGGCGACTTAGGGAATGCTTACATCAGGTTTCGTGAGTAACATTCACTAAGATTTTGAAACTAAGTGATCCATCCTGGCGTCTACTTCCCGTGAGAGGATTGGACACTGTGAGTGACTAATGGCCTGTAGGGACTGCCCACCTGCTGGGACTGCGATTGAGACTGGAGACTGAAATGACGAAAGCGGAGCTAAACAAGCACCGGCAGATGCTCGAGACCAAAATGGCCGAGCTCAGCCACGCCGTGCGCGATCGCGACGGCATCGTAATCGAAAAATCCCCCGACGCACTGGATGAAGTGCAGCACGCCGCAGAGCGCGAGCTCGCCATCCGTAATCTGGACCGCGAATCGCAACTGCTGCGAAACGTCCGCGCCGCTCTGCGGCGCATCAACGACGGTTCGTTCGGCGTCTGCGTCCACTGCGACGAAGAAATCAACCCTAAACGGCTGAACGCGGTCCCCTGGACCCCGTTTTGCATCACCTGCCAGGAACTGGCTGACAGAGCCAAGGAAGAGAATCTCGACATTCTTGAAGAGTTGATGGTCGCCTAGGCCGTAAGTTCAGCGAGCTCCGTCATTTACAGGGCGCGGACTTCAATGTCCGCGCCCTTTTTCCATCTCCGCACAGCCCATCAGCGCGTCAGGCCCGATAGTCCGGATTCTTCACCGGGAGCCGGGCGCCCACCTCTTCCCGCCAAGCCTTCAATCTCGCAGCCAGGTCGCGCGCGATATCGGGCCGAACGCTGGCCAGATCGCGGGACTCGCTGGGATCGCTCGCCAGATCGTAGAGTTCCAGCTTCGGGCCTTCGAAGTACTCGATCAACTTCCACCCGCCCACGCGGATGGCGGAGGCCGGCGTCGTTGTCGCGTAGTAGTGCGGATAGTGGAAACAGAGCTGGCTGCGGCCCAAAGTCCGAGTCTGGCCGCCGATCAACGGCGCAAGAGAAACCGAATCCGCCGCCGCCAGGTAGCCATCCGACCCGCCCAGGCCGGCCGCATCGAGAATCGTCCTATATATGTCAGTCGACATCACTTGCGTCGGTTCCACCGCGCCCTGCCTGCCGACGCCCGCACCGCTGAAGATCATCGGCACCCGGACCCCGCCCTCATACAGCGACCCTTTGCCGGATCGCAGCGGGGCGTTGTTGGTCACTGGCTCGCCGTCAAACGGATTGATGTAGCCGCCATTGTCGGACATGAACACCAGCAGAGTGTTCTGGTCCAGCTTCCTTTGCTTCAGATGGGCGGCCACCCGTCCCACGCTGTCGTCCAGGCTCTCGACCATGGCCGCGTAGGCGGCGTTGCGGTGCTTCATGCCCGCTTTGATGCGCTCCTGGTAGCGCCGGACAATTTCGGATTTGCCCTCGATCGGCGTATGTGGCGCGTGGTGAGCGAGATAGAGGAAGAATGGCTGCGACCCGGCGTAGTCGATCACCCGCAAGGCCTCATCGGTCAAACGGTCAGTCAGGTACTCGCCAGGACGTCCGAAATCAAGCCCCGGCACATACCGGAACTCCCCGAAACGCTTGTTCCCGCGATAGGGGTAGAAATAAGTCTGGGGCGCGCCCCAGTGTGTGCCGCCGATGCCGATGTCGAAGCCGTTGGCTTGTGCCGAATGGTCGGCATCCCCGAGGTGCCACTTTCCGACTTGGGTAGTCAAATAGCCTTTCGGCTTCAGCGCCTCGGCCAGAGTGATGTCCGATTGGGCCAGATCGGGCTCGGATGGCGGCGGAAGGAGCGGCAGTTTACGGTCTGGCGGCCTCAGCGAGCCTTCCCGCCAGATGGTCATGCCGAGCCGCGCCGGATGCTTGCCCGTCATGATCGAGGCGCGCGTGGGAGAACAGATCGGGGCGGCAGCATAGGCTTCGGTGAAGCGGATGCCGCGCCGGGCCATCGCATCGAGGTTCGGCGTCTGATGCAGGTCTGAACCGTAACACCCCAGATCGGACCAGCCCAAATCGTCGGCCAGAATCAGGACGATATTCGGTGGCGGCGACGCTGCCGCTCTCAAGGCTGTTGCGGCCCACGGAAGCGAAGTCAGAAAAGATCGGCGGTTCATCTCGATCTGACTATACCCGATCGCCAATGGAGGCTAACGCGCCAGCACCCGGGCCGCGCCATACGGAGTGCGCTCGGGCCTCGAAAGCAGCTTGTTGGCCTTCTCATCCCCGATGAATCGCTCGGCCTTCACGTCCCACTTCAGCGTTCGCCCGGTCTTCATCGCGGCATGGGCCAGCAGGCAGGCCGAACACGACCGGTGACCGTCCTCTGCTGGCGCCACGGGCGATTTGCGCGATTTGATCGATTCGATCCAATCCAGGTGATGATCGTTGTTCGGGCTGACATGGAGGCGGACTTCACCGTCCTTGATGCCTTCCTTCAGCCAGCGCTCGTCACTGGAGCTAATCGTCTGGCTGCGACCCTGCCCGGACGTGTAGCGCCCGCGCGTCACCCAGATCCAGCCGGACTCGCCGATGAACCGGACACCATTCTCAAACTTGTCGCTGATGAACATCGTGGCCCCGTTCGGGTACTTCATCCGCACATGATAGGACCCGTGCACGTCCCACAATCCTTCCTTCGGGAAAGACGCGTCCGCGACGATTTCCACCGGCCCGGAATGCTCCAATCCCATCGCCAGATGCGCCGTATCAATATGATGCGCGCCCCAGCCTGTGATCATGCCGGCACCGAACTGTTCCAAGCGAAGCCATCCGGGACGTTCGTAGCGTTTCTTAATATCGGGCGACTGCGGATGGACGCGGTCCTCGCAGTAGGGTGCCACGGGCGTCGCGCCGATCCAGGCGTCGTAGTTGAGGTTCGACGGCACGGGCATGGGCGATGGGTTGCCGCCCGCCGGATCGGTCGGCAGGCCGACGAAGACCTCCAGCACTTTGCCGATCCGCCCGTTGAGAATGAGTTCGCAGGCCAGCCGGAAGGCGGGGTCGGAGCGCTGCTGGGAGCCCTGCTGGAAGATGCGTCCGGTCTTGACGATGGTGTCGGCCATCAAGCGGCCTTCGGCGATGGTCAAGGACGCCGGTTTCTGAAGGAAGACGTCCTTGCCGGCCAGGGCGGCTTCGATGGCGGGCTGGGCGTGCCAGTGGTCCGGCGTGGAGATGGCGACGGCGTCAATGGACGAGTCTTGCAGCATCTCGCGGTAGTCGCCGTAGGTCTTCACCTGCGTGTAACTGGTGCCAAACTTGCCGGCATAGTTCTTTTCTATCATTGACTTGGCGTCAGCCAAACGAACTGTGTCCAGGTCGCACACGGCCACAATCCGGGCCGTAGCGGAGTTTCTCAGCAACCCCGGAAACTCCATCGAACGGGCGATCCGGCCGCATCCGATCTGGGCGACCTGGACCAAATTGGATGGCGCCGACTTGCCCAGGACATGCGCCGGGACGATGGAGAATGCGCCGAGAACGGCGCGGCGAGTGAGTCGATTTGCCTGGTCTGACATAGCGTGGCCCGATTCAGTGTATCAAGCCGGTGGAAGTGTGGATCGGGCACTGGCGCGGCCCGCCACGATAGACTTGTGAGTTGGAATCATCGAGGGTGGCAACCGGAACCGCGGACCCTGCGCAGGCTGGGGTGCTATGGCCCGTTTTCGCCGCGTTTCTCTTGAGCGGAGCCGGTAGCACGATGCTGGGGCCGTTGCTGCCGCTGCTGGGCAAACGGCTTGACCTGGGCGACGGCGGAGCGGGCGCATTGTTCATGGCCCAGTTCGGCGGCGCGGCCGCGGGAGCAATCATCTGCGGCAGGCTGCTGGAGCATTGGGGTTACCGGCGCGTGCTGTGCACGGGCTACCTGATGCTGGCCGCGGGCGCGGCGCTGCTGGCAGCGCCCATGGCGGCTGTCGTCTCGGCCGGCATCCTGATCAATGGCCTGGGCCTGGGTCTGATGATCCCGTCGACCAATCTGCTGGTGGCCGAATCCTCGGCCGCAAGCAGCGCTTCCAGGCTGAACTGGCTCAACCTCTGCGGCGGATCGGGCGCCGTGGCCGGGCCTCCGCTGGTCGCCTGGCTGAGAGACAGCTCCGGGTTGAGCGGCGTGGCGGCGCTGGTCTGCGGCCTGGCCATCGTCTGCGCCTTGGCGCTTTGCCGGACTGTCCCATCCACTCACCTTGAATCCGCCGAACCGGATCCAGGCCGAGGCCGTTTCCAGTGGGCGGTCGCGGCCATGTTGTTTCTTTACGTGGGAGCGGAAACCACCTTGTCGGGCTGGCTGCCGACTCTGGCTATCCGGCGGGCCGGGGCCCATTCGGGATTGGAGACCCTACCACTGTCGGCGTATTGGGGGGCGATGATGGCCGGCCGGGCGGCGGCGGCTGTACTCCTGAAGCGCTACACGACGGCACAGTTGATGAAGGTTTTGCTGACGGCCGCGCCAGTGGCGGCGGCGGGGTTGGCGCTGGCAGGCGGGGCGGGATCGATGACGGCGACGGCGGCGTTGGCGGGGCTGGTGTTTGGCCCGATCTTCCCAAGCGCGATTTCGACGCTCAAATCGGCCAATGCGCAACAGGCGCGGCGGCTGGGTCCGCCGGTGTTTGCCGCGGCGTCGGCTGGGGGCGCAGTGATGCCCTGGATTGCTGGTTGGGTGTCGGCTGGCTCGGGCGATGTGCGCGTCATCCTTGGACCCGCGGTCATCTGCCTGCTGATGATGACGCCGGCCTGGATGAGCGTCAGACGCCCGGCCGCCACGCGAACTTGACCCGCCAGCGCGTTACTTCGCCGGCGGAAACGGAGTTACGGCCCGATAGACCGTCGGGTGCGCCGGCATGGCCGCACCGATGCCCGTGCCGCCGCCGAGTCCCACCACGGTGCAGAAGTAAGCGATGGTCTGCCAATCGTCGTTGCGCTCCCGCGTGATGATCTGGCCGATGAGCAGCCCGGTTCCAGCCCCGACCGCCGCCCCGATCGCCAGATTGCGCAACCGGTGGCTCCGGCCGGTGATCGTGACGCGGACAACTTCGCCTTTCGGGATCACCACATCTGCCGCCTTCTGGCGAACAACGATGGAATCACCCGAAAACGACTCAAAGTTGCCGTTCACCGTCTTCATCTTCTGACGGACGACCTGGACCTTTTCGCCTGCGCGGATCTGCGAAAGGTTGTTCCAATCAGACTCGTCACCGGCCCACGCCGGCGCAGCCATCAGCCCTATCACAGCAAGCATCGCCGGCAGGATTCGTTTGGTTTGA
>CAZSBK010000074.1:0-26352 GCA_964604945.1 uncultured Candidatus Solibacter sp.
GCGGACTGCCGGGTCGAGGATTTTACGGGCGACGGCCGGCTGGATATCGCCTGCGCGGGCGCATCGACCGCAAACGTAAAACTCTACGAGAACCTGGGCCGGTAGACCAGACGAGAGTCAGACGCCGAGAAAGACGCGCCGGATGTGGCGCTCCCACAGGTTCGCTTTGACGTTGCGTGAGACGGCCTCGGCGGCCTCATCGAGCATGTCCGTATAGCGCGCGCCCATCTTGGCGGCGACCTTGTATCCGACGTGCAGAAGTTGGCGCACGTGGAGGTTGTAGGCCGGGTTCGATTGGTCATGGCGGAGGGCGGAAGCGTACTGTTCGCCGGTCCAGCCTTTGACTGATGCGGGGTCAGGCAGTTTGCCAGGGTCGATGTCTACAACGGAGGCGTAGGGGGCGCATAGCTCTTCGCGATGGGCGAAGGCTTCGGAATAGACCTCTTTGGCAAGCGCGAGGCCGGCGGCGCCTGATTCGGCAAGCCCGATGAGCTCTTCCAACCAGGTGGTGCCGGCTGTCTTGAGGTGAACACCGGCGCCGAAGCGGCGCATGGCGCGGTTGATTGCGGGGTAGATGGAAAACTTGTCGCTGCCCGAGTGGACGCTGAGTTTGAGATTGGACGGCAGCCCATAGGCGGCGACGGCGTGTGCAACGACGGCGATGTCGGCGTTGAATTCCTGCTCAAACTGCGCCGGGTCGCCAACGTAGTCGACGCCCTTGTTGAAGCGCCCGGTGAACTTCGGGGCGATGGTCTGGGCGGGGATGCCCTCATCGGCGATGGCGGCCAGGATGACGAGGAGTTCGGGAGGGGTCTGTGGAATGTCGGTCTCGTCCATTGAGACCTCAGTGATGAATGGCCGGCCCTGGCGCGCCGCATAGATGTGACGGTAGATTCGGCCCGCGGCCTGCACAGCGGGCAGGTACTTGCTCACAACGCGGTTCAGGTCGCTCTGAGAAAGCTGAATGGACGATTGGAGTCCGGCGATTTCCAGCTTCGCGAGCAACTCAGGATGCCGGTGGACGAAAGCGCCCACATCAGCGGCATCGACCGCCCCGCCGATATTCTCGGCCACGTCGATCGTGAAGAAGTCCGAGCAGTCGATGAATCCGCCGACATTACCCAAGTGGATGTGGTCGGCATCAGTGTGCCAGGGCCTCACCCAGCCCAGATCGAGAACAGCACGCGCGGCGGCTTCACGTGCCGCGGGGGGCTGACTGCCGACGATCGTATGTTCGCGAAAACTCTTGTTCCAGACCGGCACTACCTCGATGCCTGAGTGGATGGCTTCGATGCAGGCTTCCAACTGAGGGCGGGCCTGGTGGGCAAAGCGGTCGCCGACGCCGACGGAGCATTTCGAGAGAGTGAGCATGATGACTCCACCATCATAGTGTGAACGGGAGTAAACGTTAATGAATCTGTGGACCAGTTGACGGCGGGTTCAGAACAAGTCAAGAATGGAATCGCATGAGGCGCACGATGCGGCTAAGCCGGGGCAGCAAGTCCAGGCCAAGTTGGAGACGCGGCCCCGCGAGAGCGGGGCATTGGATCCACCGGGCTGGCCTGTTGCGCTAAACTCCATGGACAGTCTGTTCACCAACATTGATCTCCGGGTTGCCAAGAAGCGATTTGAAAGCTGGGATGGGTTCATCCAAGAGACCCCTGAGTACTCCATCGCATTAGAGGTGCTTGACGACCTGCCCGGGCACCGGGGCCACTACGTCAATTTCGACCACCATGCCGGCGTTGTCCGCGAGGCGTCGATGAGTGCGGCCATGCAGGCATACATCGCCGTACGGCAAGGGCGACTGATGGAACGCTGGCTGCAGGCGCGCCCGCAGGTCCCGGTCTTCGTGTGGAACGCCGACCAGGACGTCTGCCTGGCTGCTTTCGTGCTCGAGTACCACTGGATGCTGGAGCGGGCCGAAGGCATGCCCATGCTGCGGTGGATCGTGCAGTACAACAACAAGATCGATGTCTGCGGCGGGCTCTATCCAGTGAAGTTGGACGATCTAGTGAAGAACCATTTCACTTGGGTGTTTGAACCTTACCGGGCTCAGCGGCGGTTGGGCAAAGTGATGGGGGATGAAGCGATTGTCCGGGGAACGGTCAGGAAAGTCTGTGACCGGCTGCTGGCGCTGCTCAATGGGCAAGCAGGGATCGCCCCGATCAACGTTGAGCCGGAAATCCTGTACCGGTCGCCGTACAACTTCGTCATTGCCGACGAAAAAGGCGACCCGCTGTCGAGGCTCGTCCTGGCCAGCCAGGGCCACACAAATCTGATCAGTCTGATCTGCAGACGGCCGAACGGACGGTTTACTTACAGCATCATCCGAGGGTCGCCGTACGACGAGGACATCTTCCAGATTCCGAGGCTGATCGAGGCATTCCAGGCGGCCGAGGACAAGCCAAATGAGAAGATCTGGGGCGGGTCGAATCTGGCGGCAGGCTCAGACAGCGAGTTGGGATCGAGCCTGAGCTGGCAGCAGATCAAGGAGATCGCCGACCCGATCGTGCGGGCATCGCACGTGCGGGCGTACGCCCGCGTCTGAGCCGATCCTCCTGGTCAGCCCTGGCCGTATGTCGCGTGCTTGCCGTGTTTACGCGAATAGTGTTTGTCCAGTTGCGCCTTGGGCAGCGGTTTGGCGTGCGGATTGATGGCCAGGGTCTCCATGGCGATCCGTGCCAGTTCCTCCAAAACCACCGCGTGATAGGCCGCCTGAGCCGCGTCCTTGCCCCAGGTGAACGGAGCGTGGCCGGCAACCAGGACGCCGGGAACGGCAACTGGATCGAGTTCGGCGAAGGCTTCGACGATCGCGCGTCCTGTCGCCCCTTCGTAGTCGTTGTGAATCTCGGCGGCGGCAAGGTGTTCGGTCACGGGAACCGGGCCGTGGAAGTAGTCGGCATGAGTGGTCCCAAGACAAGGGATCTCGCGGCATGCCTGGGCCCAGGCGGTGGCGGTGCGCGAGTGGGTGTGGACGATGCCGCCGATGGACGGGAATGCCTTGTAAAGGACCAGATGCGTGTCGAGATCGGATGACGGTTTCAGCTTGCCGTCGACAAGCGTGCCATCGAGATCAACCAGGACGATGTCGGCGGCCGTCATCTTGTCGTAGGGCACCCCGGAGGGCTTGATCGCGATGATGCCCTCTTCCCGGTAGATACCCGAGGCGTTGCCCCACGTGTAAAGGACGAGTCCCCGATGGACCAGTTCAAGATTGGCATCGAGAACCTGTTGGCGGAATTGTTCCAGTTTCATGCTTGCGCGCGGGCTTCGGCGGCGACGTTGCGCAACTCAGGCAGAACATCGCCGATGGCGGCCGCCGGTGCGCCCTTTTGACCCAGGCCGAAGTAGAGCTTCCTATACAAAGCATACAGCCGCTCATAGACGGCGGCCTGGCGCGGGTCCGGCTCGACGACGCGGTAACTGGGGCAGAGCGCGGCCTGGGCCTGTTCCACGGTCTCGAAGGCGCCCGCAGCGAGAAACGCGAAGATCGCCGAGCCGAGTGATGTGACGTCGGACTGCGGCACTAGAACCAGCTTGTTCAACACGTTGGCGTAGACATGGTTCAATACGTCATTTTTCTGCGGGATGCCGCCGCCGTTAATCACCTGCCGGATGGGGACGCCTCCAGACTCCATCCGCTCGAGGATGACGCGGCTGTGGAAGGCAGTGCCTTCGATGGCGGCGAAGAGTTCGTCCTGGGCGGTGTGGGTGAGTTTCCAGCCCAGGGTGACGCCGCCGAGTTCGGGATTGACCAGAACGGTGCGGTCGCCGTTGTCCCAAGTGAGACGCAACAGGCCGGTCTGGCCGGCGCGGAACGATTCCAGACCTTGCGACAAAGCGGCTACGGTGGTGGACGCGCGTTTGGCGATGGCGTCGAAGATATCGCCGGTGGCCGAGAGTCCGGCTTCGACGCCGGTCATTGACGGATGGATCGAGCCGGGCACGACGCCGCACACGCCTTGAATCAGCGATACGCCCGGCATGATGGCCATGATGCAAGTCGAAGTTCCGACGACGTTGACCACATCGCCTTGCTTGCAACCCGCACCGATGGCATCCCAATGAGCGTCAAATGCGCCAACCGGGACGGGGATGCCCTCATTCAAACCGAGTTTGCCGGCCCATTCGGCGGAAAGGCGGCCGGCGATCTGCTCGGAAGTCTCATACCGGCCCTGCAACTTGGCGCGAATACCGGCGAACAGCGGATCGACTGCGACGAGAAACTCTTCGGGGGGTAGGCCGCCCAGAGATGCGTTCCACATCCACTTGTGGCCCATGGCGCAGATGGAGCGTGGTGCGTCCTGGGCGCGCCTGATGCCGCATAGCGTGGCGGCGGCCATGTCGCAGTGCTCAAACGCAGTCGCCATGCGGCCGCGCTTGTCAGGGTTGTTGCGCAGCCAGTGGAGCAGTTTGGAAAAGCCCCACTCTGACGAATAGGTGCCGCCGCACCATTGGATGGCTTCAAGGCCGGTCTCGTGCGCTTTCGCCGTGATTTCGGCCGCCTCGCGCCAGGCGCGGTGGTCGCACCAGAGATAGTAATCGTCAAGAGGCAGGAGGTTGTCGTCCACAGGAACGACACTTGACCCGGTAGTGTCGATGGCCAGAGCCTCAATGGCCGATCCGGCGACACCCGCCGCAGCCAGCGCCTTGCCCATGGCTTCGACGAGGGCGGTCATGTGGTCGGCGTGCGATTGGGTGGCGTGGTCTGGATCTTCCCGCTTGCGATGAAGCGGGTATTCGGCGAGACCGGATCCGATACGGCCTCGCACACTGTCAACGATCGAAACCCGGACGCTCAGCGTCCCATAGTCAACTCCGGCAACGACAGCCATGGATGTCTCCTCAATTCAGAGAAAGGGCGCATGGCGCGCCGCGGGAAGCGCGCCACACGCCCGCGATAAGGACTAGCAGTGCCAGTATACGTCCCAGCCGAGGTAGATTGTGGCGGCCTCGTGGACTGCGGCGGCGGCCGTCGCCGAGAGGTTGGCGGCGACGTGATGTTCGAAGCCGTTCTGGCAGATGTGGCGCAGCAGCACCTGCATCTTTGGGATGCGGACGACGCCTGCGCCGCCAAAGGTTGATAGCGGGTCCTTGGTGAATTCTCCCGCTCCGGCGTAGCCGCGGATCTTGCCGGTGAAATCGTCGGTCGAGAAGCGGGCGAAGCTCATCGGGCCCGCTTTCACCCGGCCCACGCAAGTGCCGAACGTATTCAGCTTGCCGACGGTGCCGGCGATGATCTCCTGGTAGTCCATACGGACATCCTCGAAGAAGTGCTTAGGCAGGTTCGAACAGTGGAAGCAGACGGCCTTGTCCGGATCGTCGCCGTAGTTATTGTTCCAATCGAGCAGGGCCGAGGGGGTGCCGGATGCGAGGCGAAGCGCGTGCATGGCGATGACGCCGCAGACATCCACTTCGCAAGCGCTCGACATCAGTTCGTTCGACATCTTGCTCATGATTGTGCAAGGCACGACGCCGAAGTACTCTTCCATCGAAGTCCAGCACTGCACGGCCGAAATGTCGAGATCCATCTCCTTCATCCATGCGGAGATGACAACGCCGAGTTTGGCCATTTTCAGCAGCGGCCCATCGGGGACGCCTTCGGTCGAAACATAGCCTCTGATCGAACCGAGCGCTGCCACCACTTCGGGTGCGTCGTCTCTCAGCCGCTCGATGCGGCCGAAGATCTCGGACAGGTCGATGGGCTCGATGGCGATGCCTGCGAGTTCAAGCAACTTCTCGCTGTAGCGGACCGTGTTGAAGGCCTGGGGACGCGCGCCGATAGCGCCGACACGAAGACTGCGCAGCCCCTTAACGACGCGGCAAACAGCGGCGAAACGATCGAGGTCGGCGACGAATTCGGGAGTGTCGGGCGATTCGGTGTGGAGGGTGGTGAGCGAGTACGGAATGCCGTATTGCTTGAGGTTGTTGCAGCAGGACATTTTGCCGCAAAACGAGTCACGGCGGTCGGCGATGGTCATTTTGCTGATTGAGTCCGGCGTGGCCTGGACGAGAACTGGGACATTCAAGTTGGCCATGCGCAGAGTTTCGACGATGGCTTTCTCTTCGCCGAAGTTGGGCAAGGTGACGATGACGCCGCCTATCGAAGCGCGGTTGGCGCGGAACAGTTCGGCGCACTTCTTGGCGTCGTCGCGGGAGGTGACCGCTCCGTGCTGGGTCTCGCCGGGCAAAGGCGCAACGGCCTTGTGACCCGCCTTTTCGATGGCGGAAATCATCTCCTGGCGGCCGCTGACGGCGAGATGGTCAGGGAAGAAGCCCCGGTTCCCGACGATGAGTCCGAATGTGATTGAGTTTTCGCTCATGATTGCTTCCCCTTCGTTACTTGCTGTCCTTCGACGGACGGAAGAAATACGCATACGCCAGGCCGCCTGCGAGCATCAGCAAACCCCACCAGACGGGCGCATGGAGTTCGGCCAGGACGACTGTGCGCGCAGGGGGCGAACCCAGTTCGTAGAGGCCTGCGCCAGTAATCAGGACACCGTAGATTGTGAGCAGGCAGCCGATAAAAAACCAGATTGAGATTTGTCCGTTTTCGCCGGTCATATGCGATTCCTACCAAAAGATAACGTTCAACACCACGAACACGACTCCGACCACCCAGGCCCAGAAGGCGGGCTTCGACATCAATGGGACATCTTGTTCGGAGGGAATTTCGGTTGCGCCGTAGACTAGGCCGTTCAGTTCGGCCAGAGGCTTGGGCTTGGTCATGTAGCTGACCACAACAGTGACGACGACGCAAACGATCCACGACCACAGCGCCCGGTACATGTTCTCCGCCATGTCTTTCGCGTGCGGAGAGAAGGCGATATAGCGCAGCGCAGAGGCGTCGGCTTTCACCCATGCCCACATCGCAATCGAGGCCCCTGTGCCTGTCAGCAGACCCCAGAAGCCGCCCGCCGGCGTCGCCCGTTTCCACAGCATCCCCAGCAGGACCGTGCCGAACAGCGGGGCGATGAAGAAGCTGAACAGGGCCTGGACGTAGTCCATGATCGACTTGAACTCCATCACCAGATAAGCCGTGCCGATCGACACCAGCACGCCCAGGATCGTGCACCAGCGGCCCATCGAGACGTAATGCGCGTCGGCGGCATCTTTCTTGAAGAAGGCGCGGTAGATGTCGTAGGTCCACACCGTCGCGAACGCGCTCACGTTGCCTGCCATGCCCGACATGAAACCGGCGATCAAGGCCGTGACGCCGAGTCCGAGAAGGCCAGGGCCGAGATATCTCGCCATCATCAGCGGCAGCACTTCGTTGTAGCTGTGGCCACCGGCGGCGATGGCCTCCGCCTCGCCGGTCAGTTTCATGTCCAGCAGGCCCAGTCCGAGCAAGCCGGGCAGGATGACGATGAACGGCACGAGCATCTTGAACCACGCGCCGATGATGGGGGCCATCTTAGCGGCACGCAGATCCTTGGCGGCGAGCACGCGCTGGACGACGAGGAAATCGGTCGTCCAGTAACCAAACGAAATCACCCAGCCCAGGCCCAACACGATGCCGGTCCAGTGGATGCCCATCGGGTTACCGTCAAATGTCCCGAGTGTACTCCAGAGGCTGGTGAAGTTCTGGCCCGCCCAGTTTGCGGCGATGCGGGCCTGGAGATTGGTCCAACCGCCCGCTTCCACCAGTCCGAGGATGGGGATCAACATCGCACCGAGCCAGATGAGGACGAATTGCAGAACTTCGTTGAAGATGGCCGAACGAAGTCCACCCAGGGCGACGTAGATGGCGACCGTAATCGACGAAACCCAGATAGAGAAGTTGATGTCCCAGCCGAGCACCACCTTCATGACCAGGGCCATCGAGTACATGTTGATGCCCGACATCAGCACAGTCATGAAAGCGAAGCTGACGGCGGAGAGGCCGCGCGAGGCCTCGCCGTAGCGCAATTGCAGATAGCCGGGGACGGAGTGGGTCTTCGAGATGTAATAGAACGGCATCATAACGACGCCGAGGAACAGCATCGCCGGGATGGCGCCAATCCAATACCAGTGCGTCGCCAGGATGCCGTATTGATAGGAGGCCGCGGCCCAGCCCATCAGTTCGAGTGACCCGAGGTTGGCTGACAGGAAGGCGAGACCCGCGATCCAGGCCGTCATTTCCCGGCCGGCCAGGAAGAAGTCGTCTCCGGTCGATGAGCGCCCCTTGAGGTAGAAACCGATGACGAGAACAGTGGCGAAGTAGATGGCGATGATCGCCATGTCGACGGCGTTGAGGTGGATCAGCCGTTCAGGAGCGGCCAGCAGCAGGGCGAAATTGGTCATGGTCGGACTCCGGGCGGCATGGGGTCGTCATCGGTGGCGGGCGAGGCACATCTCGGGACGGGAGGAGAGAGCAGGCCGACGGACACGTGGAAAGTGGGATTCATCATAATCGACCTGCAAGCGGTTTCAGGCCCGAATATATCTGCTGCGAATGGAGCCTGTCAACCGTTCGGCAGGAACTCGGGGGGAGCCGTATGGGTGATATATTGTCAGCGGAGTTAGGGAGGAACAAGAGCATGACTGACATTACCCGCCGCTCGTTGATCACCTCTGGCGCAGCAAGCCTGGCCGCGGCGAACGTTTCGGTGGCGCGTCCAGGCGCGGGCGCCAGCAAAACAGGGATCCAGCTTGCGCACGTGATGTCGCCGGGACGGCCCGAGAGTTGGCAACTTTGGAAGCAACTGGGCGTGGATCACGCGATCGCTGGCGTCGGCGGATTGCTGGGCCGTATCGAACGCTCACAGTATGCCGACGCGCTGGCCAAGATGAAGGCCGAATACAACGCGGCGGGCATCGAAGTGGCGGGTGTAGAGAGCCATCCGGTACCGGCCGAGAAGATCAAATTGGGCGTCGCAGGCAAAGACGAGGAACTGGAGAACTACATCGCGGCGATCAAGGCTCTCGCCCAGGTGGGCATTCCGATGGTCTGCTACAACTGGATGGCCGGCCTGGGCTGGTATCGCACGAAGAAAGACGTACTGGAGCGCGGCGGGGCGTTGACCAGCGAGTTCACCAATGAGGCAGCCGAGGCGCAGGGACTGACCGAGTGGGGCACGATCAGCGAAGAGAAGATCTGGGACAACATGGTGTACTTCCAGAAGGCCA
Organism: uncultured Candidatus Solibacter sp.; assembly: GCA_964604945.1. Taxonomy (GTDB): domain Bacteria; phylum Acidobacteriota; class Terriglobia; order Bryobacterales; family Bryobacteraceae; genus PNKE01. The sequence goes on from CAZSBK010000074.1 coordinate 9,112, forward strand.
TCATCCCGGTGGCCGAGAAGGTGGGCATCAAGATGGCGCTGCATCCGGACGATCCGCCGCTGTCGCCGCTGCGGGGTATTGGCCGGATTCTGACCTCGGCGAAGAACTTCGAAAAGGTGATGCAGATTGTGCCGAGTCCAATCAACGGCGTGACGTTCTGCCAGGCCAACTTCATCGCCATGGGCGAGAATGTGTACGAACTGGCGAAGAAGTGGTGCACGCAGAAGAAGGTGTTCTTCGTTCACTTCCGCGACATCCAGGGCACGGCAAAGAGCCTGCGGGAGACCTTCCACGACAACGGTCCGACCGATATGGCGCGGCTGATGCGGGTCTATCATGAATCGGGATTCAACGGCCCGATGCGGCCCGACCATGCGCCTGTGCTGGCCGGTGAAGGCAACGACCGGCCGGGGTACATGGTGCAGGGCAATATCTTCGCGTTCGGCTACATGCGCGGAATCCTGGACATGATCCAGTCACCGAAGGCATAGGCCAGGAAGCCCGGGGGAGTTCGTTTGGTCAGCGCTGGCCAATAACCGACAAAACGTATTTAGCGGCTTCAATGCCGCGGTACTGCGCCTCCTCGAAGAGTGACAGGCCGCTCAGGTCCGTGTTGGCGAAGGCCAGTCCGGACGACGGTTTGCAGAGCGCGAGTCTCGCCGGATTCGTGAGAAACCCGGGCGCGGGGCGCGGCATGGCGTGCCCGATGCGAAAGATGTCCACTCGCTCGACGCAGGTGCGGATATCGGGATGGGCGCGTTCGAGATCGGCGAAGATGCGGTCACACCAATAGCGCCAATCGCCGCCAAGCAAGATTCGCCGCTGGTCGAGGGCGCTGCTTTGACTCAACGCCCAGTAGAAAGTCCAGACGGTCTTCGGGATGTGCGTGCGCAGCGATTGATGAGTGGCGACAACGTAACCGAGCGCGGGCGAGTTGTAGATGACGTTATCCCATGCCGGCTCGAGGCCCTTTTCAGCGGGCCAGCGGGCCATTGTGAGGTTTGCGACCAGCCAGGGGGCCGACTCCAGGGGATAGGCAGGTGGTTGCGGAGAGACCACCCAGCGGGCCAGCCAGGTGGGCGCGGCCCAGATGACGGTTTCCGCTTCATAGAGCGTGTCGCCTGCCTGGACCCGCCAGCGATTGCCTGCGCGCTCAATCCTGCTTACCATGACGCCGGTGCGGATGTTCGGCTGGACCCTGGAAGCGATGCCGCGGGCCAGCCAGGCGTTGCCCTCGGGCCAAGTGAGCGGACCGTGTTCCTCGGATTCGCGGGCGGCGAAGTAGTGCAGGCCGGCGAAGGCGCTGACGGCATCGATGCCTGTGCCATAGTCGTCGCGGGTTGAATAATCGGCGAGCCAGCGAAGGCATGGCGAAAAGAAGCCCTCGTGGTGCATCCAATCCGAGAGCGTGAGCCGGTCCAGGGCGGCGTGCGCGGGCTTCAGTTTTCTAATGCCCTGTTCCAACGGAATGGTGAATGCGCCGGAGGCACGGAGTTCGGCAACGCGGGCGAAGAACCGATCGAACTGCCGGATGTCGTCCTTGGTCAGACCGACGTGGGGTTCGAGACCCTCCTGCCAGCGGCCGTGGATGAAGAGCCGTTCCTGCGGGGAATGGCAGAGCCAGCGCTCGTCCCAAACGCCGTTCCGGAAAAGTCCGAGTTCCTCGCAGAGCAGGCGGACGTAACGGGAGTTGGGCGACGGGACTGGAAGGTAGTGGGCGGCCCAGGGGTAGCGGGTGATTTCGTTTTCACCCGCCCTGGAATTGCCTCCGGACTCGGATTCCATTTCAAGAAGCACGAAGTCCTTGAAGCCGGAGCGGTTCATCCACCAGGCAGCGGACAGACCGGCGATTCCCCCGCCGACGATGACGGCAGGGACGCGGACAGTCCGTTTGGTTGGGGAAGGCTGGGCGCGGTCGCGGATCTGGTGGCCGCGATCCTGGGATTCGAGAACGAAACCGCCTTTGAGCGGCCGTTCGGCCTTGACGGTCATGCCGAGCAGGGCCGGGGCCACCTGGCGGCGGGTCAATTTCAACGGACGATCTCCCTCCACTCCTGGTCGTAGTAACGGACCAAAACCTGATCGTTCAGGCGGTTCACCTCGGTCGGGACGGGAGCGAGGTCGGGCGGAAACTCAAACAGGGCGTGCATTTGCGAGACGGTGAGGAAGCGCAAGCCTTGGGGGAGTTGGCCGCCCGGCGACCAGTCGTTACGGGACGCCAGGACGAAACCCCACTCGCCGAACGACGGGACGTAGGCGTGATAGGGAAAAGTCTTCAGGCCGGCTGCCTTGAGCGTTTCGACGATGCACCAGTAACTGCGGCGGGCGAACATGGGCGAGGTGGATTGGACGACGGCGAGGCCGCCTTCGCTGAGGGACCGGCTGAGCAGGCGGTAAAAGGCAGTGGAGTAGAGCTTGCCAAGCGAGTAGTTGTTGGGATCTGGAAAGTCGATGATGGCGACGTCGAAGAGTTCGCGCGACTGCTGAAGCCAGGGGAAGGCGTCGGCGTTGACGACCTTCACCTTGGGCGAACTGAGCGAATCCCGGTTCAGTGAGCGAAGCAGCGAATGGGACTTGAAGAGACGGGTCATCTCAGGGTCGAGATCGACAAGAGTGATGGACTCCAGGCCCGGGTATTTCAGCAGTTCACGGACCGCCAAGCCGTCACCGCCACCAAGGACGAGAGCGCGGCGCGCTCCGGGCCGCGATGCCATTGCGGGGTGGACAAGCGATTCATGGTAGCGGTACTCGTCGCGGGAACTGAACTGGAGGTGGCCGTTCAGGTAGAGCCGGTAATCCTCTTTCCAGCGAGTGAGGGCGATTCGTTGATAGGGCGTAGTGCGCGTGAGCACGACATCGTCGGCATACAGCGCGGCGTCGGCGGTATCGGTGATGGTCTGGCCAAAGAACATGCCGCCGGTGAGCAGGGCGATGACCGCGATGCTGGCGAATCGCTGGGCCGAGGCGCGGGGCAACTGATCACGAAAAAGAAACGTTGACCAGAGGGCGACTCCGGCGTTGATGAGTCCGAACAACATGGCGCTGCGGACCAGGCCCATGTGTGGGACCAGCAGGAGCGGGAACAGCAGCGATGCGCCGAGCGCGCCGAGGTAATCGAAGGTGAGGACGTTGGCGACGAGTTCCTTGAACTGGAAGCGCTCCTTCAGGATACGCATGAGCAAGGGGATCTCGAGTCCCACAAGGATGCCGATGGCGATCACCATGAGATAGAGCAGCAGGCGAAAGCCGGTGGTCCAGGTGAAGGCAAGGAAGAGGATAGTAGAGGAGAATCCGCCGAGCAGCCCGACCATGAGTTCAACGGTGATGAAGCGCGACACGAGGAAGCGGTCGATGAACCGGGAGAGCCAACTGCCGATTCCCATGGCAAACAGGTAGCTGCCGATGATGGTGGAGAACTGGAGGACGGAGTCTCCGAGCAGATAACTGGCCAAGGCTCCGGCGATGAGTTCGTAGATCAGGCCGCATGCGGCGATCAGGAAAACCGAGAGAAAGAGAACAAACGCCATGGCGTGATTCGGAACCGGGCCGGGGCCAGGCGCCGGGGGCCGAGCCTAGTGGACGGCCGAGGCGACGATGATGGCGATGCCCAGGGCCATGAGTCCGGCAAAGATGGCCAGAGCCGTGTTGTTCTTCTCGACGATCTCCTTCCAGAGGTCATAGGGAGTGATCTTATCCCAAAGGGCAAAGGAGACAACCAGGATGACGACGCCCAGGACGGCATAGACGATCGCGTTGATAAAGGCGCTCAGGTGGAATTCAAAGTTCATGGCGGTTCACTTTCCTCCGAACCAGCGCGGCAGAAAACCGTAATGGGAACGGTAGACGCCGGGGTTCTCGCGGACGGATTTCGGGACGTTCTTGACCTCGGAATACGAGGTGGCGGAGAGGCCATACCACTGGCCGGCAGCGAGGCCGCCGAGCATCAGCAGGCCGTAAACGGGATACGAGAACAGTTTCATTCGTCGTCATCGCCTCCAGCGGAAGAGTAGTCGGACTCCATCCAGCGCTTGCCCTCGAAGGCGGCGGCGCGGACGGAGGTGATGATGGGCGGGATGATCAGGAAGGGCAGGATGAGCCAGAACAGCCATGTTGTGGGAACATCGCGTTTGACCGAGATGGAGTAGTTGAAGCCCCTGGGCAGTTGGCTGAAGCCAGAAGCGGGGGTCTCCATTTCGGGTTCGATGCGGAGATAGTAACGTCCGCCGGGAACGCGGGGGATGGTGGCCGAATCCGAGCGCGAGCCTTCCGACCAGGAGCCGTCGGAGTCCACACCATGGTAGTAGCTCACTTCGCGGCCGAAGTCGTAGCCCTGGCCGGTGGACTCGTTGATCAGGGCCAGATTGAAGTAAGCCCAATTGTTGTCGAGGTCGGTTTTGAGCTCAACCTCGACGTTCTTCGAACCGCCTTCGAGCGTGAAGACCGGCGTGACAAAGCTCTGTTCGCCGGGGGTTGGGCTGAAGTTGTGATTGGCGGAGAAGACCTCATTGCTCGATGCGCCGATGACGAAGAACAACATCAGTGCGGCCCAACCGCAAAGCAGCAGTAGGGCCATGCGCCATGCCTGGCCGGGCTTGCCGCTATAAGGTGACGGCTGATTTGAGTAGACGCCCTGAGCCGGCGGCGGAGCGCCGTTGAGTTTGAAGGCCTGCCAGATTTCGCCGCCCGCGACATAGGTGCCTTGAGACCAGTTGATCTCACCGTCCGCCATCTCGGCCGAAATGGCGTAGGGGGGCGAAACATAGTCGTCAACAATGTTCTTCTCGCCCACACGGACAGCCCAGGGGAATTCACCCATGACGAATTTCGTCATGGCCTCGGCGTTCTGGAAATGTTTGTAAGTCACGCCGCCGAAATCGACAGCCTTGTGACCTCCCACGCGCGTGAACGTCGGCATTCCGCGGACGGTTTGGACGTCGTTCCAGTGGCCGTCGTACTGAGTGAGGTAGCGGAAGCCTTTGTAGGGGTTGAACAGGAGGTATTCGTGCCAGCAATACTCGACGCCGTCGGCCCGGATGCAGCGAACCTGGAAACCGATTGCCTCATAGACCGCGCCGCGCCAGGTTCCGCGCGTGCCAAGCGGGATGAGCGGGCGGACGCGAAGCTTTTCGTCGAACTTCTGGAGGATCTTCAGTTCCGGAGTGGACGGATCGATGATTGTGCAGCATTGAACGCAAACGGCCGAGCGGGAGTGTTCAAAACCGCGCAGTTCGATGATGCCGCCACAATTGGGGCAGGACAGCGAGCGGGCGCGGACTGGAGGGGCAGGCGTGGCCATGGCTACCAACCCTCGAACAGGCGCAGGTTGCGCAGTTTCAGTTCATCAAAATCGACTTGGCGGCCCATGAAGAGAAGGGGTGGGTCCTCGGAGTAGTCGATTGTGCCGAAGCGGGCGTCAGGGGTGCGGAGGTCGGCGAAGATCATCGTCGAACGGTCGGTTGTGCGGAAAGGGAGTTCGCCCTCGAAACCGACATAAGCGGCCTGGGTGCGGTGGGTGACGATGTAGTTTTGGCCCTGCCACTGAATGGCGAGTCCGCGAGTGACTGCATCGGCCGATGGCAAAGCGGACTGAGGGGCGACATGAAACGAGACGGCGTATTCGGCCTGGGCGTCGGAGAGCCAGCCGGAGCGGCCATCATCGAAGGCCAGATGCCATTCGTTCCATCCGCCCTGCTCCCATTGATAGACGACACGGCCGACGACCAAGAAGCGGCGATTGTCGAAGATGCCCTCTGTGAGGATCTGGATGGGCGAGGCGTCCCGCGGGAGGTCGGCAACTTCGCCCACCTGTTCGAGATTGACGTCGTGGCGGACCAGGATCGCCTTGCAGTACTGGCAGGCGGTTTGAACGGCAGACGACCACATGAAAGTGACCGGGGCGCCACAGGTGGGACAGTTGGCTGCGACGCTCATGAGGTGGAGCGCTCCAGGATGCGGATCTCGACATCGGATGCGCCGAAGCGGTGTTTGAGTTGAAGGGTGAAGTCCCACTCCGGACGCGGACTGCAACAGAACAGATTCAGGCAGAGCGTGCCGTATTCGGGGAAGGTGTGAATGGTGAGATGGGACTCGGCGAGCAGCACCATGCCGGTGACGCCGCCGGGTCCGGGGAACCTATGAATCAGCGCGGGCTCTGCTGGGTGCAGATCGAGGGCCTGCACGATGTCATCAAGTAGGCGGCTTACATCGGCGGCGGACGCCAGCGCGGCTGCCTTACAGCCGGCGGCGTCCACCACCCACTCGGATCCTCGGATCATGGTCTTGTTTGGATTATTGTATGCCCAGTCTCAAGGCTGCGGCTTGCCGCATTCAGGACAGAATTTCGCCGCGCGGGCAATCTTCTGGCCGCACTCCATGCAGAACTTCGTCTCGGCTGCCACGGCGGCAACTCCCCCGGCTATGCCAGCAGCTGCGGCCGGGGCGATAGGCGATTGAGGCGTTACAGGAGCGGGAGAACCGGGTTGGGGCGTCACCGGAGGCGGAGTCTGGCCACCGCCGGTCATCGCCTGAGCCATCACTTGGCCCAAGCCAACGCCAGCACCGAGACCGACGCCAAGACCGGCCATCCCACCGCCGCCCTCGTTCGCCGCCGCGATGGGCAGCGCCTGGGCGGCCTGGAACTGGGTGTACTGCTGCATGTTGCCGATCATGTTCATGCCGATGCGCTCGTCGAGGCGTTTCTGCAGTTCTTCCGGCAGCGAGAGGTTTTCAACGACGAGCGTGTCGAGGCCGATACCCCATTCGGCGCAGACCGGATCAAGCGACTTCTTGATGAGATTGCCGACTTCGAGATAGTTCGCCGCCATATCAAGGAACGGCACGCCAGACTGGGCGAAGGCGTCCGAGATATGGCTGATGATCGTTTGGCGCAGTTGCGGTTCGAACTCTGCTACGGTGTACTTCTCGCGAGTTCCGCTGACCTTCACATGGAAGGCCCGAGGGTCGAGGAGGTGCCAGGAATAGACGCCATAGCCGCGGACCCGGACGGCGCCGAAGTCCTTGTCGCGAATGGTGACCGGCTGGGCAGTGCCCCATCGCTGGCCTACCTGCTGGCGCGTGGAGAAGAAGTAAACATCGCTCTTGAACGGGGATTGGAACATCTTGTCCCAGTTCATGAGGTTGGTCAGAATCGGCAGCGTTTGGGTGTTCAGCGTGTAAAGGCCTGGGCTAAAGGCGTCAGCCGCTCGGCCTTCATTCACAAACAGAGCCGCCTGTGATTCACGAACGGTGAGCTTTGCACCGTTCTGAATCTCCATGTCCTGCATCGGATATCGAGTCGCCAGGATGCCGTCTTCGGGCTCCGTGTACTGGATGACGTCGATGAATTGTTTCTTGAGAAAACCTTTGAGTTGATCGCCTAGTGCCATTTGGTCTCCGTGTTACCGAAGTATACGGCAGTCCGGGTCCGGTTGTTCCGCAAATCGGAACTGGTGTTACTGTCTCGGAACCTGGATGCAGCGAAAGCCGATGTTGGGAGCGGTGAAGCGGGCCGGGACGGTGATCCACTCGTGGAGAACGCCGTGGGCGAGCGGACGGTCGAAACTGCCACCCTTGATGATGTACCAGGGTTCGGTGGAGGTGGGCGGCGGGTTGAGCAGTTTCGAGAATGCCTCAACGGCGCGGGCGCTGGGGGCGCGGGTTTCGTCCACCCATTCGAGAACATTTCCGGTCAGGTGCAGCGCACCAAACGGAGAGGCGCCCTCGGGCATGGAATCGGCTGCCGCGAGCGACTTGCCGCCGAATGTGGCGTTCTCCGCTACGTTCGCTTTTGAGGCGTCGGCAGCCGTACCCCAGGGATAAGATCGCAAATCCGTGCCACGGGCGGCCTTCTCCCATTCGAGCGGCAGCGGGAGCCGCTTGCCCGCCCATTCGCAGAAGTCCTTGGCATCGATGGCGGCGACATTGACTACGGGCATGCGCGGATCGGCCTGATCCAGTCCTGGCGGCGACGGGCGGTTCTTGGCGAGGCAGAACTTACGGTAGCTGGCGTTCGTAACTTCAGTCTTATCAACGTAGAAAGCAGGTAGCGGCGACTCGAAACCCTCATTGCCCCACTTGAACGGTCCGCCGGGAACCAACTTCATATCGCCGGTCTCTGTTGTGATGGTTTGCTCCAGTTTCGCGCCTTCGGCTGTCCGTCCTTCGAGTCCGGAGCGGCTGCGCGACACCATGTAGACCGTGACGGCGGTCAGGACGACAATCAAGCTCACCAAGCCGATCATCATTTTTCTGCCTGAGAACGTCCTAGCCGGTGCGGACCCGGGGATGGGAGTTGAAGTTGGCGCTTGGTATTGCGCCGCAATCCGCTTAAGTTCGGCGATGACTTCGATGAACGACGCCGGACGCTGCCCGAGGTCCTTAGCGCCCATGCGAGTGACAAGTGCCACAAGTTCGGGGGGGGCGCCGGCCGCGCTCATCCGGCCAAAGTCCACTTGTTGATGGAGAATGGCCGAGAAGACCTGGGCGATGGTGGTGCCTTCAATGGCCTTCACTCCGGTGAACATTTCGAAGATCACAAGGCCAAACGAATAGACATCGCTGCGCTCGGTGGCCTTTTCCCCATTCACCTGCTCGGGCGCCATGTAGAACGGCGTGCCTACCTGGAAGCCGGTTTTGGTAAGCGAAAGGTCCTCGCTCTTGGCGATGCCAAAATCCATCAGGCGGACCCGGCCGTGGGTGTCGATGTGGATGTTGTCCGGCTTAATGTCGCGATGGATCAGCTTTTGCTCGTGGACATGCTGGAGGGCCTCGGAGGACTCGATGGCGACACGGAGTTTGTCGTCGAGGCCACCCAGACGGCTTTCCTTGATGGCGTGTTTGAGGTCGCAGCCGGTGAGGAACTCCATCACGATGAACGGGTAACCCTGCTCTTCGCCGTAGTCGAAGATACGGATGATGTGATCGTGAACCAGCGCGGCGGACATTTTGGCCTCAGCCAGGAAGCGGGCGCGAGTGTCGGCGTCAGCCGTACCTTCAGGAGTGAGGATCTTCACCGCAACGGTGCGGTTCAGTACAGTGTCACGAGCCTTGAAGACGCGCGACATTCCGCCGCCGAGGAATTCGGTCAATTCATACTTGCCAAAAAGTACGGGCAGTTGCATGACAGTACGTCCAGAGGCCTCTCTGCAATAGTAAAGCAGGCCGGCGGCGGGCCGCCGCTATGGGTTCACCTTGTAAAGCGGCCTGAATGGACCCATTTGAGGATGATATCGCCTCGCCCGGACGATCTCGGCGATCTGGCGGATGTGGCCCAGGTCATGAAACGCCCATTCGTTCAGCAGTTCCGCCAGAGTGATGCGGCCCAGGTCCGAGTGGACGCCACCGCGCTCGCCGGCGGTGGCTGGTTGGGCTTCAAGGATGTCCAGCATTCCGCGCCGTAGGTCCCGCAAGCGGGCCAGAGCGGCCCTGCCGTCTCCGTCGAAGCCCCAGTCCGTGGCGGTGAACTCCTCGACATTGTAAGGTTGGATTGCCGGTTCGTCTTGGGCAAGCATGTCGCGTATCCGCCGGACGAAGCAATGCTCTTCGCAGTGCGCCAGATGCATGAGGACCTCGCTGATCGACCAGCGGTCCGGCGCTTGCTTCCAGGCGAGATCCTCGCCGCTGATGCCGGTGATGAGTCCGTCGATCACGGAGAGAGTCGAGGCGAGCGTATCGAGACCCGGGAGCAGGGTGTCGAAACCGACAAACTGGACCTCTTCTTCAAGGTCAATGCCAAAGCGCTCGCGGACGCGCCGCTTCAACTCGCAGATGACTTGCCGCACTTCGCGCGCCGTGCCTCCGCCAGCGTTGTAGATGAGGTTGGCGTGGTAATCGGCGACGTGAATCCCGCCGGATCGCATACCTTTCACTCCCGTCACATCGAGGAACCAGGCCGACGGCACTTTCCCGCCTTTGACCACGCCGGGCGGAATCATCGCCTGAACGCGCTCGGGGAGTTCAGCCAGGATCAGGTTCTTGAAAATCGAGCCCGCACAGCGCATATCCGGCGGATACTTGGCGTTGCGGACGGCCAGGATCTCGGCCGCGCGCGCGGCCAGCACGGCAGGATCGCCAGGCTCGAATTCAAGCACTGCGGTGAGGATTAGCCAACCCTTGTGCTGCTTGAAGATGCTGGAGCGATAGCGAAACAGGCACCCGTCGCGGCTGAGCGTCCGGACACCCTCGCCGTCGAAGTAGCGGACCTCGTGAACGAAGTCAGAGATCGAACTGCCGTAGGCGCCGGCGTTGCCATAGATGGCCGCCCCAACTCGCCCGGGGATACCGGTCATGCTCTCCAACCCGTTGAATCCTTTGCGAACCGCGGCGTCGACAAGCGATTGCAGGCTCGCCCCGGCCTGAACTCGAATCCGGTTCCCTTCGACCGCGATTGCGTCACCGCTGTAAGCCAGCGCGACCCCCGGGAAGCCGGAATCGGCAGCAACGAGATTCGTCCCCGAGCCGATGACGACATGGCGGACATCGCAACGCTTCAGCAGTTTCAGAGCATCGATGAAGGCTGATTCCGTTCGTGCTTCCGCGTACAAGCTCGCTGGGCCGCCGATTTCGAACCGGGTGTGGCGCGCCAGCGGCTCATTGCGGGTAAGCTGAAGATCGGGAATCTGTGCGAGTCGCGAGTAGGACCCATCGGAGGGTTGCATTCCACTCAATGATAGGAGAGCGCACGCAATGAAATCCAGCTTTGCCGGACTGCCAAAGGAAGCCCTGACCTTCCTGGCGAATCTTGAGAAGAACAACAACCGCGAGTGGTTCGATGCCCATAGGGAGACCTATCAGGAGAAGCTCAAGAAGCCGATGGAGGAGTTCTGCGCCGCGGTCGGCGGGCAGATGGCGTCGTTCGCGCCGGACTACATGACTGAACCGAAGCGGGCCCTCTTCAGGATCTACCGCGATACGCGTTTCTCGAACAACAAGACGCCATACAAGACGGCGCAGGGCGCGCTCTTCTTCCGTGCCGAGCTCGGCAAGAATGAGGCTGCGGGATTCTACTTCGAAGTTTCGCCGAAGTACCTCGGCGTCGCCGGTGGGCTGTACATGCCGAACCCGGACTACCTGCGAGTCGTGCGCGCGCACCTGATGGAGAACAGCGCGCGGTTTGGCAAGCTGGTGGCGTCCAAGCCGCTGGTGAAGACTCTCGGCGAACTCCAGGGAGAGAAGCTCTCACGGCCGCCGAAGGGCTTTCCGGCCGATCACCCGGCGATCGACTGGATCAAGTTCAAGCAGTGGTACTACTGGGTCGAACTCGATCCGAAGCTGGCGACCACGCTGGCTGGCGTAAAGGAAGTGGTTACGCGCTTCAAACTGGCAACCCCCATCGTCGAGTTTCTGAATGAGCCGCTGTTGGGGTTGAAGCGCAAGAAGCCGCTCCTCTTTGACCTATGATCTCCTGCGCGGCTCAGGGATGGACGAATTCGCGCGCCCTGGGAACGAGCTCGCGATAGACCTCGCAGGCGACAACCGTGTCCCAGTGGCCGGTCAACTTCGCCGCGCCGACGAGTCCGAAGAAGACAACAGCGCATCCGGCGGCGATCATCCACGGCCTGACGTGGGTGCCTGCGCCGACAACCTTCATATTGAGCGCGCCTTCTGCCGGGCAGGCGGCGACGCACTCCATGCAGCCGAGGCATTCGGCTGACCTGATCTGAACCAGGACATCAACCGGTAGTTGAGACGGGCAGGCCTTGGCACACTTGGCGCAATCGATGCACCTAGCCGGTTCGCGCCTGATCCGCAGCGGACTGAGCAGGGCGCCGAGCCCCATCAACGCGCCGCAGGGGCAAAGGTAGCGGCACCAGAAGTTCTTGACGAAAACTGAAGCGACAACCAAAACGCCCAGCACGATGGCGGTTGTTGCCGTCATATAGCGGAAGAAGTTCAGCATCTTCACGTCAGCGACGATGCCGTACGGTGATTCGAGAAACTCCGCTAACGCGCGCGCCGGCATGCTGACAACCACATAGGCGAAAAGGCCGAGCAGGACGTACTTGAGGCTGCGCAGGCTAATGTCGAGCCAGCGGGGCAGGACGAAGTTGCGCTTGAAGGTCTCCTGGCCGAGTCTCCAGAGATACTCTGAGATGGTTCCAACCGGGCACAGCCAACTGCAAAACGCCTTGCGCAACAGCAAAGAAATGGCGAAAAACGCCGCGATCAGTACTGCCGCGGCAGGGTGCGCGACGGGTGCCATCCCCGTGACAATCCAGTACTTGGTGTTCATCAGCCCGGCGATCGGCAACCATCCCTCGATGCCTGCGGGGCGCGGAAAGGCGGGCGCGCCAGGACTCTCGAAGTGGCGGACAAAGAGGACAAATTCGTAGCCGAGCCAGAGATTCAAAGCCAGGAAAGCAAACTGGATGGTCCGGCGAAGAAATTCCGAATGGTCCCGGGCGGTGCGGCGGACGTAGTCTGGATACTTCTTCCGTGTCTCGACGGTTTCGCGAATCACGGCGTTCATGAACCCAGGGTAGCTGCGAGGCGGGCCAATAGTCAGTGATCCGCGTCACATCTCGGTGGCGGCTTCGGTGGCCAAGCCCGCGCGATCCAGGATCTCAACATCCTTGCGCGCTACCCGGATCAGGCCCTCGTTTTGGAAGCGCCCCAGGTTGCGCGAGACCACTTCGCGGACGGTGCCAAGCCGCGAGGCAATCTGTTCGTGAGTCTCGGGCAACTGGAAATGCCTCTTGCCACTCGCTTCCGAGAACTCAACGAGCATCGCAGCCAGGCGCTGGCGGACATTGCCAAACGTGATGCGCTCGACCAAGGTGACCAGCGTGCGCAGACGCGCGCCGAAGACCTCGAGGAAACGCAGCGCCAGCGACGGATTGCGGCGCAGGAAGCTGTAGAGGTCGTTGCGAAGGACAACCAGCGAATCCACCCGGGTCATCGCAGTGACAGTGGCTGGGTTGGGCCCGCCATCGAAGACCGGCACCTCGGCCACGGTCGACGGCGCTTGCTGGACGGTAAGAACCAGTTGACGTCCGTTTGGGGTGGTTTTCACCACTTTCACGGCACCCCCGAGGATGATGTGCAAGCCACCGCAGGGTTCGCCTTCATAGAACAGGTCCTCGCCCGGCGCATACGTGCGTGGGATGGCGCAGGCGGCGAGGGCGGAAAGTTCGTTCTGGCTCAGCCCTTCAAAGACGTCTATCCGGGAAAGCATACCAACTCGCTCGTCAGACACGAACGAATTGTCGCACACTGGTAGAAACCGTAGTTCTGACGAGGAGAATGCCCATGACCGAACAGGAACGTCAAGTCTGCATCGATAAGATCGCAGCACTGCCATCGCTGCTGCGGGCGGCAATCACCGGCGCAACGGACGATCAGTTGTCCAAGCCCTACCGTGATGGCGGGTGGAATTCCAGGCAGGTAATCCACCATCTTGCCGATTCGCACATGATGGCCTACATCCGGTTCAAGAAGACGGTGGCAGAGGATCATCCAACGCTCCAGGCTTACAACCAGGATGTCTGGGCGAGCCATGGCGATGGGTGGACGGGACCGCTGGAACCGTCGCTGTCAATTCTCGATGGGGTTCATGCTCGCTGGGCAGCGTTTCTCCGCGCCCTGCCCGAGACCGCGTGGAGCCGCACGGCCATCCACCAGGAGCGCGGGCCGATGACGCTCGAGGATCTGCTGCGCATCTATTCAGGCCACGGCGAGAAGCATATTGGCCACATCAAGGCTGGGCTGGCAGCCTGAACGTGTTCCTGGTGGCCTCGCGGAGCCGGGCATGAATCAGGCGGCCGATGGGGGTCACCCTCTGGCGACGCCCACCAACGCATTCACCAAAATGGCGGCCAGTCCGAGTGGGATCATCCACTTCCAGCCGATGTCCATGAGTTGATCGTAGCGGTAGCGCGGAAAAGTCCCGCGCACCCAGATCATCACATAGAGCACGATAGACAGCTTCAGGAAGAACCAGAACGGCGCCACCAGTGATGCATTCACGGCAGGAATCGCGAACAGCGCCGCCGTGGCAAGCAGGCACAGACCGACGATAACTAGTCCCCCGCGGTGCACAGCGCTTGGCAGTTTCCGCGAAGCCGGGAAACACCACAGCCCCGTGCCGGCGAACACCGCGATGGGGATGCCATAGTTGACTGGAATCTCGAGCCAGCCCATGCTCGGGAATGGCCGTAACCATCCACCCCAGAAAAGCGTGATGACAACTCCTCCGAGCACAAACATGTTGAGGTACTCCGAGAGCATATAAATACCCCAACGGAAGCCGCTGTACTCGGTGTGGTAACCGGCAACGAGTTCGCTTTCGGCTTCGGGCAGATCGAACGGGCAGCGGTTGGTTTCCGCCACCCCCGAGATGAAATAGATCATGAACGGCAGGATCATCAAGCCGTAGTTGTCGAAAACCAACCAGATGCCGCGGGCCTGCTGGGTCTTCACAATCTCGACCAGCGACAGCGTACCGGCCGCCATCACGCCGGAGATCAGCGCCATGCCCAGCGCCACTTCGTAACTCACCAACTGCGCGGCCGAACGCAGCGAACCAAGCAGCGAATAGTGGCTGTTCGACGACCACCCTCCCAGGATGATACCGAGGATGCCGACCGCCGACATCGAGGAGATGATCAGCAATCCAACGTTCGTGTCCACAACGCGGAGCTTTTCGCTGTACGGAATCACAGACAGGCTGATCGCGGCGGTGAAGAAGCTGATCACCGGAGCGAATCTGAACAGGCCCTTGTTCGAATTGTTGGGGATGATGTCTTCCTTGAGAAGCATCTTCAAAGCGTCGGCAACGGTTTGCAATAGCCCGTGCGGCCCCACCCTCATCGGTCCGAGCCGGACCTGTATGTCGGCCAGTACCTTGCGTTCGAGCAGGACCACGCCGGCGACGGCCAGTGGCGCCAAGCAAATGATGCACAACGCCACGATTAGGGGGATGAACAACGGGTGGGAGATTACGCTTTCCATTCCATGCCTCTTATCGCATCAGCGTCTGCTGCGCGAATTTCACAAACGGTTCGGGATAAACGCCGATACCCAGGGTCATCACTCCCGTGGCCAAAAGAGCGACTCGCGTGCCCAAGCTGAGCGACAGCGCCGGCATCGCCGTCTCTTCCTCTTCGATGAACATCGACTTGACGATGCGGAAGTAGTAATAGATCGCCACCGCCACATAGATAGCGGCGGCGACGGCCAGGAAATAGTGGCCGGTCTCGACCAGCGAAAGGAAGATGTAGAGTTTGCCAACGTAGCCGGCCGTAGGCGGGATGCCCGCCAGCGACAAGAGGAAGATCAGCATCCAGATGGCGTGCGCCGGGCTCTTCTTCATGAGGCCGTGCAGATCATTGATATCTTCGCCGGTGGTCGTCTCCCGGCACAGTACCGTGAGGACCAGGAACGCGCCCAGCGTCATAAAGACGTAGATCAGGATGTAGATTAGAACTCCCTGAATCCCGGTCTGATTGCCGGCGACGATGCCGAGCAGGATGTAGCCCGCGTGGTTGATCGAACTGTAAGCGAGGAGCCGTTTCGTGTTGGTCTGTGTCACGGCGGCGATGTTTCCGACGGTCATGCTGAGCAACGCGGCGCCGGCGATGATGGGTTCCCAGACTTCGCGCGCCGTACCCAGAGGCCCAAGCAAGACTCGGAGCATAAGCGCAAGCGAAGCCGCCTTTGAAGCGACGGCGAGATAGGCTGTGACCACGGTCGGCGCGCCTTCGTATGTGTCGGGCGCCCAGATGTGGAACGGGGCGGCGGCGACCTTAAACAGCAGGCCGGAAATGATCGTCGCGATTGCCAGGAACAGGACCGTATCGGCGCTGCTCCGATTGGCCACGGCCACGCCGATCTCACGCAGTTTGGTCGAACCCGACATGCCGTAGAGCAGCGAGAAACCGTAAACCAGCAAACCGCTCGACAGCCCGCCGAGCAGGAAATACTTCATCGCCGCTTCATTCGATCGCTGATCGCGCTTCAACGTACCGACGAGCACATAGAACGTGAGAGCCATCGTTTCGAGTCCGACGTAGAGGACGACCAGTTCATTGCCGCTGGCCAGGAAGTACATGCCTGTCTGCGCCAGCAGGAGGAGGCCGTAATACTCTCCGTGGTGCTCGTCACGCACCTCAAAGTAACGGTAGGACATCACGACCACGATGGCCGTGGCGATGACGAAGATCCAATGGAAGTAGAGCGCAAACTGGTCAACGACCAGCGAGCCGCCGAAGGCCTGAAGTTCGCCGCCGTGCTGGTTCAAGAACATCTGCTGGCGAAGATAGGCCACCGAGGCGAATACTTCGCCCATCAAGACGAACCATGCCAGATGCTTGCGGCGCTTGGACTCGGGGAAGACCCAGAAGTCGAACAGCAGCGTCGCGCAGGCAAACAGCCCCAGCAGCAGCGCCGGCAGCAGTACGAAGTGATCCGTCGCTGTGTAGTAACTGCTCATCGCGCCTCCGTTTTCATCGCGTCCACCCGAACCGCCGCGTTGACCGGCACTCTGGGTCCGTTCACCCGTTCAACGATGGCGGCGACAGGCTTCTCAAGAATGTCGAAGTAGGGCTTGGGGTAAATCCCGATGGTTACCGCCCACGCCATCAATGGCAAGAACACCACCCACTCGCGCCAGTTCAGGTCCTTCAGCCCTTTGTTCTTCTCGTTGGTCACCTCGCCCAGCATCGTCCGCTGGTAGAGCCAGAGCAGATACGCCGCGCCGAAGATGATGCCGGTCACCGCGAACGCGCCCCATGCCATGTTGGCCTGGAAAGCGCCCTGCATAATGGAGAACTCCCCGATGAACCCGTTCAGCAGGGGCAAACCGGCCGAACTCAGCATGGCAAAGGCGAAGACGATGGCGTAGTTCGGCATTACGTGCGCCAAGCCGCCGTATTCCTTGATCTCGCGCGTGTGACGCCGTTCGTAGATTACGCCAACGATAAGGAAGAGCATGCCGGTGGAGATACCGTGGTTGATCTGCTGGATCACCGATCCGGCTATGCCTTGCTGGTTCAGAGCGAAGATACCGAGGGTACAGAAGCCGAGGTGGCTGACCGATGAGTAGGCTACGAGTTTCTTCCAATCCTGCTGCATCAGGCTGACAAGTGCGCCATAGATGATCCCGATGATTGAGAGCACAGCCAGCACATTGACGATCATTCGATCAGATGACGCCTGCGGCAGCAGCGGAAGCGAGAAGCGGATGAACCCGTATGTGCCCATCTTCAGGAGCACAGCGGCCAGGATGACCGAGCCGGCCGTGGGCGC
>CAZSBK010000075.1:0-26212 GCA_964604945.1 uncultured Candidatus Solibacter sp.
GATTTGGCGGCGTTGATGCGGGCCTGCTCGGATCTGGATCGACGTGACATTGCGAGTGGGGACTCCTTGCCCCAGCATGAGTATCCACAGGGGATCTCACCGGCGCGGGCGGATTGGAGAGGCGGGCGTTTGGAATGAGGGAGTTAGGTGGCGAAGATTTTTCTGCTAGTCGCGTGACCGACCATTTCGGAGGCCGTAGTGAGGCATCGATTCACAGGCTCGGGCCAACGCGGCCGTTTGCAGCCATGGGGGAATCGCGATTCGGGCGCGCCAGGCAGACCAGTTGGCGAACTGGAGCATTGCATTTCCCATCACGCCCCCGATCTGACACCATGAGAGAACCGGGAAGAAGACGATTTCAATGCCACGTCTCACTGAACAGGAACAACAAGAAGTTCTCCGCTTTCTGGAAGCGGACAAGCCCTTGCCTGACAAGTACCGCTTCCTCGAAAAACAGCCCGGAGACCCGCTCTCTCCGTTCGCGGTTCCAGGCGGCCGGCTGATTTTCATGCATTTTTGTGGGCCGGAGGCCAATGCACGCTCTCTCGAAGAACAGCCCCGTGACCTGCTCACTGCGTTCGCGGACTCCACGCGTAAGGAGTGTGTTGTCATCACCTTTAGGTGGCCCCGACGGGGCCATTGCGACTCTCTGCGCTTCGAGGATAAGCGCGAGATGGAGCCGTTGTGGGATGGCAAGACCAGCGAGGTCTGCAACATCGTCCTGCCTTTCCATGCAGTGGACATTTTCGGCAACGACACCATGACAATCGTGGAGGTTGGGATATGAAGGCATCCGACCGGATTGTTCCCATCATCCTGGAGCACTACCCCAAGGCGCAGGCGATCTACCTTTTTGGGAGTTACGGCACGGCGGACGAGTGGCCCGATAGCGATGTGGATATCGCAATCCTGTTGCCCCATGACGAAGCACGCCGGCGGCCGCAGTTGATGCTGACTGACTGCCACTACGCATTGGCGGACGCCTTGGGGAAGCGGGTCGACCTGTTGAATGCGCGTGGGGTCTCGACCGTGTTTCAAAAGGAGATCATCGAGTCCGGGCGGCTGCTCTATTGCGCGGACGACGAAGCGCTGGCCGAGTTTGAGATGCTGACGCTTTCCCACTATCAGAAGTTGAATGAGGAGCGGAGAGGGATTATCGAATCGTTCCAGGCGACGGGAAGGGCCTACGCAGTATGAAGGATATCGTCATCAACAAGATTCAGAGCATTCAGCGCTGCGTGCGGCGGGCAAGAGAGGAATACCAAGCTGACCGTGAGGGCTTTGAGACGAATTACACGCGCCAGGATGCGGCGATGCTCAATGTGGTGAGGGCCTGCGAGACATCGATTGACCTGGCGAACTATGTGATCCGGACCAAGAAACTGGGGATCCCGGTGTCCAGCGCGGACAGTTTCAAGTTGCTTCGAGCCGAGGGGATCATTGATGACCGGTTGGCCGGGCGCATGGAGAAGATGACCGGTTTTCGCAATACGGTGGTCCATCAGTATACGAAGGTGGACATCCGCATCGTCGAGGCCGTGATTACCACCGAATTGGATGAACTGCTGGCGTTCGCGGATCGGGTCCGGGAGTATATCAGTGGCGCTGAATAGGGAGTTTCCCTATTCCCCCCCAGGCCATCCTCGGCCCGGGCAGCCGTCTTCAACGTTGGTGAGAATCGCGATTCGGGCGCGTCAGACTGACCAGTTCGCGACGGGTTCGCCAGTCCGCTACCCCTTTTGCGTCGACTTCGACCATGCCGGCCAGGGGGCCGGCCGCGGACCTGGGGTCCGCCCTACTGGGCGCGGGTGTGATTCAGGGCGAGGAGGTGGACGAGGGCGTCGTTGTCGGAGAGGTCAGGGGGGAGGCCGTAGGCGGCGGCGACGGCGGTGTCGAGTTT
Organism: uncultured Candidatus Solibacter sp.; assembly: GCA_964604945.1. Classification (GTDB taxonomy): domain Bacteria; phylum Acidobacteriota; class Terriglobia; order Bryobacterales; family Bryobacteraceae; genus PNKE01. The sequence goes on from CAZSBK010000075.1 coordinate 1,901, forward strand.
GGCGTGGGCGTTTTGGAGCCAAGTGGGGCAGGCGTTATAGAGGTTGGTCAGGGTGCGCTTCTTGAGGATGGCGGCGGCTTTCTCGTCGTTGGGCAGGATGCGGTCAGGGAAGACGGGGACGACTTCGGGGATGCGATGGACGAGGTCGGGCGGGTTGAGCCAGTTTTCCCGGAGTCGATTGAGTTCGCGGGCGGCTTCGGCGATGGCGGGAGCGATCGGGTGGGCAAGGACTTCGGCGGCAGGGAGATTCGGGGTCATGCCTTCGGGGAATGGGAGGGTCTCGAAGACTGTTGATGAAGACAGGTTGAGATCCGAGTTCGCGCTATGGATGGCCTATGTATGCGGACCAAGGAACCGCTCGCCGTTGAAGTGGATCAGATGCGAGGGCGCATCGGCGCACCAGACCTCCGTTTCCCACGCGATCTCACAAAGGTATCGCGACATTATGGACCTTGACGGGAACGCGGTGATGTAAACTAATCCCGCTGTAGACGAGGCGAACAGGGCCTGAAGTTCGTGGTGCCGCTTCCCATCCACCGGACCATGACTCGTCACCGATTCAACCAGCAACAACCAGTTCCGGTCCGGGTAATACAGTACGAGGTCTGGCATTTTGCCGTGACCATCCACAACCACCCCAAGTGCCGCGAGCCCCTCTTTGTCGAAGTACCCCCATTTGTAGCCGGTATCTCCGGCATAGAGGAGCGCGCCGCCCGGCACGAAGCGCGGCGCGAACTGCTCGATAGTTGCCTTGATGAGTTGGCTATGCTCGCCGGGACTGAGTCGTACCGTCTCGCCGGTCGCCAACGTTACCGGCAGTTTCCGCATATCCCGTTCCTTCGCATATCGAGCCGCAAGCGTCTTGTGGTTCCGTAGATATGCGGCGAGCTTCTTGTCCCAAACGGTTGTCGCAAATGTCCGTAGCAGGGCCAACGTACGGGGTCCAATTTGATAGACGGCCTTCGGGCTGTTCACTGGCCGCTCAGGGTTGTCGGGGTTGTAGAGGGCAATGCCGGCCGAGACGAGTTGGTGGATTGATTGACGCCGGAACGTTTCGCGTGTGTTCGGCGCATATTCCTTACCGTAGTGGTCCCGGGCAAACTCCATCATCGGCGTAATCCCCACCAGCGGGCTTTCGGCCTCTGCCCATGCCTTCGCCGGCGTCAGATTCAACAGCGCCAGCAAGCAGAGTGCTGACCGATCATTCTGCTGTGCGCGAGGCATTCCAAGCTGTTCGAGCGCCAATCTGGCTTCAGCGATTCTGTCTTCGGCCATGCAGCGATTCTACCTGTTCGTCGATCTGCATCTGAGCCGGGCGCCCTGCCCGCCGCGCCCATTCACCTAGTTGCCGTAGCTCCGTCAAAGTGGGATAGCGCAGCAGCCGCAGGTCTGTCGCGTTCACCTGAGTATGTCCGCTGAATCGGCGGAAGTACTCATCAACCGCAGTCGAGTTGAGGAATGCGCTCAAGCCGTACGCAGTGTCCTGGTCAAGGCCGTGCTTCCGAGAATGGAAGACGTTGAGGTGATTTTCGAAGCCGAGAACGTTGGTTCCAAACATCCCGGGATCCACGACGTGCGCCACGATCCGCCGCGGCTCTTCCTTCGAAGAGAAACGACGCACAACCGTGTAGAAGCCAACCGGGAACATCCACTTTCTTGTCTCGGGCGCGTCTACTAGAGCGTTCGGCTTTTTCGACTGCCGAGGCCAAGCGAGTCCTCCTCCCGAGAAGTGCGTTGGGTACAGAAGGGGAACTGAGTCCGGCGTTGGTTCCGCGCGCAAGTACTCCTTCAAGCGAAAGTCAACCACCGGCCCCGTCGAAACTGCAAGCCCGAGTTCATCCAGCGAGCAGGTGGCTAATGGCACGCTATCGAGTGAGCCATGCGTGGGAGAGGACGGAATATGGATGAACCGCTGTGGATCGCCTTCGTGGACGATCTGGGAGAACGGGTAGGCATGGGCGCGAAGATCAGAGAAGGACGTATTGCTCGATGACGTGATCGTCACCAGTCCCTGCTTTTTGCCCCGGACGAGCTTGATGATGACGTTCTCCTGCAATACCGCGTCGTCGGTGAAGGCGCTCGTCCGGCTGTCGAACAGATGGAGATGGTCAAGAGAAGCACGCGCGAACACCCATTCCCGAAATGGTTTGTAGTAGGGCCCGTTACAGAAGCTCCGGGGGATGATCGCCACCAACTCTCCGCCCGGCGCCATCAGCTCGATTGCCAGACCGACGAACGCGGTGTAGAGATTTACCGTCTCCAGGCCAACCGCGCGCAGCAAGGCGCGATGTGATGAGCCGCTGTTGATCTTTTTGTAGGGCGGGTTCATGATCGCATGAGTGAAGCCCTGTCGCATCCGGCCGAGCTTGATGTTGTACACCGCGTCCTGAATGAAATCGCGCTGGATTAGCTTTCCGTCGAAGCGGCTGCCTTCGAAACGGGCCAGTGTGCCGCGTAAGAACTCCACCATGGTGGGGTCGACCTCATACGCGGCAACCTGAACCCAACTTGGCCCGAACCGATCCATGAAAGCGGCTGTTAGCGAACCGACGCCGGCACCGGCGTCGAGCAGCCGGGCACGTTCGGGCGTTTCAGCGAACAGCGCAGCCATGAAGCGGGCAACGGGCACAGGGGTCATAAACTGGCCGAGTTCAGCTTTTCGCTTGGGATGCAATGATCCATTCGCGGCATGGCGAACCTGGTCCACAGCAATCAATGTTGCACCTTCAGCCAACGCCGGGGGGATGAGCATGGACACTATATCACCACGATAGCCGACTTCCAGATCCGCTGAGGCACGGATGCGCCAGGTATCACACGCGCATGAGACACCTTTCGCTGCTCCGCATTGGCTTTGAGTGCAGGAGCTAGGGCGGTCGTGACCGGCACAGATGTCCCCATCGGAACCGTGCCGCCTGTCTGCAACGATTTCACTTCCCGTCTCAGACCAACGCGGGGGGAACAATTGTGACTGCACCACGGCATACCATATCGGCGTCTGCCAATAGAGTTTTAGGGCTTGTAGGGGATTTGCTGTGAAGCCGAGGAGATCCCATCCGTGCCTCCAGCACATAGAAGCCGGGTTCCCGCCAAGTCATGGAGAACAGCGCGAGAGGTTCGGGGCGGTTGCGGGTGTTTTCGAGCAGGCGGGTGAAGAGGCGTTCGGGCAGCAGGCCGATGTCCTCGGCGAAGAGGCAGAAGAGGATGCGGGTGATGAAGTGGGCGACAGCGTGGGGATGGTGATGGCGGTCGCGGAGGGTTTCGGCGAGGGTGCCGAGTTTTTTGGCGGCTTCGGCGGTGAGGGCCTCGCGAGTGATGCCGGGGCGGAGGGCTTCGGGACTGGTGAATGCGGATTTGAGGAGGGAGCGGGTTTGGGGTTCGAGGAGATCGTCGAGGCGGATGTTGTGGACGATCTGGACAGTGTTGGTGAAGTTGGTATGGACGCGGATAGTCTCCATGTCGGAGACGATGAGGAGGGGCGGGTTTGTGGACTTGCGGGTTGGGGACGTTGAGGACAGTCCCCGGCGGGGGGGCTTCGGCGGGGTCAGAATCGTTGTGGATGAGGAGATTCGAAGATGACGGAGGAACGGGATACCCGCGCCGCACGGACACGCGGAAGAACCCGCCGCCGCAAGCGGCGCGGCTGGCGGCTGAGTGGTTGTGGACGGTTTGTTCGAGGGCGACGGAACACCGGAATACCCGCCGCTGCAAGCAGCGCGGCTGGGGCTGAGTGGTTGTGGACGGTTTGTTCGAGGGCGACGGAACACCGGAATACCCGCCGCTGCAAGCAGCGCGGCTGGCGGCTGAGTGGTTGCGCACGTGGGGTCCGGAGAGATCACACAAGAGCGGGCGGACGGCTGATTGAGTACGGGCTGGGGTCGAGGATGAGGCGAAGACATGTCGGCACGATTGCCGACACGGCAGACCTGGAGGTCCGCGCTACGAGTGCGCGGAGTAGCACGGGCAGGTGTACCGCCCGCTGACGCAGGCGGCTCGCCGGGCGCGGTTGGCGGCTGCGAGTCTTCAAGGGAGAGACAGTGGGGAGAGTCCCCGGCGCGGACTAATTCTCATCGAAGAGGCGTTCGAAGTAGTCGCGCGTACGGACCTGGATCTGGCGCAGTTCGAGTTCGAGCGGCTGGTCGTGCAGATGCTCAGGCGTCCAGCGGGACACCAGGCTGGCCAGCATCCGGAGTTGCGATTCCGACGACGGCAGGCTGCCCTCGGTGTGCCCGGAGATCAGGCGCAAGCCGTGGTCGACACTGCGGTAAAACGTCGCCGCGTCGCTGAGGAAGTTGGCATCGTTGGAGTCGAGGTGACCCATCTGTTCGACAACCTCAATGCGCTTGGGCGTGTTCAGTACCTTGAAAAACATGCCCGCGCCGCGCAGGCGCAGGTAGAGCAGAGCGAAATCGATGTCGTAATACCCGCCGGCGGCGTTTTTCAGCGGGTTGCCTTCACCGTGTTCGCGCTCGATGCGCAATCGCATCTGGCGCAACTCCTTCTTTGAGCGGCCGCTCTGGCCGTAGCGCCGCCAGTCGAGCTTCTGGAGATCCGCGAGCAGCGCCGTGGCCCGTTCGATATTGCCGGCGACCGCGCGCGACTTCATGTACGCCATGCCTTCCCAGGCCTCGGCCTGTTTGACGAAGTAGTCGCGGTAGGCGCCATCGGATTGCACCAGCGCGCCGCCCTTACCGTTTGGGCACAGGCGCGCGTCGACGGCGAAGATGACGCCGTCGCCGGTGTACGAGGCCAGCGTTGTCATCAAGCGCTCGGCGACGCGTGTCCAGAAGTGTAATTCGGGCAGATCGGCGTCGGGGATGATGAAGACCAGGTCGGCGTCCGAGCCCAGATCGAACTCGAACATGCCCAGCCGGCCCAGAGCCACAACCATCATCTGATCCGACGGCTCGTAACCCGGTGTGGCGGGTTTGAGCGATTCGGCCGTGAGCCGGACCGAGATGCGATAGCAGGCGTCTATCACGGCGTCGGCCAGTTCCGAGGTCCTGGCCAGCGTCTGGAAGATGGGCGGCGCCAGGCAGATGCTCTCGAGTTGAATGCGAAAGACCTGGCGCAGATAGTACCGGCGCAGTTCATTGGCGTCGTCGATGAGCGGCATCACGTCGGCGTAATTGGTGGCCGAGCGTCCTCGCACGCGCATGCCGCGGATCTCCTCGAAGTAGGAGGGATGGCGTATCAGTTGCTCGGCAAAATACGGGCTGTGCTGGAACAGGTCGATCAGGTAGCCGCACAGGACGGGATCAGCATTCAGCGTGTCAACCCATTCCTGTTCGCGCAAGGCCCGCTCGAGGAAGTGCTCGAACGCGGCCTGAGAACGGCCAAGCCGCGCGCGGCCCACGGCGGCTGCCAGGGCCGGGGCGCGCTGATCGAGGAATCGGATGAGGTTGCTGGAGGCGATGCCGGCTTGCCCCACCGGTTCATCAAGTTCGACCGCGCCGGCCGGGGGGATCGGCAACTGGGTGTAATAGAGCGGCTGCTGGGCGTAGATGACGCGCTGGTAGACCTCCTGGACGTACTCGAAGTGAAGGTTCAACTGGCGCAGCAGGTTCTCCGGCGACGGGTCGTTGCGCATCAGCGTGGCGGGCATGCGGCGGGCGGCCAGGGCCAGCGTCTCAGGCCTATCAGGAAGAGTATGCGTCTGGCGGTCTTCGTCCAGTTGGAGGCGGTGTTCGAGATGGCGCAGGAACTGGTAGGCCGTGGCCAGGCGAGAGTACTCGGAATCCGACAGCAGGTCCTTGTCGCGCAGCCTGACGAGTGAAAGCAATGTCGACGAGTTACGGATCCACGCCGAACGCCCGCCGTGGACCCGCTGGAGGCACTGAACGAGAAACTCGATGTCCCGGATGCCGCCGCGCGCCAGTTTAATGTCGGTGGCGGCCGGACGGCGGCGCGCGTTCAGTTTTTCACTGATGCGCTCCCGAGTCTCCGACATCCGCTCGATGGCGGTGAAATCAATCGAAGTCGAGAAGATCTTCGGCTGGACCCAATCGAGAAACGTCTTGCCTGCATCAGGTTCGCCGGCTGCGACGCGCGCTTTGATGAGCATTTGCAGCTCCCAGTCGCGGGCCCGTCTCTCGTAATAGTCCTTGCAGCCGTCCAGCGTGATGCAGACCTCGCCCAGCCGGCCCTCGGGCCGGAGACGCAGATCGACGCGGTAGCAGAAGCCCTCCGGCGTGTAGGTGCCAAGCCGGTCGGCCAATTGCGTCGAGACCTTTTTGAAAAACTCCCTATTGCTGACCGGCGCCGATCCATCAGTGGTACCGGGACCGTCGTAAAGGAACATCAAGTCGATATCGGAGCTGTAGTTCAATTCGCAGCCGCCGAGTTTGCCAAGCGCCAACACGGAGTAGCCGCACTCGGCTCCATCAGCCAGCCTTGGCGCGCCATGTTTGGCGGTCAGTTCGGCCCGGATGCGCTGATAGCAGAAGCCGATCACCGCATCGGCCACATTGGACAACTCCTCGGTGACCTCCGGCAGGGCGGCGAATCCAAGAATGTCGCGCAACATGATCCGCAGGAGTTGGCGCCGGCGGAACCGCCCCATGCCGATTTGCAGCGGAGTGCTTCCGTCGGCCAGGGGTGCAGACGACGCAAGCTCGGCCTGCAACTCGGGCAGCGTCCGCATCCGGTGGAGCCAGCCGGACGCAAGAATTCCGAGCAGCCAATCGGGATGCTGCAGCACCGACTCGGCGAGAAACTGGCTGTAGGAGAACACCAATATCAGGGACTGCAATCCGAAGGGAGTCTGCGCGATCTGCTGGAAATCGCCGGGGTGGGATTCGCAAAGCCGCTCCAGACGCAGCAAGGCGCCGGATGGATCGGGCGACTCGCTCAACAGGATTTCAAGGCCCTGCCGCAGCTCCGGTGGTATCTCATGCTCGACGTGCTCCAACGCGCCGCGCACTCTGACCGCGTCCCCGTTCTGTTCGTCGCTCCTCACTCGTCCTTGTCCAGGATCCATCAGACCCCGTCACGCAACGGCGTCAAGCAGTTCAAGTATATCGCCCGGCCTGACAAAACCCGGCTCCACAACGGACGCGTAGAATCCACCCTTGGCCCAACACCCTGACGACGTGTCGCCGGCCTTGGCGCGGGCGTCGGAAAGCCGGTTCTGGATTCGCAACCCATCCCGGTTATAGACATCCAGCGTGGCGCATGGTTGGCGCAGCCGGGTGAGTTCGAGGATCGCCCCCCCGGCGCGCAGGCGCATTCGCGGACGCAGAAGCGCAAAGTCGACGCCGCAGATAGTCAGGTTTTCGCCAAGGCTGCCGGCCGCGACGTCGAAGCCCTCCTCGCGCAGGCCAGCAACGAATTCGGCACTCATCAGCAGCACGGCCTTTTCCGGACCGCCATGATGTTTCAGGTTGCGGTGACGGTCGCCTTCAAGTCCCAGCGGGCCGATCCATGCGTCCTCGACGGCCCATTTGGGTAAGCCGCCGTGGGACAGGCTGACCTGCTCAATGACGCCCTTCATCTTTCTAGCGTAACGCCCGTCAGAGTCTGACGAACCACCCGCGGCGGTACATCAGGTACACAACGGCATAGACAACTGCGACATTGCCGAGCGCGTAAATCAGCGATGCGTTGACGGGGCTCGCCAGCGGCAGGCACAGGTTCTGGAAGGCCCAGGGCTGCCATTTCGTCACGCCCATGATGTCGGCCAGCAATCCTGAGAGCATATAGGCCGCGATGGCGTTCATACCATAGACCTCAAACGGTTTGAGCCACACGGCCCATCCCTTGATATCGGCGACCCAGTACCAGACTACGAAACAGATCGACGCCAAACCCGCCATCAGGAGCACGAACGAAGTCGTCCAGAGCGCCTTGTTGATGGGGACGATTGACTCCAGGGCCACGCCGGCGGCGACCATGGCGAATCCGGCCAGCATGAATCGGCGGATCTTCTCCATCCCCGTGCCATCAGAGCGCAGCATGTAGCCCGCCAGCATGCCCAGAAGAACCGTGGCGATGGCGGGCAGGGTGCTCACGACACCTTCCGGATCCCAGTCCTTGGTCGACGACCACATGTGCCCAGCCAGCAAGTGGCCGTCGATGAACCGGGCGAAGTTGCATTCCATCACCCAGGATCCGGAGCCGCAGCCCGGCACGGGATAGAACAACATCAGCGCCAGGTAAACCACATTCAGCCCCACGGCCCAGGCGATGAGTCCGCGCCAGCCCGACCAGAGGAAGATGGCCAGCGCGATGAGATAGCAGACGGCAATGCGTTGCAGCACGCCGGGTATCCGGATGTTGACGAAATCAAAGTGGGGAAACAGGGTGAGGAAGAGCCCCAGGGCGAATAGGATAGCCGCACGGCGCGCACCGTGCATCAGCAACTGTTTCTTGTCCTGGCCTGCAGCGACCCGCTTGGCCGTGGATAGCGTGACAGCCAGGCCGACAATCCAAAGGAAGAAGGGGAAGACCGTATCGGTGAACGTCCAGCCATGCCAGACCGCGTGGCGCAACGGCGGGTAGACCTCCTTCCATGTGCCTGGGTTATTCACCAGGATCATCGACGCGATCGTCCCCCCCCTGAAGATGTCCAGCGACTTGAGTCTTCCAGCCGGCACAGCGCTCATAGACATGAGAGGCTACCATAATTTCGTGGCGACTGATCGGCATTCTTACTCAAACCCATCGATCTCGAGAGTGAGGCATCTGGAACTGGACCTGTCCGTGTCGTTCGGCGAACGCGTCTTGCGCGGCACCGCGACTCTGTCGCTGGAGCCGGCTGGAGCGACGTTGGTCCTCGACACCCGGGATCTGAAGATCTTCAAAGTGAACGGGTCTGAGACTGGATTCACGTTAGGACCCCGCGATCCGATTCTTGGCGCGCCGCTCACGATCACGCTTCCTCCAGGCGCCCGCAGCGTCACCATCGAATACGAAACGTCGCCCAGTGCATCGGGCCTGCAATGGCTGGACGCGGCACAGACCGCCGGCAAGCGGTCGCCATTCCTCTATTCGCAATCTCAGGCGATCCACGCCCGCAGTTGGGCGCCGCTTCAGGACACGCCTTCGGTGCGGTTTACCTTCTCCGCACGAATCTCAGCCCCAGCGCCGTTGACCTCTCTGATGGCCGCGGCACGATTGAAGGATGGGCACTTTCACATGCCCACACCGATTCCGTCGTACCTACTGGCGCTGGCGGTGGGTGAACTCGAGTTTCGCCCGGTGGGGGCACGCTGCGGCATCTGGGCTGAACCACCCGTGGTGGAAAAGGCGGCGCGTGAGTTTGAGGATGTCGAGAAGATGGTCCAGGCGGCCGAGCGTCTCTATGGGCCGTATCTGTGGGGCCGTTACGACATCCTGGTCCTGCCGCCGTCCTTTCCTTTCGGCGGCATGGAGAACCCGCGCCTCACCTTCGCCACCCCCACCGTCATCGCAGGCGACAAGAGCCTGGTCGCATTGGTTTCGCACGAACTGGCGCATTCCTGGTCGGGCAACCTGGTTACCAACGCCAACTGGAGCGATCTGTGGCTGAACGAAGGCTTCACTACCTACTTTGAACGCCGCATTCAGGAAGAAATCTACGGCCGTGCACGCTCTGAGATGGAGTTCTCGCTCGAGGTCGGCGAACTCCAGGATGAGATGAAGACACTGAAGCCAGACGATACGCGCCTGGTGACCGACTTCACTGGCCGCGATCCGGACGACGCCTTGTCGCAGGTGCCCTACGTCAAAGGCGCGCTCATGCTGCGCATGCTTGAAGAGAAGTACGGCAGGACACGCTTCGACGCTTTCCTACGCGGCTACTTCCAACGCTATGCGTTCCAGTCAATCACGCATGATCAGTTCCTGGCTGAGCTGGAGAGGGCCTTTCCGGGCGAGGATGTGTCGGACTGGCTGAACTCGCCCGGTCTGCCGTCGCGCGCGCCGCGCGTCAGCTACGATTTTGAGTCCACGCCCAAACGGTCTTGGTCTACCCAGGAATGGCTCCACTACCTCCGCCAATTCCCCCCGGATCTGCCCGCCGCGAAACTGGCCGAATTGGACCGCCAGTGGGACCTCACTTCAACGGGCAACGCCGAAATCGCCGCCCAGTGGCTGCGCATGGCCATCCGCGCCAGGTACGAAATCGCTTATTCGAGGTTGGAACGCTTTTTGATTGAGGTCGGGCGGCGGAAATTCGCGAAACCGCTGTACGAAGAGCTGGCGAAAACGCCCGAGGGCAGACAACGTGCGCGAGCGATTTACGGGAAGGCGCGGCCGGGCTATCACCCCATCACGCAATCAACCGTTGACGCCATCCTGAAATAGGGACGCCCGGCACCCTCAAGCGCCGGGCATCTGGGAAGCTGTCAGTGGTGGAGCAGCCTATTTCACCTTCTTCGCGTATTCGTCGAACAGCTTGGCCACACCAGCCTCTTCAGCCGTGCCAGGGTGGATCACGACGCGGTACCGGAACCTCAGCTTTTCACCCTTCTTAATGGTGATGCTGCCGTCCTTGGTCTTGTCGTTGAAGAAGTCGTGTTCGCCCAGGGCGTTCGCGGCGAACAAGCCGTAATCGCGCGAGTGCCAGTAGGTCGGATGTTTGGGGTTTGTCGGGTGATCGAATATCGCCACGCCGACAGTCTTGCCGTTCAGCGTTCCATAGTAATCGTTCCACGGGCTCGGCTTGCCCCAGACCTCTTTCATCCCCTTGGCGCCCGCAGCGTTGATTAGCGTGCCGCCCTTGCGCTGGATCAATTCGTCGCGCAGGCGGATGGCGAAGAATCCCTCCTTTGTGTCACCAAACTTCACTGAATCGGCCAGGGCGGTGAAAGTGACATCGAAGTCGATCGTTCGCAACTTAGGATCGGAATAGAAGACCATCGTGCGGTTCTCGCGCAGGAGCGATTCCCCTTCAGGCGTTTTCCAGATGAAGCTCGAGACGATGGTCCCACTCTTTTTGCCACCTTGGGCCTTGGAGATCTTCTCGAGGTCGATGATTCCGTGACGGCCCTTCTGGGGGCCCTTTTCGTTCATCCAGAAGTCCACCCCGTTGACGTCTCCGTGGGTGTACCACAGGCCGCGGTGGTGCGGATGATCCTTGGTTTCGCCGTCTACCTTCTCCATCGGGAAGAGCCGCGTGATGCGGTCGCCTTCGGCCGTGTTCAGCGGATGCAGGTAGGGTTTGGGAGCCTCGCCGCCCGCATAGAAGGCGGTGAATGGCTTGCCATCAATTGTGATGTCGATCTTGCCTGCCTCCTGCTTCATCACCACTTGCGCGGAGACGGCGGCGGCAAGGATCAATAGGACGACCAGGGCTTTTCGCATGTACGTCAGTACATCATATACGCGTCGCGCGGGCAACGCCGCCAGCGTCACAGACGCCGGCCCGTGACGGATCGGTTGCGTTTCAATGAAAACGTGTGTAATGGACTATTTGAGGCAAAAACTATCTTTAGATAGCTGTCGTTAGAAGCAATCCTCCCCTTACAATATATGACATGTTCTAGGGTCTTGTATCTTTGTGTCGAGAAGCGTTACGCGGCGTCAGACCGTGATCACGCTAGTGACCTGCACGAAGCCCCGGGCCCGATTGATCAAAAGTCCAAGACAGACCACTCCACAGTGGAGGAACGAATGAACAAAACCATGACAGTCGCGGCCAAGTGGTTCGCGATGGTTTGCATTCTCGCTCTGGCCGCGTTCGCCCAGTCCGACAACTCGAGCATCTCGGGGATTGTGAAGGACCCCAGCGGCGCGGTCGTTACAGGTGCAAACATCACAGTGACAAACGAAGGCACTGGATTCGAGCGCAAGACCACGACTAACGAATCCGGCTTCTACACAATCACCAACATCCAGCCAGGTTTCTATAAGCTCTCCGTTGAGGCGACAGGCTTCAAGAAGTATGAGAAGACTCGGAACCGGCTCGAAGCAGCCCTGCCAATCCAGGTCAACGTTGACCTTACCGTCGGCCAGGTTTCCGAATCGGTCACGGTCGAAGCCACCGCGGCTCAGCTCAACACCGAATCGGCCGCCGTCGGCAAGACCGTCGAGCAGGCGCAGATTCAGAACCTCGCTCTCAACGGCCGCAACCCGCTGTTCCTGGCCGTCCTGAAGCCTGGCGTTCGCCGCGGCTCCCCGATGAATGGTTTCAGCTATGGCCTCGATTCCGGCGGTCTCACCATTAATGGCGGCCGTTCTCAGGATTCACTGATCACCTTCGACGGCGCTGTTGGCATCCGCACACGCGCCAACGGAACCTCAGTCGGCACCGCCGATCTTGACACCGTGCAGGAGGTCCAGGTCCTCACAGCCAACTACTCGGCCGAGTACGGCCGCTCCTCGGCTGGCCAGATCCGCATGGTCACCAAGTCCGGCGGCAAGAGCTTCCATGGCTCGGCATATGAGTATTTCCGCAACAACAACCTCGACGCGAATAGCTGGAACCGGAACCGCCGGACCTCCACCAACTTCGTCGCGCCCCTGAAGTTCAACCAGTTCGGCTACAACATCAACGGCCCGGTCACCATCCCCGGCGTCTTCAACGAGAGCCGCGAGAAGCTCTTCTTCCTTTTTGCGCAGGAATATGTCCGGCGCCGCTGGGAAGACACGTTGCAGGCTCGTGTTCCCACCAACCTGATGAGGACGGGCGACTTCGGCGAATTGCTCGCACCGAACATCTTCTACGCGTTCGATCCAAATAATCCCACGAAGAATGCCATCAAGGATCCGGACACCGGCGTGCCCTTCGCCAACAATGTAATCCCGGCGAGCCGGCAGAGCGCGAACGGCATGGCATTCCTCAAAGCATACTACCCGTCGAACGGAAGCTACGGCACCAACAATTGGCTGAAGGTCAACCCGGGCAGGCAGAACCAGCGCAAGGACACGATATCGCTGGATTTCAATCCGACGATGAACCAGTTCATCAAGTTCCGGCTGGCGAACTACTCCTACACCGGGCTGGACACCAGCCGTGGCGGTTTTGATTACGCCATCACGGACTGGGATAGGCCAAACCGTACCGCCAGCCTGGGCCACACCTGGACCCTCGGCCCGACGATGATCAACGAGTTCCTCGTTTCCGGGTCGGTTGACCGGGTTCGCATCGGGATTGACCGCACCGGCGAGCGCTACCTCCGTTCACGCCCGGGCATCAACTATCCCTACATCTACCCGGAACGGAAAGAGATCTACGACAAGGTTCCCACCATCGAAATCCCAAACCTGGGCACCATCGACGGCGGCCCGTATCCGTCCAGCTCCGCCGGCCCGATCTACCAGGTTTCGAACAACTTCACGAAGATCTACAACAACCACACGTTTAAGTTCGGCGCTCTCTGGGAGCGTTCCGGCCAGAATGACTTTGACCAGATCAACGTTTCGGGCGTCCCCGGCGGCACCAACAACCAAAACGGCCGGTTCATTTTTCAGGACAGCCGTTCTGGGGCGACCAGCACCGGCATCGGTATGGCTAATGCCGCCATGGGCCTCTTCTCAACCTACGCCGAGATCGGCCCACGCGCATACACCCCTTACCGCAGTCACATGTTTGAGTTCTTCGCCCAGGACTCCTGGCGTGTCAACTCGAAGCTGAAGCTCGAACTTGGCCTTCGCGCAACCTGGCAGAACGGCTACTACAAGTCGCTCTGGGGCAACATCGCCATCTTCGACGCCAAGAAGTACGACCCGGCCAAGGCCGCGGTCATCGACCGCGATACGGGTTATGTGCTCGCCGGCGACCGCTTCAATGGCGTCGTCATCCCGGGCAGCAAGTTCCCTGAGGCCGGTCGCGGCCGAGTGGCTGCCATCGACTCCGGCCTCTACGACCGGCTGTTGAGCGGCGGCAGCGAGTATCCGGCCGACAACCAGCTGAACTGGATGCCGCGGCTCGGTCTCGCTTATTCGATCTCGTCGAAGGATGTCCTCCGGTTGGGCGCCGGCGGCTTCGCCTCGCGCCCCGGCGTGTATGACAACGCCTTCCTCGGCGGCAACCCTCCGTTCCAGCCGATGGTCTCCATCACCAACGGCAGCGCCGACAACCCTGGCGGAGGCTCCAACAACGCCTTCCCGCAGTACTTCCAGACGGTTGATCCGGCTTACAAGATCCCGGTCAGCTACAACTGGAACGCCAGCTATCAGCGCCAGATCACCGGCGACACCACGGTGGAGGTTGGCTACATCGGCACCACCGGTCTGTACCTTGCCCGTTCGCGCGACCTCAACCAGTTGAAGACCGGCACCATGTTCCTGCCGGCGAATATCGGCGCGAAACAGGCCTTCCTCCGCCCGTATCGCGGCTTCGCCGACATCGCGATGACCGAGCACTCCGGCCGCAGCACCTACAACGCGCTGCAGTTCGAAGTGAACCGCAGGTTCACCAAGGGCTTCATGTACGGCTTCGCTTACACCTATGGCAAGACGATGGACAACAACTCCACTCTCCGCCAGGTGTTTATCGACTCCTACAATCCGCAACTTAACTGGGGCAAGTCGGACAACGACGTCCGCCACGTTGCCGTCATCAACTACGTCTGGGAGTTGCCGTTCTTCAACAACGCTGGCTCCAGGCTGGTCAAGGCCGTCGCCGGCGGCTGGCAGATCTCCGGTGTCGTCCAGTTCCAGACCGGCGCGCCCTTCACCATCACCCGTACCGACGACTACCTCGGCACTGGCGCGGCGAACGACAAGCCTTGGAACCTGAACGGAACCACCGACCTGCCGAAGAAATTCGCCAATGAGAACGCCGCCGGCACTTACGTCGGCATCACCGACTACTACTTCAACCCGAAGCCGAACGGCTCGATCTGGGCGACCAAGCCTGCCAATGGCACGCTTCCGAACCAGAACCGGAACTCGATCGACTTCAACAACGTGGGCTTCCAGAACTGGAACATCGCCATGTTCAAGTCCTTCAAGTTCACCGAGTCCCAGGCCATTCAGTTCCGCTTCGAGGCGTTCAACTTCCCGAACCATCCGAACTGGAGCGGCTTCGACACTAACCCGACCTCGACCTCTTTCGGCATGAACACCGGCAAGAGCAGCGAGCGCAACGTTCAGTTGAGCCTGCGCTACAGCTTCTGACCGGGGCCCAAGTACAACAATCGCCGGGCCGGGGGGCAACCTCCGGCCCGGTTCATTTATCGTGTAAGTCCGGACCGCTACCTCCCGTCAACTCTCCCTTCCGCCGCTCGCTGCCTGGAGTCCATCGACCTTTCCCTGGCGCCAACTGAATCCCTTCGCCGGCGCCCCCGCGGAATTAGCCCGGCCGCGCGTGAATGATCACTCTCCGCTATTGGCGTCCAGACGTTCGATACGAAACTTTTCTTATCATTACACTTTCAGATATTCTCCTCGAGGATGCGCGGCAATGATCGCACGTCTTTGCCGGTGACCGGCTTTGACCGTGCCGGGCATTTCGTCTTGCGTGTCGACCTGATATTTCAAGTAGTACAGCAGGATAATCCGCGCGCAGAATGCTCTAGGGACTATCTATCCCCGGCTCCCTCTGCTCCTTGCTCCAGTTCTGTGGCACCGCCGAACGATCCGCAATCGCTTCCCTGAAACCGCTCAAACCCTTCGCAGCAGACGGCAGCAACGGGGCGCCTCCTTTACGGCGCGCTCAAGGGACCGGCCGATGCAATTCGATACATTGCTGGACTCGCATTTACTTATCAACAAACTGCCAAGACACGGGCATGTAGTTTTACGCTACGGCAACAAATGACCTGACTATAAATTACACGGAATAGGACACTTAACTATGGCAATAAGCACGCCGCTCTGTTAGACTCTCCGCAGGCTCGCTTGCCGTAACGTATTAACAGGTATCTTCTGGTAGCTGCTATTCGTGCGGCTCAAAATGCACTAAGGAGTGAATCAACCTATGTTGCTTAAAGCGCTACGATGCGCGACGGCGCTGTTTCTTTTGCTACTGCTCGCAGGTGTTCCGGCGTCAGCCCAGTCGGACAATGCGAACGTCAGCGGAACAATCACAGACCCATCCGGGGCGGCCATCCCCGGCGCAAAAGTCTCCTTGAAGAACCAGTCCACGGGGCTGGCCCGTGAGGCCACCACGAACGAATCCGGCGCCTACATGATCCCGACGGTGCCTCCCGGCATGTACACATTCACAGTGGAAGCAACCGGATTTAAGAGGCACGAATCGACAGGCAACAAAATCGACCCAAGCGTCCCGGCCAACATCAGCGCCGAGATGCAGGTTGGCGCGCTGAGCGAAGTGGTCGAAGTCACTGCCACCGCTTCGGCGCTACAAACGGAATCCGGCGCCCTCGGCAGAGTGGTTGAAGGAAAGCAGATGCAGGATATCCAGTTGAACGGCCGCAACCCGGTCTTCCTGGCCCTGCTGAAACCGGGCGTGCGCGGTTCGTCGCTGTCTGGGTTCAGCTACGCGATGACCACCGGCTCGCTGGTGATCAACGGCAGCCGCACCCAGGACAACCTGATCACCTATGACGGCGCTGTCGCCGTCCGCACCCGTTCCAACGGCACGTCGATCGGCTCTGCCGACCTCGACATGACGTCCGAAGTTCAGATCCTCACCGCCGCGTACGGCGCCGAGTACGGCCGTTCGTCCGGCGGTCAGGTCCGCGTGATCACCAAGAGCGGTACAAGCCAGTTCCACGGCTCGGCTTTCGAATATTTCCGAAACAACAAGCTGGATGCCAACTCCTGGTCGCGCAACCGTTCAGCTTCCACCAACACCACGGCGCCATTGCGGTACAACCAGTTCGGCTACAACCTCTCCGGCCCCATCTTCATTCCGGGGAAGTTCAACGCCGACCGCAGCAAGTACTTCTTCACATGGGGCCAGGAGTGGGCCAGACAGCGCTCCACCTCCTCGAACTGGAGGAACGTACCAAGCGAGAAGATGAAAACAGGCAACTTCAGTGAACTATTAACTGGCGGGAACGTCTGGTACAGCGCAGCCAAGACGCTCTATGATCCCTACGGCAACCACGACGCGAGCGGCAACCCGACCACGCCCGTGTCGGGCAACATCATCCCCACAGCTCAGTTGAGCGCCTCCGGCACTGGCCTCCTCAAGGTGTATCCGACCGCCAATGGTCTGTCCGGCTCGAACAACTGGTACGGCCAGGCTTCCTCCCCTACCAACCAGAGGAAGGACTCTCTCGGCATCGACCTCATCCCCACTGACAAGGACAACATCCGCGTCCGTGCGCTGTTCTATCACTACATCACAGTCGATCCGTTCGGCTCCAGCCTGCTGCTCACCAACAAGACGACCGACCGCCCGAACCAGACGGCGTCGTTGAACTGGACCCGCACCCTCAGCCCAACCTTCATCATGGAGACGCTGCTGACGGCCAGCCGCGATCAGGTCTACCTTCAGATGGAAGACAGCACGGCATTTGACCGGACCACGTACGGCATCAACTACTCGTACGTGTACGGCTCCTCTACCAAGGACCGTCCCAACAAACTGCCGGCGGTTTCGTTCCCGGTATATAGCTCCTACACGGGCAGCCCCTATCCGTCACAGTCAACGGGTCCCATCTACAGCGCCTCGACGAACTTCACCAAGATCATTAACAATCACACCCTGAAGTTCGGAGTGCTGCTCGAGCGCGCCGGCCAGAACGACTACGATCAGATCAACGTCAACGGCGTCCCAGGCGGCACCGACAACCAGAACGGCCGTTTCGTGTTCCTCGATTCCACCAAGACGGGCTCTCTGCTTGGTATCGCCAACGCAGCCTACGGCAAGTTCGATACGTACGCCGAGATCGGCCAACGCAGCTACACCCCGTATCGCGGGCACATGTTCGAGGCCTTCGTCCAGGACGAATGGAGAGCCACCTCGAAGTTGAAGCTCACCTACGGCGTCCGCTGGACCGTCGTGCAGCCCTACTACAGCCTTTGGAACAACATGGCTGTCTTCGATTCCGCGTACTACAGCGCGTCGAACGCTGTCAGCATCAACCCCACCACCGGCAACCCCATCGCCGGAACAGGCGATACATATAACGGCGTCACCCTGCTCGGCGACGGATGGCCCGACGCCGCTCTAGGCCGCGTCAGCCTGGCCGGCAACACCGACTACGACTACCTATTCCGCGGTGCCTCGCGCAGCTACTCCAACATCGATTGGAAAAACTACCAGCCCCGTCTGGGCATCGCGTACCAGATTTCGCCCACCAGCGTGATCCGCGCCGGCGGCGGCGCCTACAGCACGCGCCTCGGCGTGAGCGACTCGATCTTCCTCGGCGGCAACCCACCGCTGCAGCCGATCGCCTCGATCGCCGCGGGCAATGTCGATAACCCCGGTGGCGGCAGTTCATCCACCTTCCCGCTCAGCGTAAACACGCAGTCCAAGGACTTCCCAATGCCGAAGGCCTGGAACTACAACTTCACGTTCGAGCGCGAGATCGGCTTCAAGACCGTCGTCGGCGTCAGCTACGTCGGCCGGCGCGGCCTGCACGGCCAACGCGAGAAGAACATCAACCAGCTTCAGATCGGCACGCTACTCAACACGACGTACAACGAGAACTACTTCCGTCCGTACAAGGGCTACGGCGCCATCCGCCAAACTTACAACGACGCCAACTCCTGGTATCACGGCTTCCAGTTGGATGTCACCCGCCGCTTCTCGAATGGCCTCAGCTACGGCCTGGCCTACACGCTGTCCACGTCCAAGGACGATGGCTCGGCTCAGCGCGACGTGATCCCGGATGCTTATGATGCCTCCTACATCTGGGGCTACTCAACCTTTGATGCCCGCCACGTGGCTGTCATCAACTTCATCTATGAGTTCCCGTGGCTTCGCAATGCCGAGAACAAGCTGCTTCGCAGCACGCTCGGCGGCTGGCAGGTTACTGGCGTGACCCAGTTCGAGACCGGCACTCCGTTCACCGTTCAGGCCGCGACCGACTGGGCCAAGATGGGTTCCGGTTCCGGTAACAACATCACGTACTTCCTGAAGTACGCCAACTACGGCTCCGATCCGGAGTATCCGGCGCAGTTCCGCGCCAACTCCGGCGACAAAAACTACTACCTGACTGTGAAGGACTCCAGCGGCAACCTGCTGTTCACCGCCCCAGCCAACGGCACTATGGTGAAGGACAAGTTGCGCAGCTACTTCCGCAATCCCGGTTGGCAGAATTGGAACATCGGCCTCTTCAAGACTTTCAAACTTGGGGAGAACCAGAGCGTCCTGCTTCGTGCAGAAGGCTTCAACTGGCTGAATCATCCAAACTGGAGCAGCGTCGACAGCACCTGGACGAGTTCCACGTTTGGCATGGTCACCAGCAAGAGCAGCGAGCGTACGGTTCAGTTGAGCCTGCGCTACAGCTTCTGACCTGACCGCACAACCAACAACCGCCGGGCCGGGGGGCGACTCCCGGCCCGGTTCCTTTTTCGTGCGAAGATAGTCACCGCATGAAGACTCTGCTCCTTCTGGCCCTGTTCTCTATCACCGCCGCGGCTGCTGATTTCCGCCAGGAATTGATGGATGCCGACCGCGCTTTCGACACCGAGACGGCCGCCCGCGGCCTGGATGGCTGGATGGCCTGGTTCGCGCCGGACGCGCAACTTAACACGCCGCAAGGCAAGATCCAAGGTCGTGTCCAACTGAGAAAGCACTACGTCGGCATGTTCGGCCGCAATGAGTTTTCCATCCGCTGGCAGCCGTTCTTCGCCGATTCCTCGACGGACGGCACGATGGGCTACACCATGGGCACAGCCGCTATTTCGTTCAAGGACGAGAAAGGCGAAATTCAGAAGCGTGACGGCCGCTACCTCACGGTCTGGAAGCGGCAGCCTGACGGCCAATGGCTCGCCGTGACGGATATGGGCAATTAGCTACCAGCCTTTCGACTTTGTCTTCACGCGGCAGAGGTACATGTCGGCTGTGATGTACAGCATCGTGCCGTCGTCGCCAAAAGCGACGTTGGCCGCTGCCTCTCCGATCTCAATCCGGCCCAGCAGTTTACCCGCCGCCGTCATAATGTGGACGCCACCGGGACCGGTGGCCCAGACGTTGCCCACGCGATCGACCTTCATCCCGTCTGGCAAGCCGGGCAAATCCTTGACCATCTCCGTCACGTCGGCAAAGACCCGGCCCTGGCCAATCGTTCCGCCGGCCTGGACCGGGTAGGCCATCCAGAGCGCCCGCGACGGATCCGAGTTGGCCACATAAAGCGTCTTCTCGTCCGGCGAAAAGGCAATCCCATTGGGACGCGTGAGTTCCTTGGTTAGCAGAGTGACAGACCCGTCACGGGCACTCCAGCGGTAGACGCCGCAGAAGTCGAGTTCACGGCTCAGGTCCTTTTCACGTTGAGGCAGGCCGTAGATTGGATCGGTGAAGTAGATATCGCCAGAGGAATGGACGACGGCATCGTTGGGCGAGTTGATCCGTTTGCCCTGGTAGCGGTCCGCCAGAGTGAACTTGCCGCCGCTGGGCTCGAGGCGCGCGATGCGGCGGTCGCCATGCTCGCATAGGATGAGCCGGCCCTGCTTGTCGAAGGTCAGTCCATTGGACCCCGGTTCCAGGCCGTAATCGGCGACGCCCGTGTAGCCCGATGGTTTCATGAAGAGATCTATGCCCTTCTCCGGCGTCCAGGCGTAGATCGAGTTCCGCGGGATGTCGGAGAACAGGAGCCTGGTGTTCTTGGCGTCCCAGACCGGGCCCTCCGCCCATTCAAAGCCGGAGGCCAGGACTTCGACTTTGGCATCGGACGGGATCAGCGCGTTCAGTGCCGGGTCCTCGCGGTGGATCGTGCCGATGGAGGGATAGGAGCGGGGCGGTTGGGCGGCGGCAAACGCGGCCAGGATCAGGAAAATCGCTGCAAGTCTCATGCGGTGATATTGTAAGGCCAATGTCCAGCCGCCGTGAATTCCTTTCCGCACCCGCCCTGCTGGCCGCCCGCGCGAAACGCCCGCCAAACGTCGTCCTGATCATCACCGACGACCAAGGATACGGCGACATCTCACTCCACGGCAATCCCGTCCTCCGCACGCCAAGCATCGATTCAATCGGGCGCGAAGGGGTCCGATTCACGCGGTTCCGCGTCAGCCCGGTCTGTGCGCCGACTCGGGCCAGTCTGATGACAGGCCGATGGAATTACCGCACCGGCGTGACCGACACCTACCTCGGCCGGGCCATGATGCGGCCAGATGAGGTGACCCTGCCTGAGTGCCTGAGGACGGCCGGCTTCCGCACGGGAATCTTCGGCAAATGGCATCTGGGCGACAACGCTCCCCTGCGAGCGACTGACCAGGGCTTCGAGGAAGCGCTCACGCTTCGCGGCGGCGGCTTGGCGCAGCCCTCGTCGCCTCCTGGCACCGGTTACTTCGACCCGCCGTTGGAACACAATAACCGCCCGATCACCGGCAAGGGCTATTGCACCGACATCTTCTATGACAAGGCGATGGAATTCGTCGAGCAGAACCGCGCCCACCCGTTCTTCTGTTACTTGGCTCTGAACGCGCCGCACACGCCGTTGCAGATCGGCGACGAGTGGGTGGCGCCGTACCGCGGCAAAGGCCTGAGTGAGGTCACCGAGAAGGTGTACGGGATGGTGTCGAACATCGATTCGAACACGGGCCGCCTGCTCGGACATTTGAAGCGGCTTGGCATCGACCGCGACACAATGCTCATCTTCATGACCGACAACGGGCCGCAGCAGCAACGTTACAATGCCGGGATGCGGGGGTTGAAAACGACGGTTTACGAAGGCGGGATCCGAGTCCCGTGTTTCATCAGGCAACCCGGAGCGCTCGCGCCAAGGGAGGTCCGGCAGCAGGCGGCGCATGTCGACCTGATGCCGACGATTCTGGAGGCATGTGGCGCCGCTCTGCCGAAAGACAGGACGATCGACGGACGGTCGCTACTGGGCTGGTTGAACGGGCCGGTAGCGAAGCCAGACGAGCGAACCCACTTCTTCCAGTGGCATCGGGGGGATGAGCCGGAGGCATGGAAGAACTGTGCGGTGGTCCAGGGCGATTGGAAACTGGTGAACGGGACGGAACTGTACGACCTTCGCAATGATCCGGCCGAGTCCCGGAATCTTCGACCAAACGAACCATCCATCGCCGCAAGCTTAAGAAAAGAATATGAAAAGTGGTTTGAAGAGGTCGGCCGGGCGGGGTATGCGCCGCCCAGGATCTGGGTTGGATCTGATATTGAGAATCCGGTAGTATTAACTCGGCAAGACTGGAGAGGCCCGAAAGCGAGCTGGGATGCGGCAGGTTTGGGCCACTATGAGGTAGAGGTGAAGCGGCCCGGACGGTATCGGGTGACGCTTAGGTTCCCGCATTTGATGGAAAACGCAACAGCTGTCTTTGAGAATGGGGTCACCCAACTGAGGGCAACCCTGAATGCTGGCGTGACGGAGTGTTCGTGGGAGTCGGAGGTGGCTGGGACGGGGCCGGCGCGGTTTGAAGGGCGGCTGGAGGCGAGCGGCAAGACGTGGGGATGCCACTACATCGAGGTGCGGCGGCTGGAGTAAGCTTTCGGGAACAAAAAAGATTGGCAGGTCATAGGAAATCTGGTATTCTGCCCTTGTATTTGGCTGGTAAAGGCTTGTTGAGACAGAGTTCGACCCCCGCTGGTGATTCCTACCTTCCCCGTTGATCTCTCGCCCTCATGCAGCACTCCATTCAAATACGGGTTTGACGCCGCTCCCTGGCAAGCGCCGGGAGAGGCAGTAGTCCGACCGGAGGCAGAGCCCGAGGTTGGGTCCGAGGAGAGTTAGTTTGAAGAATATCTTTGTTGGCAACCTGAGTTTTACCACGACGGAAGACTCCGTTCGTTCGTATTTTGAACCCTATGGCACGGTCGACCGTGTCAGCATCATCACCGATCGCGACACCGGGCGCAGCCGCGGTTTTGCCTTCGTCGAGATGCCGAACGATGAGGAGGCCGAGCGCGCGATCCAGGCCCTGAACGGTCAGGAACTGGGTGGCCGCAGGCTGAACATCAACGAGGCGCGGCCGCGCGAAGAGCGTGGCGGCGGCGGTTTCGGTGGCGGCGGAGGCCGCCAGGGCGGCGGTTTCGGCCGGCGCGAGAACCGCTGGTAGGAATCAATCGACCACTCCGATCTCAAGACCATTGCAAGAGGGCTTCAGCCACCAGCTGAGGCCCTTTTGTTTGTCTGCCATGAAGGCAGCAGCCTCCGGAGTGACGTGCAAAGAGCGCGGTAGTGAGCTAGAGTACATCCCATGAGACTGCTACTGTTGGGACTCATCGCTTGCGCCGCCATTGCGCAGCAGAAGAACGCGGTTCTGATCATCACGGACGCCGAAGGCGTGGCCGGCGTCTGCCGGCAGTCGCAGGTTGAGCAGGGCAACCAGGAGATGCAGAGGTTGCTGACCGGCGAGATCAACGCCGCGGTGAACGGTTTCCGGAGAGCGGGCGCCCAGGAAGTTGTCGTCTGGGATGGCCATGGTGGCAGCTACACATTGTCGGCCCTGACCATCCACGACAAGGCTCGCCTCATCATCGGATCGCTTGGCCCGAAGATGCTACTGGACACTGGCCGTTTCGCGGCCGTGGCGTTTATCGGCCAACATGCGAAGGCCAGCACTTCGCGGGCCGTCATGGCACACAGCTATTCGTCCCTGGGAATCCAGAAGCTGACGATGAACGGCAAGGAAGTCGGGGAGATCGAGACGCGCGCAGCACTGGCTGGCGCATTCGACGTGCCGGTCATCTTCCTGAGCGGCGACCGGGCGGCTGCCGAGGACCTGCTGGCGATCGTGCCCCAGGCCGAGGTGGCTGTGGTGAAGGATGGGCTCTCCTATTACGCTTGCGACTCGATGAGCGCGGTATCGGCCCAGCAGTTGATTGAAGCAAAGGCCGAGGCGGCATGGAAGAAACTGCCGCAAGTGAAGCCGTACAAGGTGGCCGGGCCCGTGGCGATCGAGACAGAATTGACAACACGCAACACGCCTGCCCCGGAGAGCGACCTGCGGCAGGGCGTCGAACGAGTAGGTCCGCGGACACTGCGGTATAAGGGCAAGGACTTCCTGGAAGCCTGGACTCTGTGGAGCAGCCGTTAACGGGGCCCCTCCGCAGTTCGCCGGAAGATAGCGATTAACCGGTTCCGTTGTCCGAAGATGGCGTGGTGGCCAACAGCAATCTTTGTTAGTATCTGCACATGAAGACCGTAGCTTTGGTGTTTGCCATCCCCGTCCTCCTCATGGCTGGCGACTTCTGGAAAGACAAGAGCCCGGCTGACTGGTCGGAAAAAGAAGCCAAGAAGATGACTGAGGAATCGCCCTGGGCACGCGACACGCCCACTAAGATGGAAGGCGGCGGTGGGATGCAAAGTGGCATGCCATCGGGAGGGCGCGGCGGCCGTGGCGGCGGTA
>CAZSBK010000076.1:0-11243 GCA_964604945.1 uncultured Candidatus Solibacter sp.
CCAGCCAGGAACCCCAGCCCAGCGGGCTGCGCATCTCGGTCGTCGGCGGCGGCTGCTCCGGCTTCAGCTACTCGATGGCCTTCGAGAGCACGCCCGGCATGCTGGACAAGACCTACGAATTTGACGGCCTGAAGGTCTTCATCGACCAGGCCTCGATGCTCTACCTCGACGGCGCCGAAGTCGATTACGTGGAAACGCTTGAAGGCTCCGGCTTCAAGTTCAACAACCCGAACGTGAAGTCCACCTGCGGCTGCGGCTCGTCGTTCAGCGCGTAGACCTCAACACCGCGATCGTCATCGCGCCTGCCCCCGGATTCCGGGCGGCGGGCGCTTTTGCTCTACCGGGCCAGGCTCCACAGTTACCGCTCGGATTCCCGTTTGTAGCGCCGAATCAGGACCGGATCTGCCCGTACGATCAAGTCGTCGCCATCGAATCCCAACGGTGTGTTCCAGCCCAAAGGATCGATCGCGACGGAACCCACCCTTTCCCACCGCCGGGCTTGCCGATTCAGCGTCCAATACCCGGGGGCCTCGCAGTTTCCAGTCCTAGTGACCGCCACATTTCTCTCGCTGAGCGCAATGTACACCAGGGATGACTGCTCGATACATCCGAGGGCGGGGTATCTGGCCGTTTCCTGACCGTCGGGAGAGAATTCTATGTACTCGAAGGCATTGGTCAGCCATCCGATTCGGTCCTTGGAGGCGCGCAACACCGAATGCTCAGAGGCATCGCGGATTCGGGCCGGATGGTCTCCCGATATCAGTCTCCCCCTCGCCCTGAGATTCGTAGTGGCGCGCAGCTGCAAGTCCCGACCGAAACGTTTCAATACGTTGATCTCCAGCGGAATTGTTTCGTCGTTCGTGCAGCCGATTGTCCAGATTGACCCGTCGGGGGCAATGGTCACCGCTCTTGGAACATAGGGCCAGAGTTGGGCGACGCTCTTCTGCTCGCGATTGCCTCCGAATTTGACCAGGAACGAAAGGCCCCCGCCATCGTTGCTCAACGCCTGGCCCCCCACGGCCAACGAGCCGTCAGCCGCGCAAGCCACGGCAAAGATATCAATGTGCTTTCCTCCAGGAATCGTGAAGTCGATGCGTTCGAGTTCACCGTTCCGTCCAAAACGGCGGATCAATGGAGCATCCGACGGGTTGTCATCCACCTGGAGAATCGCACCGTCGCACCACATCGCGAGATGCGACCCGCCGGTGGGCCGGGCCACCTGCCACTCGTCGTCAAGTACATAGTTCGTGTGACCCTGTGCCCGGCACGGCCCGCCCGCCGCAATCATCCACGCGGCAACCATGACGATGCAGATGCGGTAACCCAATTCGGCACCTCCCAGAGCGGCGACTCTCTAATATCAGCGGCGGCGATTGCACGGTTTGCGCCGCCGGTCGCACAACCGACTTGGTACTCTCCGTGAGCAGGAATAACACGTCTGACGCCCGAGGTCAATCGGCAATCCCGAACGACTTCGCGCCGATTCACAGCCGATCTTCATCGGCCCGCCCCGCCCGGCGAGCCGCCTGCGTGAGCGGGCGGTACAGCGCGACGCGTCTCCCGCGCTTCACTCGCTCACTTGCAAATCCACCCGGAACCCGCTCCCACCGTTCGCGGAATGCGCTTGTGGGGAGGTGCTTCCGCGCCGCAGCCGGGCTTCTGACCGGCTCGTAGGGCGGACCCCTGGTCCGCGGCCGGCCCCCTGGCCGGCATTGCCCGCCGTGGAAATCTGCCTACTCGTTCACTCTGAAATCCACCCGGTTCTCCGACACCTTCGCGCCTGCGATCCAGACCTCAACAGCCAGCGTGAACGGCCCCGCCGTCCCCGGCGACCAGACGATCTCGCCCGCTTTGCGGCTCGAATCGGCGGCAAAACGGTGCGGGATCACGCCTGAAGTCCCTCCCACCTTCCAGCGAATCTCACCCGGCCCCAGATCCCGATGATAGTCGTTGATCGCCCACACTGGCAGCGTTACCTTCTCGCCGACTTTGAACGTATCGCGGCCATACTCGACGCTGGCCATGACGGGCTCGAAACTGCGCGCCACCGTGGCATGAACCTTCGTCGGGACGCGGTAGAAGTCCACCGCCGCCATGGTCACCGACGGCCAGAAGTCGATGGCGAAGAAGTGGAAGATCCCGCCCGCGCCGTCCTCCTTGCGCCGCCGTTGCCGCTCCAGCGCAATCTGGAACAGCCGTGAGGCATAGGCCTGCGAGATCTCGACGGCATCGTCGACGGTCAGCTTCCGCAAGTCGCCCCAGGCGCGTTCGGCCTCGGGCAGTTGCAGGCGGCGGTAGTGCCAGTCCTCGGCGAAGTCGGGGATGGGCCATTTGCCCTTCATGAACCGTTCGATCGACTCCCGGTTCGGCAGCGCCGTCGAGCCGAGCTCGGTCACCAGATTGGCCGTCATTTTGGCGTAGTTATAAAGAGACCCGCCATACCAGCCGTAATAAAGGTGGGCGTCGCCCCAGCGGCCAGTTGACCGCTGCACCCAGCGGTCCTGCGGATCGAGGAGCGAGGCGCGGGCGGCCAGGTGTTTCGAGAGGTCACGGTAGTTTTCGAGATCCTCCTCGTCCGACGGTGCCCAGGCCATGATGGACGGGTGGTTGCGGACCATGCGGATGTGGTTGTCGTACAACTCCGCGGCACGGCGCGAGAATTCGGTGTCGTGCGGGTACCAGGCTTCGAGATAGTCCTGCCAGACCAGATAGCCCTGCTCGTCGGCAAGTTCGTAGAATTCCGGATTCTCAAAGTGGCAATGGGAGCGAATGGCGTTGACGTTCATCTTGCGGATGATCGCCAGATCGCGTTCATACTCCTTGCGGCCGAACTCCGACATCCAGAGATTTGCGTAGATATTTGTCCCGCGAATAAAGACCGGTTTGCCGTTCAGATAGAACTTGTCGCCGTGGCGGGCGATGGTGCGGATGCCGACTCTGATTCTTTTGGCGCTCAGGACGTGTCCGGCGGCGTCCTGCAATCGGACATCCAGGGTGTAGAGATTCTGCTTGCCGTGGTCCCAGGTCCACCACAACCGGGGGTCTTTCACGTTGAAAACAAAGCGCTTCTCGTTACCCACAGCCGGTGCGGCGATGCGCTGGACTGCTCCGCCGCTGAAGTTGGCCGGCGACAGATACGCCTCCCAGCGGACACCGTCCAGCTCGCCATCGGCCTCGGCCGCGATTTCGACGATCCCCTGGCCGTTTTCGATGCGGGTATCGACGGCCAGGTCCTCGATCCGGGCCTGTTGCCAGGCGATGAGCGAAACGCCGCGCGTGATGCCCAAGGCGGTGATGTCGTCGGGCTTCTGGTCGACGCCGCCGTAGCTGCCCTTGACGGTGTATGGACGGTGCTTCCAGTAGTAATGAACTGGCGTCCAGATTCGGAGTTTCAATTCGTGGCTGGACCCGGCTTTGGCGAATTCGGTGATGTCGTGGCCGTGCGGGTCGATGTAGCCTTCGTGACGGGCGATGCGGTGGCCATCGATGAAGATCTCGGCGAAGTAGTCGGTGGCGCCGAACTCGAGGCGCAGGCGTTTACCCTTCATGGCGGCCGGGACTTCGATTGTCAGCTTGTACCACCACTCCTTTTGGCTGACCCAGGCGACCGATCTCTCATAGACCTGGTCGCGCGGCAGCCACTGCAAATGGACTGATCCGGGCACCTGGACCGTCCGCCATTCGCTCGACGGCCCCTGGCCCTTCTCGCCCCAAGCGAGCGACCAGGCTCCGTTCAGGTCCAGGCGTTCGGGAGAAAAAGGGGGCGGCAGGGCGGCGGCCACCTCTTCGACGGGCGCAAGTTCGTTTGGCAGCGACTCGGCAAAGGCGACTGGGCCGGTTGCTCCCTCGACGGTAACCAGTAATGGTTGCCGCAGTTTACGCGCCTCGGAGCGGGCCGCAAGCACAGTGTCGTCGCCGCGCCAGTCGTGGAACAGCAACCCGATCTTGGAGATGGGTTTTGGCGAGCGGCCCTCGAAGCGCGACGTGCAGGCGCCGGTC
The DNA here is from genome assembly GCA_964604945.1 of uncultured Candidatus Solibacter sp. Lineage (GTDB taxonomy): Bacteria > Acidobacteriota > Terriglobia > Bryobacterales > Bryobacteraceae > PNKE01. Next base: position 4,000 of record CAZSBK010000076.1, read on the forward strand.
CATTGAAGCGACTCATCCAGCGCGGCGATGCCGAGCGCGCCATAGTTTTCGCTACGGTTGTAGTAAGAGAATACGCCGCCGGGAACGGTGGTCCATTTCTTGACGCCGATCTCCGGGTTGGGCGGCTCGCCGGAGCCGGGACCGGTGGGCCAGTCGTATTCGTTGCCGTCGGCGCAACGGTCAAACGGCATGTGAGGCAGGGCGCTGATGCTGGCAAACCGGAATCCGCCGGGCGCGGTCCAGATGACGCTTTGCGATCCCGCAGCCAGCGTCAAAACGAATCCACCGCGTTCGAGACGCCCTTCCAGGACGCCGCTGGTCAGTTTCCATTCGCCTGTGGCGGCACCGAGCGCCGTCCAGCCCTGGTTGGGACCGGCAACGGGCAATGCCGGTCCGGTCACCTTCTGAGATGTGTCGTGGATGTCGTTCGGGTCGCGCTGGTCCGGTGTGGTTTCGACCAGGTTCAGGATACGCTGTGGTCCGGCCGACAGGTTGTAGGCCTCGACGATGGCGGCGGTCTCCGGATTCACGACCAAACGAACCCTTTCGTTTCGCATTTCGATCCGGCCGGAGGCCATGCGCCGGACCGTGACCCGAGGCGCCGGAGAGTTCGTTTGGCTGCAACAAACCACTTTGTATTCAGCCACTTGGCCGCCCATCAAACTCACCGGAAATAGCAATTCCCCGCCCGAAACCTGGACCGGGACTTCCGTGTCCCCCGGCGCAGACACGCGGAAGCCTGCCGGGTAGCCACCGAGTTTGGCAAGCGGGACGCGCACCAGTTCGCCCGTCCGTCTCTCGATCCCAGTGGGCTCTTCCACGCGGACGGTCCATGCCCTGGCGCCGGCCGGAGGCCCGGCGTGGAGCGAAAGGCAGGTTGTGAGCAGAAGGGTTAGGTACACTAGTTTGGTCATGTCTGGGCTTGCCATCCTCGGAGGCGCGAAAGCGCGCAATGCTCCATTTTCACCCTGGCCTCAGTTTCTGGAAAGCGACCGGGCCAGATTAATCGAAGTTTTGGAGACGCGCAACTGGGGCGGCTTCCCGTTCGAGAATCGCTTCGCCCGGGAGTTTTCAGCCAAGTTTGCAGCCCATCACGGCGCCAGGTACGGCTGCACGATCGTCAACGGGACGGTGGCCATCACGGTGGCGCTGAAGGCCTGCGGCGTGGGATTCGGCGACGAAGTCATTACCACGGCCTACACCTGGGACGGCACGGCCACGGCGATCCTGGACGCTGGCGCTGTGCCGGTTTTCGCCGACATTGACCCGGACACCTATTGTATTGACGTGGAATCGGCGAGGCGGCTGATCACGCCCAGGACCAAGGCGATCGTCCCCGTCCATTTGGCGATGCGGTTTGCCGACATGGATCCGCTGTTGACGATGGCGAAGACGCACAGCCTAGCGGTGATTGAGGATTGCGCCCACGTCCATGGCGGATTCTACAAAGGGCGCGGCGCGGGCTCGATGGGCGATGCCGGAACGTTTTCAATGCAGTCGTCCAAACTGATGACTTCTGGCGAGGGCGGCACGATCATTACGTCGCGGCTGGACGTTCACGAACTGGTCCAGAGCCATGTCAATTGCGGGCGGGCGTCCGAGACCGACGAGTACGGCAAGCGCGTCGCCGGCTGCAACTACCGTCTCACGGAATTCCAGGCGGCCATGCTGCTCGGCCAACTTGAGACCTTGCCGGAGTTGACCGAACGAAGGGCGCGCAATGCCGCCCGGCTCTCGGCGGCAATCGACAAGATCCCGCACTTCCGGCCGCTGCCCCGGCAGGACGCCATCACGACAGAGCCGATCTACTGTTATGTGTTTCAATACCGGCCCGAAACCGCCGCCGCGCCGCCGCGCGACCTGGTGGCCGCCGCCATCGACGCCGAAGGCATCCCCTGCGACGGGCGTTTCTATGAACCGGTCTATCGCAGCGACCTGTTCCTGCCGAAACCCAGAGCATTTCCGCAATTAGCGCTCGACCGGGCCGAGCCGGTCAACTACCGCGCCGATTTCGATTGTCCGGTAGCCATGCGGGCGGCCTACCATGAAGCGCTGTGGCTGCCGCAGTTCACGCTGCTGGGCGGCGACGGCGATGTGGACCAGATCGCCTCGGCGATCGAGAAGGTCTCCAAAGCTCTGCCCAAACTGGCGAAGGCTGATCCGGCGCTGGCCGGCGTGAAGGCCATGAGCCGGGCGGAACGTCCTAAGATCGAAAAGAAGAATTACTAGAATCAATGTCCAAGGATTTAGACCTAAGCGCGCTGGCAACAGAGCAGATCAACCCGGCTTCCATCGATTTCGACACCCTGCCGACCGAGCGGATGCTGGCCATCATCAACGACGAAGACAAAAAGGTGGCGCTGGCGGTTGAAAGAGAATTGCCGCGAATCGCGGCCGCAGTGGACGCCATCGTAGAAACACTGGCCGCGGGCGGGCGGCTCTTCTACACGGGCGCAGGCACATCGGGCCGGCTGGGCGTACTGGACGCATCCGAATGCCCGCCAACGTTCAACGTCTCGCCTGAACTGGTTCAAGGGCTGATCGCCGGCGGCGACTACGCAGTGCGGAACGCCGTGGAGGGCGCCGAAGACAGCTTTGCCAAAGGCCAGGCCGAACTCGAAGCGGCCGGCTTCACCAAAGACGACATTCTGTGCGGCATCGCCGCCTCGGGCCGAACGCCCTATGTGCTGGGCTCGATCGACTTCGCCCGGCACATCGGGGCGCACACCATTGCGCTGGCGTGCGTGCCCGATTCCGAGATCGGCAAGGTGGTGGATTTTCCCATCGAACCGTTCGCAGGACCTGAGGTCGTGACCGGGTCGACGCGATTGAAGGCCGGCACGGCGACCAAGTTGGTGCTGAACATGTTGACCACGGGCGCCATGGTGCGGCTGGGCTACGTCTATTCGAACCTCATGGTCAACGTCCAGCCAAAGAACGAGAAACTGGTGGACCGCGCGCAGCGCATCATCATGGCAGTGGCGCGGGTGGGCAGGGACGATGCGGCACGGGCTTTTGAGGCATCAGGGCGCGACGTGCGAACCGCATCTGTCATGGCGCGGCTGAAGTTGGGCCGCGATGAAGCGATCGAACGGCTGGCTGCGGCCGGCGGACGGCTGCGAGCGGTCTTTGGCGAATCCGCCTAACCAATTATAAGGGAGTCACGGGAAATGCAACATGCGAATGGGTTTCTAGCACTGGTCAAGGATGCGAAAACGCGCGTTAAAGAGACGACCGTGCAAGGCTATGTGGGGATGATCGAGGTCAACACGCCGCACGTCCTTATTGATACGCGCGAAGACAGCGAGTGGGCACGCGGACACCTGCCTGGCGCGATTCATCTCTGCAAGGGCATCATCGAGCGCGACATAGAAGCCAAGGTGCCGGACAAGGCGACGACGCTGGTGCTGTATTGCGGCGGCGGGTACAGGTCGGCGCTGGCTGGGGACAACCTGCTCAAGATGGGCTACACGAACGTCATTTCAATGGACGGCGGATGGCGCGGGTGGACCGAGGCCGGGATGCCGGTGGAAAAGGGCTGAGGCGGCGGGAGCCTCGCACCCAGGCATGAGGCTCGGCAGCGGCCCGGCCGCGGCGCATGTCGTGGTTTGACGCCTCACCATGTGGCGCGTTCTGGGACAACTGGCGTCCGGCTGGAACAATTTTTAGTCCGGTGATCGAAGATGTTCTCCCAGAATTGCAGCAGTCTTTCAATCGATTGCGGCTTGGGCATTGCTCCAGATTCATCTGGCCTTTGACGTGCGGTGAGGAAAGCACCATGAGACCGCTCGTCTCGCGTCTATTTTCATTTGTCCTGCTCGCCGCGCCACTGCTGGCGCAGTTCACCCAGCGCACGATGGCGACCGACATGACAGGGTCGGAGCTCCTGTTTTCCACGGTTTGGACGCTCGATGGAGAGACCTACAACCCGTACTCCAAGATCATCCGGTACCGTGCCGGGAGGCTGGAGACCTACCGGTCCGTGCCGGCCGAGCGTGACCCGGAGACCGGGAACCTGACGAACCTGCCCGTGGTCATTCTGCCCGGCATGAGCCTGGACGGGCGGCGAATTGCCTTCACGCACGACTGCCCGCAAGGGATGGTATGCACGAACAATAGCCCCGGCAACACAGAGGTCCGCAATGAACGGGATGAACTGGTGTATCAAGGCGGCGGCACGTTTGCGCTGAGCGCCAATGGCCTCTGGGCAAAGAACTCATCCTTGGGGACGGTGAATCTGGAGACGGGCCAGACTGAGTATTTCTGGTCCTTCTCCCTCATGGTTCCTGGAGTTCCCGTGGCGGGAAGACAGGTGGCGAATGATGGAACTGTGGCTCTTGGCCTGCGGTCGAGCCTCGTGCTGCTGAAACGTCCAGGGATGGAGACCGAGTTTATTGAGCTGAGCCACGTCTTCGACACCGCGGTGATGGCCGATTCCGGCAACTTCGCCGTCCTGCAGACGGTGACGAAACCGTGGGGGACACATCCGGGGCTATGGATCTTCGATCTCAGATCGAAAACGGCTGTTCCAATGGCGATTGCGGAAGAAGGGTGCCACTCCGCGTCACTGAGCACCGATGAATCCAAGGTGGTCTTCTTGTCCGGAGCAGACTGGCTGGCCACCAATGCCTCTCACACCACGCAGGCGTTTCTGATGGACCTGACCACGGGCGTGTTGAATCAGATCACTCTCGGAACTGAGAAAGTGACGGAGGCCTTGATCACCGGTGACGGCCGTTCTGTGTTCGTGCGGCATGCCGATGGCAGGATCTCACTCGTTGACATCGGGAGCGGGAACCGCACAGAGATCATTCCAGCGGTCCCAGACCTGGTGCAAGTTCCTCTTGTGCTGGTTCCCGATTCCAGATCCGTGCTGCTGCTGTCGGGAAACCGGGTCCCCACTCTGACCGTCAACGGCGTCGCGGCGAAAGTGTTGGAGGTTGGCGACGGGCGCGTGACGTTCATCATGCCCGAGGGCGTCGCCGACGGACAGCATGAGATGTTGGTGGGTTTTGACGGATCGCCGTTCCAACCGTTCAAGGTCCAGGTAACCGTGCGGGACCTGAGTCCGCGTTTTGAGTATTGGAACATTACGCCAAAGATCTGGCACGACTCCGACGGCACTGCTGTGTATGCGGGAAGCCCAGCGCGAAGCGGCGAGGTGGTCGAGGTTCTGTTATCGGGATTGGGACCCGTGGATGCCGAAGGGAAGACGCTGCTCGCGATGAACTGGAAGTTTTGCCACCCAGGGCAGGAGCAGCCCGGACCAATCGAAGTCCTGGCGTCACGGAAAAGCCCGTATGAAGGAGAAGAAGGGCTCTACCGGGTGAAACTGCGCGTGCCCCAGATCTCTGATGCTGGCAGCGGTGCGGTCTCGTGCTTCGACGCTCGGGATGAGACCGTTGCGAGTGGGGCCTCGCTGGCCGTTGCGCCGTAAGGGGTTTCTATTTCCGCGCGGTGATAAGAGCGGGCACTTCGCCGGGGAGCATCCGGGCGAGCAGGCCCTGGCGGGCGGAGATTTTCCGAATTCCGACCTCCGCGAAAAGGTGATCAAGAGCAGTCCGTGCCGCGCGGGCCGGCGGTTCGATTTGTGCCAGAACGAGCCGGGCCTCGGGTTTCATGATGCGCGCGATTTCGTCGAGCGAGCCGGGCAAAGCGGCGAGTTCAGCGAGGGGGGTGCGCGAGAAAACGAGGTCGAAGGCGTCAGCAGCGAACATGTCCAGGTTTGCTGGATCGGTCAGGTGAATCGCTTTGACGCGGCGGGCAACGCCGCTGGCTTCGGCCTGTTTCAGGCCGAGTTCGAGGTTGGCGGGCGAGGGGTCCAGCAGATGGACTTCGGCGTTTTCGACCGCTAACCAGATGCCGAATTTGGCGCTGTCCGAGCCGTAATCAAGGACGTGTTTTCCGGCGAGGGGTTCAGCGGCGAGAGCGGCCATGGCGGCGCGATAGAGCGCGCCGAGCGGACGCGGCAGGGCGCCGAAGTGCGATTCGAGCACGAGTTTGGTGATTGGCAGGCCGTCTTCGCTGCGGAGCGTCGAATCCCGAAGTGAATCTCTCATCGCTTGTAAGCAGGACCGTAAAGGACCCGGCCCGGCAGTTTCCCCGTCATGTTTCCATCGGCAAGTACGGCGATTCCGTTTACCCAGACGTGCGAGACGCCGGCGGCGTATTGATGGGGTTCGAGGAAGGTGGCCGTGTCGGCGATGGTGGCCGGGTCGAAGAGGACGAGGTCGGCGATCATGCCTTCGCGGATCAGGCCGCGATCGCCCAGACCCATGCGGTTGGCGGGCAGCGAGGTCATCTTGCGGACGGCGTCTTCGAGGGTGAGCACGCCGCGCTCGCGGGCATAGACGCCAAGGACACGGGCGAACGTCCCATAGTTGCGCGGGTGCGGGACGCTGTTTCCCTTGGCCATGATGCCGCCGTCGCTGGCGATCATCGTGTTCGGGTAGCGCATGATGCGCTCGACGTCGTCCTCGCTGATGGCATGGTAGATGGCCAAGCAGCCGCCCTTGAGCTGGATCTCGATGGCGATTTCGGCGGCGTTTTCGGGGGTGGGCGACTGGTTGCGGGCGCGGGCGAGATCGGCGAGGGATTTGCCGGAAAGCGACGGATCGAAACCGCAGGAGGCGAGGACGACGTTCCTAGGGTCGCCGGCACCGCGGTCGTTGAGGATGCGGTCGACGATTTCGGCCTTGATTTTGGCGCGGGAATCGGGCGAGGCGAGCCGTTCGGCCAGGGCCTTGACGCCGCCGGCGAGCGACCATTGCGGAAACAGGGCACCGGTGCCGGTAGATGAGGCGGTGTAGGGGTATTGGTCGATGGTGACATCGACGCCGTGGGCACGCGCAGCTTCGACCAAACGAAGGGTCTCGACCGATTTTCCCCAGTTGGCCTTGCCGATGATCTTATGGTGAGTCACCTGGGTCGGCAGTCCGCCCTGCTCGCCGATCTGGATCGTCTCGCGGACGCCGTCCAGGATCTTCGCGGCTTCGTCACGCATATGACTGATGTGGATGCCGCCGAGCGATCCGGCGACTTTGGCGATTTCGACCGCCTCTTCGGTGGCGGCGTAGTTGCCGGGGACATAGAACAGGCCAGTCGAGAGGCCGAATGCGCCGTCGAGCATGGCCTGGCGCATCAGGCCCTGCATCTTTTCAATCTCGGCCGACGAGGCGTGGCGGTTTTCAGAACCCATGACGCGCGCGCGGATGGTCCCGTGGCCGGCCAGCATGGCGAAGTTG
>CAZSBK010000076.1:11253-25644 GCA_964604945.1 uncultured Candidatus Solibacter sp.
TTGACGGCGATGGGCGTGGCGGCGAGTTTGTCGAGATACGGTTTCAACGGTAGGGGTGACGAGCCGTCGGGGCCCTCCAGGATGGTGGTGACGCCCTGGCGGATGTAGTTTTCCGCCGATGGAACCGAGAAGATGCCGCCACGGCCATGGGAATGAATGTCGATGAAGCCGGGGGCGAGGGTGAGGCCGCGGGCGTCGACGGTTTGTTTGGCGGTGGCGGTGTCCAATTGGCCGATGGCGGCGATCCTGCCGCCGGCAATGGCGACGTCGCCCTTCATCCAGGGATTACCCGCGCCGTCGAGGATGCGGGCGTTGCGGATGATGAGGTCATAGCTGGCGCCAGAAGCCAGAGCGGTGAACAGGAGAAAGGGAGCGAGCAACCTCGTCATTCCGACTATTCTAGCGGTCAATGGGACTTGAGGGCTGGTGTAGCCAGGGTTCGGTCAGGGGTGAAGGAGGAGAGAGATCCGGTGCACTGGCCACGAGCGCGGGGTTGTGCTGAACAAGGCGTTTGGTCAGGGTCGCCGGCGGGACAAACGGGGAACGAAACGGGGAACTCGTTGGGCATATTCGGAGTAGGCCCGGCCATAGCGATCGCACAGTTCACGCTCTTCAAGCAGAACGAGTGCGTGGAGCGCGGCCATGGTCAGCACCGACATCACGTAGAGTGCGAGGTAGTTGGCGAGAAGGGTCCAACCCCACAGGGCAATCAGGAGTTGAACGTATCGCGGGTGTCGAATCGTCGAGTACAATCCGCCGGTGAGCAGGGGTTGATCGCCACGGTAGGGGGCGAGTTCCGGAAAGCCTAGCAGCGTGGCTATGCGCAGTTCCGAACCGACTTTGCGCCGAAGGACCCCGGCCACCACCAGCAGGGCGACGCCTGCCAAGGCAAGCGCAATCTGGTTGCCGAATTCGATCGAGAGCATCCATTTGCGCTGTGACGCCACGAATGCGGCGATCATGACGATCAGCACACCGTGTACGGCCATCGTGAATACGACGCTGAAGCGCCTCCAGAAGCCGATGAAAGGATGGATCGAAAACCAGTAGGCAATCGTTCCGGGAATGAGGCAGATCAGAATCAGCGCAACCCAATAACGGACCTCACTCAAGGGAGGCCTCCTTTGCGGATTCGGCACCGTCCTGGCAGCGATGCTCCAGGGTTGAACGGTAGTGTAACAACGTTCCAGGCCGGAGAGAGGCCCTGACTTCCGGACCCAACTCGTGAAGCCGACGCAACGGTTATTGTAAATAGGTATGCAGATCGAATTCGCGTTTGGCAAGACGGGGCTTAAGGCGTGTCTGCCGGATGGGCCGGAGTGGGTTGAGTTGCGGGTGAAATGGGCGGAGAGCCTGGCCGATCCGCTCGAAGCGATCGAGCAGGCGCTGGACGCGCCGATCGGCTGCCAGCCGCTGGTCGAAATGGCGAAGGGCAAGGAGTCGGCTGCGATTTCCGTTTGTGACATCACACGGCCGGCGCCCAACCGGCTGACGCTACCGCCCGTGCTGCGGCGATTGGAAGCGGCTGGGATCGCGAAGCAGAATACGCGCATCCTGATCGCCACGGGATTGCATCGCGCGGCGACCCAGGCCGAAATCAACGAGATTCTGGGCGAGGAGATCGCCGCGGCGTACCCGGTGGTCAACCATTACGCGCGCCACCGCGACGACCATGAATGGCTGGGCCATACGCGGTCGGGCACGCCGGTCTATGTGGACAAACGCTATGTTTCAGCGGACCTGCACATCACACTCGGCTTCATCGAGCAGCATCTGATGGCAGGCTTCAGCGGCGGCAGGAAGCTGATCGCCCCCGGCCTCGCATTCGAGGAGACGATCCGGACCTTGCACAGCCCCCGGTTCATGAGGGATCCAAGGGCGGTCGAAGGCAGCGTCGAGCAGAATCCGCTCCACAATGAACTCCTCGAGATCTCGCAGATGGCGGGCCACGACTTCGCCATGGACGTCGTCCTCGCCGAAGGGCGGCGGATCGCCAGTGTTTTCGCAGGTCAACCGGCTGAGGCACACCGGACGGGTGTCGATTTCGTCCGGCGGGAGACAACGCAGTGGATTGATGGTCCGGTGGAGGCGGCCGTGACGACGGCGGCGGGCTATCCCCTGGACTTGACCTTCTACCAGGCCGTGAAAGGCGTAACTGCAGCTTCGCATCTGGTTCGTCCCGGCGGGATCATCCTGCTGCTGGCGGCTTGCAATGAGGGGCCAGGAGCGAGTGAATTCGCCCGCCTACTGAAGGAGTCGCCAGACGCGGAGAAGTTTCTCAGAACAATTGAGGATTCTCCTGTCGTCATCGACCAATGGCAACTCGAGAAACTAGCCCTGGTCTGTCAGACCCACCGCGTCTGGTTTTACACCCCCGGATTGCCCTCCGAATACCACTCCTCCCTCTGGGGAAAGATCTTCCCTAGCGCGGAAGCGGCATTTGAGGCGCTGGCCCGCGAGATTGGTCCGGGCAAGCGTGTCGCGGTGATTCCGGAAGGTCCTTATGTCTTCGCACGGCCGCACGCGGAAGGCTGACGAAATCCAAATGGCACTGAAAAGATGAAGCAGAAACTTGTCGTGATACTCACCCAGGCTGCGAACTCGGACCGTTCGACGATCGCATTTACCGTCGCCAACGCCTCGCTGTCGGCGGGTATGGATGTGATGGTTTTTCTCGCCTCGGACGGAGCTGACCTGGTGCGGGAGCACGCTGCCGACAGGGCAACGGTGAAGCCGTTCATGGCATTGGATGAGTTGATCGGTAAGTTTATCTCGAGCGGTGGGGTGGCGGCGGCCTGCGGGTCATGCTGCCAGTTCCGCGGATTGCAGAACGGGGACACACGAGAGGGGATTCAAGTCGTGGGCGTGTCTGTATTGGTCGATTGGCTGGCGGCTGGCGCGACGGCAATCTCACTCTGATTCGGGTCCGAACCTACGGCTGGATTGGGACACGGCCCACGCGAGGTGCAGGCACGGGCTGCGACGAATTGTCCTGGTTTTGCTGGCGTTGCCGCGGCACAGCAGGCGCACGGGAGCTGGATCCAACGCCGGCGAGGTCCTTCTCGGTCAGGGTGATGTCGCGGTTGAGCACCATGTCCAGTGTGCTGCCGCGTTGAACGACGGCGTCCGGTCCGCGGGTGAGAAGGATCCCAGCAAGTCCGGCTGCGGCTCCCGCGCCGGCGCCAATGCCCGCATCCCTGCCCCGGTCGCCGATCCAGCCGCCCATCATGGTGCCGGTGGCGGCGGTGGTCCCCACCACCATGGCGTCACGGCCCTTGCCGCCGTCGCTGGTGATCTTGCCTTCCTCGCGGTTCAGTACACCCGGATTGCTGCCGTCAAGGCTGCCGGGCTTGCCGATCAAATCGATTGTCCGTCCGTTGGGCAGCATGAGGGAATCAAAGCGAAGATACAGTTGCCCCTTACCTTTCACTTTGCCGCTGCGCGCAGCCTGGGTGATGGTGCCATTGACATAGCTACCCGCGGGGATGAGGATGCGGCCGTCGCGGGCGACGGGGATGAGCGTCTGGAGATAGATCTGGTCTCCGGCGGCGGCGTTCTTGGAACTGATGGTCGTCAGGACGGTGAGCGGGATGCGGGTACCGGTCTTCAGCACATAGTCGCCGTCATCTTTCGTTTCGGCGTCAGGCCAACCGGATCGCTGTTGTTGGTCCGCAGGACGCATCGGCTGGCGTTCGGAACTCTGCTGGGCTGAGGCTGTGGTCAGGAAGGCGATCGCAAGAATGGACAAGGCTGGCAGTCGCATCGCTTCAAGTCCCCCTACATATACATAACGCGAACGGCCGGATACGGGTTGCATTTGTGCACGTTTCCATCCACCTGAGTCAGCCACCAGCCTGATACGATGAGCCCTGGCCACGAAGGAATCGCATGATTCGCAGGCTGTCCCGCAGGGCTCTGTTGTTTGTCTCCGCCGCCTTGGCTCGCGGCGAGGATGTGCTGCGCCGTGACGATTATCGCCACCACTTCGACGAATTCAACTCCGCGCCCACGGCCAGCGCGATTTCCTACATCCCCGATGAAGAGTCATTCGACTGGGTCTCGGAGAACTACCCTTTCTTCGCCTGCCCCGACCCCGAGTTCGAGCGAACCTACTACTACCGCTGCTGGACGTTCCGCAAACACCTGCGACGGACCCCGGCGGGGTTCATCTTCACCGAATTCCTGCGTCCGGTGCGCCACGCCACGGATCAGAACGCCATTAGCTGTGCGCTTGGCCACCACATCGCCGATGGCCGCTGGATACGGAATCCCGTCTACCTCGATGAGTACATCCGTTTCTGGTTGACCTCGGGCGAAGGCGGCGGCCTTCAGCGCCATTACCACCAGTTCAGCAACTGGACCGCCTGGGCCGCCTACCAACGCTGGCTCGGGGACGGCAGGACCGGCGAGTTGGTCGATTTGCTGGACCCGCTGATCGCCGACTACGAACTCTGGGAGAAGGACCGGCTGCTGCCTTCGGGTCTGTTCTGGCAATACGACGTCCGGGACGGGATGGAAGAATCGATTTCCGGCGGGCGCAAGGAAAAGAACGCCCGGCCCACCATCAATAGCTACATGTATGGCAACGCGCGGGCACTGTCGCGGATTGCACGCTTGGCGGGGCGCCTCCGGGTGGCGGCGGAGTATGCGAGGAAGGCCGAGCGGCTCACTACGCTCATCGACCGGATGCTGTGGGATCCAGAGGCGCGGTTCTACAAGACACGGCTAGAAAGCGGCACACTGGCGGATGTGCGCGAGGAGATTGGCTTCACGCCATGGTTCATCGATCCCGCACGCGAGGGTAAGCAGCAGGCGTGGCTGCAGTTGACCGATCCAAAGGGGTTTCGTGCGCCGTTCGGTCCCACGACGGCCGAACAGCGCCATCCGGGCTTCCGTATTGCCGAGTCGGGCGACGATTGCCAGTGGAATGGCCCAAGTTGGCCCTTTTCAACAACCGTGACCCTGACCGCCCTGGCCAACCTGCTGAATAGCTCGTCGCAGGGTCCGCTGACGGCGGCCGATTACTTCGAGACGTTGCGCACGTATGCTCTCAGTCAGCGACTGACGCTACCTACTGGCCGGAAAATCGCCTTCATCGACGAGAACTTGAACCCATACACCGGCGAATGGCATGCCCGCGCCCGGAAGGTTGCCAAAGGAACGTACTACGGGCGTGGCGACCACTATAATCACTCCGCATTCTGCGATCTCGTCATCACGGGCCTGTGCGGACTGCGGCCGCGACCGGGACCTATTGTCGAAGTCAACCCGTTATTGCCGCAAGGCGCGTGGGATTGGTTCTGCCTGGATGGAGTTCCCTATCACGGGCGCTCGCTGGCGATTTTGTGGGACCGGGACGGGTCGCGATTTGGCCGGGGCTCGGGGTTGCGGGCGTTCGACGGCGGCCGCCTGATCGCTCATTCGTCGAGGCTGGGCCGCCTGCGAGGCAAGTTGGGCAGTCGTTAGTTTGGATTCGACCCCGGGAAGCCATACTTGCGGCTGGCATCGTCGAGAACGAGTACCCAGTCGTTGCCTTCACCGGGGACGCCGGGCGGCTGGAAGCGTCGAATCCCTCTGTTTGGCAGTCTACCGATCGCCTTGGCCAGACCATCTCTCGGGTTGTACCACCAGGCCAGAACCTGCTTGCCACTGATCACGCCCATTCGGACCTCGAACGGCCTCCCGGTGTAGGAATAGGCGAAAAGGTATCCGAGGCCGCGCGCAGCCAGCACCCGCTCGTAGCGCTCCCCGTTGACGCCGGCGATCAATGTCTGATCGTTCACCCGTTCGAAGACCGGCCGGGACAGGATCAGGCTCTTAAGGTGCCGCATCTGTCCGGCGCCGGGGTCGTCAATGGCCCGGTCCCAAGTCTTGGCCGCGCCGTAGGGCGAGCGCGCATCGCTTGGTTTGCGCATCTGCATGATCGAGGCATGTCCGTAGGTGTGGCCGAATGCGCCGGCCAGCACGGACCAGTAGGCGTAGCGCCTCACGTCGCGGTCTGTCCATAGCGGCTCCTTCGGATCGTGCAATCCCTGCGGAATCCCTTCGTAGGATGGTTCACCGTCGAGGGTTGGCTTTGGGGGCCTTCGAGCCAGATCCTCGAGCACATAGCGCCAGTTGTCCTCGCCCTTGGCGCCTGCGGTTGTGTCCTGGTCATAGCGCCGGTGGCCGGACTGGAACATGTTGAAGTCGAGCCAAGTCTCGTCGTGAAACCAGGTGGAGGACTGAGTCCGGCCAAACGGATGGTAGGTGACCAAATGGCGTGGACAGGTCTGCTTGAGGATACGTCCCATCGTCCGCCAGACCTCGGGCTTGATGTCGCCCTGCAGGTCACCCCCCACCAGCCAGAAGATGTTCGTTTTGCCTCCATAGCGATCACCAAGAAAGCGCGCGTACGTCTCGACGTTGTCCTGATTGAGGCGGCCGCCTTTCACGATGGAACCCCAGGCCGGGACCATGGCAATGTAGATGCCTTTGGCGGCGGCCAGATCGATGACCCATTCGACGTGATCCCAATAGTCGTACTCGCCGGCGGCCAGCGGGTCCTTGCCCGGCGTCACCAAGGGCAACGCCGGATTGCCACCGGTGAGCGCGGCGGCGTTCATGACGTTACGGCTCTCGACCGAATGCAGCACCATGGCCTGGATCACATTGAAGCCCTTCTTGCGCCGGTCCTCAAGATAACGCTCGGTTTCGTCGCGGTCGAGCTTCTGAAACATGAGCCAGCCGGTATCGCCGAGCCAGAAGAACGGCCGTCCGTCTTCGAATTGGAGGAACCGCCTGTTGGCGGAGATCAGGATCGGGCCTGTTGGGACGGTCTGGGCCAGTGCCGGCAGAAGGGCCGCAACCAGGACTGCCACCAACTTCGCCGTGACACGCGGATTCAGTCTTGTCATCACTTCGGCTTTTCGCCTTATTGCACCACAACCGCGGCAGGCGGATCGAGGGTGTCAGGTTGGGCGAAGATCTGAGTTGTGTCTGTAATCAAGAGCCGCGGAGCTGTGGAGAAACCCGGCCGGCGATTGTCGCGCAGCAAAGAGCAATCCTCCGGGGCCTGTCCGGCCTCGTGGCTAGCAGCGACGATCCCGAGTTCGGCCCGGTTGCGCAGGCGGGATCAATTTCACGGGATTCACCCGGCGACGGCTCCACTTAGAGACCGAGGCCGGCTTTGGAGAGTTCGGCGGCGATCCGAGCAGCGTGGTCTTTGATCAGGGCCGGCAGCATCTCCTCCACCTGCTTGGTGAAGCGCGCCTTCGGCATCGACATGCTGACCGACGAAAAGACCTCCCCTCCGGCGCAGATGATGGGGGCGCCGATGCAGGTGCCGCCGGGCACGGTCTCCTCCCTGTCCCAGGCGTAACCGCGTTGACGGATCGCGGCAAACTCATCCTGGATGTCGCGAAAATCGGTGATCGTGTTGGGCGTCATCTTGAAGATGCCGTATGTATAGAGGAGGCGCTGCATCAGCGCAGGCGCCTGGTAGGCGGCAATCGATTTCCCCAGCGACGAGGCGTAGGGCTGCAGTATGCCGCCCTTGTAGTTCGACATGCGGATGTGGTGGGTGCCGTCGATCACCTCGATCACCCGGATGACATCATCGAACAGAAACGCCATCGCCACGGTTTCGCCCAACTCCGAGCCGAGCGACTCCAAATACGGCATCGCCGACTCGCGCAACGTTCTGAGCCGGTTCTGCTCGCGGGGTCTTGGCCAGTCTCTGGCGAGCGAATAGTTGTCGTTCTCGTCGCGTTCCAGATACCCCATGGCATTCAGCGTCTTGATCAGCCTCAACGCCGAAGCCTTGCCCAGTTCGACTTGCTCGGAGAGGCTTTTGAGGCTGCCCGGTGTTGCGGAGTCGGCCAGGTATTCCAGCATCTGGATGCCCTTGGCCAGGGACCGCGATTCGACCAGGGCAACAGGTTCGGGCGGAGGCTCAATGGAACTGTGTTTCATTTTATCCTTTGACGAATGCAAGAACTGAATCTACCATGTCAGTATGCGGTAATTTGCGGGTAGGACCCGCAAAAGCCCGGAAGGAGCCGAGAAAACACATTATGCCTCGAAATCGTCCCGTCGGGGGAGTCATTCCAGCTGTCGTCCTGCCGAGAGACCCAGGCGGGCAGCCGCTATGGCACAATTTTGATGCGAATCTGTCTTTTCTGGCCGAACGCGGCGTATCCGGGATGTGCGTGAATGGGGCAACCGGCGAGTACGCATCGGCTACGGCGGCCGAACGGCGGGAGGCCGTCCGCCGGGCGCGGCTTGTGGCCGGCGATGAACTTCTGGTGGTTGGGGCCATCGGGGCGGCGGATTGGCGGGAGTGTCTTCACAACGCCGAAGATGCCGCAGCTGAAGGCGCGGACGTCCTTTTGGTACCCGTGCCACATTTCTTCCCCTATCTGCAGGAGGACGTGGCGGAATTCTATAGGCAACTCTCGGCGGCCGTACGGCTACCTGCCCTGATCTACAACCTGCCCCAGTTTGCCGGCGGCGTGGATACCAATGTCGCCCTGGACCTCATCTGCGAGCAGCGGGTGGTGGCTGGAATTAAGGACAGTAGCGGTAGCCTGGAGATTCTGACCGCATTGACAGCGCGACCCGATATCGCCGCCATCCGCCTGTTGGGCAATGACGGTGTACTGGCCGAAGCCATCACCAAGAAGCTGTGCCAGGGCGTGATCTCTGGCGTCGCCTGTGTCCTGCCGGAGTTGATCACCGGTCTGTTCGCAGCCGACGCGCAGTCCTCTCCGGACGTCTTCCAGCAGTTGGCGACGAATCTTGACGAGTTCATCGAACAACTAAACGTCCTGCCGGTACCGTGGGGGCTCAAGGTGGTCGCCGAGTGCCGCGGACTGGCCACGGCAACCTACTCCATGCCGCTCACGGCCCACCGCCGGCAACAGATCCAAGTTTTCCAAGCCTGGTTCAACGCCTGGTGGCCGGCGGTCGCCGAAACAGCCCCAACCACCTCTGCAAACACCACATCCCGTCAGTAAACAGTTGGGTTGAACCGGTCCCTCAGCCGGCCTCCACGCGCATTGGCTATCGAAAGATACCATCCATACGTTGACACCATCCATCCGGTAACCGTATACTTTTTGCTATATTCGGCATGACGTTTCGGTTTCTGGGGACCGTTGTGCGCGAGGGAGCATGAAGTTCTGGAGGTCCACAATGAGGGGAATCGTGTATTCTCTCGTCCTAGGCTGTCTTTTGGCCATGCCGGCCGCAGCCCAGGATGTTCGGGCAGACATCAGCGGTGCCGTGGCGGACCCAAGTGGGGCAGCCGTCGCGGGAGCGCAAATCAGACTAATCAGCGCGGAGCGAGGCACAGTCGTGGAGGCGGTTTCCAATGATGCTGGCATCTACCGCCTTCAATTCCTGTTGCCCGGCAGCTATACGATGTCGGTGGAGAAGGCGGGTTTCAAGAAGCTGGTCCGTTCGGGCATCGCGCTGGCATCGGCCGACCACCCGGCCATCGACATTGTCCTGCAACTGGGCCAGACAAGCGAGTCAATCACGGTGACCGGCGACCTGAGCCTACTCCAGACAGAGACGTCGACGCGCTCGGCGACAATCGAATCGCGCGCGGTCCAGGATATTCCGACGGCGGGCCGCAACCTGTATCAATTCCAGTACGCGCTGCCCGGCGTGATTAAGAGCAGCCGCTACATGGGCTCGATGGAGTTGTACGCATTCGGCAACATCAACGGAGTCTCGATCAGCGGCGGCCGCACGGGCGAGAACGAGACGATGGTCGACGGCGTGTCGAACACGAAGATGGACCGGGGTGTGGTGTATGCGCCGGCTCTGAACGGAACGCAGGAGGTCACTGTTCAAACCAACTCCTATGACGCGCAATACGGGCGCATGGGCGGCGGCGTCACCATCATCACGACGAAGTCAGGCACGAACAACCTGCACGGCGAGCTCTTCGAGTTCTTCAAAAACGACAAGTTGAACGCGGCCGACTGGATCGCGAACAAGGAAGGCGAAGGCCGTTCCCCGATGAGGAACAACACCTTTGGCTTTGAGGTGGACGGTCCGGTCTGGATCCCGAAGCTGTTGGACGGCCGCAACAAGGCCTTCTTCATGCTGTCGCTCGAGAGCCTCCGCGAGCACATCGCTTCAGGCCAGTTGCGCACGATGCCGCTGGCGGCTTACAAAACCGGCGACTTCTCTTCCCTGACCAACGGCGACGGCAAGCCGATCTCGCTGTACGATCCGCTGACCACGCGCCTGGACAGCAGCACCGGCAAGTACGTGCGTACGCCTTTCGCAGGCAACCTCATCCCCGGCGGCCGGATCAACCCGATCGCCAAGAACGTCGCCAGCCTGCTGCCGGACCCGAAAAGCGCGGGCGCCGATCCATTTCACACCAACAACTACTCCAACTTCAGCCCAGCGACCAACGGGTACAACAGTTGGCTGGGCCGCATGGACATCCGGCCGACGCAAAACAGCAGCATCGCTTTCCGGTATGGCGAAACTCCCTGGACCAACTGGTCAAAGGTGGTCTGGGGCACTAACGCGGCCGAGCCAAGCGGCGAATGGCCGTCACAGCGCATTTCCCGCAACTGGGGCGCTGAATACACCCAGACGCTTTCACCGAGCATGGTCTTCAGCCTGCGCGCGGGCCTGGCCCGTTACGAAGGATTCAGCGGCAACACTTTCGCAGCCAGTTACGATCCCCGGCAATTGGGATTCTCCAACTCGCTGGTGAGCCAGTTCACCACACTGCAGTTCCCGCGTTTCAATCTGGGTTCGTACACCGAAGCGGGCGCGAGCACGGTGACCAGTTACGAGACAAATGACAACTGGAGCATCACGCCGACAATGAACTGGATCAGGGGGCGGCACGTGGTGAAGTATGGCGCCGATTTCCGCTGATACAACCGCAACACGGTCGGACCCGGTGCCGCCAGCGGCAACTACACATTCAACAAGGCCTGGACCCAGGCCGATCCGCAGCGCGGCGATACAGGCTCCGGCGATGAGTTCGCGTCCTTCATGCTGGGTTACCCGGCAAGCGGCTTCGTGGACCGCAACATCGATCCCGCTTACCGCAGCCACTACTATTCGCTGTTCTTCCAGGACGACTTCAAGGTCTCCCGGACCTTCACGCTCAATCTGGGCCTCCGTTGGGATTACGAAACCCCGTCAAAGGAACGCTTCAACCGGATGATCCGCGAGTTCAACCGGGAGATTGCCAGCCCGATCGCCAGCAAGGTGACGGGACTCAACCTGAAGGGCGGAGTGGTCTATGCCGACGGCGATGGCACTTCCGCCATGGCCTTCAACCCGAAGCGGATGAACTTCCAGCCCCGAATTGGTTTCGCTTGGACGATGGCCCCGAAGCTTGTCATGCGCGGTGGCTACGGGCTGAGCATGTTGGGTGCGCAGGCGTTTGGGCCTTCGACAGGCTACAGCCAGTCGACGTCGCTGGTCGCTTCCCAGGATGGTAACCTGACGCCCGCCGCCTCGCTGAGCGACCCCTTTCCGACCAGCATTTACCCCAATGGCCTCTTGCAGGCCGTCGGCAACAGCCTCGGCCAGTCCACCAACCTCGGCCAGGCGGTGACGGCACAGTATCTGGACCGGCCGCTGCCTTACTCGCAACAGTTCAGCTTCGGCTTCCAGCGTGAGCTGCCGGCGGGTATGGTTGCCGACGTTTCCTATGTGGGCAACCTGACGCGCCGGCTGCCCATCAATATGCCGTTGAACTTCATTCCGCTGGCTGAGCTGGAAAAGCTGCCGGTGGCGCAGCGCTCGGCTTACTTCAACGAGAAGATCGCAAATCCGATGACTGGGCTCCTGCCCAACTCCGGGCTGAACAGCGCCACCGTCGTGCGCCAGCAACTGCTCTATGCCTACCCGCAGTACACGCAAGTGACGCTGCAGCAGGTGCCGGCCGGCAAGCAGGACTACCACGGCCTTCAAACCCGCCTGACCCGGCGTTTCAGCGACGGCTTCATGTTCCAGGCCGCCTACACATTCGGCAAAACGCTGGAGCAGATGAATGTCCTCAACAACCAGGACATCAACCTCGGCGACATGACCACAACCAAACTGGAAAAGCGCCTGTGGGACTACGACATGCCGCACAAGTTCAGCATTCAGGGCATCTATGAGCTGCCGTTCGGCAAGGGCCGCAGGTTCGCCTCCAGCTCGAACGCAATCGCCAACGGCTTCATCGGCGGTTGGAACCTGAGCGGGCAGTGGCTGGTCCAGTCCGGGTTCATCATGAACTTCCCCGACGCCGGGCCCCTGCAGTCCGGCAGCGCCAAGTGGTCCGATGCGCAGCGCGAGCAGGTCGCCAGAAACGCCGGCCGCGATTACTGGGATGTGAGCTACGACAAGTGGTTTGACACCTCTCTGTTCCCCAAGCAGGCGCAGGCCGCCTTCACCTCGAAAAACTTCCCGACCCGCTTCCCCGACGTCCGGGCCCAGGGCGCCAACTCCGTTGAACTGTCCATCTACAAGCAGTTCATGTTCAAGGAGCGCGTCCGGTGGCAGATCCGTGCCGACGCCTACAACGCGTTCAACCATCCGTGGTTTGGCCAACCGCAGTCGGTGGCCGTCACGAATGCGAGGTTTGGCTACCTGAATGCGGACATGAACAACGAGACTCGCATCATCTCTCTGGTCATGAAGATCCTGTTCTGACCAGGAGCGGCTCTGCCAGGGCCACACAGTCTGCCGGGATTAAACTCAGGCCGGTTTTGCTTCGAAAGAGGCGATGCCGGCCTTCTTCTTTCGTGGGTGTCCCAACAGCGCTTGGAGCGTTCACCTGAAAACCGCGCCATGCAGCCGCCTCACTGCGCTCGCGGCTGGAACGGCGGGGATCTTCTAACCCGTGGGCCGGATTGTGTGCCGCCGGCCCGTGGCGTTGTCTTGCGCAGTTGTGCCGCCGCCTATGCCGGCCCCGGCCAATGTCAAACGGAGGCCGGATGAGACATAATCGATCATGCCTCGCAGTGGAGTCGGTTACTTGGCGCTGGTGACGGGATTGTGCCTGACGGTTGGGGCGTGTTCGCGCGGTGGGGCCGGAGCGGGAAAAGCAGCAGGCACAAAACAGGGTGTGGTGGCAGTGCGCGTGGCCGCGGTCGAGAAACGCGATATGCCGCTGGAAATCGAGGCCGTGGGCAACGTCGAGGCGTACGCTTCGGTGGCTGTGAAATCGCGCGTGGCCGGACAACTGCTGCGCGTCCTCGTCAAGGAGGGCGCCGAGGTCAGGCGTGGCGATCTCCTGTTTGAGATCGATCCGGCTTCGTTTGAGGAGGCGGTCCGCTCGGCCGAGGCGACGTTGCTTCGCGACCGGGCCGCCGAGCGCCAGGCCGCCGCGGCCATCGTCAAAGCCAGCGCCGAAGCGGCTAATGCCCGCACGCAGGCCCAGCGTTACGCGGCTCTGTACAAAGAGGGCATCGGCGCACGCGAACTGGCGGATCAATATAGGACCACCGCCGAGTCGCAGGAGGCCCAACTACGCGTCCAGCAGGCCGCGCACGAAAGCTCGCAGGCTGCCATTGCCGTCGATGAGGCGCGCCTGGAGCAGGCTGAACGAGAACTCTCTTACACAAAGATCACGGCCCCCATGGGCGGCCGCGCCGGATTCGTGGCGATCAAGGCCGGCAACCTGGTGAAGGACAACGACACAGCCGCCTTGGTGACCATCCTCCAGATCTCGCCCATTTTCGTCACCTTCGGCGTCCCGGAGAAGCATCTGAATCAGATCCGCGCCGCCGGTCCGGGACTGGCTGTGACCACCGGCAGCGGCGAAGCGGGCCGGCTCGACGTGATCGACAACTCGGTGGACCCGGCCACCGGCACCATCAAGCTGAAAGCCGCCTTCGAGAATACCTCGCGCCAGCTCTGGCCGGGCCAGTTCTCCAACGTCAAACTGCGGCTGAGGACCGATTCGGGAGTCCTGGTCTTCCCTGGCACGGCACTGCAGAGCGGCCCCAAGGGCACCTATGTCTGGGTGCTCCGTGACGGCGTCGCCGAGATGCGCATGATCACGCTCGAACGCACAGTGGGCGAGTTCAGCATCGTCTCACAGGGGGTGGCCGAGGGCGACAAGGTCGTCACATTCGGCCAACTCCGCATCACGCCGGGCGCCAGGCTGGAAGTGCTGGCGGATCAGGGGACGGCCGGGCGATGAACTTCACAACGTTCTTCATCCAGAGGCCGGTCGCCACCACTTTGCTGATGGTGGGCATCCTGGTCTTCGGCATCATCGGTTACCGCACGTTGCCCGTCAGCGACCTGCCGCCGATCGAGTACCCGACCATCTCAGTTAGCGCTTCCGTCCCGGGCTCAAGTCCGGAGACGATGGCCTCCACCGTCGCCACGCCGCTCGAACGCCAGTTCTCCACCATCGCCGGCATCGAC
>CAZSBK010000077.1:0-25173 GCA_964604945.1 uncultured Candidatus Solibacter sp.
ACGTTTACATCCACTCCAACTATTTCCATGGCGGCAACATGGAGTTCATCTACACAGGCGACAACACGAATCACAACGGAGACGTGTGGATCTACAACAACGTCATGCGCGAGAACACGAATGGCTCTGGCGGCATGTTTTTCGCCTGGGGAACGCGCAACGTCTACCTCTACAACAACACGTTCTACGGGCTGAAAGGCGAGGGGATGATGGCCGTCACTTCCGGGTCTCAGGTGATCAGCAAGAACAACATCTGGTACTCGACTGGAACTCGGCCTATTGGCATCGAAACTTACCAGGGCGCCACAGTCAACTCAGAGAACGATCTCTTCTTCGGCGCCGCAACTCCTTCCGGCGACGGGATCACGGTGTCCTCGGCGAAGACCGCGGATCCGCTGTTCGCTTCCACTTCGGATCTTCATCTCACCGGCAGCAGCCCAGCCCGGGATGCGGGAACATCGGCGGTGAGCAACACAGTCACCCGAAGCTATGATGGAGTGCCCCGCCCACAGGCTTCGGTTTACGACATTGGCGCGTTCGAGTTTGACCTGGGGCAGCAGGCTTCGGTCCAGGTCGCGGTCTCGCCCTCGGCAGTGGAAGCTGAAGAGGGGCAGCAAAAGCAATTCACCGCGACTGTGACGGGTTCAACAAATAAGGGCGTCACTTGGAGCATGACTCCGGTTATCGGTTCGTTGTCCGCTTCAGGGCTGTATACCGCCCCGGTGGCGATCGCGTCGCGGACTCCGGTGACCATCGCCGCCGTCTCCCAGGCCGATTCGACTGCGTCTGGAACCGCCACAGCGACGCTGGTTCCGCCGTTCGCGGCCACTCTGTCGGTCTCTCCGGCCTCAGTCTCACTCGGGCAGGGAAAGACTCAGCAGTTCACCGCGACCGCTTCAGGCGGGGACCTGCCGGCGCTTACCTGGACCCTGTCGCCGCAGGTCGGCACGGTCGTGAATGGCCTTTACACCGCACCTTCCACGGTCACTGCATCGCAGCAGGTCACCGTAAAAGCGGCATCCACATCCGACTCCTCGATTTCGGCCTCGGCTGTGGTCACACTCGTTCCGGCGACGACGGTCACCCTGTCGATCTCTCCGGCCACGGTCTCTCTCGGGCAGGGGCAAACCCGGCAGTTCAGCGTAACCGCTGCAGGCGGAACCTTGCCGGCGCTCACTTGGACCCTGTCGCCGCAGGTCGGCACGGTCGTGAATGGGCTCTACACCGCACCTTCCACGGTCACCGCGTCGCAGCAGGTCACTGTCAAAGCGGCATCCACAGTCAACTCGTCGATCTCGGCCTCGGCTGTGATCACGCTCGTTCCGGCGACGACGGTCACGCTATCGATCTCTCCGTCCTCGGTCTCTCTCGGGCAGGGGCAAACCCGGCAGTTCAGCGTAACCGCTGCAGGCGGAACCTTGCCGGCACTCACCTGGACCCTGTCACCGCAAGTCGGCACAGTCGTGAATGGCCTCTACACGGCGCCATCCACAATTGCCACAGCGCAGCGGGTCACCGTGACCGCGGCATCCACGGCCAACTCCTCGGTCCGGACCTCGGCAGTCGTCACGCTCACCCCGCCGTCCGCGATCACGGTCACAGTTTCGCCACGGACGGCCACACTGTTCCCGAAATGGAGCCGGCAATTCGTGGCAACCGTCACAGGCACGGCTACGACCAAGGTCACTTGGTCGATAAGTCCCCAAATCGGCACGATCTCGGCGACGGGCTACTACACGGCGCCCTCCTCGATCACGAAGACCCAAACCGTGACCATCCGCGCCACGTCGGTGGCCGATGGAACCCGCTCCGCGACAGCGGCCGTCACTCTGGTGCGTTGGCCGCTGTGGTGACGCCAGTCGATACCTTCAAACGCATCCCATAATCGAAGTCTCTGAAGACGTCAGCTTTCCAATCCTCGCGGACGGGGGTTTCGTCTGACAGAGACTTCGATATCCGGGATCCGTGCGGGCGGCGCGAAGTGCCGCCCGCACGGGCAACCTGACACGGCCCATCAGTGATTCCGCCGAAGGCAGCAGTCGGCTCTCCCGGTTTCACACGCTCCCATCGGATCCCGCCCCCTCCAATCAAGTCAATCGATTGGGCGTTCTTCCTCGCTGCCGTGGTGTCAACTTCCCCGCCATGCGCCGCCAATCGCTCCCATCCAAAGAAGGGTGCGCTCCCCATGCCACTCCAAACATCCCCGTGTCAGCGTACTGAATCATGAAGGTCCTTCTAACTTCTACTGCTGCCAGCCGGTCGTTTGTGGCTTCGGCGCGGTCGAATCTGCCGGGTGCTGCCGAACGTTGCGTGAAGATCGCGATCGTCTCCCGCAAGCCTGGGTGCGTCATCCCTACTTGCGAGAACAAGGACTGGCGGCCACCGGGGGTGGATTCTGCGTCCCGCGCTCCGTCATCCAGACGGAAAGCCTGACTCGGTTCGTGCCACCGTACGGCTCCGCCACCCATTCAAGCTGTTTGGATTACCGCCTGGGCTCGCTCGAAGGCGGAACCAGGCCCTTCATCCGCAGGTAGGTGACCAGATTCCCATAGTGCTCAAAATCGTGCGCCATGTTCATCTGCAATGCGCCCATCCGCGACCGTTCGCGCCCGAACATCCTCACCGTTTCCGCCGCCGAGGCATCGGTCAGCGCATCGTAGGCGCTGTCGCAATATGCAGCCGACTCGGCCAGCGCGGCGATCAGGTCGGCCTTTGACGTTTTCGATTTTTCAATGCCCATCGACTTCTGTTCGCCCTTCGCCGCGCCGCAAATCATATAGTTGGCATCGGCGACATGCGCGATCAGTTGTCCGAACGACCGCACTTCGGGCGTCGGCTTGAACGCGTAGTTCTCTTCCGGCATCTTTTCAGCCGACTTCGCGATGTTGGCCTTGATCTGGTTCCATGTCGCCTTCAAGTCGGCACTCATCGGGTTCGATGGGGTCTGCGCGAACACCGGCGCGGCCACCAGCAGGGCAAGCACGATTTCTTTCATGTTCAAAGTTCTCCTCTAGCCGTTTGCTTCCCTTGTAGCATCGCCGGAGCCGTCCCGGCCAGGCTTTCTCTGTAACATTGCCCGGACGGCTCATTTTGGGTGGCCGGACTGTAAGCCGGTTCCTGTACCCCTTTTGGGGGCGGCAGTCATTCATCTTGGCCCGCCATTACTGACGGGCTCTAGCAGCCTACCCGGAAGTCGAACGCGGCGGGCCGCCGCTCCTCCCCTATTTGGCCTTGCTCCGCGTGGGGCTTGCCCTGCCACGCCGGTTACCCGGCGCGCGGTGCGCTCTTACCGCACCATTTCACCCTTACCTGCCATCCCCGAAAGGACACCAGGCGGTATATTTTCTGTGGCGCTTTCCGTGAAGCCCGCTTTGAGCGAACCCCCCCGGCCGTTAGCCGGCACGCTGCCCTGTGGAGACCGGACTTTCCTCGACCCGCTTCACCCGGCCCAATGAGCGCGAGCATACGCGAGCCGCGACTGCCCGTCCGGCCACCCCCTTTATTCTCGCACCTTTGTCCTATATACTCATGAATTGGTCTAAATGTTTGGGGGCCGGACCTGTGTGTCCGGAGATGGAGGATGTGCCAAATGAATACGACCGCGCTTCGCGTCTCGAAATTGCTCGCAGTGTTGATCGTTCTGTCCGGATTGCTCTCCGCCCAGTTCCTCGTCAATACCGCAACCAAAGATGATTGGGAGGAGATCAACTTCGAGTTCAACTCGGCCGTCCTCACCGACGGCTTTCCCAGCCTGCTCCGGTTAGCCGAACTGCTCAACCAGAACTCCGCCTTCAAGGTCCGCCTCGACGGCCACACGGATTACATCGGTGGCGAGAAGTACAACGAAAAGCTCGCCTTGCGCCGCTGCGAGGCCGTCCGCGCTTTCCTGCTGAAATACGGTGCCCGCGCCACCCAAATCGAAGTCCTTCCCAAGGGCAAGCGTGAGCCGAAGGTCGACAATAAGACCAAGGAAGGCCGCTGGATCAACCGCCGCGTCGCCATGAGCGTCGTCGACGGCAACGGTAGACTCATCGGTCCCGCCGTCGGTGGCGTCGGCGACGCCATCAAGACCATCCAGGCCAACTGCCCCGACTACACTCAGACTCTGAACGACATCCTGCGCAAACTCGACAAGCTTGACGACATCGCCAAGATGCTCGGCAATATGAAGAACGACAACGACAAGTTGCGCGCCGACCTCGACGCCCTCAAGGGTACCGGCGCCACCACCCAGGCCGCTGTCCAGGCCATGCCAAAGCCAGCCACTGCGCAGGAAGTCCAGCGCACCGTCGAGACGGAGGTCCGCAAACTGGCCGACTCCAGTCCGCGACTGTCCATCCTCGGGGCCACCCTCGGCGCCGACCAGGACCGCAAGGTCACCTTCCAGGGCCGGGCCCGCTACTTCGCCCCGTTCGGCTCCACCTACGCCTTCCAGGGCCAGGGCGAGTACTTCTACTTCAAGGACCGCCAGGAAGCCCAGGGCGACTTCGGTCTGGTCGACCGCTTCCATAAGCGCGCCCAATTCGGCGCATTCGCTAGCTTCAAGCACGTCCGCCTCGAGAACTACCAGCAGGGCGGGACTCTCGGCCAGGCCGCCTTCACCTTGGATTACATCTTCAACCGCGGCCGTGTCGGCTTCTTCGGCACAAAAGCGTTCCTGAACGAGGCCGTCGTGGGGCGCGCCGCCATCTCCAGCAACGTCTTCCTGGAATCCTATCTGAACATTGTCGACCAGGCCGGCGGCTCGGCTTCGGTCGTTGTCGGCCGCAACACAACAATCGAGGGAAACCTTGGCTGGCTGAACATGTACGGCGACAAGGATAAGCCCGGCGGCACCCTCCGCCTCATTCAGCCCATCAACAACAAGGTTGCGCTCACAGTCGAGGGCGGCTGGAACGAGACCCTCATCGCCACCAACAAGACCTACGGCCGCATCACCGGTGGCGTCCTGTTCGGCGACTACACCGGCAACAAGGAGATGTTCGCCTCCGACAAGCCTGTCCCGGTCGACGTCCCGCGCGTCCGCTACGAGATGCTCACCCGCCGCGTCCGGACTGGCAACGACGCTCCTATCGCCGACGCCGGCCCCGATCAGCCGGCCGCCGCCGCCGGAACAATTACCCTCGACGGATCAGCCTCTTACGATCCAGATGGCGATGCCATCACCTTCCTGTGGGATCAGGTTTCCGGCCCGTCGGTCGGCCTGACCGGCAAGAATGAATCCAAAGCCACCTTCACCGGTGCCGCCGGCCAGACCTACAGCTTCCGGCTCACCGTGAAGGACGAACTCGGCCTGATGGCCCTGTCCCGGACCACGGTCACCGTGAAGGAGATCCCGAAGGCCGCCATCACCAAGTTCTCGGCCAACCCGTCGCGCATCAAGGCCGGCGAATCGTCCACATTGACCTGGCAGGTCACCAACGCCAAGTCGGTCGAGATTTCTGGCGTCGGCGCGGTCAACGAATCTTCCGGCTCCATCCAGGTTTCTCCCAAGGTGACAACCACTTACAAGCTCACCGCCAAGGGCGATGCCGGCGAAGTCAACGATACGGTCCAAGTCGTCGTCGACCAGCCATCCGCCCGTGTGATCACCTTCCACGCCGTTCCTTCCATCATCAAGGTGGGTGAAACAGCCAACCTCGTCTGGGAGACTGAGGATGCCGAACGGGTCGTCATCTCTGGCATAGGCCAGGTGAACCCGACCGGTACTCTCTCGGTTTCGCCAACCCAGACAACGACTTACACCATCACGTTGACCAACGCCCTGGGCGAGATCAACTCCACCACCACGATCACGGTCACTCCGGCCGGCTCGTCGCCCAGGATCGCCGCATTCACTGGATCGCCAGTAGAGATTGGTGAAGGTGAAGCCACCACGCTGACGTGGAACGTCGACGGCGCCGATAGCGTCGAGATCACCGATCTCGGCACGGTTGCCTCCAGCGGCTCCGCCGTCGTACGGCCAACGGTGACAAGGACTTACACCCTCACAGCCAAGAACCAGTACGGCACCGAAACCGCCGGAGTCACTATTAAGGTGGATCCGACGGCCCGCATCCTTACATTCACCGCTTCGCCGTCGCAATCGCAACGGCCGGGCGACCCGGTCCGCCTGGCCTGGTCGACGTCCGGCGCGCAAGAGGTCTCCATCTCCGGTATCGGCGCGGTGACTCCGACCGGCCAGGTGGATGTAACTCCAACCGCTGACACCACTTACACGCTCACAGTGCGCGGCGCCAAGAACACCGTCACCCAGTCGGTCCTGGTGAAGGTGAACGGCCAGCGTCCGCCGACGGTCGTGGTCAACGTGGCTGATTACTTCCAGACCACGCTCACCGACCATGTCTTCGACGCCTCGGGCTCTATCGATCCAGACGGTGGCCAGTTGACCTTCCAGTGGACTTACGTCGGCACCAACGCCTTCCGTAACGTCACCTTCGGCAGCCCCAACTCGGCCAGCACCACCGTCAAACTGACGCCCAACACCGGCGAGTACCTCATCCAGCTCACAGTGACGTCCAGCCGCGGCGTTTCGGTCAACAAGACCATCCGCGTCATTCTACGCGGTCCGGTCCCGCTGTAAGCGTGGATCGAGGTTCATTCAAGGCCCGCCGGGGAGCGATCTCCGGCGGGCTTTTTCGTACCTATAATGTGATCGCGGGAAGGTATCGTTTGATCGTGTTTCAGACGCCATGATCTGTTACTCTGATTCCGTCATGCCCGGTTTTCTCAGTCTGTTCGTGTTGACACTGGCCTCAGTCCAGGCCGGTTCGATTCCCTATGTGTCGCCCGGTTGGACCGCTTACGGCGAGTGGCGTGCCGAAGCCGAGATCTGGCCGGAGGCGTGGAAACCCGGAGACGCGGTGGAAGTGCATACCAGTCTATACTTTACGCGCGGACACATCGAGAGCCTGGCCGCCGCCGGCATCAAAGTGGACACGGTGGTCGCCCTTGCCACGGCCGAGCGCAACTTCGACGCCGAAGGCCGCATGCGCTGGGCAAACGCCGAGAAGTTCTCCACCCTGCTCACTCCTTCGGGACTCCCCATCGAGGGCGGTATCCAGGGCGCGGTCACCCCCCGCTACGGCTACGCGTTCAGGACGCCCTTTGACCAGTTGGTGACGCTGAGCCTTGCATCACTGAAGGAGGAAGACGGCGTCTACAAGGCCTCATTCGTGATGAAGCAGACGCTCCCGGCTGACCTGCCTCCTGGCATCTACCGGATGCGCATCGATTACGGCTTCAAGGCCGGGACGAAGATGGTCGCCATCAGCGGCGAGACTTTCGCCTCCCGTCCCTTCCCCAAGGGCAGGGCCAATGAAAACCACCACTACTCGCCCATCATCCGCGCCAGCGGCACGCATGTCTCCGGGACGGTCATCGATGCAGCCTCGATTCAGCCCCGCGCCCCCTGGGTCCTGCTCAACAACTACAACTCGAATGGTTACCGCGGGGTGGTCGCCGACGAGGACCAAGGCTGGTTCGCCATCTCCAGCCGCAACCTCATCCAGGACGACATCATCCTTCCGATGTTCGACAATTCCTCGAAGATTATCTCGTATTCGCTTGAGCCACAAGTAATTCCTGACGCCATCGAGGACCGCAGCAACATCGGTTGGGTGGGCAATAAGGGCCAGCTAACTGTCGATGTCACCGCCCCGGACGGGGCCACGGCGAACCTTGGCACGTGGCCGTTCGTCGCGCTGTCCGGCCGCTGGCCCACCACGAAGAAGAGCACCATCACGGCCTGGAAGCCCGCCGGATATGGCCAATACACAGTCAAGGCCACCGGCTGGTACGAAGACGCGGCCGGCAACCGGTACGAAGGCGGCGGAACCTACCACTTCTGGATTGCCAAGCGTATGACACTGGCCACCGCCACGTTCCAGGGTATGAGCTACCCGGTCGGCAACTTCTATGGGCGCACCATGGCCTTCGCCCCGGCGTTTCCAGCGGACGTGCAGGTGGTCGCCCGGCTCTACCCCTCGTCCGATCCATTGAAAGTAAAGGAAATCCGCTACTCGGGCAAGGCTACTCCCGGCGGCAGTTTTTCCGGCACCGAGGGACTGAAGACGCTTGTCTTCGATGAGCCCGGAGAATATTGGGCGCACGTGCTGGCGAAGTACCGCGATGAGAACGGACACCACTGGGTCTGCTCGATGCGCCACGCCGGGGTCGTCTACCCGGAAGATACGCCCATCGAGGCCCGCGGGAAGAAGCTCTATATCGACAAGCAGTACGTCGAGCGGGGTCACACCAAACGCGAAGGCGAATACTTCGCCGACGGGACCTACTATCTGGACCACATCAACTTCCCTTACCGCTCGGGCGATGTCCTGCAGATGGCCAGCGAAGGCGAAGGGGCCAACAAGATCGTCCCCACGCTCATGTTCGAGTACAAGGATGCGGCAGCGTATGACACCCGCTTCCAGGGCATCGGCCGGACCAACCTCCAGATCAAGACCTCGAACAGCTACTCCCCTCACTTGTTCCCCGAATACATCACCGATTGGGCCTACTACTACTCCGCCGGCCCCCGACCCGGCTTCATGGGCCGCTTCCTGGTCGGCGAGGACCGTGTTCGCGCGCCTTACTGGTCGCTTTCGCCAAACAGCTTTGGCGGGCAGATCAACGCTTCGGTGAACGGCGACCTGCCGGGCGACATTTACCGCCTCATCGGCGGCGTGGTCCTCCGCAGGTCAGGCGAGAAACCGCTGTACGCCGGCTATCTCGCCAGCGCCTTCATATTGGAAGGTAAGACCCACGACAACCGCATCACCGGCCCAGGCGAGGAGGACCTGATCGGGCCACACAGGCAACGAGCGCGATTCTATCTGGTTGGGCCCAGGCCCGGCCTGGTGTTCACCACTGGTTCAGCCTTTGCCGCAGCCGCGCAGATCGACCCGGTCTTGCCTGCAAACATAACTGTGACAATGACTTACCCCGGCGGCAAGAAGGTGTCCACCACCGGCCTGGGCGACAAGTTCGGTAGTTACGTCGCCAGGGACAAGTTCATCATGGACCAGCCCGGAGTCTACCGCTACACCATGGACGGCGAGTGGCAGGGCTTCAAGGGGGACGTCCCCGGCCTGCCCGCCGAGGGCGGTGACATCTACGTCATCGAGGCCAATAAGCCCGCCGGCGCGGCCGAGCTTCAGCTCGACATCCCCGAGGAGTCAGCGATGGACCCCGTCGCGGGCATCCGCATCACCGGCAAGTCGACCGCCTCGCGCGTCTATGCCGCCGCCGTTATCCCCGGAGCCGTGATCGACCAGCAGTGGCTGGAAGTCTCGGGCGGCAAGTTCGCTTACGCGCTGAATCCGAAAGCCATCGAATCCTGGACCCAAACTTACGATACGGCGCACCGGGTGACGGGCGTCCCCACCATCGGCGACGTCATCCACCTGACTTTCTTCTCAAAGGAGGAGGGGCCGCTGGGGGCATGGCACTCCTATCGCCGGGTCATTGTGCGCGGCACAAAGGTTCTGAACATAAAATAACTATTATCAATAAGATCTGGCCACTATCTCAACTATCACTTCGAGCGATAGCTGTGCTGGATTCGCCTTCATGCTCGACGCTTGGGCACCCTTTAGAGCGATGTCGGGGAATTCCTCCGGTGTCATGCCGTAGGCCCTCAGCCCAGGAATCCCCGCCTGCCGAACCAGCGTAGCCACATCCACCCATTCGTCGATCAGGCGGTAACGGGCCTGGGCCGGATGGTCCGCCGGAAGGGCCTCCCGGTTAGCTTCGATCACGTGCGGCAGCAGCGCCGCGCACACCGCCCCGTGTGGCGCGCCATACATGCCTCCGATTGGCGCCGCCAGCCCATGCACCGCCCCCAGGCCGGCATTGGCCAGGCAGATGCCGCCAAACAGGCTGGCCAGGCTCATCATCGTTCGCGCTTCGATATCCGATCCGTCACGGAAAAGCCTCGGCAGAGCCTCAGCCGCGAGATGGATGCCTTCGGCGCAAAGGGTGTCGGTCCAGGTCTTCGACTTCACGCTCACGAACGGCTCAATCAACTGTGTCAGGGCGTCCAGTCCTGTCGAAGCGGTCACATCGTGAGGGGCGGTCAGTGTCAACTCCGGGTCCACCAGGGCCACGGCCGGGGTCATCGACTCATGACGCAGACTCGCCTTCACTCGGGTCCCGGCGTCGTACAGGACCGCATTGCGCGTCGCCTCGCTGCCCGTGCCCGCTGTCGCCGGCAGCGCCACCACTGGCAGCGCGGCCCGTTCCAGGGCCTGGCCCCGGCCCACGACTTCGAGGTAATCCATGACGTCGCCGCTGTTGGCCGCCAGCGCCGCGGCCGCCTTGCCCAGATCCAGCGCAGACCCGCCGCCGCAGGCCACCACCACATCCGCGCCGCAGTCACGGGCCGCCTGCGAGGCTTGCCTTGCCTGTTCGACCGACGGTTCGCCCGAAACGCGGAAAACGGCTCCGGGCGCGAGCTCCCGCTCCAGCCAGCCATAGCGCTCCGCATGGCCGCCCGTGACCAGGAACACCCGCCGGCCCAGACCCGAGGCGATCGAGGCGGCCTGCCTGGCCACACCTATGCCAAAGACGATCCGCTGATTTGTGGTGATGCCGAATTCCACGCCTGGGATCCCGTCCTACCAGCCGCCGCCGTCAGGGAAGATGTTCTCGTACTTCACGCTCGCGCGCGGCTCCGCCATCATATCAGCCACTGTGTCGCGCCACTTGGCGTAGTGGGCCGTCTCCTTGTGCGCGGCAGTAGCCTCCGCTGTCCTATATGCCTCCACCAACACGAATCGCGACGGATCGCCATTCTGCTGGGCAAAGTCGAAACGGGCGATGCCCGGCTCCTGAACGCTGTTGCGCGCGTTCTCCTCCGTGGCCGCCTTGAACGCCTCGATGCACTCGGGCTTCACGTGAATATGAACATGGACGATCAACATAGGTGTCCCGGACCATTATGCTCAAAAGAGTGAACTGCTGGAAACTGATCATCGAATACGACGGCTCCCGTTACTCCGGCTGGGCCGAACAGACCAACGCCCGCACCGTCATGGGAGAACTGCGCAAGGCGGTTGAACTCTTCCTCGGCGCCCGCGTTGAGCTTGCCGGATCGGGCCGTACCGACGCCGGCGTCCATGCCGCCGCCCAGGTGGCCCACGTCAAGGCGGAGGTGAAACGGCGCATCGCGCCGGAACAGTTCATGCGCGCCGTGAACGACGAACTGCCATACGACATCGCCGTCCTCTCGCTGGTTCCCGCGCCGGACGGTTTCCATGCACGTCATGACGCGATCGCCCGCCGCTACGTCTACCAGATCTCAGCGCGCAAGGACGCCTTCTCGAAGAAGTACGTCTGGTGGATCAAGGAACCGCTCGACGTGGAGGTCATGAAACAGGCGGCCGCGCTCGCCGTGGGACGCCACAATTTCACCCGCTTCCGCGCCAAGGACGATGCCCGGCCGAATGAATCCACCATCGTCGAGGTCCATTCGTCCGAGATCGTCGTCCAGGATTCGCTCATCCTCTACCGGATCGAGGCCTCGCACTTCCTGTGGCGCATGGTCCGGCGCCTGGCCGGCTGCATTGTGAAGGTGGGGCGCGGCGAACTCACCGTGGAACAGTTCAGCCAGTTGCTCGCCAACCGTGGCCCGGCGCTCGACGTCGCCGCCTGGACCGCCCCTGCCGCCGGTCTGTTTCTGGAAGCTGTCGATTACCCGGATCAGTCTGGAACGCCCGCCATCCAGTAGCCCGGCCGGGTGGCGACCTTCAGCCCTTGGCGCTTCACTTCAACCCGGATGCGATGGAATCCGCCCTCGAGCTTGTTGTTCGGGACGTAGCTCAGAACGTACTGGCTGCGGATCTCGGTCCCCATGCGCGAGATCGCCCGCTCCAGGTCACCCTGCGTCATGAAGCTGTATTCGCGCCCGCCTGTGAAGTCGGTGAACAGCTCCGCCGGGTTGCGGACGAACAGACCTTTCACGCCGCGGAACATCTCGACAAAAGCCGGAATGGCGTCTCCGCCATAGCCCTGCGTGCCGCTGATCTGGTTCTGCGAGGTGGGATCAGGCGGGGCCACGCCGACGCGGGGGCGCGCCCCTGGCGGCAGGGGATCAGGACGCGGGACTTCCTTGCGCTCGGTCAGCCGGGTGACGATGCGGCTGATGTTCAGCGTGTAAACCTCGATGTTGTACATTTGCAGGTTTGTCGCCACTTCCCTTGGCCTGGATTCACTGGACCGGTCCAACGTTTCCGAGATCAGCAGGATCACCTTGCGCCGGTCCTTCTTGTGTCGCAGCATAAACGTCGCCTGGTTCACCGCGTCCACCACCCGGTTGTTCATCCCACCAGGTTTCAACTTGTCCAGCGCAGCATCGATCTTGTTCAGGTCCCTCGTGAAATCCTGCAAGACCTCGACCCGGTGATCGAAGCTCACCACCGCCGCCTCGCCGTCCTGGCCGACCAGCAGGTCGCTGATCACCGAACCTGTCTTCTTTATCATCGGCAGGATCTTTTCGACGTTCGACGACCGCTGGATCGCGATGACGAACGACAACGGGAGAATCGTCACGTCTCGATCGATCTGCTGCGCTTTGTTGTTGTCGTAGAGGACAAAGTCCTGCGGCTGCAAACCGTTTACCGTTTCGCCGTGCTTGTCCACCACGGTGGTCGGCACCAGCACCACCTGCACCGATCCGCGGAACGTGGGCGTCTGGTCATCTTCCACCGCGGGCGGGGCGGGCTGTTGTGCCGCAGCTGTCGGGGTCGCCATGGGCGTGGCCGGTTTCTTGGCCTGCGAGCCCGCCATCGGGATGGCAGGCGACTGTGCGACCGCGAAGGGCAGGGCCGCGAAGGCGGCCAGCAGGACCAGGTGAACGATGTATCGCATGAAAGGCAGGTTCTCTCTCTCAGTTTAGTGGACGTTTGGCCTATCGGGAGGGTTGCGGCGGCTCGGGATGCGAAGTCCGCCCGCAGGCCAGGTCGACAATGTGCGGGATCAGGCCTGCAATCGCGTCAAACGACTCCACCGCGCCCTTCGGTGAGCCGGGCAGGTTGACCACTAACACCCGGCCGATCAGCCCGGCCACAGCCCGCGACAGGATGGCCCTGGGCGTCTTGGTTTCGCCCACCCGCCGCATCGTTTCTCCGATGCCCGGAATCTCCCGATCGATCACTGCACGCGTCGCCTCCGGGGTCACATCCCGTGGAGCGACACCCGTGCCCCCGGTGGTCAGGATGACGTCCACGTCGCCGAGCTGGGCGAACTCGCGCAGCGCGGCTTCGATCAGAGCTTTTTCATCCGGCAGGACATTTATTGTCCGCAGGTTCCATCCATGTTCCTCAACTTTTGCTTGAATCGCTGGACCCGAACCGTCCACCCGCTCTCCCCGATACACCGAGTCGGAAACCGTCACCACCGCCACCCGGACCCTCATCACTTCCCATCCTCCCCGTCCCGCCGCCACTCGCCACTCTTGCCCCCGGTCTTCTCTTCGAGACGGATGGACTCGATGACGATCGCCTTGTCCAGCGCCTTGGTCATGTCATAGACCGTGAGCGCCGCCACGGACGCGGCGGTCAGCGCTTCCATCTCGACCCCCGTCTTCCCTGTCGTCATCACGCTCGACCGGATCTCGACACCCTGCTTGCCCACGGCCATCTCGACATCGACGTGCGTCAGCCTGAGCGGATGGCACATAGGGATGAGTTCATGAGTTCGTTTGGCCGCCATGATCCCAGCCACGCGGGCGATTTCGAGAGGATCGCCTTTCGGATTGTCCGGCAATGCTTTCAACACCTTACGGGACAACCGAACGAACGCCCGCGCCACGGCAGTTCGTTTGGTTTCGGACTTCTCCGAGACGTCGACCATCCTTGCCTTGCCTGCGTCGTCGTAGTGCGACAGACTCTTCTTCGCCATCTTTTCCCCTATCCTCTCATCAGCACCTGCATCAAGTCGCCCTCGGCATACTCGGCCTTGTCCGGCTCGGCCACCAGCCAGCAATTGGCACGCGCCATTGCGCCGATGTCGCCCGAACCGGCCCAGCCGGTGGGGGTCAGGCGGGCGCCTTCTTCCAGGCTTGCCGGCAGGAACCGGGTCAGCCCCGGCCTATGTTTGAACGGGCGGGTCAGCCGCGCCATCGTCAAGGGCAATCGAGTCTCCTCCATCCCCGACAAGAGATCGAGCGCCGCCCGCGCGAAGACTTCGAAACAAACCATCGTCGATGCCGGATTGCCCGGCAGCCCAAAGAAGAACTTGCCCTGCGCCCGCCCAAAGACCAGCGGCTGGCCTGGCTGGATGAGAACCCGGTCAAAATAGAACTCCGCGCCGACCCGTTCGAGCGCCTGCTCCACGACGTCATACTTACCGGCCGAAACGCCGCCCGACAGCAGCAACAGGTCGCACTCCAGCCCCCGCTCGACCAGCGCAATCGTCTCCTCCATCCGGTCTGGCGCAACCGGCAGGACAACGGGCTCGCCGCCGGCGAGACGGACCTGGCCGGCAAGCGTATGTGAGTTCGAATTCCGGATCTGATGCGGCAGAGGAGTCGTGCCTTCTTTCACGATCTCATCGCCCGTCGCCAGCACGGCCACTCTGGGCCGCTTGTAGACCAGCACTTCACTCAACCCCACCGACGCGATCAACCCTATGCCCGCGAAGCCCACTTTGGTCCCCGCCGCCAGAACCCGTTCGCCCGCCTGAGCCTCGGACCCCATCGGCGAAATGTTGTCGCCCGCTTTGTACGCCCGGTCCACGGTAACGCTCGCCCCGTCGCGCCGTACGTGTTCGACCATCACCACGCAATCGGAGCCATCGGGCACGGGCGCGCCGGTCATTATTTCCACGGCTTCGCCCTGCCCTGCCCTGCCTTCAAACACGCCGCCGGCGCGGACTTCTCCGATGACCTTGACCGGCCCCGGCAAGTCCTCGGCGCGCAAGGCAAAGCCGTCGCGGACACTGCGGTTGAATGGCGGATAGTCGCGGTCGGCGAGGATCTCATCCGCCAGGACGCGGCCAAGCGCTTCGTTGAACGGCACCTTCTGGACGGCGGGCCTGGAGCACTGCTGCCTCACCCGCTCAATGACAATCCGTCGCGCCTCGTCGAATCCCAGTGCGGCCACGCCGCCATTCTAGCAATGTCAAGGGTGATGACCCGCCCGCTCACGCAGGCGGCTCGCAGACCGGACCGACATCGACAGGCCGGGAGGCTTGTCCTACTACCTCACCTTCCACTTCGACCCCAGCGCTGCCAGCTTGTCGTCCATCGACGGTGCAGGCCGCTGCTCGGGCCGCCTCGGCGGCTGCGGCGCAGGACCCATCAGCGCCTTCATCGACAGCGCAATCCGCTTCGCCTTCAGATCGACATTCATCACCTGGACCTTGACGATCTGGCCGACCTTCACCACTTCGGCCGGCTCCCTGACAAACCGGTTCGACAGCTCGCTGACATGCACCAGC
The DNA here is from genome assembly GCA_964604945.1 of uncultured Candidatus Solibacter sp. Taxonomy (GTDB): domain Bacteria; phylum Acidobacteriota; class Terriglobia; order Bryobacterales; family Bryobacteraceae; genus PNKE01. Next base: position 15,439 of record CAZSBK010000077.1, read on the forward strand.
CCGTCCTGATGGACCCCGACATCGACAAATGCGCCGAACTTGGTCACGTTCGTTACCACGCCCTCCAGCGTCATGCCCGGCTGCAGGTCAGCCATCTCATTGACGCCCTCTTTGAACGCCGGCGCGACAAACGATTCGCGCGGATCACGCCCTGGTTTCTTCAACTCTTCCAGGATGTCGTTCAGCGTGTAGACGCCGACTTCGATGCCTTCCTTGTTGAACTGCGCCAGCAACTCCGGCTTGACGATCAGCGCGTCCACGCCCACACCCAACTTCTCCGCGATCCTCTCCACCACCGCATACGACTCCGGATGCACCGCCGTCATATCCAGCGGATTTTCGCCGCCACGAATGCGCAGGAATCCGGCCGCCTGCTCGAACGTCTTCGGACCGACGCCGCTGACCGCGTTCAGCTGCACCCGCGAGCGGAACCCGCCATGCTCGTTCCTGTATTCGACGATCTTCTGTGCCGTCCGCTCCGTGATCCCGGCGACATAGCGCAGCAGCGCCCACGATGCGGTATTCAGATCAACACCGACCCGGTTCACGCAGCTCTCGATGACTGCGCCCAGGGACTCGTGCAACTGCTTCTGGTCGACATCGTGCTGATACTGGCCGACGCCGATCGACTTCGGGTCGAGCTTCACCAGTTCCGCCAGCGGATCCTGCAGCCGCCGCGCGATCGAAATCGCCCCCCTCACCGTCAGGTCCAGATCCGGAAACTCCTGTCGCGCAATATCGGACGCCGAGTAGATCGACGCCCCCGATTCGCTCACCGTCGCACTGAAGACTGTCGCTAACCCAGTGGCCTTGAGAAACTCCCTGACAAACGCATCCGTCTCCCGCGACGCCGTGCCGTTGCCGATGGCGATCGCCTTCACGTTGTGCCGTTCGATGAGCGTCTTCAGGATGCGCGCGGCGCCAATCGTATCATTCTTCGGCACGTGCGGATAGATCACGTCGTGCGCCAGGAACTTGCCCGTCTCATCCACAACGGCCACCTTGCAGCCCGTGCGAATGCCCGGATCGATCCCCAGCACGCCGATCTGCCCGGCAGGCGCCGACAGCAACAGATTCTCCAGATTCTCCTTGAACACGCGAATCGCCTCGGCGTCGCTGCGTTTCTTGAGTTCCAGCCGCACTTCGGTCTGTATCGATGAATTCAGCATCCGCTGCCAGCAATCCTCGATGGCCAACTCCAACTGCGGCGTCCAATCGCCCGTCTCCCGCAGGATCTGGCTCTTGAGCCACATCACCGGCCGCTCCGGTTCGAGTTCAATGGTGAAGTACAGAACGTTTTCGCTCTCGCCACGCCGGATGGCCAGCATCCGGTGCGACGGGATCTTGGCCGCCGGCTCGCGGTAGTCGTAGTACATCTTGAACTTCTCTTGCTCGTCGACCGCGTCCTGCGACTTGCGGCTGACCACAACGCCTTCGTCGTGCATCATCGCCCTAAGGCCCTTGCGGTAATCGGCCGTCTCGCTAATCATCTCGGCGACGATGTGCCGCGCGCCCTCCAGTGCTTCGTCGATGCTCGCCACGCCCTTCTCTGCGCTGACAAACGTCGCCGCCAGATCGTTCAGCCCCATCTCGCCCGGCGCCTGCTGCCACAGGTAAATCGCCAGCGGCTCCAGGCCCTTCTCGCGCGCGATGGTGGCCTTCGTGCGCCGCTTCGGCTTGTACGGCAGATACAGGTCTTCGAGTTCGCCCTTTTCAAGCGTCGCCTCGATCCGAGCCCGCAGTTCAGGCGTGAGTTTGCCCTGCTCTTCGACGGACGCCAGGACGGCCGCGCGGCGCTGCTCGAGTTCGCGGAAGTAGGCCAGCTTCTCCTCAATACCGCGAATCTGAACCTCGTCCAGATTGCCCGTCGCCTCTTTGCGGTAACGGGCGATAAACGGCACGGTACCGCCCTCGTCAAGCAGTTCGATTACCGAGGCCATACCCCGCAGCGGGACGTTCAGTGCCCCCGCCATGTGGACGAGGATCGGTGTGGGAAGTGGGTTCTGTACAGACATGCGTGAAGACTCCTATCGTAGCCCCCGCGCAAGGCCGCGTAGCCTGCTACAATCTCACGGCTTCCTGTTTCTCAACTCTTGCCGGCGGCGAAGCACCTGGCGTCAGAAAGACTCTTCCTTGCACAGGTACAGACACACCCAGCCCTCCATCTCCTGGCGTCCCGCGACGCCGAACCCTTTGGCCGCCATCGCACTTGTCACCCGCCCCTCGTCCCGCGATTCGTAACCCGACACAATCGCCGCCCGCCTTGCCACGCGCGCATATTCCCCGGCCAACATGGCATGGGTTTCGCCGTTGATGTTGGCCACCAGCAGATCCACCGCCCCATCCTTCACCGACCTCAACGACCCGGTGAACACCCTTGGCGCAACTCCGTCAGCCGTCAGATTCCGGTGAGCAATCGCCACCGCGTCGCCATCGATGTCGCAGCCTACCGCCCTCCCCGCGCCCAGCAGCATCGCGGCTTCCGCCAGGATTCCCGACCCCGTCCCCACATCCAGCACGCTCTCGCCCGGCTGCAGAAACTCCTCCATCGCCACCAGCGCCAGTCGCGTCGCCGGATGCGCGCCCGTCCCCAGAGCCAGCCCCGGATGCACAGTCAGCCGCCGCCGCCCGTCCGGCGCGCGCGACTCGTCCCACTCCGGCGCCAAGTACAGCTTCTCGCCCACGCAGAACGGCTGCCACGCCTGACGCGATTCAGCCTCCCAGTCGCGCTCTTCCTCTTCAGCCAGCACCGGAGCGTACGCGCAGAACCGTTCCACCAGCCCGTCCACGACCTCGAACCACGCCCGCAACCGGACGCGTTCGGTCGCTCCCGATTCCTCCATGATGCCCGTTGCCCCGCTGTCCCAAAGCTCCGCCGAGAGGATCTCGACTTCAGATTCCCGGCACTCGATCGTCAATACATACATGGATTTGTTCCGCGCCGCCGCCGTCGCTTGCGCTTCGCGCATTTTGCGATTCTATACCCCGATCCGTTCTCGCGTCGAATCCCAGCGTCTATACTCGAAAAATGTCCATCAGCCAATCCATGCTTCCCGAGTTCGACCACGAACTGGCCGCCACCCGCAAAACGCTCGACCGCATCACCGACGAAATCTTCGACTTCAAGCCCCACGAAAAGTCCCCCACTCTCGGCTGGCTCGCCGGCCACCTGGCCAACCTGCCCTACTGGGCCATCATGTCCATTTCGACCTCTTCGCTCGACGTCGCCACCAGCCCACGCACGCCCAAGTTGGCCACCAAACGCGACGTCCTTTTCACGTTCGACTCCAACGTTGAAACCGCCCGCGAGGCCATCGAATCGGCCTCGGACGAATGCCTGCTCGGCCCTTGGTCGCTGCTCAACAACGGCACTGAGGTGTTCACCATGCCGCGCGCGGCCTTACTGCGCAGCTTCGTGATGAACCACATCATCCACCACAGGGCGCAGCTTTGCGTCTACCTCCGCCTGAACGATATTCCCGTGCCGGCTCTCTACGGCCCCTCGGCCGACGAGAACAAGATGCCGGGTTAGGGTGGCCCCATCACCACATTGACTTCCCGGCACCGGTGCGATACGGTTCGGCTGTCGCCGTTCTCCTGTTGACTTCGAGGAGACGGCGCTCATTTCATGGGGGGGGTCAACGATGAATATCAGCCGCAGGGATTTGGCGAGCGGAGCCGGACTGACCGCCCTCAGCTACTCCCGAATTCTCGGCGCCAATGACCGCGTCCGCATGGGCTACATCGGGCTGGGCAATCGCGGCGCTCAGGTCCACGACGCCTTTCTCGAGTTCGGTGATGCCGAAACCGTCGCCATCTGCGACCTCCGCCAGGACTATCTGGACTTCGCCGCCAAAAAGTCGCGCGGGACGCCGAAGCAGTACCCCGATTACCGCACTCTGATTGAAGACAAGAATATCGATGCCGTCGTCATCGCGACCCCCGACCACTGGCACGCGCTGATGATGATCGACGCCTGCAACGCCGGCAAGGACGTCTACGTGGAAAAGCCGCTCTCGCTCACGGTTTTCGAGGGCCGCCGGATGGTCGAGGCAGCCGAACGGACCAGGCGCGTGGTGCAGGTCGGCACGCAGCGGCGCTCATCCAAAATGACCGCCGACGCCGTCGATTATGTCCGCTCGGGTGCGCTGGGGCAGGTCACGGTGGCCCGGTGCTACGACATTCAAAACGAATGGCCGAATGGCATCGGAAACTTCCCGGACGAGGCCCCGCCCACCGACGAACAGTGGGACCGCTGGCTCGGGCCGGCGCCGAAGATTCCGTACAACCGCAACCGCGCCTATTACAAATTCCGCTGGTTCTACAACTACTCGGGCGGCCAGTTGACCAACTTCGGCGTGCACCTTGTGGACACATTACGCCGGTGCCTCCAACTCGAATCGCCGAAAAAGGTCACCGCCATCGGCGGCCATTGGGCCATCAAGGACAACCGCGAGATCCCGGACACTCTCGAGGTCCTGTGGGAGTACGACGGACCCACGCTGATCACCTTCACCCAGATCAACGGCAACGCCGCGCCCGGCAATCTCCAGGGTTCTGAGATGGAACTGCGCGGCACGAAGGGGACGATGTACATCCACGAGAGCCGTTGGGAGGTGGTGCCGGAACGCATCACCGATACCACCAAGCCGGCCAACACGCCGCTGGACCGTACGCTCGGGCGCGCCTATTCCTCAACGAAGAAACCTTTGATTGGGGGGATCGGCGGAAAGGGTAACGCCTACGCCGACATCGAGCACGCCCGGAATTTCCTCGATTGCGTGAAGAGCCGCGCCAAGTGCAATGCCGATATCCTCACCGGTCACGTCTCCACGTCGGCCACTCTGATCGCCAACATCGCCCACAAGACAGAGAACCTGCTGCGGTGGGATGCCAAGGCCGAACGGTTCACGAACAATCAGGCCGCCAACCGCTTCCTGCACTATCAATACCGGGCCCCTTACAAGCTAGGCTGAGGTTGCCTAATCCACGCCCTTGCGCTTCCCCGGCAGCCCCGCCGGGTTCTCGTGGACGCGCTCGGGCGCGTCGGCCGTCATCCCCGCAGCCAATGAGACCGACTTCTCGCCAAACCGCCTCCGCAGGCCATCGGCCGCCTCCAGCGCCCGCATCGCCTTGTCATGCCGGCCTGCATCCAGCAGATCCAGTTGCCCGGCATACGGCTCCAATCCGCTCACCCCGGCCCCGATCAGCCGCACCTTCGTCCCCGGCGTCCACGCCACCGTGAACATCCCGCGAATGGCGTTGATCAGTTCCTGATCGACCTGGGTCGGCTGCTTCAGCGTCTGCGACCGTGTGATCGTTTCGAACGACGAATCGCGCAGTTTCAGATGGACCGTCCGCGCATGAAGCTGGTACTCCCTCAACCGCCGCGCGACCTTCTCCATCAAATGCACAAGCGTCGCGTCCAGCCTGTCCGCCTCGGCCGTATCCTCGTTGAACGTGTGTTCGTGGCTGACGGATTTCGGGTCGTCGTCATCGCCCACCGGACTGTCGAACCACGACCCCGCATCCGTCCCCTTCGCCTTCCCTGCCAGCGCCAGCCCCCATTGGCCGAACTTGCGCACCAGGAACCCCGGCTCGAGCTTCGCCAGATCGCCCACCTTGCGAATCCCCAACTCCGCCAGCCGCTGCTCCATTACCTTGCCCACGCCCGGAATCCGCCTGACGTCGAGCGGCGCCAGGAACTCCGCTTCCAGCCCCGGCTGCACCCACAGCACCCCGTTCGGCTTGGCCTGATCCGAACTCACCTTGGCCACCATCTTCGCAGTGGCAATGCCAACCGAACAGTTCAGCCCGGTTTGGGCCTTCATCCGTTCATGCAGCGCGTGCGCGGCCTTCAGCGGCGGCCCCAGCAGCCGTTCGGTCCCCGTCAGGTCCATGTACGCCTCGTCCACTGACGCCATCTCCACCACTGGCGAAAACTCCATCATCACCGCGTGGACCTTGTGCGAATACTCGCGATACAACTTTGGATGGCCGTCGAGGAAGATCGCCTGCGGGCACCGCTTGGCCGCCGTCCGCAATGGCAACGCCGAGTGCACGCCGAACTTCCGCGCCGCATACGATGCCGCCGACACCACCCCACGCTCGTGCGCCTGCCCGCCGACGACGACAGGCTTGCCCTTCAACGACGGGTCAAGCAACTCCTCCACCGAGACGAAGAAGGCGTCCATGTCGACATGGAAAATCGTGCGCACAACTTCAGCTTACTGCCGAGCATTCAAGCAATAAGCGGTAAGACGCAGAACAACCGCGGTTGTGCCATCTGGGGGGCCTTTGTAGAATCAGTGACAGTATGTCTCTGAAGAACAGCGTAAGATCAACTCTGGTGCTGGCCTTCGCCTCGCTGGCCGCACTCCTATTCAGCCACCTCGCGTTGCACGACATCTACTACGGCGAAGCCGACCAGTCGTTGGAATGGCGTGTCCTGCAAGTTGCCGCCGTAATCATGGTCGCATTCATCGCGTTTACCGTTTCGACGTTGATACGAGTACTCAAGTCCGTCGAGTAGCCTAGATCCTCCTGCGCCGATCCTGTCTGTTCACACGCGGCGAGGTGGAATCCTTTACACTGCCATTCTACTCGCCTTGCCGCCCGCCCCCAAGCGCGTTCTTACGAACGCGTTCTTGCGAGCCGCGTCCGTCAGGGCGCGGTATGTTCTGCAAGCTATTCTCAGTCCGCGAACGCGAGAGAGCGGGTGTTCTTTTGCCCAGGTGCGCGAAGGCGGCACAGCGCGTGTGCGACAGCGCGATATACTGGGTCGTCTTGTGCCCACCGGGCGCTTTCCGATGCGCCTGTTCTGGCCCAATCCAGCCGCTTGAGGAGTCAGAAATGCGGTCTCTCAATACTTCGAACTACGATACTGACAAGACAATCCACATGGTCCGGGCATATGAGGAGATCCTGAGTTCTCTCGCGGACCAGGACGTGCGTCTCCTCGAGCTGGGGATCCACCACGGCGGCTCATTGCTGATGTGGAGGGACTATTTCGAGCGCGGGCAGATCGCCGGCCTCGACGCCCTGCCTGTCACTGTTCCCGATCCGACCGGCCGCATCCATGTGTACCAGGGGCTGCAGCAAGACTATCGTCTGCTCGACCGGATCAGGGCCGAAGTCGCCCCCGACGGCTTCGACGTAGTTATCGACGATGCCTCCCACGTCGCGGAATTCACGCGGAAATCGTTCTGGCACCTCCTGCGGAATCACCTGAAGCCCGGCGGCTGGTACTTCATCGAGGACTGGGGCACTGGCTACTGGAAGAGCTGGCCCGATGGGAAGCACTACAAAGGCTCCAACCATCTTCACGGGATGGTCGGCTTCGTCAAAGAGCTGATTGACGAATGTGGCGCGGAAGATATCACGTTCCCGGAACGCGGAATCACGCCTAGGCGGACATCTGAGATTGAAGAGATCCGGGTCGTGCCGTCGATCGTCGTGGCGCGAAAGAGCAGGCCGGCCTTTTAGGAAGCGGCTGATCCCAGTAGCAGGCAGCCGCATCCATTCCAACCGCTCGCCGCAAACGAGTCGTGAACGTGCCCTTTTAGAGCGTGATCCCCAACCTCTCCGCCACGATCCCCGCATGTCTCGCGTTCGATGGCAGGCACGACACCAGCCTTGCCGCGTTCGCCTTGATCAGCGAAGGCGCATTGGGCTTTGCCTCCGCCTTATGTTCGATCCCATGCAGACGCTTCCAGACCTTCTGCCAGCGCTGGCCGTAGTCATCGAGCACGGCCCCCGGCGACCCGCCCTTCACCACCGCGGCCAGCAGATCGCTCAGATCCGCCGCTTCGGCCAAGCCCGTATTCATGCTCTGGATGCCCGCCGGACCCGTCAGGTGCGCGCTGTCCCCGGCCAGCCACATCCGGCCCTTGCCGAACGGCGACGCCAGCCGCCGCTCGAACCGCACCACGGTCCGCCACGTGATCGACTCAATCTCGTTGTTGAACCACGGCGCGCGCCCAGCGAGCAGTCTCCGGAAATGCTCATCCGAGAGCACGTCCGCCCGCGTCTCGCCCGCGCCCATCACCCGGTCTTTCGACCTCTCCGTCGGGAAATACCCGAATCCCGCCGCCAGTAGCTTATCCTTCAGCAATTCCGCCTCTTCGTCGGCGTAATCGGTTAACTGGAAACTCCACCGCACCGCCTTCCCGGCGAGCGGCCACATCACGTCCGCCGTCCCGTCGCCCACCACCACCTTCATCTCGTCGCCGCCATCGGCGGCGCACTCGCACTCGAACACCGCGTAGTACTCGGCCCCGCCGACCTCGGGGAAGTCGATCCCCATCGACCTGCGGACCTTTGAGTTGTACCCATCCGCCCCGATGACGTAGCCCGCCTCCACCTCCATCGCCTTGCCCACCACCCATTCGGTATGCGCGACGACGTAGCCGCGTGACTCCTTCTCCAGCCGCCCCACCGACGCCATCACCCCTTCGCCGCTCTCCACCAGCCCCAGAACCTCGTGCCGCCACTTCACTTCCCCGCCCTGTGCCCGCAGCGCCGCCTCGAGAGCCGTCTCCAGATGGTCCTGCCGCGTCACGGCCAGCGCTGTATGCGCGCCGGGGAGATCGTCCAGCCGCGCCCCCGCCACCTGACCCTCGCCCCCATACACCCCGATCCGCCTCACCATCCGCGCCCCTTCCAGTACCTGAGCCGCGATGCCTGCCTTTTCCAGTAGCGTCACCGACTCCGGGTGCAGCGCCAGCGCATAGCTGTGCTTGCAAGGCCACACGCCCCTGTCCACCGTTGCGACCCGTACCCCTTGCCGAGCCAGGCTCAGCGACGCGAACAGCCCCACCGGGCCCGCGCCAGCGACCAAAACCTGAGGACTGCTTTCTCCGAACATTTTCGGCGCCTCCTAAATCGGACAAAAAGATATGAACCGGCATCAGTATACACCGAAGGTCCCCGAATCAGCCCTCGCCTGCCTGTATAATCGTCGTGACCTCCCAGCCCGACAGGAGACCCACGATGATCGACCGCCGCCAATTCCTTGCCTCCTCCGCAGCCTCCCTCGCATTCGTTGACGACACGCCGAAACGGGTCGGATTGATCGGCGCCGGCTGGTACGGCAAAGTCGACCTGTTCCGCCTCATCCAGGTCTCGCCGGTCAATGTCGTCTCGGTCTGCGACGTCGATACCATCGCTCTGGACGACGCCGCCGCCCGCATCGCCGAGCGCCAAGTCTCGAAGAAACGCCCCCGCACGTATCGCGATTACCGCGACATGCTCAAGGAGAAGGATCTCGACATCGTCCTGGTCGGCACCCCCGACCACTGGCACACCCTCGCCACCATCGCCGCCATCAAGGCTGGCGCCCACGTCTGGGTCCAGAAACCGGTCTCCGTCGATGTCGTGGAGGCCCAGGCCATGGTGGCCGCGGCACGGAAGTATAAGAAGGTGGTGCAGGTCGGCATGCAACGCCGCTCGACGCCGCATCTGATCGAGGCGCGGCAGTTGATTCGCGACGGCAAGCTCGGCACCGTCCACACCATCGAGACCTGCTGCTTCTACCCGCGCAACAATCCGCCAAATCCGCCCGATTCCGCTCCCCCCGCCAACCTCGACTACGAACTCTGGACCGGCCCGGCGCCGATGCGGCCATTCAACCGGATGACCCACCCCGGCTCCTGGCGCGCCTTCATGGAATACGGCAACGGCACCATCGGCGACATGGGCGTCCACATGATCGATATGGCCCGCTGGATGGCCGGC
>CAZSBK010000078.1:0-24845 GCA_964604945.1 uncultured Candidatus Solibacter sp.
CCGGCATAACCCGCGTTTCACCCACGACGGTCATGAAGTTGGCGTCGCCCACCCAGCGCGGCAGGATGTGCAGGTGCAGATGCCCGGCCACCCCGGCCCCCGCGCACTCGCCCAGGTTCATACCCAGATTCAGCCCGTGCGGTTTGTAGACCGACTTCAGATGCTTGACCGCTTCTTGTGCGAGCGACATCATCTCGGCCGCCGCTTCGGTCGCCAGTTCATCCAATTCGGCGACGTGTTGAAACGGAGCTACCATCAGGTGGCCGTTCGTGTAGGGGTACAGATTCAGCAGGACGTAACAGAACTTGCCCCGGTAGACGATGAGATTGTCCTCATCGCGTCCGGTTGCTGGCTTGTCGCAGAAGATGCAGCCTTCGGTGGACCCGCACGTGCTCACATACCGGTACCGCCACGGGCTCCACAGCCTGTCCATTGCCTGGGACCGGCCTCTCTAGGCGCCCTCGCCCGCAGGTGGAGCGCCACCCTCCAGGTTCACCAGATCCTTCAACTCCTTGCTCGGCTTGAAGTAGGGGATGCGCTTGGCCGGCACTTCCACTCGCGCGCCCGTCTTCGGATTGCGCCCAATGCGCGACTGCCGCTGCCGGGTCCGGAAACTGCCAAAGCCGCGGATTTCGATCTTGTCGTTCGCGCGCAGCGCCTTCACCACGCTGTCAAAAATCGACTCGACGATCACCTCGGCGTCCTTGCGGGTGAACTCGACCACCCTGGATACTTCTTCGATCAGATCCGCTTTCGTCATTCCTGCTCACTCCCAGTTTCCGTTTCGTTGTCCGGCTCGATCCGCGTTTCCGGCGCCGGTTCCGGCGCCGCCTCCGCTCCCAGGGCCTCCCCGAAGCTCATTCTCGCCTGTTCGGCCTGCTTCTGGTAGTCCTCTATTCGCTGCTGTTCCTCTGCCACGCTCTCAGGCGCAACTGCCAGGCCGATCCGCTTCTCGGCCTCGCTCATCTTGATGATCTTGAAGGTCATCTCCTCGCCCATGGCCAGTGGCGGATGCGCGTCCCTCATCTCGGCCGGAATCTCGGAATTGTGGCACAGGCCTTCCACTCCAGGCAACAACTCAACGAAGATCCCGAAATTCACGGCCCGGCTCGGCGTTCCCCGGACGGAATCGCCCACCGTATGGCTCCTGAAGAAGGTCTCCCACGCGTCCGGCTGCAACTGCTTGATGCCGAGCGATAGCCGGCGGTTCTGCGAGTCGATGTTGAGGATCACCGCCTGCACAACCTGGCCCTTTTTCAGCATGTCCGACGGATGCTGGATGCGTTTGGTCCAGGACATGTCGGAGACGTGCACCAACCCGTCGATGCCCTCTTCGATCTCGACAAACGCGCCGAAATCGGTCAGCTTCCTGACTCGGCCTTCCACCACGCTCCCAATCGCGTAACGCTTGTCTACGGTCGTCCACGGGTCCGGTTCCAACTGCTTGATGCCCAGCGAGACGCGCCTTTCGCTCGCCTTCACTTCCAGCACCACGCATTCAACCGGATCACCCGCCCGGACAACCTTCGACGGGTGCTTCATCCGGCGCGACCAGGTCATCTCCGAGATGTGGATCAACCCTTCGACGCCAGGCTCCAGTTCGACAAATGCGCCATAATCGGTCACGCTCACCACGCGCCCGATCACCTTGTTCCCGCCCAGGTACCGCTGCTCGACCGTCTCCCATGGATCGGGCGCAATCTGCTTCAACCCCAGAGAGATACGCTCCTTGGCCTTGTCCAGCTTCAGCACCTTCAGCGTCAACTGCTGGCCCACATGCACCATGTCGGCCGGGTGGTTCACCCGTCCGTGGCTCATGTCGGAAACGTGCAGCAGACCGTCGATGCCGCCCAGGTCCACGAACGCGCCGTAATCGGCCAGCGTCTTCACCACGCCGGTCACCAGCGCGCCTTCCTCGATATGATCGAGCACCTGCGTCTTGCGCGCCGTCAGATCCTCTTCGATCGCCGATTTGCGCGACACAACCACGTTGTTGCGCCGCCGGTTCAGTTTGATCACCTTGACGGCAATATCCTGTCCGATCAGCGAATCGACATTGTGCCCCACCCGCAAGTCGCTTTGTGAACTCGGCATGAAGGCCATCACGCCGACATCCACGTTCAGCCCGCCCTTGACCTTTTCGGTCACCCTTCCGCTGATCAGCAACCCCTCGCGGTAGGCCTTTTCCAGCGTCTCCCAGGCCCGCATCTTGCTGGCCCGCTCGTGCGACAGCGATACATAACCTTCATAATGCCGGCGCCGGTCCAGCATCACCTCGATGGCGTCGCCGGCCTGCACGGAGATATGGCCGTCCTGCTCCAACACCTGGTCCAGAGGCACGAACCCCTCTTGCTTCAGGCCGACGTCCACAATCACGCCGGTATCGGTCACCTGGAGCACATGGCCCTGCAACACCTCTCCGGCTTCGGCGTCGGGAAGCGGATGGCTGTACTCTTCGAGCAGCTCCTCGTAACTCTGCTCGCCGCCCTGCAAATCGATGGGACGGTCTTCCTGGTTGCTGGTCATGGCCCAGTCTCCCGGTTTCGCCCACGCCACCCATGTGTCATTGATTGGAGGACGTGAACGGGGGTTTCATTCAACGGGGACCGGCCCAGGAAGCATCCGTCGCCGACAAACCGTTGAAAGTGCGACACTTCAGAACTATATCGGACCCCTGCTGGCTTGTCAACCACGCATGTCCGGGGCGAATCGGTTGGGCCGGCGGCAAAGCACGCCACGCAAACGCCCATCAGCGGCCGCGCCTGGGATGGAGCGACCTGACGGCCAGGATCACGGCCCTGTTGCCTGAGTTGCTCGCGCCATAGAACCCCACCGCGCAGTCCAGCCGGAAGAAGAACGCATCGCCCGGTCTTGCGGCAACTCGGTTCTCCGTCCCATACACCCGGCCGCCCGCCACCATCTCGCCACTGCCGCTAAGTAGAAGATAAATCTCCTCTTCGTTATCGTGATGGTACGGGAAGTTGACGCCGCCAGGAGCGGACTCCATGATGTACAGACTGGTCAGGCCCTGGCCTGCGTAGTCTAGGCGGCCCGCCCCCCTGCGGGACCACAGCCACCTGTTCCTCGTTGGAGCTGACCGGAGTCCGGTACGGCTCCCGGTTGGTCGCACCTCAACTGCCGGCTTGGGAATCAAGGTTGCGAGGCGGCTGATTCAGCTGCCGCGGAGCTGAAGGAGTGGAATCCCCCCAACGGACATTATCTTCCGGCCGCGCCCTTGCTGCTACGATGGCTTGGTGATTTCCCGGTCCGGGATGGGTGCGAAGACTCAGTCGTGGCCTGCGGGAAATGGTTGCTTTCTGGCCGTTGTTCGATGGCCCGGGAGGGGAGGCACACGAAGCCATGGGGGGTGAGGAACGTTATCAGACCAACCCGGCCTCTCATGTCGTTCCCATTCTGGGCGGACCTTCGAGCTTTCTTCCCGTCGAGGAACAATCACAGGGCACCGGATCCGGCAATCGCGTGGGCCGGCGTCTGGTGGCGCTGCTGGCACTGATTGCGGGCGCTGTCCTGCCCGCCTGGCTCGCCGGCGTTGCCTCGCCTGCTCCACAAACGCGCGATATCCATATAGAGGCATATCGATACGGCTTCAGCCCCTCCCGGATCCATGCCGAGCGTGGGGATCGACTCCGGCTCACGTTTTCTACGCGTGATACCGGCCAGAGCTTCTTCCTGCAGGACTACGACCTTCACGTCCTGATCACTCCCGGTACCAAACACGTGCTGGTTCAGCGCCTGTCGCGCCCGGATGATCCTCCTGCGCTCATGGAAACGGTAGAAATCGTGGCGGGACTCCCAGGGTGGTACGGATGGTTGGTCTCGAAATCTCAATACCGCAATCACACCTACAATGGCCCGATGCACGGGACGGAGCGGGGGGATCTGGTCGTCGCCCCCAATTTCCTTCTTTATGGCGGTCTGGGACTGCTGGGTGCGATTCCGCTGGCGGGATCGCTCCTGGCGCGCCGCCGTCATGCTGCCGGCTCCGGCCACCGTTTCAACCTGTTCAAGAGCTTCCCCTGGCTGAAGCGAGCCGCAAAGGCTCCTTCGTTTCAATCCAGCCTGACGCTCCCGATGTTGGGCGTGTTCTGGTTTATCATTCTCGCCGGCCTGTTCGGCACCAAGGTAGCCGGACGGAACGCGGGTCCGATGATCATCTGGGTGCTCTGGCTCTCGGCTCTGATTATCCTGCTTGTGCCGATCGGCGGAAGGATCTGGTGTACGGTTTGCCCGCTTCCCGTGATCGGGGAATGGCTGCAGCGGGCCCGGCTTTCCAGGAATCCAGCAGAATTGTCGGGCCAATCCCGCCGCCGGATCTTCGGGGCGTCACTGGTTTGGCCCACATGGCTGAGCAACGCCTGGCCTCGTGTACTGCTCTTCCTCCTGCTTGGAACATTCAGCACCACCCTGGTTGCGCTTCCTCCCGCCACTAGCTGGATGTTGATCGGCCTCGTCATCATGGCCACCGTGGTTTCCGTCTTTCCGGAGCAACGGCTGTTCTGCAGGTACCTGTGCCCGATCAACAGCTACATCAGCCTCTATGCCACGACCGGGAGAGTCACGGTCCGGGCGGTCTCTGCCGAGCCATGCTCGGATTGCGCGGAGAAGTTCTGCCTGACTGGCAGCGCCAAAGGGTGGGGATGCCCATACGGGCTGTGCGCCGGCGAACTCGACCGGAACAATGACTGCGGAGCTTGCATGGAGTGCGTGAAGACATGCGCCTATGACAATGTCGCGGTCTTCTGGCGAAACACAGGACGGGACACCTTGATAGCCAGCTATGGTGAGGCGTGGCAGGCCATTGTCATGTTTGCCCTGGCTTGTCTGTACTGCCTCATCAACCTCGGCGCATGGGACTGGATCCGGGATTGGATCGACATCGTGGATAAAGGGAACTGGGGAACCTTCTGGGTTTACGCAGCCGTGGTATGGGTCGTCTGTCTGGGAGTCCTCCCTCTCGTGTGGTATCTGCTGACAAGAACCGGAATTATCATCAGCAGGTCGACTCTAGACGCCAGGACTCAATTTCGCGCGACTACCGCTGCGCTAATACCCATCGGATTGGCTTGCTGGATTGCCTTTGCGCTCGCAACCCTTCTTTCCATGATGACCTTCCTGCTACAGAGCCTGTCTGATCCTTTCAACTGGGGTTGGAACCTGCTGGGCATGGCCGGCAGCCACTGGCACATTCCCTGGTCTCCGGCCATCCCGTGGATCCAGGTGGCGTGTGTCCTGATTGGGTCGGCCTATTCGATCCAGACGCTGTATCATTGCTGGCAGCGTCAGGCATCCACAAGACGCCGGGCGCTTCTGGGCGCGTTTCCGCTCGGGTCTTTTCTTTGGATTGCTGGAGCCGGTATGATCTGCTTTTTCGCCGGCTGAAGGAGAACCATGGAGCAGAAGACCGCCAGGCCCAAGTCGCCTACAAAAAGACACTCTGCGCTGCTAACGGGGCTGACAATCTCCGCGGTCCTGTTCGGAGTCCCTTTGTTGGTCCTCTTCTATCAGGCCCACCGGTCCGGCCTTTCGATGGGGCAAGTGTTTGAGCATATCTTCAAGGGCGCCCGGAGTGCGGACACGCAAGGCAGTTCGCCGAAGACTGCGCGCGGCGCGAAGATCGACTTTCTCGCGCCGGCGCAGATTGGTTTTCAGTCCACCGGCCCTCCCCGGATCGGCAGTCTTGAGATTGTGGATCTCGACAAGGATGGTCTTCCAGACGTTTTGGTGGCCGACATGCTTGCCCAGCGCATAGGCTGGATCCGCCAATCCCCGGACGGCGTTTATACCGAACGATGGATCAGTCCCGCGCTCGCGGCCCCAGCGCATGTGAGCGCCGCTGATATCGACAAGGATGGCGACCTGGACGTGCTGGTCGCGTGCATGGGGCTGCTTTTCCCCTCGAATGACAAGATCGGCTCGGTCGTCATCATCGAGAACGATGGAACGCAGAACTTCACAACGCACACGATCATCGATCACATCGCCAGGGTCACAGACGTGCGGTCCGCCGATCTGAACGGCGATGGCCGTTTGGACCTGATCGTGGGCCAATTTGGCTACGACGACGGCGAAACCCGCTGGATGGAGAATCTCGGCAACGGGCAATTCCGCTCGCACATTCTGCAGAGCCTCTCCGGAGTGATTCATGCGATTCCCGTCGACATCGACAAGGATGGCGACGCGGATATCGTCAGTCTGGTCACCCAGGAATGGGAAGAGGTATACGTCTTCGAGAACGACGGCCGCGGAAACTTCAAGTCGCACCTGATTTGGGGCAGCACCAACGAAGACTACGGCAGCAGCGGCATCAGACTGACGGACCTCAACAAGGACGGACTAGTGGACGTCCTGCTCACCAATGGGGACGCCTTCGACTACCTGCCGCCGCGTCCTCGGCCCTGGCACAGCGTCCAATGGCTGGAGAATCAGGGCAAGTTCAAGTATGAGCATCATTCCATCGGACAATTCCTGGGGGCGAGCGCAGCGGTGGCGGCCGATCTCGACGTTGACGGCGACCTGGATGTCGCGGCTGTCACCTGCTACAACTTTTGGGAGCGTCCGGACGCACAGAGTATTGTGTGGTTTGAAAACGATGGCAGAATGAACTTCACGGAGCACGACATCAGCAACTCTCCGACTCATCTCATCAGCCTCGAATCAGCGGATATGAACAAGGACGGGAAACCCGATCTGGTGTCCGTGCGGATGAACGTCTATCAACCGTTCACCAAAGACGGGCGCGTTGTGCTCTGGCTCAATCACTGGGGGCAAGGTCAGCCAAAGGCCGGGCGGACCATCCCCGGATCAGATTTCCGGCAACTTGCCAGCTACTTCGCGCGGGACAATCCATGAGACCCGAATCGCGCGCCAATGCCCGCGGCTATTCGAAAGCGGCCCTAATGGGAATCGCAGGACTCGCCGCGGCTCTGGGCGTGGCCACATGGCTGCTCGCACCATCGCTACTTCCGGTGAATCTGCCGGAGGATTTCCCAAAGCGGCCGGATCTCCAGTCGCTGAACCCGGGCTTTCGCGCGCTTCTACAGAGCGTGGATCAAGAGGCGCGCCGCCGGCCCGGATCAGCGGAGGCGGCCGGCAAGCTTGGGATGGTCTACCACTCCAATCTGCTGTTCGAACAAGCCGCGAGCGCTTATCGCATCGCCGCGCGACTGGCTCCTAAGGACTATCAATGGGTGTATTGCCAAGCCGTCCTGCAGGAGGAAACCGGAGGGGAGAAGGAGCAGTTGAAGTTCCTGCAGAGGACGCTGCTGCTTAAGCCCGATCACGTTCCTGCCCAGTTGAAGCTGGCCGACCGGTTTTTTAAAGCCGATAGATTGGATGAAGCCGCGCGCTACTATGAACAGGCAGCAAAGGCGCCTGATGGCAGCGCCGTTCTGCAGGCAAATTTCGCCCTTGGGCGAGTTGCGGCGCGCCGCCGGGAGTGGAACAGGGTGGTTGAGATGATCACCCCGCTGACACGCGCCTACCCACATGCGGCCCCGCTCTACGAGTTACTGCGGGAAGCCTATGCGGCCCTCGGCCAGGCGAGCAAGGCCGAGGAGGTGCGGCAAATGAGCGGCTGGGCCAAATGGAAGGCCGTGCCCCCACTGGAGGATCCTTTCAACGAGCAACTAATCAATCTCTGTTATTCATCGACGCGCTTGCTGAAACAAGCCGGTCTGCTGAGCAGGGTGGGTCAGGCCGACCGGGCGATCGAAGTGGGCCGCCGCGCTGTGCAGGCCGCCCCCACGGACCCGGATGCCCGGGACTTTCTCGCGCGCACGCTGCTCACTTTCTACGGGGATAGGACGGAAGCGATCGACGAAGCGATGACGCACCTTGGCGAGTGTCTCCGGCTCAGGCCGAATGATCCGGTGCCATTGGGAGGTTTCGCGGACGAATTCTTCAAGACCCCCAAGCCGTCAGGCTCCGTTGCCCGGCTTCGCGAACTTCTGCTCGCGCGCTCCGGCGTCCCAGGGGTCCATTTCTTCCTAGGTCAGGCGGCCGACGCGTTGGGAGAGACTGGGGAAGCCGTCACCCAATACCGGGCAGCCTTGAAGGAAAACCCCAACAACTCCGCGGCGTACAACAAGCTCGGCCTGATTGCGGAGAACGCTGGGAAGCCCGAAGAGGCAGTCGCGCACTTTCGAAAAGCGATTCAACTGAACCCGGTGAATACGGCCGCGCGTTTGAATCTGGCGATCGAGTTAATGCAGCGCGGCAACTACGGCGAGGGGTTGAAGGAGCTGGATGAGTTGCTCCGGATCAACCCACATGATGCCGCCGCGCACTTCTGCATGGGCTTTGCGTTCCTCTCGTTGAAGCGAGCCGACCAGGCAATTGCGGAATTCCGCCTGGGCTTGCGGTACAAACCGGATGACGCCGAAGCACACTTCGGGCTGGGATCCGCATTGGCCGCGCAGGGCCGGCGAGAAGATGCCCTGGCGGAGTTACGGGAGGTTCTAAGGCTTCGCCCGAACCATACGACAGCACGCGAACTGCTTTATCAACTTGAGCATTGAACGGCCGTGAGGGTTCTTTGTGGCTGCCGTGCAGAGGCGGCCATAGCCACAGGCGTCCCGGAGCGCCCGTCTTGCCCCGTGAGCACAGATCATCTTCCCCGCTTGAGTCCGGGGAGCAAAGAGGCGACGAGGCGTCAACAAACTGCGTGGGGAGTGGTTTAAGACAAGGAATTGGCTCCCCAAGTGCTACGTAATACGTATTCGCGAACGGAGAATCCCCGGCGAGACGGATTCTCTCGCCGCTAACCAGAGGGTGGAGTTTAGGAGATGCCGTCTACAATGTGGCGCCGCCCCTCCGCTGCGTCCGTATCTGGATCGAGTTCGCGCCCTGTGAGAATTGCGGTAGGCGTCGGCCATTCCGAGACACCCTGTTGCCGTTGAACGCTTCTGCATGTGCTTGAGCCCGAGGAACCATGGCATGAAAAGGTGATCCTATCCACCGAGCCCCAATCCGTTAAAGTATCGGGCCACTTCCCCAAAGGCCTCACCTGCGCTGCTTCCCAGTGAGCACTCCCCGGCCAACGCGGCGAACGGCGCCCCCCAACTTTCAGGCGGTTCTGTCAGGATCTGTGGCACCGCATGCGTTCCTCGCCGAGCGAATGTTCGCCGGATGGCTTCGACAACGCGAGCGTCATTGAGGATGCCCGAACGCACCAGGAGAGTAAGATCGACAAGGTCTCTGACCCGGCTGTTGGCGGCTCCCTCCCGGGGAAGTGTGTAGGCGTGCAACTTCTCCGCGAACTGTTGCTCGCTTTGGATCATGGGAATGCGGGGAGCATCAAGGCCGGCGAAGCCCAGCCAGTCGCGTGTTTCGGCCAAGTCTGTCGGTTCAACAATGATGTCGCCGACGCCGACGTCCAAATGGAACTTCACGAATGCCCGGCCGGCCATGGTTGCCTCAACCGGATATCGTGCCCCTCCGTATGGCGCTCCGTCGAGATCCATGGCGGCTTCACCTATGCGGAACATGAAGTAGTCGCCGATATCCAACGCGCCGGCATCCTGCAAGCAGTCGAGGATCGCATCGCCGGCACCCGAGGGCGCCGTCCTGACGGTGAAATCGAGGTCCTTCGTCGCACGAGCCGTTCGGAACCTCAACTCCATCGAGTAGCCACCCTTGAGAGCCCAATCTGATCGGCCTGAGCCGAACAGGCGGGCCAGGAACCTGTCAAACGCAACTTGGCGCCGGAGCCTCTGAAGATCGACTGACTCCTCTCGCGAGATCCGCTTGAGCCGTTCTTCCAGCGCGGTCCGAAGCGCAACTCCAGAGTTATACAGACGATGCTCTTTCACTATGCCCCCCGCTCAAGTTCGTCGACGATTGCATTCATAGAAGGATCCTTTCGTGCTCGGGTGACCTGGCTCTTGCGCACCTTCCCTCTGCGCACCGCGTCCGCGAATGCCTGCCGCAGGATTGGCTTCGGAAGCGTTTCCCCCTGCCAGATGTCGATGATTGTCCGGAGGGCGTTGGTCACGGGAACGCCAGCGATCATCTCGCGCTCGTCTTCCCCCACCTCGGCAAAGTGGAGGCGGAGGATCGACGGGATCGCCGCGCCCTTGCGGAATGCAGGCGGGACGGTGAGATGGATTCTGGCGGGGTTGACGTCGGTGAGTTCGTGCAGGCTGAGTGCGGTCTGATGGCTGAAGACTCCAACGGGAGAATCATCCCTTCCCCGTGACCACAGCCACCACAGGGTCAGGTCCGGGCGATCCGGTGCAGGGAACAGTGCAATACGGTAGATCCCCCGGTACTCGCGAATCCAGTTGCCCGCGCCAACATGGTAGTTCCTCTTGCTGGCGGTGTAGCCGAGCCGGGCGGCCTGCTTGGCTGTGAAGTACCCGCCCTGCTGCTGGGCGAGTTGGAATAGCTCTCGCTGAGCTTCAGACGGCTGCATAATAGTTCAACTTTCTTGAACCATTATGCGGAGGGAAGTGCTTCGAGTCAAAGCCTGGAGCGACTGCGTCCATCGAATCTCATCGAACTCATGCCGTGCTCCTGCCCGGACGCGGGGACTTTCGTCCGAGTGTCCAACCACTGCCAAAGCCACGGTAGAATGACGGTTGCTCACCCTCCTCCGGCTCCTCCTGATCGGCCGCGCCGCCCTTGTCGCCGAAAACCTGTTCCTCCGCAAGCAGCTCGCCCTTCTTCAAGAGCGCAAAGCCCGTCCGAGAAAGGCTCCCGTCTCGACGCGGCTGTCATTGATGGCCCTCGCCAGGTTCTTCGACTGGCACGACGCACTGGTCATCGTGAAGCCGGCGACCTTCATCGGATGGCATCGCACGGCGTTCCGGGCTTTTTGGCACTGGAAGTCGCGCAAGCCTGGCAGGCCACCACTGCCTGAGAACCTGCGTGAACTGGTCCGGGAGATGGCGGCGGCGAATCCGACCTGGGGCGAGGAGCGGATTGCTCATGAACTCTCTCTGAAGCTAAGCATCCGGGTCTCGCCGCGGACCGTTGGTAGTACCTGGACACGTTACGGCCTCGGGGCGGACGCGCTTCAAATCAGCGTTGGGCCACTTTTGTTCGGAATCACGCCAAGGGCATCGTCGCCTGCGACTTCATGGTCTCCGTGACTGCGTCGATGCGCGTGCTGTACGTGTTCGTGGCCATGGAGGTCGGGTCGCGGCGGATTCTGCACACCAACGTCACCGCCCAACCCACCGCCGAATGGACCCTCCAGCAGTTCCGCGAGTGCTTCACATACGACCATCCATATCTCTACCTGATCCACGACCGCGATTCAATTTTCTCGGCCAGCCTGGATTCAGCGCTTGAGGGCTTCGGCTTGCGCGTGCTGAAGACGCCGGTCCGGGCGCCGAAGGCGAATGCGTACTGCGAACGGCTGATCGGCACGATTCGCCGCGAGTGCCTCGACTTCCTGATCCCGATCAACGAGCGGCATCTGAGAAGGACTGTGACCGAGTTCGTGACCCATTACAATCGAGGCCGCCCACATTCCGCATTAGGCCCAGGAATTCCGGAACCACCCCAAGCCAAAGTGCCGGCCGGCCCACATAGACACAAGCTACCCGCCAGGTACCGCGTCGCATCGACGCCGGTGCTCGGCGGTCTGCACCACGAATACAGGCTGGAGAGGGAGGCTGCGCAGCCGCAGTCGAGTGTCCAGGGCCGGGTGTAACGTTGTTAAGACCTCACTCGGAACCCGTTGATTCTACGAGCAGACGTTGTTTTTGCGGACCACAGGTATCGCCCTTCGTCCGGATCATGGCGTAGCGTTCAATCCTCCCGGCTGGGAACTCAACGACGCCGCTCGCAGCAGTGCAGCCACCCTGGCCGCGATCATGCCTTCGTTTAGCTTGGTGCCCGAGGTCAGCACCTCACCATTGACGAGTACGACTGGGAGCCGCAGGCTCCCGTCCCCGATTCCCTGAAGAACCGCCGGCAGTTCCAGGCTTCCGGGACTGAACAGTTCGACATACTCAACTGATACGGACACTCCAAACCGCCGCTGCAACTGGCGCCGCAGAAAACCCGTGGCCGTCTCCCACGTCGGCTTGCCCGCACACGCACCGCCGGATACGGCCACAACGGCGACATGGACCTGGATCGTGCCGGCCATGGCATCAACCGGCTTTCGGCGGCTCGAACGCAAACCAATGCCGTGTCCGGTTGCATGCGGCGCAGACGGACAGCATGACTGGCACTTCCACCAACACGCCGACCACCGTAGCCAGCGCCGCGCCGGAGCCGGGGCCGAACAGTGCAATCGCCGTCGCAACCGCCAGTTCAAAGAAGTTGCTTGCCCCGATCAGAGCCCCCGGGGCTGCAACCGAGAACTCGACCTTGAAGAGGCGCATGAGTCCATAGGTCAGTGATGAGTTGAAGTAGACCTGCAGCAGGATCGGAACGGCAATCAGGACCACGTGGAAGAACTTGCTGGTGATGTTGTCGGCCTGGAACGCGAAAATGAAGACCAACGTCGCGAGCAAGGCGATGATGGTCATGGGCGCGAGCTGCGGCAACAAGGTGTTCTCAAACCAATTCTTCCCATGCCGGTGAATCAGGAACGCTCTCAGAATCGAACCGACGGACAGCGGAATGACGATGAAAGCAACCACCGAGTACAGCAAGACCAGGAACGGCACGGAGAGCGACGAGGCGCCGCTCACCAGAAATCGCACGATCGGGGCGAAGAGCACCAACATGATCAGATCGTTCACCGAGACCTGCACCAGCGTGTAGGCCGGATCGCCATCGGTCAGGTAACTCCACACGAACACCATCGCCGTACAAGGGGCCGCTGCAAGGATAATGACGCCGGCGATGTACTGGTCTGCTTCCGCCGGCGAAATCCATGCCGAGAACACGAGCCTGAAGAAGAACCACCCGATCAGCGCCATCGAGAACGGCTTTACCACCCAATTCACGAAAAGTGTGACCAGGAGACCTTTCGGTCTCTGGCCCACGCTCCGGATGGAGGTGAAATCGACCTTCATCATCATAGGGATGATCATCAACCAGATCAGCACCGCGATCGGCACGTTGATCTGGCTCCCGGACCCGAACTCCATCCGCCGGAAGGCGTCCACGAGCCCGGGCGCCAGTTTGCCAAGGAGCACCCCCACAAGCATGCATGCGGCCACCCACAGGCTCAGATACCGTTCGAAGAAGTTGAGTCTCTTCTGCGTCGTCTCCACCGAAAGCTGTTCCATTGTGAATACCTCAGGACTCTCGTCAGATGTTCTCAGCCGTCACCAAGCGGCTCTGGACCAACTCCAGCAGGCGTTCCGGTCCGACCGGGGATTCGGCTGTCCAAGGGATCAGAGCCATTCGCTCGGCGAGTTTGTCATGGACTTCAGCGATGTAGGGAGCCTCGCGAGATCCTCGCTCTCGCAGAACAGGGTCACGCAAACCGTCCCCCGCGAAGCTCTGGTTCACAACCCATGCGAAGGGCTTGATTCCCGCTCGCAGAAGGTCGTCCTGCAGCCGCGCGGCCTCATGCACGGGCGTCGCTTCGGGAAGCGTCACGAGGATGACGCGAGTATAGTCGGGATCCCGCAGGCGGGGAAGGAGGCTGCGAACTGCTTCGGGCATGTCGCTTGCGTTGCGCGCTACATCGCGGTGGTACGATTCGGCAGCGTCCAGCAGGAGCAGGGTGTGGCCGGTTGGCGCGGTATCGAGAACGACAAAGCCGTGCTGCCCGCCGGCAACCGTGCCGGCGAATGCGCTGAAGACAGCGATCTCCTCGGTGCACGGAGATCGTAGATCTTCCTCAAGGAGTGCTTTGCCCTCCGCATCGAGATTGGGAGAGTTCTTCGCCATGACATCGGCGGTGTATCTTGCCGTCTCCGCTGCAGGATCGATCCGGCTGACCCGCAGGCCCGGCACTCGCGTACCTATTGTGCTGGCTAGATGGGCGGCCGGATCAGTCGTGCTGAGGTGAACAGGATGGCCGCGGCGTGCGAGTTCGACGGCAATCGCCGAGGCGACAGTGGTCTTGCCGACTCCGCCCTTGCCCATGGTCATCACCACGCCTCGTCCAGCTTTTTCGATCTCATCGATCAGCGCGGACAGCGGCGTGTCCAGCGTGGCAAATCCCACGCGATGGGGAGCGGGAATGGAAGCCGGAGACCCCGGGCGCGCAAATACCGCCTGAAGACCCTGAATCCCCATGGGCGCGAAGCCGAGAAGGGGCACCTCGAGACGTGGCAGTCCGGCGAGGGCTTCCGGCATCGCCGCAATCGCAGCGCGGCCGCGAGTTTCAAGCGCGCGAGCCACGGGGTCCTGTGGATCGCTGGCCACGAAAAGGCCATTCAGGACGAGGCACTGATTGATGGCGCCCATCTGCGCAAGTTCACCTGCCGTCCGGTTGGCTTCGGCCAGTGCGGACGCCTCAGGCCGGCTGACAAGAACCAAAGTTGAGGTGGCGCCGTCAGACAACGCCTGCAAGCTGGATTCGTACAGGGACCGCTGCGATTGAAGGCCCGAAAGCGGACCGAGGCAGGATGTTCCGGTCGTGTTGGTCGCCATGAAGCCGGTCCAGGCCCCCGGCAGTTTGAGCAGCCGCAAAGTATGCCCGGTCGGTGCGGTGTCGAAGATGATGTGACTGAATACGGAGCTTGCAGACTCATCGCCCAACAGCTTTGTGAACTCGTCGAATGCGGCGATCTCCACCGTGCAGGCGCCTGACAGTTGTTCCTCCATGCTGTTCACCGCAGCCTCAGGCAGCACGCCACGATAGGGTCCGACGACCCGTTCCCTGTAGGCCTTGGCAGCCGCTTCTGGATCGATATTCAAGGCAAACACGCCGTTGGCGCCGGGGACGGCCTTGGGCTCACCTGTCAGTTGTACGCCGAGCACCTCATCGAGGTTCGAGGCCGGGTCGGTACTCACCAGGAGAACCTTCTTCCCTCGATCAGCCAGGACCACAGCCGTTGCGCATGCCAACGAGGTCTTGCCTACGCCGCCTTTGCCCGTGAAGAAGAGGATGCGCGTCGCGCGATCGAGAAACTCATTGATTGTCATGAGGCCCCTTCACCCGCAACAACCGCTCGGCATCACCGGGAGCACCACCGGTTCTTCATATTCGACTCCAGTCATCGCGGCCAGTTCCCGTCGCGTGGGATAGCGCCCCTTGCTCGCGATGGCTCCGTTGACGAGAATCAGCGGAAGGCAACCGTTGCCGAACTCCATTAGGGCAGCCTTCACTACCGGATTCGCAACGTACGCCTGTGGCTGTTGGGCGAGATTGAACCTGTCGACCACCACTCCCTGTCCTGCAAGCCAATGGAAGTCGGCGGTGAACTTGACTAGGGCAGGGTCCACGTTCGGACCGCAAACTCCCGTGGAACAGCACATCGGCGGATCGAAGACTTCGAACTTCATCATTGTATGATTACTCCCTTCATGATTTCGTCAGATAACGATACAAGTAGTTGCCGGATCATATGATCGCCACCAGAGCCTTCAGTCGCCGGAGGATCTCATTGTTGATGCAATAGCCCACCCTCGGGCCGTCCTCGCGGCTCCGAATCAGCCCGACCTCACGGAGGATCCGAAGGTGCTCGGAGACAGTCGATTGGGCCAATGGCAACTCGCCAACTATCTGGCTACAAACCTTTGCTTCCCTTTGAGCAAGAAGCCGCAGGATGCGGACGCGAGCGGGGTGTCCAATCGCTTTGGCCAAGGCGGCGAGTTCCTCGTCGGCTCCAGGACCTTCGATCGGCCGGGTTTCGCTCTGTGGTGCGGGCGTCTGGTCCGCGCAGCATATCGAGTCAAGCTTGGATTCCGTGATCATCGTAGTTCGTCGATTAACGATACCAGAAAACCGGCACGCCGTCAATCCTCCGGTCCCCTGCCCCTACCGATCACCCTCGCCTGGCGAATCGGGATGTCACTGGAACCTGTACTGCGGCCACCAGGCCAGCCATCACAACCGCACTATTCAGCCCGATGACCGAAGTCACCAGCCAGCGGGCAAGCCAGTCAAAGATGGCGACTGGATTCATTCCAAGCAGTTCCTTAGTCCCTAATTGGCATATGGGGTTGGTCGAAAGCGGCTTTGCAGATACGGCAGAAGACTGTTCTCGCCGCCAGGGGGAGGTCTTCGGACCTGCAAAGAGGTGTCAGGTGTTCCAGGGGCTTGGTGACAACCACCACGTGATCGAGACAGAGGCCCGCTGAGCACGAGTGGCAGATCCCGACAGCCTCACGACGTTCCCCGATCTTTGCGCAGTCCATGCAGTGCATTGCTTTCCCCTTCCGGGCCATGATCGCCCTAGTCAAACACTTCAAAGACGTAGTTGAGCGTGTAATACACGCCAACCAGAATGAAGACGACACCCGTCAGCTTGCGGGCGTGAGGTTCTAGCGTGCTCACTCGTTGGAACGCGCTGCTCAGTGCGCGTGCTCCGAATCCGGTCACGACTGCAAATGCGACAACCGGAAGCCCCGTGCCAACGCCGTAGATCGAGGGCATGAGCACGGAGCTGCCGCTGCTCATCGCCAGCGGAATCAGGCTGCCGAAGAATAGCGCGGCTGAAACCGGGCAGAACGACAAGGCAAAAATGCCGCCAAGAAGCGCCGCTCCCCACATCCCCCAACGTCCGGCGCGCTGCTCGAGGCCTGCGAGGACTCCGATCGAGCCCCCCTTGAAGCCGATGAGTTCGAGCATGAACATGCCGGCGATGATGAGAGCCGGGCCCAGCAGCTGATTCATCACCACCTGCAGGCTATTCGAAAGGCCGACAATCGAAGCCAAGCTTCGCAAGATCAGCCACCCCAGCAGGGAGTAGGTGACGACGCGGCCCAGCGTGTACAGCAACCCGGCAGCCAGAACCCTGCGAGGCTCGGCCAGGCCGCGGCCGATGTAGGAGATGGCCGCGACGTTGGAGGCCAGCGGGCAAGGGCTGATCGAGGTCAGCACACCCAGCCAGAAGGCCATGCCGGCCGAGACCCAGATCGCGCTCGCCTCCAGGCCGCTCATCCGATCTTCCTCAAGTAGTCCCGCACTTCCTTTTCCACGTAGCCCTGCATGGCCGCCTTGTTCCCAACCAGTTCCCAGGTGTCGTTTAACACCTTGAACTCCTTCTGCTGGCCACCCTGCATGTGGACCAGGACAAGGGACTTCGTGAAGAGCTGATAGTCTTGCACGTAGTGCCGGTTCTCGGGCAACTGGACGTTGACCAGCCGCCACTCCATCTGCCCCGAAGCGAGTTCTTTGCTAAAACGTGAGTGGATGACTTCCTTTGAATAGCTCTCGATTGCGCGGCACGTGGTGCAACGCACGGTCACATGGAAGTAGTAGGCGATGATCTTGCCGGTTTGCTGGGCGACTGGCCGCAATTCGGCGCTGGCGGCAGGCGCACTTTGTGAGACGGCTGGGGCTGCGGGTGCAGCGGCGGGTTCAACTGGGCGGGTAACAGGTGCGGCAGTCTCGGTTACGACGGCTGAGGAACTCCATTGTTTCGCGGCTCGAACGCTCCGGAGCGCAAGGTAGCCGAGGCTCACGAGCACGAATCCCAGGAGTGCAGCGGTGAGTGCTCTGCGCGGATTCATGCTTCAGCCCTCACCGGCTCACTCAAGAGCAGTCCCCGCAACCTTGAGGAGACTGTGTGGATCCGTTCATCTGTCACCGGCGTTTTGCCTTTCTCCCACCCGAGGTCGGTGACACGGAAGTGGCGGAATCCTTCGAAGCCCTGCTTCTGCATCGTCTTCTTGGCGCAGTCGCTGTCACAGCCATCGACAACAACGGTACGGTTCGCGGAGCGGGAGTTGGCGACGATGAACTCGACGTCGCTGGCGATGCCAGCCAGGCAGTACATCTTCGCCTCGCCGGTCCGATGGACCGATCGGACAGCCCGGTCGCCGATCTCAGCTGTATCGGCCACTCCAGAGCAACGGAACATCAGGTCAAGCGCGCCGCCGCATCCACACTTGGGTCTGATCTTCATAGGGCGTCCCGGATGTCAGGCTTGGACCAAGAGTGGCTTGATTTCAGCCGGAGTCACCACCTTGCCGACCAGCTTCACCTTGCCGTCCACGGCCAGGGCCGGCGTGGCCATCACCCCGAACTTCACGATCTCGGCGATGGCGGTGACTTTTTCGAGTTCGTAGCTGATGCCCGCCTCGCGGGCCGCCGTTTCCGCGTTTTCGCTCAGTTGTTTGCACTTGGCACAACCCGTGCCTAGTATCTGAATCTTCACGTTTCTATCTCCTTTGACAAACAGTGGCCTCGCCGTCCCGATCCACGGTTCGGGAAGTCAGAACCTCGCTCACGCAATCGAAAAAACCCATCACGCACGGCACCTTCAACGAGTAGTAGACCTGCATGCCTCGCTTCTCGTCGGCCAGGATTCCCGCTGCCTTGAGCACTGAAAGGTGCTTGCTCACCGTGGAAATGTCGGCGCCGACCATTGCGGTCAGTTCGCAAACGCAGTGTTCGCCCCGCGATAGCACTTCCACCATGAACAGACGGGAGGGGTGTGCCAGGGCCTTCAGGATTCGGGCCTTGGCCTCGAAGATCTCGTGGGTTTCAGCGTCCATCGCTTCATCTCTGAGCAACTAATTGGCCATTCGGCCAACCACCTACAAAGCCTGACGGTACAATCACTTCGACGGGAGCGAGCCAACCCGCGGGGCTTGGCGAATGCGCCAAATGCCCCAAAGTGCGTCCATTGGCGCGATTCAGACGGCCTCCGAACGTGAGCGGCATGGCCTCGCTGTTCTGATGAGGGGAAGCCTCATTGCCGGACAGCCGCGAAAATGTTGCGACAAAATGTTGCGATGGCTCTTGACAACTTCCATAATTCGGCTATCATCGAAGCAATGAGCAAGTTCGACAACGATCGAATTATCCAATTTGCCGACATGCTGGCTGCGATGGGTACCGAACCGCGCCTGAGGATCATCCGGCTGCTGTTGAGCGCTCATCCTGACGGTTTGGTTGTGGGCGACATCCAAGCCGAACTCGTTATCCCGGCATCCACGCTTTCGCATCATCTCGAGAAATTAAGGCACGAGGGTCTGGTGACTGTCCGCCGCGAAGGTACCTTCCTCTGGTACGGAGCGAACACGGAGGCGTTTCGCGACCTTCTGGCGTTTCTGTATTCCGAGTGCTGCACGAGGAACAAGGTCCTCAAGCCGGAAGATCTCGTCCGCGTGTGTGAGTAGGAAAGTCGTTGGGCTCCTCGTGACGGGGGATGGGTACGGGTTTGTTCCAGTGAAGAAAGGGAAAGCTACATGAACGAACAAGATGTCAGGCAGGTTGTCAAAGAGCGTTACGGAAATGCGGCGTTGAGGGTTGTTACCGGGGCCGGAGGCGCGTGCTGCGGGACTGCTCCATCCTCGTCGTCCTGCTGCGGCGGTGAGACCGTGGATCCGATCACGTCGGGGTTGTACGACGAACTTCAGAAAAGCGAGCTGCCTGACACGGCCGTGCTGGCATCGCTCGGGTGTGGCAATCCGACAGCCCTGGCCGATTTGAAGCCCGGCGAAGTGGTGCTCGACCTCGGCAGCGGCGGCGGCATCGACGTGCTGCTGTCGGCCAGGCGAGTCGGGCAGACGGGCAAGGCGTATGGGCTCGACATGACCGACGAAATGCTCGCCCTGGCGCGCGAAAACCAGCGCAAGGCGGGCGTTGAGAACGTCGAGTTCCTCAAGGGGGAGATCGAGAACATGCCGCTGCCGGACGCCTCGGTGGACGTCATCATCTCGAACTGCGTCATCAACCTCTCGGCCGACAAGGACCGGGTCTTGAGCGAAGCATTCCGCGTGTTGAAGCCGGGCGGGCGGTTCGCCGTGTCCGATGTCGTTGTACGAGGCGATGTGCCTGCCGAGGTCCGGCGCAACGTCAAACTCTGGGTCGGCTGCATTGCCGGAGCGTTGGAAGAGAGCGAGTACGAAGGCAAACTGAAGCGTGCCGGCTTCGAGGACATCGATCTGGAGCCGACCCGTGTCTACAACATCGAGGATGCGCGCGAATTCCTCACCGCTGAAGGCATCGACGTCGACGCTGTTGCGCCCGCGGTGGATGGCAAGTTCATGAGCGCGTTCATCAGGGCAAGGAAGCCGGCCCGATGAGGCCCGCGATTCTGGTGCTCTGCACCGGGAATTCGGCCCGCAGCCAGATGGCGGAAGGACTCTTCCGCCATTTCCTCGGCGACCGCTTTGAGGTTCACAGCGCCGGAACCCGGCCGAGCAAAGTCAGACCGGAAGCCATTGCCGTGATGGCTGAACTCGGAATCGACATCTCCGGGCATTGGTCGAAGTCTGTGGATGAGTTCGTCGGCCGCGAGTTCGCCTACATCGTCACAGTCTGCGACAACGCGAAAGAGACTTGCCCGGTCTTCCACTGCAGCGCGCAGAGGATCCACTGGAGTTTCGAGGATCCGGCCGCAGTCGAAGGCGACGAGGAGACCCGGCTCAGCTCATTCCGGCGAATCCGCGACCAGATCAGGGAGCGGGTCACTGTGTTCGCCGCTTCCGTATAGGCCTTACTCTCATCAGTCCTGCGACTCACAAGCGCGACTTCGGCGCGTAGGAATACCCTGGACTGCGCGCTTTCACCCTGTGGTCCGCAATGATGGCAGCGGCCATGAGATTCAACACGATACGAGCGGGCCAACTCGAAAGTCAAAGCCAGGATCAAGTTGCTCGCTGACGCGCTAGAATCACTGTTGCTCAACCAAACTCCGAGATCCCCTCGCCGGCCAGCACCGAACGGATCTTCGCCTTCACTACCATCATGGGCACGAACCTCGGCTTGGCGCGCACCTGCAAGACGAGGATCGCGTCTGAGAATGTGTACCCTATCCGGTAGCCGTCCTTCTCGACGGCCCCGGACTCGCCGATAATCGGGAATCCTTTTTCGGCCAGCTTGGCCCTGGCGACCTCGATCTGCTCCGGTGTGACGTGAAACTTCATCTGGTCAGCCATTCACCACCTCCTGAAACGGGTCTGTCACGACCACAGTGCGGCTGTTGCGGTAAACCCACAAGACGGGTGCTGCTGCCTCGCGCACATCGACGAGGATGTAGCCGATGGCGTGGTCGACGCCGATGCCTTTGATCCGTGGCTCCGCACGGACGACTTTGTAGAAGGCACGCAACGAGATTCCGATTGGTACCAGGTCCGCTCCCAGGCCCCCGTGCATGGTAGATAGGCTTAGGCTTGCGCGCCTCGTGGGGATGCTGCGGGCAGCGGTAGGCGGAATTGACCTTGATCGGACCCGCTCTCGCGCGCAGCGATTCGAGCACGTCGAGCAACTCCCGCCGGAGGCCCTGGCGGCCTTAGTGGTGGCAGCGCAGTTCCGCCGCCTTGAAGTGCACAGATTCCACCGACACCCTTATCCTCCAGGTGAGGAAGTACGGCGTTAGGCGGCATGACGCCGGCCTGTAGAATCAGCCCTTCGAATGAGGATCCGAACTCACTAACAGCGCGCTGCCAATCGGTCACACTCTGCTTGCCATGATCAGGTGTCAAGGCCAGCGGATTGTCCGGCCGATGTCTAACCACCCGATTTGTCTAAACCTCTGATCCTGTTGCAGGGGCCTTTGCGGGGGGGGCTGAGGTGGTGGCGCTGCAAGATCCGACAGATGCTGTTCCAATCGCTTCCAGTCGGCCTCGGAGTATCGGTCGATTCCATGCACCGCGGCAGCCGCCCGTGCATAAACTCGGCAATCCAGTGCCTCATTTCGGTCCCTGGTCTTCTGCCACTCAGTCCGGCGATAGCCTTTGACGATCCTGGTCACCAATTGCTCAGCTGTCAGTTGCTTGAAGTACTCTTCGCCATACTTGGGAAAATGGCAGTAGCCCGGAGGATACGGCACACCGCTGTTCTCCGTCGGGCGGTCTAGATGGAGCCAGCGGTACAGTTCCTCCTTGATCATGGCGCCGTTCACGGGCCATACCTTGACACCCCAGCGTGAGCGCTTACCGCGTGGACCAATGTCGATGGGCGACGGCTGGCTTATTGGAGCCAGCGCTCGCGCGTCGCCCTTGATCACGACTGTTCGCGGAACGCTGTGTTGCCGAGCCCAGTCATACACCTCGGTCGTCGCGTAACCAGAATCGACGGCCACAATCGAGATGGGCAGTCGAACGCCAGACTGCGTCAGGAACTGGGTCCCGAGAGATGCCGTGAGCTTGTGCCAGACCGCGGCCTCGGTGGTGTTTCCGTCCAGCACCAGGTAGTCAACGGACCACGATTCTCTCCCTCGGCCCCAAGCGACCACCTCCAATTCGATGCGATCTTTCTGGATGTCGACGCCGGCAGTCAACAGAAGGCCTCCTTGTGGGACGGTGCCAACGGAATAGTCTTCACGGCGGTCGTAAAGGCGTTGCCACTCTGGGGCTTCGCCCTGCTCCTTCCAGGTCTCCCCAAGGCAAGTATTGATGAAGACCTGCAGTCGTTCCGGGCTCTTCTTCGCGGCTTCAAACGCCTTGGCGGCAGCCTCCCAGGAGAACCACCCGACCGGGCTGTACAGGCTCGAGAGGTGGAATCCAGCCGTTCGGCCATCGCCTGTCGCAGTCGGCCGCCACTGACCGGCCTCGAGCATGTACGTCTTCTGATAGTGCTCGATCGTCTGTTGACAGTGCTCACAGACGTAAACAGCCCCCTCGGGATGTCCCTCCGGCCAGCGGAGACTGGCGAACTTCAGCGTCTGGAACTCGCCGCAGATGGGGCAGGGCACCCAATAGCGGCGCTGGTCGCTCTCCTCGTAGGCTGCTTCGATCCGGCTGCGGCCAGTGACCTTCGGGGTGGAGGCCATGAAGATCTTCCGGCGTGCGAAGGTCTGTGTCCGGACCAACGCCAGCTGAACGGGATCGCCCTCGCTTTCCACATCGCCTGGGTAGGCATCCACCTCATCGAGAAACAGGTAGCGTGCCGCCATTGATCGTAGGCCAACGGCGCTGTTCGCCCCGGTCATTACCAGCACGCCGCCAGGGAACTCCTTCGAGAGAATCGTATTCCCGCTATCCCTGGACCGGGGACTCCGCACCATCGCCCGCAGGACATGCGACTCCTCGATGAGAGGGTCGATGCGCTGTTTGGAGTTGCGCTTCGCCATCTCCACTGTCGGCTGGATGGCCATCATCGGCCCCGGCGCCTGGTGGATGATGTAGCCAATCCAGTTGTTGCCGGCCTCGGTCGCGCCGATCTGCGCGCCCTTCATGAACACAACGCGCTCGACGGACGCCGAGGGCGACAGGCAGTCCATAATCTCGCGCAGGTAGGGGGTGCGGGCCGTTCGCCAAGGTCCTGGTTCAGCCGAGGCGCGTTGCGAGAGGGTCCGGTACTGATCTGCCCATTCCGAGACGGTCAGAAGTGGATCGGGCCTGGCTCCGGCCGCAGCGCTGACGCCGTACACGTCATCAGCGGTTCTGAGTGTCGCTGAACTCAAGGAGTGCCTTTCGAATCTCCGTCGTCAGAATCTCGTGGATCCGGGCCGGATCACTTTCTGCGGCCATCAGGGCCGCCACTCGGTCGGGGATGTTCAGCATCCCGTCGCGGAATGTGCGGAACCGGCTGAAAGCAGCGACCTCGACTTCGTCCCGGTTCACAAGCTTGCCCGAACGTTCTTCAAACTCGATCTTGGCCAGGCGGGCCAGGTAGTTTTCGCGCACGGCCCGGGCACGCGCGTAATCCAGGCCACCTGCCGCCGGCTCCGCAGCCGGTGAATACAGCGGTGTTGCGGCACGCTGCGCCGGCGGTGATGAGTGTGGGCGGTCCCTCTGCGGTGTTGGCGCGGTGTTTCGGCTCCAATCTGCATCCGCGTGAACCGGGTCGATCTTGCCGCCAGCCGAAATCTGGATCCGTCCTGACTGAATCGCCTTCTGCACGGCCCTCAGCGTCACGCCCCGGTGTCGCGCATACGCCCGTTGGCTTAACTCCGCCATTGAATCGCCTCGCTGCTCGATCATTTCGCTTGCTTCTAATCGGAACCGAAGTGATGAATGTGTTCACCATGAGGAACACCAGAGCCAAACAGACCGCCGCCGGCTGCTACGCCGAGCGCCAAGTCGAGTGCCGGGACCTGCTCAAACGCATCGCCGGTCAACTCGATGAACACCGCAAGCGCCAGGCGCAGGAGCCTGCCAACTGGGGCTACGCTGGCGACCTTGGCCACGTCAGCCAGGAACTCGCCTACGTGCTGGCTGCACTGGGCGACCGCAGCGCCGTCGACGCGAAGGGACTGGATTACTAGAGCGCAAAGTCAATCAACTGATCGAAAGGACAATCACCATGACCACATTCACAATCGACAACGACAACGCAATCACGGCGTTTGCCGAATACGAAGATGCTCTCAACCACCGCGTTGGCGGGACCGACGCAGTCTTTACCAGCGAGAAGGAACTCGCCAAGCTCTCCGCCGACTGGCCGATGTCGCGCTTCGCCGACATCTGGAACGAGTTCGCCGGCGTCGTGCCCTTCGACGATCTGAAGCCGGTGAAGAAGTTCACCGACCGCAAGACCGCCGTCGCCCGCATCTGGCGCGCCATCCAAGCCCTGACGCCAGCGCCCGCGCGCCACGCGGCCCCGGTCGCGCCAAAGAAGACCAAGGCGACCAAGGAGACGACCTCGAAGGACGCGACGCCCACAGCCCGCGAAGGCAGCAAGAAGGCCATCGTCCTCGGGCTTCTCCGCCGGCCCGAAGGCGTCACAATCTCTGAGATCCAGTCCGCCACCGGCTGGCAGGCGCATAGCGTCCGCGGGTTCATCTCCGGGGCCCTCACCAAGAAGATGGGTCTCGTCGTCGCCAGCACCAAGCGCGAAGACGGCGCCCGGGTTTACCGCGTTGGTTAGGAGGCACTCACGCATGACGCGCCCAGTCCGCCACGCC
>CAZSBK010000079.1:0-24496 GCA_964604945.1 uncultured Candidatus Solibacter sp.
CGCCCACCCCCCCCGATTCCCGCCCGAAAATCCCGAATTCCGCGAACACCCCCGGCCTGACTGCCACCTTCGCCAAAATCGCCAAAGTGTCAGTCCCCCGGCACCCTGCGTCCGTCCCAGGCTCCAGGCTCTATCGGGCAATCCCTCCGCGATCCGCTCGACGCCCTTAGTGGCTGAGACGTGCGGGTTCCGCAGCGGCCGGCGCGCCGCGTAGCAGGCCTTCGGTGCTCAAGTCTTCATCTATGTCCGGCCAGTGAATGCCGTAGCCGGCTCCGCTCACCTTCCAGCAGGATCGCTGCTCCATGCTTGCGCTCAAGAGCCGGGGATACCACGTCAAGGGAACGATGATTGTGCGCCCGTCGGCGAGGTCCACCGCCAGTGTGTCCTCAGTGACGTGGACGTCGCGTATGCGTTCTCCGGAATTAAGCTGGGAAGCGTTCATACCATTTCTCCAACATGGATTTGCGATTCTCCGCCACTAACTGGTGGACCCGCCGAAGCTCCACCGGACCGAATCCAAGGTTTCTGGCCAGCGCAACCGGGTCCAGCCAGAATTTTGCGGACTGGTCATCGCGATCCACATGCACATGGGGAGGCTCGTTCGGCTCGTGGCTGTGAAAATAGATACGGTACGCCCCCACCAACAATATGGTTGGACGCCTTTCAGTATCTCACCGTCGTGCGGCGGATTCATGATCACACGATTGTCGGGACGGCAGGCAGGGCGCCTACGCTACTGGGACGGGTGGCCGGGGCCTATCCGCGGGATTGCTGGTACCAGTCCAGGGTAAGGCGAAGGCCATCCTCGAAGCTGAACTTGGGGTCGTGGCCGAGGTCGCGGACGGCGGCGGTTGTGTCGGCCAGCGAGTCGCGGACATCGCCGGCGCGCGGCGGCCCGTAGTTGGGCTCGATCGAAAGACCGCGCATGTCGCAGAGCATCTTCCAGGTCTGGTTCAGAGTGAAGCTCTGGCCGTTGCCGGCGTTATAGACCTTGCCGGAGACGACTTCGGCGGGCGCCTGGGACGCCTTCATGACGAGAGCGGCGACATCCTCGACGAAAGTGAAATCGCGCGACTGCTCGCCGTCGCCAAAGATCGTCGGCGCTTTCTGATCGATGAGGCAGTTCAGGAAGATCGAAAGGACGCCGGAGTATGGTGACGACGGGTCCTGCCGGGGGCCGAAGACGTTGAAGAAGCGCAGCGAGACGGTCTCCAGGCCGTAGCACTTGGAGAAGACCGAGCAGTAATACTCGCCGGCGAGCTTCTGCATGGCGTAGGGCGACAGCGGCATGGGCCGCATGGATTCAGTCTTGGGCAGGACTTCGGTGTCGCCATAGGCCGACGAAGAGGCGGCGTAAACGACGCGGCCTGTCTTGCGGGCGACGCAAGCCTGGAGCAGGTTAAACGTGGCGTTGATGTTGGATTCGTGCGAGGGCACGGGGTCGGAGACCGAGCGCGGAACCGAGGGGATGGCGGCCAGGTGAAAGACGGGCGCGCCGGGTTCAAGGTACTTTTCGAACGCGGACGGAGTGCGCAGGTCAGCGACGCAGAGATCGACACCGGTCAGTCCGGCGATGTTGTCGCGCTTGCCTGACGAGAGGTTGTCGATGACGCGGACGTGGTGGCCGGCCGCGAGGAGAGAGCGGACAAGGGTGGAGCCGATGAAGCCGGCGCCCCCGGTAACAATGGCAAGACTCATAATTTCTCGATGATCGATTCCAGATAGCGCAGGCTCTCGGCGGCGATTCGTTCGGCGCCCGGGGCGAAGTCGAAGGCCTCGAGTGAAATCCAGCCCTGGTAGTCGAGCCTCTTGAGAGTGGCCAGGACGGGAGCAAAATCGTAATCGCCAGTGCCGCAATGGCCGCCGTCGGTTTCGTTGACGTGGACGTGGCGGATAAGGTCGAAGTGGCGTTCGACCAGTTGGGCGTGAGGGGTGGTCTCCTCGACGGCGTTATGGGAGTCGAACATGGTCTGGATGGCGGGGCTGCCGATCTGGCGGACGATAGCGGCTGCCTCGTCGAGCGAGAGCACGACGTCGGTCTGATTCGGCGGAAGCGCCTCGACCAGGAGTTTGACGCCGCAGGCCTGAGCGTGCGGGGCGACCGATGACAGGCCGTCCACGAATCGTTTGGTGGATTCCTCGCGGGTGGAGCCGCCGGTGGTGCAGCGCTGCAGGGGCGAGCCGAAGACCATGACGCCATTGGGGCCGAGGTCGGCGCAGAGGTCGATCAGGTGGACGATGTGAGTCCAGGAACGCTCGCGCAAATCGTCGTCGGGCGTGGTGACGTGAAGGCCCTTGGGCGAAACCATGAGCCAGTGCAAGCCGGCGAAGACAAGGCCTTCATCGGAGATGATGCGGCGGTATTCGGCGCGTGCCTCGGCGGGAATGGTAGCGGGATCTTCGGCCAGGGTGAATGGCGCGATCTCGATACCGTCATAGCCCGTTTCCCGAATGTGCCGCGCTGCTTTGTCGAAGTCCCACCCCTGGTAGACCTCGTTGCAGATGGAGTGACGAAATCGGTAACCCATTGGATCTCATCATAACCGGATGGCGATGCGGTGAACAAACGCAATCGGACCACGCGCGGCGGGTTGCTAGAATCATGAGGACCGATGGCGGGCGAAAAAACGATCTCGATTCTGATTCCGGCCTTCAACGAGGAGATTCATCTGGAGGCGCTTCTTGATCGCGTCCTGGCGGCGAAACTGCCCGGTGGGTATGGGCGGGAGATCATCCTGGTGGATGACGGATCGACGGATGAAACCGGCGCGATCGCCCGGAATTGGGCTGAGGCGCACCCTGGCGTCGTGCGGGTTTTCCGGCAACCCAAGAACCTGGGGAAGGGTGCGGCAGTGCGCCTGGGGATCGAAAAGGCTGCCGGTTCGATCTGCCTGATTCAGGATGCCGATCTCGAATACGACCCTGCCGACTATGCCCGACTGCTCAAACCACTGGTGGAGCAGAAGGCCGACGCGGTGTTCGGTTCGCGATTCGGATTCAGCGAGGAGCGGCGCGTGCTGCTTTATTGGCACTCGGTGGCCAACCGCTGGTTGACCGGGCTGTGCAACATGGTTTCGGACCTGAACCTGACCGACATCATGACCGGGTACAAGGCATTTCGAACCTCTCTGATGAGAACGATTCCGCTGCGCAGCGATGGCTTCAGCGTCGAACCGGAGATGACAGTGAAACTGGCCCAGCGCGGCGCGCGGATCTACGAGGTACCGGTCTCCTACCATGGCCGTGGCTATGGCGAGGGCAAGAAGATCAGGACAGGCGATGCGCTGAAGACGCCGTTCACCGTGCTCTGGTATGGGTTGAGGCGGGATGTGTATCTGAACCCGGGGGCGCGGATCCTGGATGTGCTGGCCAACACGCCAAATTTCAATGCCTGGATGGCGTCGGTCGTGGCGCCGCATCTGGGCAGGCGCGTGCTGGAGATCGGAGCGGGCATCGGAAACATGAGCATGGTGCTGAGCCGGGGCAGGCAACGGTATGTGGCGACCGACCTCGACGGCGAACACACCGAACGGCTCCGGGTCAGGTTCGCCACCAATCCGCGAATCAGCGTCCAGCGGGTGGACGCGGCGCGGGCCGAGGATTTTGAGACGCTCAATGGGGGCTTCGACAGCGTCGTCTGCCTGAATGTGCTCGAGCATGTGGAGGACGACAGGGCCGGGTTCCGGAACCTGTTCGAGGCGCTGGAGGCGGACGGGCGGGCTGTGGTACTGGTGCCGCAGGGAAGCCGGCTGCACGGGACTTTGGACGAGGTGCTGGGGCACTGCAGAAGGTACTCGAAGGCGGAACTGGAGCAACGGATGCGGGAGGCGGGGTTCGAACTGGAAACCGTCTTCGAGTTCAACCGCGTGACGCGGCCGGGGTGGTGGGTCAACGGCAAACTGCTCAGGCGGCGCTCATTCGGGCGGTTTCAACTGGCGATCTTCGACAGGTTGGTTTGGCTGTGGAAGATCCTGGAAAGGATCACGCCCTGGAGTGGGGTATCACTGATCGCGGTGGGACGGAAGCCGAGGCTGGATTAGGCGCGCTTGCGGGCGGAGACAACGGCGGAGAGGCCGGACCAGGGCATGATTGGGTCGAGCAGACGCCAGAGCCAGACTGTTTTGTCGAAGATCTTGAGCGACAGCCGCGACAGGGTGCGGCTGCGAAGCAGGATTGAGGACACGAACCAAGAGATGCGGCCGGCCTTGTTGATCGAACGGAACGTGTCAAGTTCCAACCCCGCCTCCGAGAGCAGTCTGACGAGACCATCGCGCGAGAAGCGGCGGAGTTGGCCCATGGCTTTGTCGACCGAGCCATAGAGCCCCGGCCCCAAGGGGCAAAGCAGGACGATGCGCCCGCCCGGACGAAGGGCGGCGGCGGCGGCGCGCAGGGTGGCGGCAGGATCCTGGAGACCTTCAAGGACGTTGAGCATGACGACCGAGTCGAATTCCGAGCGCCAGGGGAAGGACTCGGGCGCGGTCGCCGAGATGGGCAGGACTTCGACGTTGGGCGTGCGCAGGAAGCGGTTTTCCAATGCGTGGCGGTAGAACGGGTCGGACTCGGCGGCGACATAGCGATGGCGCTTGCCCATCAGGCGGCCGGAGAAAGCGCCGGTGGATGCGCCCAGTTCAAGCACGTCGTCGCCCAGCAGCGGGCGGATAAGCGAGACCAGCCAGGAGATATAGGCCGGGGTGCGGGTGAGATTGACGAGCGTGCCCTTGCCGTAAGGCTCGACATAGAGGTCGTCGATGACCCAGAAACGGAGAATGACGAGCAGCGCCTTGACGCCGTCCCACCAGCCGATCTTTTTGCCCTCCTCATAGGTACGGCCATGATAGGAGATCGGGACCTCATAGATGCGCAGTTTACGCTTGGCGCATTTCATGGTGATTTCGGGTTCAAACCCGAAACGGTCGGAGCGGATGGGGATGGACTTGAGCAGGTCCGAACGGAAGACCTTGTAGCAAGTTTCCATGTCGGTGACGTGAATGTTGGTGAAGACGTTCGAAGCCAGAGTGAGGAACTGGTTCATCATGGTGTGCCAGAACGGCAACACGCGGCGGCTCTCACCGGCCAGGTAGCGGGAGCCGAACACGGCGTCGGCGCGGCCCGCGAGAAGCGGTTTGAGGAGGATAGGGTATTCGTTGGCGTCGTATTCGAGGTCGGCGTCCTGAATGAGGCAGAAATCGCCCTGGGCGTGCTCAATGGCGGTGCGGACGGCTGCGCCTTTGCCGTGGTTCACCGGGTGGCGGAAGAGTCGCATGCGGGGATCGCCGCTGGCGAGGCGCTGGAGGATTTCGGAGGTGCCGTCAGAGGAGCAGTCGTCGACGATGACCAGTTCGCGGTCGAGGCCGTCGGGCAGGGGAGCGGAGAGGACCGCGGCGAGGCTCTTTCCGACGATGGCGCGTTCATTGAAGACCGGGATGAGGATGCTGAGCAGCAAGTAGATGATTATATCCGAGTGAGCTGAGGATGAGGTCGTCAGGCGGGTGCATGGCGGGCGGAAAGGACGGGGATTGGCACGGGACGCGACCTGGGAGTACCAGTTAGCTAAGGTGCTTTAGTATGGTTTCTACTGCGTTCGGTGGGTTGTCCAGGAACCAAAGTGGGGTGACTCTAGATCTAGTACGAATCGACTTGGAGGGCTACCATGAACAAAGCCAGCAATCGGAGGAGCATCGATTTGGACAGTGTGTTGGGGCGTCTCAAGGGAACGAGTGGTCAGGATCTGATCGAGTATGCACTCCTGGCGGGATTCGTGGCGGTGGCGGGCGGAGCGCTGATACCGTGGGGTGCGACGGGACCAATGTCGAGCATCTTTTCGAAGATCGGCAGTCTGTTGTCGCAACTGGGCGGCGTCTAGCCGGCCGAATCAGCGAACCGCGAGACCGAGGATCAGGCAAACCAGGTTGTAGGCGACGAGAACCGCATAAAACGCCGTGGCGGTCAGCAGCAGCCTCGCCCTGGAGGTCCACCAGCAGACCAGTCCGAGCATTATCGCCATCGACTTGACGGCGACCAGTCCGACTAAGGCGTTGGGGGCCAGCCGTATGGCAAACAGGACCAGCGGATTGGCTTCGCGTACGCCCGCCAGCAGGAATGCTGAAGTAGTCAATAAATCAAGCACTTGCAAGTAGGCGTAGTTCAGCAGGGTGACCGTCATCGGGCTGGCCATGCCAGGCAGGGCATGAGCTTCACTGGCGGGCAGCGCATCAGCGCCCTCCCGGGCGGCATTCGAGCCCAACCGGGGTCGCGGAAGTTGCGGGCTTGAGGCCAGGCGGCTCAGTAGATGACGGACTACTTTCGTCATGACCCAATTACACCGAAGTGGGGACTTCGAAGAAAGAGCCATTCATCCAATTCACGGCTTGTCCGGTTCCAGTACCGGCCAAACCCGGGGCGGCGGTCGAGGGTTGGTTTCCAGCCGCCGCCCGAGGGGCCAGGCGGTTAATCGAACGTAACCGTATCGCTTCGCGAGGGGATTATGGTTTCGATTCCATAGATGGACCGGATGGCTTGGGCGAGGGCCTGCGATTGGCGGGGTTCGCCATGGACCAGGAAGATCTTCTTCAACCGCGGTGTGATCGGCTTCATCCAGGCCAACAGTTCCGATTGGTCCGCATGACCGCTCAATTCGTTGAGTTTCACGACCTCGGCCCGCAGGCGCATCGGTTCACCAAAAATCGTGACCTCTGGCTGTTTATCGACGATCTTGCGGCCCAGTGTATGTTCGGCCTGGAAGCCGGTGATCAGTACGGTGTTGTGGGGATTCTCAATGTTGTTGCGGAGGTGGTGGAGGATGCGGCCAAACTCGCACATGCCTGATGCGGAGATGATGATGCATGGGGAGCGGAGATCGTTGAGGGCCTTGGACTCGGCCACATCCTTTATGTAGCGCAGATTGGGGAAGCTGAACGGATCTTTGCCATTCGAGATGAAACTGGCGGTCTCCTGGTCGTAGCACTCGATGCGGCTCTGGAAGACCCCGGTCACGTTGACGGCCAGGGGGCTGTCGACGAAGACAGGCAGCTTCGGAATGCGGCCGGCCTCGGAGAGTTGGTGGAGGAGTAGGACCAATTGCTGGGTGCGGCCGACGGCGAAAGCGGGGCAGATGACACGGCCGCCGCGCTTGGCGGTGCGATTGATGACGTCGGCGAGTTTGCCTTCGACGCCACTCGCGTCCTGGTGGAGGCGGTCGCCGTAGGTCGATTCCATGATGAGGTAGTCTGCCGGAGGCGCCTCATCGGGATCGCGGATGATGGGCAGGTTCTTGCGGCCGACATCGCCGGAGAAGATGACGGAGCGGCGTTTGCCCTGGTGTTCCAACTCCATATGGATACAGGAAGAACCGAGCATGTGGCCGGCATCGAAGGTCCTGCAGGTGAAGCCGGGGCCGGCTTCAAAGACCTCGCCGATGGGGACGGGTTTCATCAGCGGGATAGTGGCCTCGGCGTCTTCGGCGGAGTACAGCGGCTCGGCGATTTCGGTGGGGTCATCTTCGCCGAGCGAGCGGCGGCGGTGTTTCCGTTTGGCCAGGAAGAGGGCATCCTTTTCCTGGACGTGGGCCGAGTCCGGCAGCATGGCGGCGCAAAGGTCGATGGTGGCCGGGGTGGCGAAAACCGGACCCTGGTAGCCGTTCTTGGTGAGCGAGGGCAGATTGCCGGAGTGGTCGATGTGGGCGTGCGAGAGGATGACGCCATCGACGGCCGTGGCGGGCCAGGGGAACTTCGAGTTTCGAGTCCTGGCTTCAAAGCGCCGGCCTTGGTAGAGGCCGCAGTCGAGGAGATAGCGGCGGCCCTGGACCTTCACCTCGTGCATGGATCCCGTGACTGTCTGGGCGGCGCCCCAAAATGTGAGTTTCATCGCCCTGAGCTTAGCAAGACCTGGACCAGCAGGAAAACCTCGACCGCCAGGAACCCATACCACGCTTTCCATTCCTTGTTGCGGCGCCAGAGTTCGCCCTGGTAGCGCAGCGGGGATTTGATGGATGGCGGCTTGGGCAGAAGGAGAGGGACGCGGGCAGCGTAGCTGGTGTAATCAGGGAAGAGGTACTGGAGATGCTCTTCTTCCTGTTCCATCACAGGCAGGTAGATGAGGATGAATAGGGCGCAGACGGCAGCGGCGACCAGCGGTTCATTCGAGGCGATGGCGCAGCCCAGGGCGGTAAGGAACGTTCCGAGGTAGAGCGGATTGCGGGTCCAGGCATAGGGGCCGGAACAGACCAGCGACTCGTCCTTGCGCAGATGCCCGGCTGCCCAGGAGCGCAAGGCGAGTCCTGCCGCCGAGAGGGGCAGGCCGAGCAGAAGAGAGAGCCACGTGGGCTGAGCCAGATAGAGGAAGATGGCGGCGAGCAGGAACCCAAAGGGCACGCGGAGGCGTTGGACGCGAGTGGAATAAGCTCTTGGGAAGAGGCGGCTCAACGAGTGGACTCCAACAGGTCTATTAGAGCGCGAAAGACGGCCGAAGGGGTGAGCGCGTGCATGGATGGATGGATGTGGTCCAGGCGGGCGTAAGAGGTTTCGGCGCCAGGGGATCGAAGGACGCGAAGGGAATCGCTATACGGGCCGTTGCGCGAAGCGTCGGTGGGACCGAACAGGGCGACGCCTGGTTTCGACAGCGCGGCCGCCAGATGGAGGGGACCGGAATCGAGTCCGACGATGGCCGTGGCACGGCGAGTGGCGTCGATCAGGCCCGCAATGGACGAGACATGGAGGATGGAGCCCGGGACCGACCTGGCCCATGCGGCGGCAGCCGGGCTCCCGTTGA
The DNA here is from genome assembly GCA_964604945.1 of uncultured Candidatus Solibacter sp. GTDB lineage: Bacteria > Acidobacteriota > Terriglobia > Bryobacterales > Bryobacteraceae > PNKE01. The sequence continues at coordinate 8,767 of CAZSBK010000079.1, forward strand.
AAACGAGCCGGTAGGGCGTCTGGCCATGCAGGAGCGAAGCGAATTCAGACCAGCTTTCCAACGGCCACTGCTTTGAGGTCCAGCCTGCCAAAGGCGACGCGAGCACGAATGGGCCGTCCGGCAGATTGCCCTCGGCGCGGCCTGGGGGCAATGGGAATTCGATCGGACCCGCAGCGGCGCCGGCATGGCGGGCCAGGGCGAGGTTGCGGTCGACGACGTGAACTCCGGTAGCAGGGAAGCGCCGGTTGTAAAGCAACGCGGCGGCGGGTTCGCGCAGCAGCGCGCGCTCGAAGCCATAGCGCAGAGGGGCGTGGGCAGCGAAACAGACGGAAGCGGATTTGATGAGTCCCTGAAAGTCGATGGCGAAGTCGAAGCGGCCGGCGCGCAAACGGCGAAAGGCGGACAGGACGGAGCCAAGTCTGTGGCGGTCGATCTCGATGAGTTCGTCGGCGACGCCGCCCCCTTCAAGCAGGTCGCGCCAGCGGGGATGAACGGCCCAGGCAAGGTGACAGCCGGGCCAGGAGCGTTTCAAGGCCGCGGCGGCGGGCAGGGCGTGGAGAATATCGCCCATCGCGCCGAGCCGTACAACGAGGAGTCGGGTAATGGGCATGGAGGTGGGCGGGGCTAACTCATCCTGGCCAGGACGTGCGCGACGAAACGGGCACCAACCGAGGCGTGTGCGTCGTCCCAACTCAGGCCAGGGCGTGGGAGGCCGGCGGCGTCGAGGGTAACCATATCGACCGCGGCCAGGCCGGCGGTGAGTTCGGCGCGGGCCCGGGCGTCGAGAATCGGTGTGACGGGTTCAGTGACGATGACGGCGAGTCTCCCGCCGGAAGGGCGCGCCGCGGCGGCCTGGGCGGCGTGCGCGGCCAGCAGTGGGTCGAAGGATCCGGCCGCGACAGCGAATTCAACGCCCTCGGTCCGCCATTGTTGCAGGCGCCGGATGAACTCCTCGGCGCCGACGATTTTGGTGCGGGTATCCACTTACCTCAGTTGTAACAGGTGGAGGGCTGCGTCAGCCACCATATCGGGGGAAACGGCGGTCATGCAGCGGTGGTCGAGCGGGCAGTGGCGCAGTAGACAGGGGCTGCAATCGACATCGCGGCGAATAACCCGGGCCAGCGGGCCCGTTGGACCAGTGGCGACGTGGTTGGTCGCGCCGAACACGGCGACAGTGGGCACGCCGAGGGCTGAGGCGATGTGCATGGCGCCGGAATCATTGGTCAAGTATGCGAAACAGGCGGCGGCGCGTTCGATGTACTCTTCCAGACTGGTTCTGCCCGCGAAATTGTGGACGTCGAGTCCGTTCCTACGGATCTGTCCCGCCACGGCTTCGCACAGTTCCCGTTCCGTGGGCGAGCCGAACAGGGCAACCGAGGCGCCCGTCTCGCCAGCCAACCGGGATGCCGCCGCGGCGAATCGTTCAGGCCACCAGCGTTTAGCCGTGCCATAGGCCGCGCCAGGACTGACACCAATGACTTTGCCGGTTCCTTCGCCGTGAAAACGCTCCTGTCCGGCCTGGCGAGCTCTGGGCGCGCCTTCGAGCCGGATGAGCGGTTCGGCGGGCATCTGGTCGAGCCAACCGGCCAAACGAATCAGTTCGAGGTAATAGTAACTTTGGTGGGACGGGATCGAGCCCTTCGGAGGGGGGCGGAAGGCGTCAGTCAGCAGGGGGCCGCGGCCGTCGCGGGCATAGCCGATGCGGCGCGGGACATGGGCCAGCCACGTGACCAGGGCGGCATCGAAGGCGTTTTGCAGCAGCACGGCGCAATCGAACTGCATCTCTGCAAGCGCGGCTGCCGCCGTCCGCCTGTCCTTCCAGCCGCGCCAAAGCCTGCCGGGCTGATAGGCGATGATTTCGTCGGCAAAGGTCTCGTGACGGTAGAGACCGGCGACCCAGGGCCGGGCCAGGATGGCGATGTGCGCACCGGGGAACCGGCGGCGCAGGGCGGCTAGGGCGGGAAGGCTCATCACGGCATCGCCAACCCAGTTCGTCGCCCTGACCAGCAAACGCACCACTTCAGAGTAGACCACCGGCCGGAGTCCTGGCGCGAAAAGCGGTACACGAAGTGAATTGTGCTAAGATCAATACATTCAAACAATCAGGTATGAATAAATTGCAACAGGTTGAATCTCAAGCGGCTGTACTGGAGACCGGTTCCGGCAATTTGTTCCGTTACGACGGGCCTGCCGGGACGGTGGTTTTTCTGGTGGCTTTGCCGCTCTGCCTGGGAATCGCCTTGGCCTCCTCGGCACCGCTGTTTTCGGGCATCATCGCCGGCATCGTCGGTGGATTGGTCGTTTCAGTGCTTTCCGGTTCGCAAGTGAGCGTCAGCGGGCCGGCCGCGGGGTTGGCGGTGATCGTGGCCACGGGCATTTCGACGCTGGGCTCATTTCAGGCCTTCCTAACGGCGCTGGTGATCGCCGGCGCGATGCAATTCCTTTTGGGCCTGCTCCGCGCTGGTGTGATTGCGGAGTATGTTCCGAACTCGGTGATCAAAGGGATGCTGGCGGCGATCGGCGTGCTGATCATCCTCAAACAGATCCCTCATGCGCTCGGCCGCGACAAGGGCTGGGAAGGGGACCTGAGCTTCTTCGCCTTGGGCGGCGACAATGCCCTGACGGACATTGCCGCGAGTGTGCTGAGCGCGAGTCCGGGGGCCGTGGCGATCAGCATCGTGAGCCTGGGGGTACTGATGGGCTGGGACAAACTGGCCAAGGGCCACAGGTTCTTCAAGCTGGTTCCCGGCGCGCTGGGGACAGTCCTGCTGGGCATCGCCATGAACCAGGCCTTCGGCTACCTCATCCCGTCCTGGAAACTGACCGATCCACAGCACATGGTGAGTCTGCCTGTGGCCGAATCGCTCGGCGGGTTCTTTGCCAACTTCATGCTGCCGGACTTTAGCATCATCACCAACCAGGCTGTCTGGGCGGTGGGGGCGACAGTGGCGATCGTGGCCAGTCTGGAGACGCTCCTGTCGCTTGAGGCGGCCGACCGTCTGGATCCGTACAAGCGCACTTCGCCGCCCAACCGGGAACTGATGGCTCAGGGGGTGGGCAACCTGATCTCCGGGCTGATCGGCGGGCTGCCAATCACGTCAGTGGTCGTCAGGACGTCAGCCAACATTTACGCCGGAGGGCGGACCAGGCAATCAGCTTTTATCCACGGGCTGCTGCTGTTCGCATCGACGCTGCTGATCCCCAGCCTGTTGAATCTAACTCCGCTGGTGAGCCTGGCGGTAGTGCTGCTGGCGGTGGGCTACAAGTTGACGAATGTGGATTTGTACCGGCGGATGTATAGCGACGGCTGGCGCCAGTTTCTGCCTTTCATCATTACCGTGCTGGGAGTGGTGTTCACAGACCTGCTGCTGGGTGTGGTGATTGGCATGGTGGCCGGACTGCTGTTCATCATCCACGAGAACCACCATGAGGCCATCAGTGTGGTGAGCCAGGACAACATGTACCTGATGCGCTTCAACAAAGACATGACCTTCGTGAATAAGAGCGAACTGCGCAGCAAGCTGAGAGATCTGCCGGGCGGCGCGAGCGTGCTGATCGACGGGTCCAAGGCGCTCTACATCGACCACGACATCTATGAGGCGCTGGAGGATTTCAAACAGCTTGCGCCCTACAAGAACATCAAGGTGGAACTGAAGCGGATGGAAAGCAGATTGATGCCGGTGAAGAGGTAAATCATGGAAAGCCATAAGAAACTCCTACTTGCCAACCAGGCGTGGGTACAGGATCGGCTGAGCGCGGACGCCCACTACTTCGAGTCGATGGCCAAGGACCAGAAACCGGAGTTCCTTTGGATCGGCTGTTCCGATTCGAGGGTGCCCGCCGAGGAGGTCACTGGGACTGAGCCCGGCGAGCTGTTCGTGCACCGGAACATTGCCAACCTTGTCGTGCACACCGACATGAATATGCTGAGCGTGCTCCAGTACGCGGTCGAGGTGCTGAAGGTGAAGCACATCATCGTGTGCGGCCACTATGGCTGCGGCGGCATCAAGAGTGCGCTGTCGCGCAAGCCGCTCGGACTGATCAATCGCTGGTTGCAGCACATCAAGGACGTTTACCGGATCTATTCCCGGGAGTTGGACGCGATCGCCGATGACAAGGCGCGCTTCGACCGCCTCGTCGAGCTGAACACCATCGAGCAGGTGCAGAATCTGGCCCAGACTTCCATCGTTCAGCGGGCGTGGAAGGCGAGGAACCAGCCGGTGATCCACGGCTGGCTCTACGACCTGCACACCGGGCGGCTGAAGGAACTGGCCCAGATGGGGCCGGGAACGAGGCAGGACGACATCTACATGTTCGACTACCCGGACGACGAAGTCTCCGGGGCGGGCAAAGGCGAAAGGTAACGATACACTGGTAGTCGGAGCGCATGGCTCCGTACGACCAGATGGGCAATCTCTACACACGGGCGGAGCTGGTGGCCGCGCGAACGGCTTGGAAGCGCGAAGGCAAGCGAGTCGTTTTCACAAACGGCTGCTACGACATTCTGCACCCAGGCCACATCCGGTTGCTCGAACAGGCGCGGTCGCTCGGCGACGTGCTGATTCTCGCGCTTAACAGCGATGCGAGCGTAGCGCGGATCAAAGGCCCGAAGCGGCCTCTGATCAAGGAAGGCGAGCGGGCGTCGCTGGCGCTTGGGCTGGAAGCCGTTGACGCGGTAACGCTGTTCGACGAGGACACGCCGCGCGAGCTGATCGCGGATGTGCTACCTGACATCCTGGTGAAAGGCGCCGACTGGTCGCATTTCGTCGCCGGGCGGGAAGAGGTGGAAGCCGCAGGCGGCGAGGTCCGTTTGATACCCCTGGAAAAGGGCTATTCGACCACGGCGACCGTGGAAGAGATCGTGGCTCGGCGCAAGACGGTGGACTGACGGCCGTGATCAACCCAGCGGTCCGGGATAAGTTCCATGCAGTGACGCGCCACTCCGCGTTTCAGGATCTGATCCGCCGCTACAAGGGCGACGAGTCGGAGCGGACGCGTCTGAGCGGGTTGACGCCGACGGCCAAGGCGCTGTACCTGACGCTGCTTTGGGAGGCGCTGGAGACGCCGATCCTGGTGGTGACGGCGTCGAACCGGGCGGCCGAGCAGTTGATAGAGCTGCTCGACGCCTTCCATTCCCTACTTCTTTCCGGTGCTGGCGCGCCGCGCCCGCTGCTGCTGCCCGCCTTCGACGTGCTGCCGGGCCAAGGGCTGTCGCCCCACACCGAAATCAAGGAACAGCGGGCCGTGGGGCTGTACCGGATGGCGACAGGACAGTGTTCGATCGCGGTGGCATCGGCGGCGGCGGCGCTGTTGCGATGCGAGCCGGCCGGCTTCTACCGCCAACTGGCCGTGAACCTGAGCGTGCAGGACGAAATCGGAATGGAGGACCTGGCGGCGCATCTGGAAAGCGTCGGCTACACACGGCGAGATCCGGTTCAAATGGAGGGCGAGTATTCGATCCGGGGCGGGATCTTCGACGTCTTCCCGGCAGAGTCGCACCAGCCGGTAAGGATCGAGTTGTTTGGCGACACGGTGGAAAGCCTGCGGAGATTCGATCCCGAATCGCAGCGTTCGGTGCTGAAGATCGAAGAGGTGATGCTGCTGCCGCTGGAGGAGACGCCGCGCACCCCTGCCGTGCTCGCCGCGGCGGCGGAATGGGCGGCGGTGCGGGATACCGCGCCTGGCGAGGAGTTTCCCGGATGGGAGTTCTACGCGGCGATGGCGCGTGAGCGCGGCAATTCAATTGAGGAACTGCTGGGGACACCGTTGGTGGTGTGGGACGAGCCGGAGGATCTGGCCTCAGCCAGCGACCGGTTGTGGAAACGGCTCGACGGTGGGGCGCTGGGCGGCGTCGAACCGGAAAAGCTCTGGTTCCGCTGGGGCGAACTGGCCTCGCATGTGCAGTCGCGGCGGGAAATCGAACTGCGCGAGTTGGCGCTCGAAGGCGAACAACGCTCGGCGTTGCCGCCATTGGAGGTCTCCTCACGCCAGCCGGTTCCGTTCCACAACAATATGCAGGCGGCTGTGGCCGAGGCGCGGTTGCTGGTCGAGCAGGGCAACCGCGTAGTGTTCTTCGCCCCGGCGCAGGGTGAAGTGGAGCGGTTGGCCGACATCTTCGCCGAGTATGCGCTGCCGTTCCAGTTGGGCATCGAGTTGAAGGGATCGACACCGGCCTATCTGGCCGAGCGGGCCTACATGGCGTCGGACTTGGCCAGCGTATATGTAGTGCAGGGCCAGGTGCGGCGGGGCGTCGTGCTGCCGGAGACGAAACTGGCGCTGATCGGCTACGAGGATCTCTTCGAGGTCTCCGCGGACCTGGACACGCCCAGGCGGCGCAGCCACGTGGCGCTGTTCAGCCCCGACAGCCTGGACCTGAAGCCCGGCGACTACATCGTTCACGCCCAGCACGGCATCGGCCAGTACCTCGGCATCAAGCAGATCCACGGCGAGGCCGGCATGGAGGACTTCCTGGCGGTGGAGTACGCCGGCGGGTCGAAGCTCTATGTCCCACTGCTGAGGATGGACCTGATCCAGAAGTACCGCGGCGCCGGTGAAGCCGCGCCGTCGATGGACAAGCTGGGTGGGGTCACCTGGGCCAAGACCAAGTCGCGCGTGAAGGCGCGGATGCGCGACATGGCCGAGGAGTTGCTGAAGCTGTATGCGGCCCGCCGCGCGGCCGAGGGCTTCAGCTTCTCGCCCGATTCAAACTGGCAGCGCGAGTTTGAAGACAGCTTCGAATACGCGCCAACGCGCGACCAGGCTCAGGCCGCTTCCGAGATCAAGCGCGACATGGAGAGCCCGCACCCCATGGATCGCCTTCTGTGCGGCGACGTCGGATTCGGCAAGACCGAAGTGGCCATGCGGGCCGCATTCAAGGCGCTGGGTGACGGAAAGCAGGTGGCCGTGCTGGCGCCGACGACCGTGCTGGCGTTCCAGCATTACGAGACCTTCCGCCGCCGTTTTCAGGCCTTCCCCGTGCGGATCGAATTGCTGAGCCGGTTCCGCCACCCGAAGGAGATCAAGCAGACGGTCGAGGACCTTGCCGCGGGCAAGGTGGACATCGTCGTAGGTACGCACAGGCTGTTGTCCAAGGATGTGGTTTACCCGGACCTGGGCCTGCTCGTCATCGACGAGGAGCAGCGTTTCGGAGTACGCCATAAGGAGCGGCTGAAGCACTTGCGGCACAATCTGGACGTGCTGACGATGAGCGCGACGCCGATTCCGAGGACACTGCACATGTCGTTGCTGGGGTTGCGCGACATGTCAGTGATCGAAACGCCGCCCAAGGACCGGCTGTCGATCAATACTGTCGTGGCGCGGTTCAATCAGGAGTTGATCCAGACGGCGATCGAGCAGGAGCTGTCGCGCGGCGGACAGGTGTATTTCATCCACAACCGCGTGGAGTCGATCTGGAGCCGGGCGGCGGAGGTTCAGCAGTGGGTCCCAAACTGCCGGGTTGCGGTGGGCCATGGGCAGATGGGCGAGGAGGCTCTGGAAAAGGTCCTGCTGGGATTCATGCGGCACGAATCTGACGTGTTCGTGGCGACGACGATCGTGGAGAACGGATTGGATATCCCACGGTCCAATACGATCATCATCGAGAACGCTCAGAACTACGGTCTAAGCGAGTTGTACCAGTTGCGCGGGCGCGTCGGGCGGTCGAGCCGCCGCGCTTACGCTTATCTCATGATTCCCCAGGACGGCGAGCTGACCGAGGTGGCGCGCAAACGGCTGGCGGCGCTCAAGGAGTTTTCCGACCTCGGCGCGGGATTCAAGATCGCCGCGCTGGACCTGGAGTTGCGCGGCGCCGGCAACCTGCTGGGCGGTGAACAGCACGGCCACATCGGCTCGGTGGGGTATGAAACGTATCTGAAACTGCTCGACGAGACGGCGCGCGAACTGCGGGGCGAGACCGTCACGGCCGAAATTCATTCAAGTCTCAACCTGGGATTGGACATCCGCATCCCGGCCGGCTACATCGCCGACGAACAACAGCGGCTGCGGGCGTACAAGCGAATCGCGGACGCGGGCGACCCGGCTAGGGCGCAGGCGGTGATAGAGGAGCTGTCAGACCGCTATGGCGAACCGCCGGAGCCGGTACGCCGGCTGGTTGAGTTCTCCTGTTTGAAGACACGGGCGGAGCAGAGCGGAATCGAGATGATCGAAAAACGCGGGCTGTGGGTGAACGTGAAGTTCCATCCTGCCGCTCAAGTGGACCCGCAGGCGCTGATGCGCCTAGTAAGCCAGACGGCTGGGGCGCAATTCACCCCGGCCGGCATTCTGAGGCTGCCGCTGCCCGCTGGCGCGGACGGGCCGGGCGAGTTACTGGACCAACTGAACGGCATGATCGAGTCTTTGTCGCCGGCCGTCTGATGAAGGAGACCCCAAGCTGGGTGATAATGGCAATATGACGACTTGTTTGCGCGCACTGACGCTTGCATTGGCCCTGCTCAGCATCGGCTATGGCCAGAAGCCCACTCCCGCCCAGGCTTCGGCCCCCGTGGCAGTCAAACCTTCTTCGACTATTGAGCAGATTATCGCCAAGGTGAACGGCGACATCATCACACGTGGTGAGTATGAGCAGGAATTGAAGTCGATCGAGGCGCGGCTGCGCGCCGCGAACGTGCCCGCGAATCAGATGCAGGCCGCCATCGAGGAGCAGAAGAAGAGCGCTTTGCGAGATCTGATCGACGAGCGGCTGCTGGTGCAGAAGGGCAAGGAACTCGACGTCAACGTCGACGGTGAGTTAACCAAGTATCTGGCGCGTATCCAGAGCGAGAACAAGATCGCCGATCCGGATAAGTTTCAGTCGTGGGTCCGGGAAGCCACCGGCATGTCTTATGAAGATTTCCGCGCCGACATCCGCGACCGCATGCTGACCCAGCGCGTGATCAGCAGCGAGGTCAGCGGCAAGATCAACATCCCGCGCTCGGACGTCGAGAAATACTACAACGATCACAAGCAGGAATTCATGCGCAAGGAGCGGATCTTCCTGCGCGAGATCCAGGTGAACAACACCACCAAAGATGAAGCCGGCTGGGCGGCGGCTGAGAAGAAGGCAAAGGACCTCGTGGCTCGGGCGCGCAAAGGCGAGCGGTTCCCGGAACTGGCGCGCGACAACTCCGACGCGCAGACCGCCTCCGAGGGCGGCTCGATTCCGCCCATGGAGCGGGGCCTGCTGCGGGCGGACATCGAGAAGGTGGTCTGGGATCGGCCGAAAGGCTTTGTCTCTGACCCGATCAAGCTCGAAAATAGCTATCTCATCGTGCGCGTGGACGAGCAGCACAAGGAAGGCCAGGCGGCGCTGGAAGAGGTGGAAAACGAGATCCGCGAGCGGATCTACCAGCCGATCTTTGAGCCGAGAATCCGCGAGTATCTCACTGAACTGCGGCGCAACGCATTTCTCGAAATCCGCGAAGGCTACGTCGACGTGGGCGCGGCCAAGAACAAGAGCACGGCTTGGAGCGATCCAGCGTTGCTGCGGCCTGAGACCATCACCAAGGAAGAGGTCGCGGCGCAGGCCCGCAACCGCCGGCTGTTGTGGATGTTCCCTGTGCCTGGGACCAAGACCAGCCGCGAAGGCATCAGCACAAGCCGCTAGCGAGCCTCGCGCCATAGGCTGGATGTCAACGGAATGAAAAGCCCCAACGTCGCCGATCTCGAACCGCGTCAGCAGATCACCGGACTCTTCCTCGTGCAGTCGAAGGACGTGCGGCAGAAGAAGACTGGCGAGCCCTATCTCTCGCTCCAACTCATCGACCGCACCGGCGACATCGACGCCAAGATGTGGGACGGTGTCGCCGAGATCGTCGACACGTTCAACCGCGATGATTTCGTTCGCGTGAAGGGCGAGACACAACTCTACCAGAACCGCTTGCAGTTGACCGTGCACCGGATCACGAAGGTGGACGACCGGGAAGTGGACCTGGCCGATTTCCTGCCGGCGTCCAAACGCGATCTGGACGAGATGATGGCCGAGTTGCGCGGCTATGTATCCGAGATGCGCAACCCGCATCTCAAGTCGCTGCTGGATGCGATCCTGAGTGATGCGCGCGTGGCCGCGGCCTTCAAGAAAGCGCCCGCCGCCAAGAGCATTCACCATGCCTGGCTAGGCGGATTGATCGAGCACGTCCTGTCGCTGGCGCGCCTGGCCAAGTTCACTTCGGCGCATTACACTAATATCGATGCGGACCTGCTGATGACCGGCGTCATCCTCCACGACATCGGCAAGATCGACGAATTGAACTACGAGCGGAGTTTCTCCTATTCGAGTGAAGGACAGTTGCTCGGGCACATGCAGATCGCGCTGCGGCTGATCGGCGACAAGGTCGCCGCGATGCCCGATTTCCCGGTCCGCTTGCGCAATCTGGTTGAGCACCTCATCCTGAGCCACCACGGCCAGCTCGAATTCGGGTCGCCCAAATTGCCGGCGTTCCCCGAGGCGCTATTGCTGCACCATTTGGATAACATGGATTCGAAGATGGAGGCGATACGGTCGGCGATCGAGAAGGAGCGCGCCATGCCCGGCGAGTGGACGGGCTTTGTCTTCGCGCTGGACCGCCAGGTGATGGATAAGGACAAGTACTTGGCTCCCCCCGCGCCCCGTGTAACGCCGAAGCCGGATGCGAAGCCAGCCACCGCGATGGGTGCGAAACTGCAAATGCTCGGCGATCTCTTTGCGGAGGACAAGCCGTGAAGCGGGGACGTTCGGCTCGCGACATTCCACCTCCGCTCGAACTGGAATGCCTGCGGGCTCTCTGGACTTTGGGAGACGCCAACGTGCGTGCAGTGCGCGAGGCGCTTTCGCCAAAGCGCCCGCTGGCCTACACCACGGTGATGACCATGCTCGACCGCCTGGCGCGGAAGCAAGCCGTTTCGCGCAAGAAGATAGGCCGGTCATTCGTCTACACGCCGCTGATCTCGCGCGAAGACATCCGGCAGTTGGCCGTGCGCGAACTGCTCGACACCCTATTCGACGGATCCAAGGAAACTCTGGCGGCCTACCTGACCGGGCAGACCACCAAGTACCCCGTCATCATGATCGAGGTCGAATCTGAGACCGAGGCGGGACGGTTGGACGAAACGTTGCTCTGAACGTGCGCTCCGGCACATATCCCAATCAGTGAACTACCAGCTGACCCCGCGCCGCGAGAGTTCTTCCATCGCTTGGGCCGCGCCTGTGAACTGCACTGCGTCGATGCCATGACGACGGGCGCCTTCGGCGTATTCGGCAACGTCATCGGTGAAGAAACACTCGCCTGGCTGGCAGCCGGCGGCGCGGATGGCGGCTTCATAGATGGCCGGCTGCGGCTTCATTGCCCCGACCTCATGGCTCAGCACGTAGGCGTCGAAGTGGTCCAGAATCCGGTACTGCTGCTTCAGCCCGCGGAAATGCATGGCATTGGTGTTGGAGAGCAATAGAGTACGGTGGTTGCGCCGGATGCCCTCGACCACCGCTTCCGGCATCAGCGTGCCGGGCAGGAACACGGAGAACCAGATCTCCTCGAAGCGTTCATGCGGGATCGACGTGCCCAGCATCCGTTGCGTGCGCTCCTCGAACTCCCGTTCGGTGATGACGCCGGATTCAAATTCGTTGGCGATGCCGCTTGAGTGAAAACGCCGCCGGACCTCCTCCACATCCAGACCGGACATTGCGCTCATGGTTTTGTAGCCGCGCATGAAGTCAAAGTCCACCAATACGCGGCCCAAATCAAAAATCACGGTTTTGATCACACTTCAATTGTAAGCGGGCCGTTGACCTGGTCCGGCGGCGTGGGATAATGACCTGCTATGCCGCAACACCCTCCCGCGAAATACCTATGGTTCGTGCTGCCTTCCATGGCGATGATGCTCGGCTGGGGCCTACGCGGCTACATCGGCGGCGGGCCGCTCGGGGCGATGATCCCAGGCGCCATGACTGCCCTGGCGTTGGCGCTGCTGCTCGAATTGGACGAGGCAGATACGGCCCTACTTGCGGCGTTTGGCGCCGTCGGCGTCGGGTTCGGCGGGCAGATGACCTACGGCCAGACGGTCGGCCTTGCCTTCAAGCCGGAGACGTTCTGGTGGGCGCTGCTCGGATTCCTCATCAAAGGTGCGGTGTGGGGTTTTGTGGGCGGCGCCGTGATGGGCGCGGCCGTCGAACGGCGGCGGCTTGCTTGGACGCCCAAGTTCGTTTGGTCGGGATTGGGACTGATGACGGCCGCGGTCTGGATCGGCTGGAAACTGATCAACGAGCCCAAGCTTATTTACTTCTCGAACCGCCTGGACAAGCCTCGACCCGAGATCTGGGCTGGCCTGCTTCTCGGTGGCTTGGCCTTCCTCGCCTGGATGGCCCGCGGCGAGGCCCGCAAGACGATGTGGGCCTACGCTCTCTGGGGCGGACTGGGCGGAGGCATTGGATTCGCGCTGGGGGCCTGGGTCCAGGTAGCCGGTCGCGCCGCCACACCTGGGCAGGATATCGACTGGTGGAAGATGATGGAGTTCACCTTCGGGCTGCTGCTCGGCCTGAGCTACGGAATTGCCGCGTGGCAGACGCGCAGGTCCCCTGGCGCGCCCGCCGAGCCGCAACCAAACGAACCCTTCTGGCGCGTTCTGATTGTCGCTATCCTATTGATTACAATTGGAATCGGCATCGAGTCCTTGGAGGCGGCCAAGTACAACTACTCGATCGCCGGCGCCATTCTGCTGGCGGCGTCGCTGCACGCCGGAATGCTCGCCCGCCAGACCGCAATCACCATCACTTTTTGCGCTTTTGGCCTCGATCTGCTTGAAAACAAGCCTTATCTCGATGCTCCGGGTCTGGTGGGAGTCATCCTTGCCACTGCCGTCATCGCCTGGCTCGTTCAGCGCTGGCGCGCAGCCCTGCCGTTGTTTCTTCTGCTGACGGTCACTGCCACGGCCGATGCTTTCCTGAAGACCTATCTTCCGGGCAAGGGCGGGCCGACGTGGCTCACCCAAGGCATTTTCGCCGTCTCGGCGGTGGCGTGTGTGTGGCTAGCCCTCCGGGTCCGGCCCGTTGAAGGCGGATCGGACCGAACCTAGCAGGCTGCTGAAGGCGGGCTTCCTCCCGGCCGTCGGATGGAAAACCGGGCGGAAAGCGGGCCGGGTCGGCTATCCTGGAGACTCAGGAAGCGTTCCTGCGGAACAGGTATTTGGGCCTGCAAAATTGATCCGATAGTCAATGAATCCGGGTCCGGCTCGTATGAACGCGCTGGTGAGCATGCTTGGGCCGCCGCAAGGTGGTTTGAGAAGCCTAAAGGTGCTCGGCTGGGTCTGCCTTGTATCGCTTACAGGGGTCGATTCACAGGTCCAATACGGTCGAGTGGTGCGCTTCCTGAACTCTCTTTATTAACAGCATGAACATCCTATTCATTGGCGACGTATTTGCCAGTCCGGGGCGGCGGATGGTGGCCGACCACTTGCAGCAACTTGTCGGCGAGGAGCGCATTGACCTAGCCATCGCCAACGTCGAAAACGCCGCCGGCGGTTTCGGCGTCACGCCGTCCATCGCCCAGGAACTGCTCGCATTGGGCCTGGACGTGATGACCACTGGCAACCACATCTGGGACAAGCGCGAGATTTATGACTACCTTGACCGCGAACCGCGTCTGCTGCGGCCGGCCAACTACGTTGCGTCGCTGCCAGGCAAGGGACTCTATCTCGGCAAGGCGCGCAACGGCGTCGAGTATGCGGTGATGAACATCCAGGGCCGGGTCCACATGCTGCCGCTCGAATGCCCGTTCTTGAAGGCCGACGAACTGCTGGCCCAGATCCCGGAAAGCGTCAAGGTCCGCTTCGTCGATTTCCACGCCGAAGTGACCAGCGAAAAGATCGCGCTGGCCTGGTACGTGGACGGGCGGGTGACCGCCGTCATCGGCACGCATACGCACGTCCCGACAGCCGATGCGCGCATACTGCCGCAAGGCACCGCGTTTCAGACCGACTGCGGGATGACGGGTCCTTACGATTCCGTCATCGGCGTCGAGAAGGACATGATCGTCAAACGCTTCATGACGCAGTTGCCTATGCGCTTCGAGGCGGCCAAGGGCAACCCGCAATTGCGGGCCGTGGTGGTGTCGGTGGACGAGACCACCGGCCTGGCGACTGCAATCAAACCGATTGCGATCATCAACGGCGAGCGGGTGTAGCCCAGGTCATTCGCGGTTTGGTCCCGCGGGATTGCCTCGTAGTACCGTCAGCGCCGATAATACTCCCATGACAGCGCCGCAGTACTTGAAAGCTCTGATAACTGCATTGCCGTCTCTTGCGAGAGAACTTGAAGAGCTACTCGTTGAGATCGAGGAGCCTGCATTGGCGGCGCAAGTGGCCGGTCTGCAAATAGTAGACCGTTGCCGTTGTGGCGACGACTTCTGCGCCACTTTCTACACACAGCCCAAACCCTCAGGGAGCTACGGCCCGCATCATCGAAATGTGCCGCTGACTCCTCAGAAGGGCTGGCTCATTCTCGATGTCGTCGATGATCAGATCATGTGCGTGGAGGTCTTGTACCGGGACGAAATCAAGAGTGTGCTTGAGGCAGCCGTTCCGTGAACTCCCGTATTCTGGCTGCACTGAGCCAGTGCGAAGGAGGCCGGCAGGGGGCTACGGATCGCAGTCCTCAGCCTGGTCCTGACGGAGAACGTTCCAGTCGTTCTCATCAGAAGCAGGCGAGACGATGTCGCCCACAATCCGCCCCGAATCCGCCAGCACGCCCAGCCTGTGAGGCGGGCGTATGGCAGGGACGGGTTGCTTTCCTGCGTTGTTGTCCTCGATTGGCATGAGGCGGGCTCCAAACCCATTATCGCCCACGGCTGCGGTAGTCAGTTCCCTGGCCGGTGAGGGCGGGAACGAGGGGAGGGATTCGTTTCAGTAGGGCGGTCCCCTGGACCGCGGCCGGCACCTTGGCCGGCATCGACACGGACGCCGGCGTCCGCCGAACTCACTTGCCCCGAGAACTTAACCACTCTCGATGCACTATTTGGGCGTGGCCTTCCACCGGCGGCATCTGCCGCACATTCACGAACTCGGGCAGGCGCTCTTTGTCACCTGGCGTCTTCGCGAGAGCTTGCCGCCCAACCGCTGCTTCGCTCAGACCGTCATGACGTCCGGCCAGGCATTTGCCCGAATGGACCGGCTCCTCGACCAAACCCGGCACGGCAGTTTCTACCTCAGGAGGCCTGCGATCGCGGACATGGTTGTAGAAGCGATCCGGTTCAATGCTGAGGTCCTCCAACACTACCGGCTTCACGCATTTGTCGTGATGCCGAACCATGTCCATTTTCTTGTGTCGCCGCTGGTCCCACTGTCGCGCTTGACCAAGTCCCTCAAAGGGATCACTGCCAAGCGTGCCAACCTGATTCTCGGATTGACGGGACAGCCGTTCTGGCAGGAGGAGAGCTACGACCACCTCGTGCGGGACCCAAAGGAGTTCCGCAGAATTGCGGACTACATCGAGGAGAATCCCGTCAGGGCGGGACTGGTTGCCGAGCGCAGCCAGTATGCGTGGTCGAGCGCCTTTGTGCCGGCCGGGGGGCCGGCCGCGGACGAGGGCGTCCGCCCTACTTGGCAGTGAGCCTTTTCGCCACAGGCAATTGATGATTCAGGCGGATTGCGGGCCGCAACCTAAACATGCCGCCCGCTTATGCAGGCGGCTCGCTGTCATGGGGTGTGATCTACCTATGCACTAATCCTCGTCGTGCTGCGCGGAAAGCTTCGTTACCACCCCGAGGTC
>CAZSBK010000080.1:0-24409 GCA_964604945.1 uncultured Candidatus Solibacter sp.
TCGCCGGGGAAGTAGTTCTCGTAGTCCCAGATGCGCACCTCGGAGATCTCCCCGAGTTTGCCCGCCCGGATGGCCTCGACGGCCTGCTGATAGTGCTGCTGGCTGCGCTGCTGGGTGCCGACCTGGACGATGCGGCCATACTTGCGGGCTGCCTGGATGGCGAACGGGCCCTCGCCGATCGAGTTGCAAAGAGGCTTTTCGAGATAGACGTCCTTGCCGGCCTGGCAGGCGGCGATCATCTGGAGGACGTGCCACTGTTGGTTCGAGGCGATGATGACCGCGTCGATATCCTTGTTTTCGAGGAGCTTGCGGAAGTCGTCGTAGGCCGCGACGCTGTTGCCACCGGCGTACTGGCGGCCTTCCGCCAGGTATTTCGAATTGACGTCGCAGACGGCGATGAAACGGGCGCCGGGCAGCTTCTGGAAACGGGGGATGAGCAGGCCGCGGCCCCGCGCGCCACATCCGATCAGGGCGAGGTTGATAGTGTCATTCGCGCTCAAACGGGCGCGGGCCGGACGGGCCGAAAGCGTGGCCGCAGCACCCAGGAAATACCTTCTCGATGTCCCGATCATTGACTTGCGCCTCCTTTGCGAGACCGGATACCGACACGAGCCGGGCGACGAGACGGCCCGGCGCATGGGGACGCGGCCGGAGGGATCATGCTATCGAGCAGAGGAGCCGGTGTCAAACGGGAGGACAGTAGAATCGACGGGGCCGGGGAGATCCGCGCCATGAATCGTCGCAACGGAAAATGTTTTTGGTGCAATCAGTTGCGGGGACGGAGGAAGAGCCGGGCCGAGATTTGGTGAAATCTTGACACTTGAGTTCCGTATTGAGCTGGTGCAGACTCAGGGGAGAGCGGCGACGTGCCGGAAGCGGTTTGTGCGGGGCGGCAGCCGAAGGAGAGGAGGCACGGGATGCCGAAATTCCGCAAGAGCCTGCCCCAACTCGAGGGTGGGCTGTTTCTGGCCGATGGCGGATTGGAGACGACGCTGGTCTTCCACGAGGGAGTCGAGTTGCCGCTGTTCGCGGCATTCGATCAACTGAAGAGCGAGGCGGGAGAGCGCAGGCTCAGGCGGTACTACCAAACGTATTCGGGTATCGCCAAAAGCGCCGGCGCCGGGATGATCCTTGAAAGCGTGACGTGGCGGGCAAGCCATGGCTGGGGGGAGAAGCTCGGGTACACGAAGAAATCGCTGGCGGAGGCGAATCGCCGGGCGATTGGGATGCTGGAGGAGATCAGGACCGAATTCGAGCCGGGCAAGGCGGTGATCAGCGGTTGCGTCGGTCCGCGCGGGGACGGGTACAACCCAAGCGGCGTCATGACGGCGCTGGAGGCGGAGGACTACCACGCGGAGCAGGTTGGAGTCCTCGCCGGTACGGCGGCTGACATGCTGTGCGCGATGACGCTCAATTACGCCGATGAAGCGATAGGGATCGCGCGGGCAGCGAGCAGGGCGGTGATGCCGGTGGCGATTTCGTTCACGGTGGAGACCGACGGCAAGCTGCCGGGCGGGCAGAGCCTGGGGGAGACGATCCACAGGGTGGACGACGCGACGGGCGGGTACGCGAGCTACTACATGGTGAACTGCGCCCACCCGGAGCACTTCGACAACGT
Source organism: uncultured Candidatus Solibacter sp. (assembly GCA_964604945.1). Lineage (GTDB taxonomy): Bacteria > Acidobacteriota > Terriglobia > Bryobacterales > Bryobacteraceae > PNKE01. The sequence continues at coordinate 1,619 of CAZSBK010000080.1, forward strand.
GCTTGGCAGCGGCGAACCGTGGGCGCAACGGATAAAGGGACTCCGCGCGAATGCGTCGAGGAAGAGCCACGCGGAACTGGACGAGTCGGATGAGCTGGATGCCGGGAACCCTGAAGAGTTTGGGGAACTTTGCGCCGGCCTGGTGAGCAAACTGCCGGGCATCAATGTGCTCGGCGGATGCTGCGGAACCGACCACCGGCACGTGGAAGCAGTGGCCGGGCGGTGCGCGCCGCTGTTTGGACGGACAAAGGGGCAGGCGGCTGGACTGCGTTAGCTGGGGGCGTCGAGACGGCAGGCAGAACACCTGGAGGTCCGCGCTACGAGGGCGCGGAGTAGCACGGGCAGATGTACCGCCCGCTGACGCAGGCGGCTCGCCGGGGCGGCTGGGGGATGAGTGGTTTCGTGCGTCGGGTTCGAAGACGACGGGAGGATGGAACACACCCGCGCGGACGAGCCCGCACTCCGCAAGCTCGCGGAGGAACCCGCACTTCATAGGCTCGCGGAGGAACCCGCACTTCATAGGCTCGCGGAGGAACCCGCACCGCAAGGGTGCGGCTGGCGGCTGAGTGGACGCGTCAGCGGGGTTCGGCGGAGGTGGGGCGACGGACACCTTGGCATGAATCGACGTGTGGTCGCATCAGGCTGCGTCGCTCGCGCGCCGGTCACGTGCAGACGATCTAGGCTGGACCGCGGTGCAGATTGGCATAGTCGTATGGGGAAGCCGGGTTGTCCTTCACTTCGATCTTCTGGAAATGGTGGAGCACCAACTGAGCCGGGTAAGCGCCAAGGTGACCGTAACCCGTGTAGCGGCTGCCGATCCTGTCACATGGACCCAGCTTGGACAGGCGCCTGGTTGCTTCCAGGTACCCAACGACGGTGACCCAGATCTCGAATCGTTTCCCCTTCTTCGCCTCTGTTTCGACCGATCGCACGACCTTTTCCAGGTCATCGTGATAGAACGCTCCATCGAGTCTGGTGGCGAGCGACTCGGGAGGGGCTTTGACACCGCTTCCGGTCAGGTTCATAAACGAAGGCCAAGGACCGTCGGCGCACTTATCCGGGCAGGCGTCGCGAAGCCCGTAATAGTAAACCGCTCGAACTGTAATCAATTCGCCTGAGTACGCACTGTAATCCCGGGAAAGCTCACACATATCCAAGACACGCTGAGGCTGCTCCGAGCGGGTGCATGGACCGACGGTCAAGGCAATGAGGAAAGTGGCGACAGGGCGCATCATGGTGAATGAGATACCGTCAGTGTATAGGAAGTGCCCCTCAGGCATTTTGCCCGAGGCGAGGAATAGCCATCCAGCGGTACTGAACGGCAGACCTGCGGATGGAGCTGCCCAGTGTCGGCCAGTGGGCAAGTGGGACGCAAGTTGTTGACGGGCGAGCGGATTGGGGGCGAAGGAAAAGGGGAGGCGGGGATCGGGGCGAGGCTGTATAATGAGGAGTGCTGCCATTCGAGCGGTAGGTGGGCCAATGTGTGCTCACGCCGGAAGGGCGGCACGTCCTGACAAAATCGCATGTTTGATACGTTGAGCGACAAGCTGCAACGGGTGTTCAAGACCCTGCGCGGCGAAGGAAAATTGACGGCCGAGAATATGGAGGCCGCCTTGAAGGAGATCCGTGTGGCTCTCCTCGAGGCCGACGTCCACTTCAAGGTCGTCAAAACGTTTATCGAAAACGTGCGGCAGAAGTCGATGGGGCAGGAAGTGCTGACGGCGTTCTCGCCGGCGCAGCAGGTGACCAAGATCGTCAAGGACGAGATGATCGCCATGCTGGGGACGCACACGTCGCGGCTGCGGACGGCGAATATGCCGCCGACGGTGGTGATGGTGGTCGGGCTGCAAGGTTCGGGCAAGACGACGTCGACGGGCAAACTGGCCAGGTACCTGTCCAAGAACGGGCATAAGCCGCTGGTGGTGTCGGTGGACGTGTACCGTCCGGCGGCGCGCAAGCAGTTGTCCGTGGTGGCCAAAGATAGCGGCATCCCGGTGTACGAGGGAAAGCCGGAAGAAACCACGCCGGCGGAACTGGCGCGCGGCGCCAAGCGCGAGGCCGAGCAGGTGGGCCGGGACATGATCCTGGTGGATACGGCCGGGCGGCTGCATATCGACGACGATCTGATGGTCGAGTTGCAGAAGCTGAAAGAACAGTTGTCGCCGACTGAGATCCTGTTTGTCGCCGATGCGATGACGGGCCAGGATGCGGTGAAGTCGGCTGCGGAGTTCCACAACCGGCTGGGGATCACGGGCGTGATCCTGACCAAGATGGATGGCGACGCCAGGGGCGGCGCTGCGTTGTCGATCAGGCAGATCACGGGCCAGCCGCTGAAGTTCGTGGGCACGGGCGAGAAGCCGGATGCGTTCGAGGCGTTCCACCCGGACCGGGTGGCGTCGCGGATTCTGGGCATGGGCGATGTTCTGGGTTTCATCGAAAAGATGGAAGAGAATATCGACCGCAAGTCGGCCGAGGAGATGCAGCGGAAGCTGATCACCGACGACTTCACGCTGGAAGATTTCCGGGACCAGCTAAAGCAGTTGAGAAAGCTGGGACCGCTGGAATCGCTGCTCGGGATGATGCCGCAGGTGGGCATGCTCAAAGAGCTGAAGAACGTGAAGGTGGACGAGAAAGAGATCACGCGGGTGGTGGCGATCGTGGATTCGATGACGCCGAAAGAGCGGGCCAACCACATGCTGATCAACGGTTCGAGGCGGCGGCGGATTGCGAAGGGGAGCGGGACATCGGTTCAGGAGATTAACAGTCTGCTGAAGCAGTATGGCCAGACACGCAAGATGATGAAATCGGTCTCCGGCGGATTGCTTGGAGGCAAGAAGGGCAAGTTCAAGCTGCCGTTCCAGATGCCGTTTGGCGGCTGAGTGGCGGTCGAGAGATTCTAGAGTAATTAGGAGAAGGCAAGACCAATGTTGATGATTCGTTTGGCGCGGTTTGGAGCGAAGAAGAAGCCGACTTACCGCGTGGTTGTGATCGAGAAAGAGCGCGCCCGGGACAGCAAGGCGATCGAAGTTGTGGGTCACTACAATCCGGTGACGACGCCGGCAGTTGTTGAACTGCAGCACGACCGGATCGAGCACTGGATGAAGAGCGGCGCTCAGGTGTCGCCCACAGTGAAGCGGCTGGTGAAGAGCAACCCGAAGCCCGTGGAGCAGCCGGCGGCCTAGCTGCTTGTTTGACGGGCTGAAGCCCTTCGCAGGCTGAAGGCCTGCCCCACAAGGGCAATTGACCCGCTCTTTCGGGGACTGGTTCTCTGCGTTCACGGACTCAGGGTTCGCGGACTCAATTTGGGGGAGTGGTGATAGGATCGAGGCAGGACAGGAGGTCGAAGGGATGGCGAGCATCAAGGAACTTGTTGAAGAAATTGCGAAAGCCCTAGTTGACATCCCGGAAGAAGTCAAGGTCCGCGAGGTGGAAGGCGAGCAGACCACTGTGCTTGAATTGAGGGTCGCGCCAAGCGACCTGGGCAAAGTGATAGGCAAGCAAGGCCGGACGGCCCGTTCCATCCGCACCCTCCTGGGCGCGGCGGGCATGAAACTGAACCGCCGCTTCTCGCTCGAAATATTGGAGTAGTGAGCCAACCACACGACCGCGAAGATTGGGCCGTCATTGGCCGGCTGGGCCATGCCCGCGGATTGCGCGGGGAGTTGCTGGGACGGGCTAACTACGACGCTGGACATTATGGCTGGGTGAAACGAGTGGCGTTGCGGCTGGCCAGCGGCGAACTTGCTGGCGAGGGCGCCTGGTTCGATGTTGAATCGATCCGCGATTACAAGGACGGGTTGATCTACAAGTTCCGGCAGATCGGGACCCGGACCGAGGCCGAGGCGGTGGAGCAGGCCGAGGTTCTAGTGAAGGAAAGCGACCGTCCGGCGCTGGAAGGCGGGACTTACTATTTGTCGGACCTGCTGGGGTGCCGGGTGGAAGAACGGGCGACGGGGCGGGTGGTGGGCGAGGTGGCCGCGTGGCAGGAGTTTGGCGGGCCGGTGGTATTGGAAGTGAAGGGGGACGGGGGCGGAGTGATTCTGGTCCCGCTGGTCGAGGCGATCTGCGTGGAGATTGACACGGCCGCGAAACGGATTGGGATCGATGCGCCGGAAGGGCTGCTGGAGTTGAACGAAGAAGGATCGCAAGGATGAAGTTTCACCTACTGACGATCTTTCCGGAGTTCTTTCAGGGCCCGATGGATCACGGGGTGGTGGCGAGGGCGGCCCAGCGGGGCCTGTTGGAGATCAAGGTCCACAACCTGAGGGACTGGACCTACGATTTCCATAAGTCGGTGGACGACCGGCCGTTCGGCGGCGGCGAGGGTATGGTGATGAAGCCGCAGCCGCTGTTCGAGGCGGTGGAGGCGATTCTGCCAGCGCGGGATAAGGCGCGGCAACGGGTTGCGCTGATGTCGGCACAGGGACCGTTGTTCGGGCAGGCGAAGGCGCGGGAACTGGCGGGTTTGGACGAGGTTCTGCTGATCTGCGGGCGCTATGAAGGCGTCGATGAGCGGGTGAGCCAGTATTTGGCCGATGAGGAGATCTCGATCGGCGATTATGTTTTGAGCGGCGGTGAGTTGGCCGCGGCCGTGGTTGTGGATACGGTGGCCCGGTTGTTGCCGGGCGTACTGGGCAACGAGGATTCGGCGGTGAAGGAGTCGTTTTCCGGGGAAGAAGACGGCGGCGCCGGGATCCTGGATTGTCCGCACTACACGCGGCCGGCCGATTTTCGCGGTTACCGCGTTCCTGAGGTGCTACTGGGCGGCAATCATGCCGAGATCCGGAAGTGGCGCCACGAGGCGGCGATGGAAAAGACAAGGCGGAACAGACACGACCTGCTGGAACGCAATGAAACGTCAGGCAGAGATGACGGCGGGGCCGCTGACGGGTCATAATAGAAAGGGAAACAAAAGCATCATGATCAGCCCATACCTGGCGAAAGTCCTCAACAAGAACAAGCGCAGCGACCTGCCCGAGTTTGAAATCGGCGACACGATCAAAGTCCACGTGAAGATCAAGGAAGGCGACAAAGAGCGGTTGCAGGCCTTCGAAGGGACAGTGCTGGCGCGCAAGAACACAGGGATGGGCGAGACCATCACGGTGCGCAAGATCAGCTTCGGCACCGGCGTGGAGCGCATTTTCCCGATGAACGCTCCGGTGGTGGACCACATCGACGTGCTGCGCACGGGCAAAGTACGGCGGTCGAAGCTGTACTATCTGCGCGATCTGCGCGGCAAGGCCGCACGCTTGAAAGAGCGGGCGACCGAACGAACCAAGTAAATCCAGACAGGACGGTATCCGACGTCCGGCACGGCCGCAATCCGTTGCACTCTCCGCCGGGAGGAAGATCTCAGGCGTGAGGGGTATGTGCGCGTCGCGGGAGCCGACGAAGCGGGGCGCGGGGCGCTGTTCGGGCGCGTTTACGCAGCGGCGGTGATTCTGGACGCGGAACGGCCGATCAAGGGTCTGGCGGACAGCAAAACGCTGACGGCCGCCCGGCGCGAGGAGTTGGCGCTTGTGATACGGAACAAAGCGCTGGCCTGGGCCGTGGCCTGGGCGGAGGCGGATGAGATCGATCGGATCAACATCTACCAGGCGTCACGATTGGCGATCGGGCGGGCGGTGATGGAACTGAAGCCGGGGCCGGATTATCTGTTGATCGATGCGTTGAAGGTGGACGTGGACTTGCCACAGGAGAGCATCATCAAGGGCGATGCGAAGGTAGCGTCGATCGCGGCGGCGTCGATTCTGGCCAAGGTAGGGCGGGATGAGTGGGTGGCGGCAGCCGAACTGGAGTATCCGGGCTATGGGCTGGCGCGGCACAAGGGGTATGCGACGCCGGAACACCAGGAAGCGCTGATGAGGCTGGGTCCGACGCGACTGCACAGGCGCAGCTACGCGCCGGTGCGCGAAGCGATGCAGGGGAGGCTTGGGTGACGCCGCAGGGCGGCAATCAGGAGCCAGGGGGCGAGCGTCCAGCCGCGCCCAACGGGCCTCCAGCCGCGGCGACGCCCCCAGTTGTGCAGCCTGCCCAGGCAACTCCGGCCATGCCTCCAGCAGCGGCGCCCGCTGCCCCGCAAAGTGGTCCCGCCGAGGTGAGTTGGGTGGAGAAGGCGGCGGCGGTCGTCTACTGCATCTTCTGCATCGAGATCGGGCTGTTTCTGCTCATCTACCCGTGGATGACGAGTTGGGAGCGGAATTACCTGGTCCAGATCAAGCCGTCGTTGACCGAGTTTCTGACCAGCGTGCAGTTCCGCGGCGCAGTGAGCGGATTGGGGATCCTGAACCTGTTCGCGGCGGTGAGCGAGATCGTGTCGCTACGACGCTATTCGTCGAGGTAGGCGCGGGCGCAGTGTGACGCCGCCGGCGCGGCCCTTTTCCACGCGGACGAAAGCGCCGGGGGGAATCGTGCCTGCAAGCACCATGCGGGCGAGCGGCTGCATCAGGCGGCGGTGAAGTGTGCGTTTGAGTTCGCGCGCGCCGGAAGCCGGATCAGCGCCCTCGCGGATGAGGGAGTCACGAGCTTCAGCGGAGATTTCCAGTTCAAAGGCACGGGGTCCGAGCCTGATCGCGACATGACGTTCGATGGCGTCGATCTGGCGGTCGAAGATGGCAGCGATGTTGGCCCGGGTGAGCGGATTGTAGACCACTGAATGGTCGATGCGGTTGATGAACTCGGGCGGGAAACGCCGGCGGATGGCGCCGAGTCCGGCGTGTTCGACGCGGTGGCGCAACTGGCTGTCACCGGCATCGACTGAACGGGCAAAGCCGAACCCTCCGGAGCGGGCCTTACCGATGTCGCGCGCACCGGCGTTGCTGGTCATGAAGATGAGGCTGCGCTCAAAATTGACCGAAGCGCCGTCGCCCAGACGCATGGAAGCCTTGTCGAGGACGCCGAGCAGGATGCGGACCATGGACGGAGCGGCCTTTTCGATCTCATCAAACAGCACGATGCTCAAAGGGCAGCGTTCACTGGCGGAGGCGGCGAGTTTCTGCTGGGTGATCATGGGCTGGGTTTCGCGATGGCCGAGATAGCCAGGGGGGGCGCCGATGAGCTTGGCGATCTCGTGCTCCATCTGAAACTCGCCGCAATCGATGCGCAACAAGTTAGAAGGGCTGCCGTGGAGGACCTCGGCGAGAGCTTCAACGGTATAGGTCTTGCCGGTCCCGGTGGGGCCGAGCAGGAGGAAGATGCCGCAGGGGCGGCCGGGAGGGGCGAGGCCGGCCTGGAAGATCTCCACATAAGGAGAGATGGCGTCGACGGCATCGTCCTGGCCGATGATACGGCGGCGCAGTTCGGCGGCGAGGTCGAGCCGGGAGTCGTTGTCGCCGCTACGTTGGGCGGGCCTGATCTGAGTGATTCGCATATTGGCTTCGGGGAACCGGCCCCGGCTCAGATTATAAGCACGGGCCGGCCGCCAAATGAGATCTGAAGGGGGCCGCCGAGGGGCGTTTTGGAAATTTAATCTATGAGCTAAGTAGAAAGGAATGAATGGATTAGATCTGCGATGCGGGTGCAGGCGGAGCCATCTCCGAAAGGGTTGTGAACGATCGTGCCGCGGGAGCGGAATTCGCTGTTTTGAAGCAGCGAGGCGACCTCGGAGAAGATGCGGGCGGGGTCGGTGCCGACCAGAGTGGCAGTGCCGGCTTCAACGGCTTCCTGGCGTTCGGTGGCGTCGCGCATGACCAGGACAGGCTTGCCGAGCGAGGGCGCTTCTTCCTGGATGCCGCCGGAATCGGTGAGCAGGATGGAGGCACGGCTCATGAGGTCGACGAAGGGGACGTAGTCGAGGGGTTCAATGAGCGAGATGCGGTTGACGCCGGCGAGGCGGCGGTTGACCACGGCGCGGACGTTGGGGTTGGGGTGGACAGGATAGACGATGCGGACGTCGAGGCGGGCGGCTATCTCGAGTAGTGCGTCGCAAATGCGTTCAAAGCCTTCGCCGAAGCTTTCGCGGCGGTGGGCGGTGACAAGGATGAGCGGCGTGTCATGCTGGATCGGGCCGGAGTACCCCTGGAGACGACCCCGGGCGAGCGCGTCGCGGACCCAGAGCAGGGCGTCGATGCCGGTATTGCCTGTGACGTGGATGCGGCACGTGGGGACGCCCTCGGCCTGGAGACGGGCGGCGGATTGAGCGGTAGGGGCAAAGTGGAGCGCCGCTAACCGGGTGGTGAGGACGCGGTTCAATTCCTCGGGGAATGGCTCAGCGAGGTTGCCGGTACGAAGGCCGGCCTCAACGTGGCCGGAGGGGATGTGGTGGTAGAAGGCGGCGAGGGCGGCGGTGAAGGTGGTGGTGGTATCGCCCTGGACGATGAGGAAATCGGGTTTGGAGGATCCGAGGACGGGATCGAGGCGTTCCAGGATGCGGGCGGTGAGGCCGGACAGAGATTGATTGGCCGTCATGACGCCGAGGTCGAGGTCGGGTTGAACGGAGAAGGCGGCCAGTGCGGTGTCGAGGAGGCTGCGGTGCTGGCCGGAGACGCAAACCGTGACCGTGAAACGGTCAGGCTGGCTGCGCAGAGTGCGGACCAGAGGGCAGAGTTTAATTGCTTCGGGGCGGGTGCCGAAAGCGATGAGTATGTGGCGGGGAGACGGCATCGGGACCTGAGCGGGGCCGGACGGACCGGAGGCCTGGACGGGTTTACTTATGACGATACGTGATGCGGCCCTTGGTGAGGTCGTAGGGCGACATCTCGATAGTGACGCGGTCGCCAGCCAGGACACGGATACGGTTCCGGCGGAGCTTCCCGGCGAGGTGAGCCAGAATGGTCCGCTCGCCGTCCAACTGGACGCTAAACAAGCCGCTGGGGAACTTCTCAACAACGACGCCAGTGACTTCGATGCAATCTTCCTTACTCATCGTCCTCCTGTCTTGACTTGCGGGTGTGGCGACCGCGGACGCGATCAGCCAACAAATTGAGTATATCCAAAAGAATGAGGCGGAGGAGCCGATAAGGTGATGCAGGAATGAGTGGATGCCGAAAGAACTGATATCGCTACGGGACTCGCTGACTCAATACGAGAAGAAAGATGAGCTTCTGCGGACCGCGCTTGGCTGTTATGGTGCTGCGTTGGGTGACGTCGAGCGCCACATCTCCCATCTGTACCCGGACAAACTGGGGATGGCTCCGCCGAGTTTCAAGGAGGAGCGTGGGAAGTTGGAAGCGGAACCCGACTCTGGTGAATTGGCGCAAGTCAAGCAGCGGTTGAGCAAGGAGTTGAACGAAGCGTCGGCGCGGCTGAAGGCGCAGATGGCGGGTACGGTGGAGTTGGGCGAAGTGGTGTCGCTGTTGGAGGAGACGGCGAAATCACTGAGGAGCAAGGGGGAGAGCAGAGAGAAGGGGTTTGAGGGGGTAGCCGAGTCGCTGAAGTCGGCAGCGCAGTGCCAGTCGGTGGAGGAGCTAAAGTCGCGGCTGCAGATGGAAGTTGGACGGATCACAGCGCTGGTGAGCGAAATGAAGCGGGAGAACGAGATCTTGCTGAGCGGGTTGGACAGGGAGATGGGCGATTACCGGCGCAAGCTCGATGAAGCCGAGCGGATCGCCAGGAGTGATTCGTTGACGGGGTTGGAGAACCGGCGGGGACTGGAGGCGCGGGTGCGTGAGTACGTTGCCAATGGCGCACAATTCACCTTCATGATTCTGGACCTGAACCGGTTCAAGTCGGTCAACGACAAGTTCGGGCATCTGGTGGGCGACTGCCTGCTGGAGGCCTTCAGCCAGAGACTTCAAGGATCGCTGGGGCCTACCGACCACCCGGCACGATGGGGCGGTGACGAATTCGTGGTGCTCATGGAATCGAGCCTGCGCGATGCGATCGTGCGGACGCGAATAATTGAACAGAAGCTGAGAGGGGCGTACCGGATCGAGGCCGAAGGGGGGACAATACGGCTGGATGTATCGGTGTCGATCGGGCTGGCCGAAGCGCGTGCGGGCGAGACGCCGGCGCAAGTGTTTGCGCGTGCGGACGCGTTGCTGTACCGGGAGAAACAGAAGGCCTGAGACAGGAGTTGTGGTCCTGCTACCATCGGGGTGGAGACGAACCCCGTTGTGCGTTTATACCAGGACAAGGTCGTATTGATCACGGGCGCCGGCCGAGGAATTGGCAAGCGGCTGGCGCTGGGATTTGCAATGGCGAAGGCGAAGGTGGGGCTGCTGGCCAGGACCAAAGCGGAACTGGACTTGGCGGATCTGGAGATCGAGCACGCCGGAGGAACTTCGCTGCGTTTGAGAGCGGACGTGCGGGACAGCGGGCAGGTCCAGGCCTCAGCTGAGCGTCTAAGAGGGGAATATGGCGAGATCGATGTGCTGATCTGCGCGGCTGGGGTCCAGGGGCCGATTGGGCCTGTGGCCACGGTGAATCCGAGGCAGTGGGCCGAAGTCCTGGAGGTAAATCTGTGCGGAACGATGCACGCCTGCCGGGCGGTGCTGCCGTCGATGATCGAACGGCGGCGGGGCAAGATCATCATCCTGGTGGGTGGTGGAGCGCAGGAGCCGAGGCCGAACTTCTCGGCGTACGCGGCGTCGAAGGCGGCACTGGTGCGTTTCGCCGAGACGCTGGCCGAGGAGGTGAGCGATTCGAACGTTCAAGTGAACTGCATGGACCCTGGCGCGACATACACGAACATGACCGATGAGATCGTGAAAGCGGGTGACATGGCGGGGTGGCGCGAGGTGCAGGCGGCGACAGAGGCCCGGGGCACCGGGGGTACGCCGCCGGACAAGCAACTCCATTTGGCGATGTTTCTGGCTTCGGACCGGTCCAACCACGTCAGCGGGCGGCTGATTGGCGTTGACGACAACTGGAAGAAACTGGAGCACAGCAAACTCCCGCCAAACCTGTTCACGCTGAGGCGCTGGACGAAGACGACAACCGCGGTGGGGTGAGCGGGCGAGGCGCGGAGCGAGTCTGTGCTATGAAGAATCGTGGAGACCACGCTGACGCTTACCCGTAGGCGGCTGGCGGCCGCCGTGGCCTATGGGCCGCTGCTCAGAGTCCAGGGCGCGTCTGACGCGCGGCCGAACCTACTTCTATTCTTCCCGGATCAATGGCGTCCTGACTGGACCAACTTCACGAAGGGGCTGGATGTTCGAACGCCTCACCTCGAAAGCCTCGCCGGGCGCGGGGTCCGGTTCACGCACGCCGTTGTGCCATCGCCACTGTGCGCGCCGTCGCGGGCGTGCCTGGCGTCGGGACGGGAGTACGAGAACTGCAGAGTCCCCAGCAACCAGACCGACTATCCGGCGGGTGCGCCTACGTTGTACGGCCGATTGCGAGATGCCGGCTACCACGTAATGGGCTGCGGGAAACTGGATCTGCACAAGAAAGCCAAGGACTGGGGTCTCGACGGCCAGCGGCTGATGAGCGAGTGGGGCTTTTCGGAGATGATCGACAACGCCGGCAAAGGCGATGCGGTGAACAGCGGCGCGCTGGCGCCCAAAGACCCGTATATGGCGATGCTGCACCGGCGGAATCTCGCCCAGGACCATGTGGGAGACTTCAAGCGGCGCAAGAACTACGCGGCGACGTTTCCGACGCCGCTGCCCGATGACGCGTACTGCGACAACTACGTTGGATCGAACGCGATGGAACTGCTCGGGCGCGCGCCGCGCAACAGGCCATGGTTCATGGCGGTCAACTTCACGGGTCCGCATTCGCCGATGGATATTACCGCAGGGATGGAACCCACGGTTCGCGGACGGCGATTCACCGGGCCGAGGGGCAACAGCGAGTTTGACGCGGCCACGCACGAGCGGATCCGGCAGAACTACACGGCAATGGTGGAGAACCTGGACCGGTGGCTGGGACGCATTGCAGACGAGTTGAAGTCGCGGGGCGAGTTGGAGAGGACGCTCATCGTGGTGTCGAGCGACCACGGCGAGATGCTGGGGGATCACGGATTGTGGGGCAAGTCGGTTCCGTGGCAGGAATCGGTTGGGGTTCCACTGGTGGCGGCAGGGCCGGGAATCCAACGGGGCAGGGTGGTGAGCGATCCAGCAACGACGCTGGACCTCGCGGCGACGTTCCTGGACTATGGGCGGGCCAAGCCATTGCCGGAGATGGAGAGCCAGTCGATGAGGGCGCAACTGGAGGGACGCGGGAAGTCTCGGCGGAGTCATGTCCGGTCAGGATTGGGGACGTGGCGGACCGTGACCGAAGGCCGGTATAAACTCATCGCCGGGTATGGCGAACAGCATCGGATGCTGTTCGATCTGCGGGAAGATCCTTACGAACAGCGCGACATTGCGCCGGCGAAACCGGGCGTAGCGGACCGGCTGGAAAGGCTCATTCGTATCGTAGCGCCTCGGTCGGGTTGAGGCGGGCGGCGCGGTTCGCGGGCAGGGTGCCGAAGATCAGGCCGACGAGGACCGAGACGCCGAGCGAGGCGGCGATGGCGAAGCCGGAGACGGGGATCTTCACCTCGGGGAAGAACAGTCCGACTGTGACAGGGATGGCGACGCCGACAATTGTGCCAAGCACACCGCCTCCAACACTCATCAGAACGGCCTCGATCATGAACTGCGTCTGGACATAGCGGCGAGTGGCGCCGATGGCCATGCGGACGCCGATCTCACGGGTACGCTCGGTGACGGTGACCAGCATGATGTTCATGATGCCGATGCCGGAGATGACCAGGGCGATGGCGGCGACCAGCAGCAGGACGACGGTCAGGATGAGCGAGATGGATTTGGCCGTGTCGAGGATGGCGGAGAGGTTTTCGACGCGGTAGCGGGCGCCCGGCCGATGGCGACCCTCGACGATGCGGCGGACCTGGGCGGTGAGGGGGACGACGTCAGCGGCTGCGCGGGCTTTGACATAGAGCGGGTCGATGCGTTCAACGGGCGAGAAATAGCGCATGACGGAGATGGGCAGGACGAGGGTTTCGCGAGTGAGTTCGGAGAGGCCGAAGCTGTCGTTGCGCTCTTTGAAGACGCCGATGACGGTGAACTGGATGCTGTGGATCTTGACTGGACGGCCAACAGCGGCCTGGGGGCTGCCGTAGAGGCGGGTGGCAAGATCGGCGGTCATGAGGGCAACCTTGGAGCGGAGCGAGGTGTCCGAGGTATCGATGAAGCGGCCGGCGACGATGAGCAGATCGCGGATGAGGGCATAGTCGCCGTCGACGCCAAGCAGGGTGACGTCCTGTTCACGCCCACCCATGTAGGCGCGGTCGTAGCCTGGCTGGACTCCGGTGGCGGCGACGATGGAGGGGCCGAGTTGTGCGCGGATGGCTTCGACGTCGGTGGTCTTGATGTAGTCGGCGTCGACGGTGCGGCCGGTGACCTGGGCGCCTTCGTAGTAGGCGTAGACCATGTTGGAGCCAATCGAGGAGATCTGGTCGAGGATGTACTCGCGAGACGTTAGAGAGATGGTGACGACGAGGATGACGCTGGCGTTGCCGATGACCAGGCCGAGGGCGGTCAGCATCGTGCGCATGCGGTTGGACCGGAGGGCGTCCCAACTGAAGCGGAATACGTCGCGGAAGTCCATTCAGATTCCAGTTTAGCGGGAGGGCTTGTGCGGAAGTGCAAGGTGAGATACACGGGCAGCCGGTTTTCGATTGAGGGCTTCTTAATGGGTATCGGAGTGCCGGTGCTCAACTTGATCCTGCTAGCGGGGCGGCGAAGCGGGTGAGCGGCCCGGTGTTGAATTTCTACACATGAATCTTGGAGAGGCTGGCCGGGGCACCTTGAGCGGACAATGGCCGTTGTTCGCCGTGGATTGACGAATGTGCTTAAGGTCCCTGCTTCGATCTGCCGATAGTCAAAGGCATGACGTGTCCAATCGCAGCGTTGGATCAGCAACTGACATCGAGCTCCGACCTCTCCCGACTCCTGTTGGACCACCTTCCGCAAGGACTGTATTTGGTGGATCAGGAGCGGCGCATCCAGTCTTGGAACACGGCTGCCGAGCGGATGACCGGCTACTTCAGAGATGAAGTGATCGGCAAGTGCTGTGGCGACGGCATTCTGGAACACGTCGACGAAGAAGGCGGGCAACTCTGCGGAGAGCGGTGCCCGCTCTTGTTCGCGGCGCGTACGGGCGCCGAGTGCCGGGCAGACGTATATATGCATCACAAGGATGGGCATCGTGTCCCGGTCCAAGTCCTGGGAACGCCGATCAAAGACGCAACAGGCGAGTTGATTGGCATGGCCGAGACGTTCTCAGACAACACGGCGAAGGTTGAATTGTTGGAACGCGCCCGCGAACTGGAGCGGATGGCACTGATTGACTCACTGACCGGGATAGGGAACCGCCGATACTCGGAGCAGGTAATCCGGGAGAGTATCGACAACCTGCACCGCAACGGGACACCGTTTGGTCTGGTCATGGCGGACATTGACCATTTCAAGGCGCTGAACGACAGCCACGGGCATGAGGCGGGCGACGCGGTATTGAAGATGGTTGGCGCCACAATGGAGAAGAATCTGCGAAGCTTCGACTTCGCCGGCAGATGGGGCGGCGAGGAGTTCATCGTGGTGGTGCACACCGCCGTGAGGCTGGAGACGGAGCGGGTAGCGAAGCGCCTGTTGAAGATGGTGGAGCGGTCGTTTCTCCAGAGGGGCGAAGAGAGGCTCAAGGTTACGATTTCGGCGGGGGTGACTCAAGCGCGGCCCGCTGACACAAGGGAGAGCCTGTATCAGCGGGCCGACCAGCTACTCTATGAGGCCAAAGCGGCGGGCAGGGACCGGTACGTGTCCGATCTCGGGGTGGGCGGAGGGCGGCACGCGGCGTAGCCTGGGATTACCGCTTCAGCAGGCGAATCGATCCGTTCGACGTGGACAAGTCGAGGAGCGGTCCGCCGTTGCCGAGCCGTCCGTCGAGCTTGGTCTTCGAAATGGTGCGGGTGGTGAGTTCGAAGTCCGAAGTTATGGAGCCGTTCGAGGTGGAGGCGCGCACCTCGGCGTTGACGGCGGCGGGCAGGCGGACATTGATGCTGCCGTTGGAAGTATCGGCGATGACCGGGTTGGAATTGTACTTCGCCATGTTGAGGCTGATGGTGGAGTTTGAGGTGTCGAGCTTGAGGGAGCGGCCGGCGTCCAGTTCCTCGATGTTCACGTCGATGGAACCGTTGGAGGTTTCGGCGGCGAAGTTGCCGCGGATGCCTTCGGCGCGGATGCGTGCGTTGGATGTCTTCAGAATAGCCGCGCCGCTGAATTCGGTGACTTCGATCGAGCCATTGGAGGTAGTCGCCTCGACATCGCCGGTCATACCCCAAAGACGCATGGAGCCGTTTGAAGTCTTGAGGCGGGCTGGGCCGCTTGTGCCTTCGGCCCGAATCGAACCGTTAGAGGTTTCGATGCGGTCGATGGTGATCTTCTTCGGCACCCGGAGGACGAACTTGGCGCCGCAGTTGCAGTTGCGTTCGACGGGGCGTATGGCGCGAAGGCGCAGGTAATTTGGTTCGGAGACGGCGTCGATCTTGAGATTCTCCATGTTCTCCTTGCGCGCGGCGTACTTGGTCCCAGTGACCTCGACAGAGTCCTTGTCCCAACCCAGGATCTCGACCGAACCGTTGAAGCTCTCCAGGAACAGACGCCCGCCGGGATCGAGCTTGTAGGTATAGGAGAAGTCTTCCTTGTAGCGGTTGGAATCGCCCCAATCTGCCGGATCTATGTCGCAACCGGCCAAGCCGACGGAGGCCGACAAGGCCAACAAGAAAGCGTACTTATGTTTCATCGCCGATTCTCTCCCTTTGGCTGATGGGGGCGGGCTCGGGAACCGAGAGGCCAGGAGGCGATCACGATTGCGGCATACCCCTTCACACTGATCAGAACGAAAGACACTGCGTCATTGTTCAAACTTATGTTGAAGGGAATCTGTCATAAGACGTCATGCTAAATTGGAATCACGATGCCGATGAAGTTGATGGCGCTGAACAGAGGGGAGATCGCGATCCGGATCTTCCGTGCTGCCAATGAGTTAGGGCTAAAGACGGTGGCCATCTTCTCGGCCGAGGACCGGCTGAGCCTGCACCGTTTCAAGGCCGACGAAGCGTACCTGGTAGGTGAGGGACGAGGGCCGGTTCAGGCGTACCTCGACGTCGACGGGATCGTAGGGCTGGCGAGGGAGAAGGGTGTCGATCTGATTCATCCGGGCTATGGCTTCCTAAGCGAGAATCCGGCGCTGGCGAGGGCATGTGCGACGGCGGGGATCGGATTTGTGGGCCCGGACGCGTCGATTCTGGACGCGCTGGGCGACAAGACCTCGGCGCGGAAACTGGCCGAAGCGGCGGGCGTGGCGGTGTTGCCGGGCACGCGGAACCCGGTGGCCAACCTCGACGAGGCCCGGCGAGCGGCCGAGCGGGTCGGGTATCCGCTGATTCTCAAGGCCGCGTTCGGCGGCGGCGGGCGCGGGATGAGGGTGGTGCGCAAGGCGGACGAATTGGAGGCGCGGTTCCAGGAAGCCACGGCGGAGGCGGCGGCGGCGTTTGGCAACGGAGCGGTGTTCATCGAACGCTACATCCGCCGGGCGCGGCACATCGAAGTGCAGATTCTAGGCGACAGGCACGGCAACCTGGTGCACCTGTTTGAGCGCGACTGCTCGGTGCAAAGGCGGCACCAGAAGGTGGTGGAAGTGGCGCCGGCGATCGGGCTGGCGGCGGAGATTCGCCACGGGTTGTGCGATGCGGCGGTGCGGATTGGCAGGAACGCCGGCTATGCGAGCGCGGGGACGGTTGAGTTCCTGGTGGATGTGGACACGGGCGAGTGGTTCTTTATTGAAGTGAACCCGCGGATTCAGGTGGAGCATACCGTCACCGAGGAGGTGACGGGGATCGACATCGTCAGGGCGCAGATCCAGGTGGCGATGGGCGAAAAGCTCCATGGCGCCGTGATGGGCATTCCGCCGCAGGAGCAGATCCGGGTGGAAGGGGCGGCTCTCCAGTGCAGGGTAACGACCGAGGATCCGGCGCACGGCTTCCAGCCTGATTACGGCAAGATCACGACGTATCGCAGTCCGGCGGGATTTGGCATTCGGCTGGATGGCGCGTCGGCTTATGGCGGGGCTGTGATCACTCCGTACTACGATTCACTGCTGGTGAAGGTGACCGCCCGCGGGCGGAACCTGACCGAAGCCTGCCAGCGCATGGACCGCTGCCTGCGCGAGTTTCGTATTCGCGGCGTGAAGACGAACATCCCGTTCCTCGAAAACGTGGTCGAGCACGCGGACTTCCAGGCCGGGCGGGTGACGACAACGTTTATCGAACAAACGCCCTCGCTATTCCGCTTCAAGGCGAAGCAGAACCGGGCGACACGGTTATTGAACTACCTGGGCGAAGTGCTGGTGAACGGCAATCCGGAGATGGCCGGAAGGAGGGCGCCCACGGCGCTGGTGATGCCGCCGGTGCCACGGCACGAGACGATCGCGCCGCCGAAGGGTACGAAGCAACTTCTCGACGAGTTGGGCGCGGAAGGATTTGCCCGGTATACGCGCGACAGCAAGCGGCTGCTGGTGACCGATACGACGTTCCGGGACGCGCACCAGTCGCTGATGGCGACCCGCATGCGCAGCCACGACATGCTCCGAATCGCCGATTACGTTTCGCATCATCTTTCGGGGCTCTACAGCCTGGAGATGTGGGGTGGGGCGACGTTCGACGTGTCGATGCGATTCCTGCTCGAAGACCCCTGGGTGCGGCTCGAAAAGCTGCGCGCCGCCGTGCCGAATATCTGTTTCCAGATGCTGCTGCGGGCGTCGAACGCGGTCGGCTACACGGCGTATCCGGACAATGTCGTGAGGCGATTCGTCGAGGTGGCGGCGGCAGAGGGCATCGACATCTTCCGCATCTTCGATTCGCTGAACTGGCTGCCGAACATGAAGGTGGCGATGGAGGCGGTGCGAAGGACGCACGGAGTTTGCGAAGCGGCAGTTTGTTATACAGGCGATATCCTGGACCCGAAACGCGACAAATATCCGCTCGAATACCACGTCAAAATGGCCAAGGAACTCGAGCGCATGGGCGCGCACGTCCTGGCGATCAAGGACATGGCGGGCGTGCTGAAGCCGTATGCGGCATACAAGCTGGTGAAGGCGCTGCGGGAGGAGGTTGGGCTGCCGGTCCACTTCCATACGCACGACACCAGCGGCGTCAGCGCGGCGTCGGTTTTGAAGGCGTGCGACGCGGGCGTGGACGTGGTGGACGGGGCGATTTCGTCGATGTCGGGAAGCACATCGCAGCCGAACCTGAATTCAATCGTAGCGGCGCTGGCGCACGATGCGAAACGCGGCACGGGGCTGGATTTCGAAGCGCTGAACCGCTGCTCGGATTACTGGGAAGCGGTGCGGGCGAATTACTCGCCGTTCGACACGGCGCCGAGGTCGGGCACGGCGGATGTCTACATCCATGAAATGCCGGGCGGACAGTATACGAACCTGCGCGAGCAGGCCGAGAAACTGGGCCTGGGGCCGCGGTGGCCGGAGATCGCGCGGATGTATGCCGACGTCAACCATGCGTTCGGCGACATCGTGAAGGTGACGCCGTCGAGCAAGGTGGTCGGCGATATGGCACTGTTCCTGATCCAGCACGGCATGACGGTTCACGAGTTTGAGAATCTGCCGGCGGACCACAGCCTGAACATTCCGAATTCGGTTGTCGAGATGTTCGAAGGCGACCTGGGTGAGCCCGAGGGCGGCTGGCCAAGAAAGATCGCCAAGGTGATCCTGAAGGGCGGCAAGCCGAAGCGCGGCCGGCCGGGTGCGCGCCTGAAGGCGGTGGACTTCGACGAGGCGAAAGCGGTCGTCGAGAAGCGGACCGGGCATAAGCCGACAGAGACCGACCTGATGAGTTACCTGATGTACCCCGAGGTCTATGTCAAGTTCGACAAGGCACGGGCGAGTTACGGCGACCTGACGATTCTGCCTTCGCCGCCGTTCTTCTATGGGATGAAGGAAGGCGACGAGATCACCGTGGATCTGGAGCCGGGCAAAAGGATTGTGGTCAAGTTCCTGGCCGTCAGCGAACCGCATCAGGACGGCACGCGAACCGTCTTCTTCGAACTGAACGGCCAGCCGCGCGAGGTCACCATCCGCGATCGCAAACTGAAAGCCGAAATCAAGGCGCATCCGAAGGCCGATCCGGATAAGCCGGGCCACGTGGGCGCGCCGATTCCAGGCGCCGTCACGAGCATCGCCGTCGAACTGAACCAGGAGGTTCTGAAGGGCGACAAGCTGATGGTGATGGAAGCGATGAAAATGCAGACGACGATTTATGCGCCGATGACGGGGAAGGTGACGGAGAAATTGGTCAACGTCGGGCAGTCCGTGGAACCGAAGGATCTGTTGGTGGTGATTTCCGCGGGGTGACGGCGGAACCGCTCCTTCCAGTCGCGGCTCGTTACGTCCCCGTGTTCGCCGAAGCATATGGTGTGCTTCCGAACCGGATCAACTCCTCGTGGCGATGACTGCAAACTCGTCTGCTTGTGGATCGTACGGGGCTCCGGCGACGTCCTCATGGATCTCCTCGATGGAAAGGCCGGCCTCCAGGAACTCCATCCTCAGTTCCTCAGGCGAGAAATACTGCAGCCAGTTGTACACCGTCCTGGTGCGCGCGGATTCGACAATCGTGTACTTGTCCAGCACGACCTTTTCAGCGGTGTACTTGAACGTGTTCTGGAAGACGAAGTGTTTCTCCGGCGACCAGAAGCCACTGGCCGGAATCGACTCGTAGCTCGACAGCTCTTTCCTTTGGTCGAATGCCGGCAGGGAGTACACGTCGAGAAGGAAGGAGCCGCCCGGCTTCAGGAGCTTGTGGAATTTGCGCAGCATCACGCTTCTCTGCGCGGGGCTCAGGGCGCAGAAGTCGCACATGATCATGAGGACGAGGTCGAACCGATCCTCTGTTTCGAAGTCCAGGTAGTTCTGCGCCACGTAGTTGATGTTCAACTGCTCGCTGGCTGCAACTCCCTTCGCGTACTCGATGGACCGTTTTGAGAAATCGATGCCCGTCACGTGCGCGCCGCGCATGGCCAAGCTATTTGAGTACAACCCGGGGCCGCAGCCAAAATCGGCTATTCTCGTATCCTTGCCGAGGTTGAATCTGGAAGCGATCCATTCCACCGATCGACGAATGAACTCCGCGTTTCGCGAGGAGACGTCGACTGCACCATTGAGGTGAAACGAGAGCATCTGGGCTGACGTATGCTCCTCGGTCCATAGATCAAACGCGGTGTAATGTTCGAACGGTTCGGGCCGTTCGCTGATCCGTTCCAACTCTTCAAACACGTTCTCACTCCTTGCCGGCGTCACGCAGAACCCATCCATCAGGCCACGGGCCACACTACCACACGGCAAACTGTACAGTACACTGGCTCGTCCCGCTGCTCGGCGGTGTCGAACTGAACCAGGAGATCCAGAAGGGCGACAAGCTGATGGTGATGGAAGCGATGAAGATGCAGACGACCATCTATGCGCCGGCGACGGGCAAGGTGACGGAGAAACTGATGAACGACGGGCAGTCAGTGGAGCCGAAGGATTTGTTGGTGGTGATTTCGAGGTGAGTTAGCTCCTTCCTTGCACTGGCCTTAGGTAAGGCAACCCATTGACAAGGTGCCAGGTTCAACCCACAGAACCAACGTTAGGGTGTATTCTTCAAGAGTCCGAACATCTACGCAATTATCTCGGGCAAAGCGGATTCTTATGAGACCAGAAGTTCGCCCCATAGCATTATCGATCATCGACTTTATGGGTTCCTTCCTGCCAGGATGTGTCTGGGTGCTCGTGATCCATGCGTACGATAGGGCACTTGTGCAGAGCATTGGCACCGGTAGCCTTTTCACTGCAATTCAACAAGTACTCAGCGGCGACCCCAGAAAACTAACGGCTGGAACGCCCTATCACCTCCTGCTGCTGGGACTTGCGGTTGTCTTCGGGTATGCGATCAAGCCCCTCGTCATGCGAGCCGCGGAATGGTGTAGCAGGCCGGAATCTTGGTATCGCGAGGGACGTGTCTTCCGTTTCCCATACCAGTCGCGGTATGAAGCCGCAGCGTACTTTCCTAGGATCCTCGCTGCCGTGGAGCGGCAAACCGGGCTTGCGGCGACTGAATTGCCGGGAGGTCACCAACCGTTCTCAGCCTGCAAGAGAATCCTACGTCAACGAGGCTCTGAACTTACCGAGGAGACTGAACATGCTGAAGCCGAAGCGAGGATGCTGGGGTCCCTGTTCCTGGCCAATGTCGCAGTGCTGCCCCCGGTTTTGCTCTTCTCACAGTGGGCGTGGGTACTGCCTTGGTCCTTAACAACCGTTGGTCTTGGCTATGCATTCCGTCGTGCGCGCGAACGCGAGATCAAATACTGTTACCTGAACTTCATCATCGCTTTCAACGCGACAGGCGCCAACAAATCCGCGAATCTTGAATCCGGGGCATAATCTGGGAAGCAGAACAGACCAAACTAGTTGCTCCTTTCGGGCATCATCAGCGTGTCTCAGCCAAGGGGTGCAGCACAGGCTGTTGTCATGAGACGCGGTCGCACCGCAGGGGATGAAAGTCTGTTGCGGCGAGGTTCGCCGCTGCCATTCGGAGCCGCCCGGTGTGAGTGGCCGGACGTGGAATCAACAGATTACAGAGGACTTTCGAGAGTGTCCCGGCTTCTTTTTGGGTCCTCGATTTTCGCTTCTATTATCTGCTAGACTGTGCCAACAGATGGCTTCCGAAGAGCAATCTGACAGAGCGGGCATAGGCGAGGACAACTACGAGCGCCCCCCCGTAATAATCAATCCGACGGCTGACCCTGCGCCGCCCGCCGTCACGGGCACTTCGAGCGGTCAGTCAGCTCAGCTACATGGACCCTCTCCGATCCGTACGAGAATTGCTGGGTTGGGGCGCTGGTTGTGGAGTTTTTTCCACCCCCCAAATCTCCTTACGTTCGCGCTTGTGATTTTCGCCTATGCCCAAATGCACGGGCAGGACCGCCAAGTCGGGCAGTTGACTGCAGCGATTGAAGCCGGAATCACGAAAGCTAAAGAGGCTCTTACGGCGCTCATCTCCGAAAATAGAGCGATGTTGGAGTCCTCCATGGAGAAGGACAGCTCTACTCTGAGAACGATTCTTGCGGACAACAGGGAACAAGCCAAACGCGAATTGAACGCGTCGATGGAACAGAGTAGGGCCGCTCTCGAAGCGGCAACGGCTGCATCCCGATTGGACCAGCGCCCTTGGGTTACGCTGATGCGGTTCCAACTGCCCGAAGAGCCGAAAGTTGGCGGGGAAATAACGGTTCACTGCATCTGGCAGAATACTGGCAGGACTCCCGCGCTCGACTTCATCACCCGCCCCGCAGTCCAAATCTGGGGTCCACCTCCGATCGAACCACCCAAGCCGGACTTTAGCAAAATCGGCCCGCGGGGAAGCACTAGTGTGCTTCCTCCAGGAGGCGGGGGATCGTTTTTCAGCACCGCCAAATGGGATGCAGCACCAGAAGACCTGCTGCAGTCCTATATCCAGAAGAAACGACACCTATTCGTGCGCGTGCTGGTCCGCTACAACGATGTGTTTGGAGCGAGCCACTGGACGGAGATCTGCGCATACCACGTCCATGGGACTCCACTTGATCACTTCAATTTCTGCTCTACCGGCAATGACCTCGATCACGACATCGGTGGAACCGCGCAGAATGCCGCAGCTGCCTCGAAGTGAGCCTGCAGAGAACACAGTACACTGGGGCCTGGGGGCCTGGGACGGGCCTGGGACGGCCTGATCCGTCCCAACCGCAATCTTCCCAAAGCCCCTCAAGACCCCAACAAAAACCGCCCTCCCCAGAGCCGCCCGACTCCCCAATCCCCCCCCCC
>CAZSBK010000081.1:0-17829 GCA_964604945.1 uncultured Candidatus Solibacter sp.
GTTGCGCAAAGAAAATTGTCAGAGCATCTACAGTATGGCAGAAAATGGGCTAGGGCTCTCCATCTCAGATCACCTTGACTGGACGGATAGCCTAGCTCATCAGTTGGTTCTGCAAGAAAAGATCAACCGATACTTGGCTTTCATAGAATCAGGCGAAATACTGGAACACCAGTCTGACGCGGCTGAACGTCGGATCTGCATACACGTAGTCCTAAAATACGAACCTGACCCATCCGGGCTTGCGTTTTTGGGACGGGCTGCAAACGTGCTCAATTCTGCCGGTTTCGGTTTCAGCTATCGGGTGCTTGAAATCGTGCAGTAATAGGCGGCTTGGGTGCGTCAGGTATGTCAATGCCCAAGATTAGATGGACGGGTTTGGGCGCGCGTTCGCGGCTTGCCGGAACGCCAAGAGGTTAGCCCGCAGATGGTTCGCCGACGCGGTTCCACAAAGGACCGCGCCGGTGAATCGTTTGGCCAGGACGAAACCGAAACATCCGGCCAGTTCGTCCACGGTCGCATCGGCGCTCACAAGAGATCCCATCATCAAAGGATGATTCGTCCAGACGAGTTTTCCATTCGCCGTGGCCTCGCCGATCACGTCGGAGAACCGCGGATTGTCGCGGTTGTAGGGGACTTGGATTTGCGAGAAGCGCGGGTCGGCAATGGCCATGCGGGCCGAAATCTCTTCGCGTGCGCTGGCGCCGAATAGTGTGATGCCGGCACGGCGGGCCGCGGCCAGAGCTTCGTCCAAGGAGCTCGATTCGAGTACATGGGGCGTGGTCTTGTGGACTTGAAGCAGGTCGATGCGGCCCAGGCGGGAGAGGCTGCGTTCGAGGCTCAGGATGAGCGCATCGCGCGAATGGTCGTCGAAGGGTTCGTTCCTGCCCGCGTCCCAATGCTCGCCGAATTTGGTAGCGATGAAGAGGTTGGCGCGTGAGCGGGAATCGAGAGCGGACAGCCAGCAGCCGAACTTGGCTTCGCCGTCTCCGTAGCTGGCGGCGATGTCGAAAACGCGAACTCCCAGGCGAAGCGCTTCATCAAGCAATGCACTGGCCTCGCCCTGCGAGGGCACGGGCCGGGGCCGCGCTCCCCAGCTTTTGCCGATGGTGAGAAGGCCGAGCCCGAACTCGATTCCATCAGAGGAAGTTCGTTTGGTTGTGGTTGGCGGTGACATCCTCATTCACGGTAACTGCTTTGCCAAGGGGTGGGCGACCCGCTCGCTGCGATCGCGGCTCCAGCGGGTGACGGCTTCGCATGCTGGTAGAATGAGAGTAGCGAAACCGAAAGTCGGTTTCCTCCGTGATCGATGACCATTGACCATCCCGCCCACCCTCAAGGTAAGCAAGCGCGGGTCCTTCTGACATCCGTATTTGGACCCTACGCACAAGACGACGAATTCGGCTCCCGGTCGATTAATCCGATGGAGCTGTACCATAACCAGGTAACACGCGCCCAAGGCCCTTACTCGCTTCGCATCTTCCATCGCTCCTGGGGCCTGATGTTTATCCAGAGCAACATCGACAATCCGTCGACCTTGCTCGATTTCCCCACGCGCGAGCGGTTCGTCGAAGAGTTGCAAGCCAACCATTATGACGTCGTCGGCATTTCGGGGATCATCGTCAACGTCGGCAAGGTGCGGGAGATGTGCCGGCTGGTGCGCGAGCACTCGCCGAAATCAACCATTGTCGTCGGCGGCCACGTGACCGCCATCCCAGCCCTTCAGCACATGATCGACGCCGACTTCATCGTGCGCGGCGAAGGCGTCGGCTGGATGCGCAGCTTCCTCGGGCAGGACCCGTCGCAGCACGTCAAACACCCGCTGATTGCTTCAGGTTTCGGCCATCGCGTAATGGGTCTGAAATTGCCCGGTGACGTTGGCTCGACGGCGGCCACGATCATCCCCTCAGTCGGCTGCCCGATGGGCTGCAACTTCTGCACGACGTCGGCGTTTTTCGGCGGCAAAGGCAAGTTCATCAACTTCCTCGAGACAGGCCGCGAGATGTTTGACGTGATGGAGAAGGACGAGCGCGACATGGGCATGCAGGCGTTCTTCATCATGGATGAGAACTTTCTGCTCCACCGGCCGCGCGCTCTTGAACTGCTGGACTGCATGAAGGAAGGTGGCAAGAGCTGGGAGATTTACGTCTTCTCTTCGGCCAACGCCATCCGCAAGTACACGATGGAGGAGTTGATCGAGCTCGGCATCTCGTGGGTGTGGATGGGGTTGGAGTCGCCCAAGTCGGGCTACGCCAAGTTGAGCGGCCAGGACACGATGAGCCTGGTGCATGAGCTTCGATCAAACGGCATCCGCGTACTCGGGTCGTCCATTGTCGGCATGGAGCACCAGACGCCGGAGAACATTGGCGAAGAGATCGACTATGCCTGCGCGCATGAAACCGATTTCCACCAGTTCATGCTCTACACGCCCTTGCCGGGTACGCCTCTCCATGCGCAAATGGAAGCCGAAGGCCGTATGATCCCGGAGGCTGAGTTTGCCGATGCGCACGGGCAATACAAGTTCAATTGGAAGCACCCGTTTATCACGGGTGATGAGTCGAAAAAGTTCCTCGACTTTGCTTTCATGCGAGATTTCGAATTGAATGGGCCGTCGCTGTACCGGATCTGTAAGACGACGCTTGAAGGACTGAAGCGGTACCGGTTGCACCCCGATCTGAGGGTGCGCGAGCGTTTCGAGCGCGAGGCGAAAGCGCTCCGGACGCAGTATTCGGCGCTGCTCTGGGCAATGGAGCGGCACATGCGTTTCACCAACGATTCGGTGGCCGAGAAGATCGCCGATCTGCGGCACGAAATCCGCGCCGAGTGCGGCTCTGTGCGTTCGGCGTCGTTCGCGTCCATCTTCGGCCCTGTTATGCTCTGGCTCACCAAGCGCGAGGAAAAGCGCCTGGCCCGAGGCATCACCTACGAACCAGAGACCTTCGTCGAGCGCAAGAACTGGTTGCCGTCCTAGCCCGCGCGGCGAGGACAATTCCTGAGCGAATCGACAGGGAGTGTAATCTTCCATGAGTGTGGTGGCGTCTTTTCTGTAGGGCCAGTTGGCTCGGGAAAAGTATGTCATTCAGATTCAGTTGGATAGCAGCTCTCTTCGTGTCTCTTACCACTGCGGGGACGCTCCAGGTGCAGCAGACCGGCGGGGTGGTGACTGCGTCGGGGCGACCCGTCCCAGGGGCGACGGTAACCTGGCTCTCGGGCGGGCAGACGCAAAGCGTAGCCACGGACGATAACGGCAGATTCGTGCTTGATCCGGCGCCAAGAGCACCGGTGGAGATTGACGTCAGACTGTTTGGATTCCAAACCAAGCGCGTGATGGTTGACCCCTCGAAGGGCGTGCCGGTCTCCGTTGCGATGGAATTGACGCCGTATAGCGCGCCCTCGACTGTGGCGCGGACCAATGGCCGGGCCACCAACGGGAGATTCCAGAGCGCAGAGCTGATGCGCAATCTGGAGACCGACATTGGGACAGCCATGTCGGCGAACGCAACGGCGCAGGCCGCGCCAGCCGTGTCCGAGCACAGCACCGAATCGTTCCTGGTGCAGGGCAGCATGAGCTGCGGCCTGCAGCGGGTTGATAACGAAATGATGTTCGGGCCGGAGGGCCCGGGGGGACCAGGCGGACCGGACGGCGCGGGCGGACCCGGTGGACCGGATGGAGCCGGCGGGCCGCCAACCGCGGGACAGGTACCCGGTGCCGGTGGCGGACCGGAGGCGGCAATGGCAGGCAGAGGGAGCGCGATGGGCGGTGGCCCCGGGGGGATGGGCGGCGGTGCTGGAGGCATGGGCGGTGGCCCCGGAGGCATGGGTGGTGGCCCCGGCGGGATGGGTGGGGGACGCGGAGACGGGATGGGTCAAATGGATCCGGAAGCCATGAAGGAACGGCTTGCGCAGATGTCACCCGAAGAGCGCAAAAAGGTCCAGGAGATGATGTCTGAGCGGATGCGGATGAGGGGCGGAGAACAGGCTGTGTTTGGCAACCGGTCCAGCCGTAGCTATCGCGAAACCTTGCGTGGCGGGGCCAACGTCGAAGTCGGCAACTCCGCGCTCGACGCGGCGTCATATGCGCTAAACGGCAATACGATGCAGAAGTCGTCGTACTCTCAGATCCGCTACGGCGTTTCGCTCGGCGGGACGCTGAAGATCCCGGGTCTGCTGACTTCCGACAGCGGCATGTTCTTCTTGAACTATGGCGGCGCGCGCAGCCAGTCGCCCTACACCAGTTTCGCCGTAATGCCGGACGAGGCGGTGCGGACGGGCGACCTTTCGTCAATGAGCGCCACTACCACGATCTATGATCCGCTGAGCGGCGCTCCTTTCGCCGGAAACGCGATTCCGGCGTCGCGCATCAGTTCGGCGGCATCGGGGCTGCTGAAACTGATCCCGAACGCCAACCAGGCCGGCCAAGTGCAAAACTACCGCATCGTCACTTCGATGCCAAGCGATTCAGACAATGTGAGTCTGCGCCTGTCGCAAAGCATTGGCAACAAGGACCGGTTCTCTTTCAACACTTCGTGGCAGCAGCGTTCCGGCGAATCGGTTCAACTCTACGGCTTCCGCGACTCGAGCGAAGGCTCCGGCATGAACTACGACTTCACGTGGAATCACACCTACTCGTCGCGGCTCATCCTCAACTTGCGCGCCTCCTACAACCGAAACCGCAACGCCGTCATTCCGTACTTCGCTTACGGAGAGGATATTTCGGGCAATCTCGGCATCACGGGCAATTCGCGGGAGGCGGTGAACTACGGGCCGCCGAACCTGTCGTTCACCAATTACGGCGACCTCACCGATTCGGGCCACAACCTCCGCCGGGTACACACATTCGTCTATGGCGGTGGACTAACCAGCCTGATTGGCAATCACTCAATCCGCAGCGGCATCGAGGTGAAGCGCAGCAGGCTCAACACCGTTGCGGAATCCGATCCGCGAGGGACGTTCACCTTCACCGGCCTCGCAACGAGTCTGCTTGATTCATCTGGCAGTGCCGTGTCGGGCACAGGGTACGACTTCGCCGACTTCCTGCTGGGCTACCCGCAGACCAGTTCGATCCGTTACCTCGGTGCCGATGTCTATTTGCGCGCGACATCGTTTGCGGGTTACCTCCAGGACGATTGGCGGGTGAATTCTAGGCTGTCGCTAAGCTTGGGCGTGCGCTACGAGTTTTTCCCGCCCTACACGGAAAAGTACAACCGGATGGCCAATATCGTGGCCAACGCGGCGTTCACCGAAGTGACTGTCGTCTCGCCGGGCGAAACGAATCCGTATACGAACCAGATTGTCAGTGCCGGGATGGTGGACAGCGACAAGAACAACTTCAGTCCGCGCCTGGGCCTGGCGTGGAAGCCAAGGGCGAACGGCAAGACCGTGGTTCGAGCCGGGTACTCGCTGTTCCACGACGGCTCGGTGTTTTCACGCGTCCCTTCGGCTCTTGCCTCGCAGCCGCCCTATGCCGTGACATCGACGTTCAACACGTCATTATCGAACGTGCTGACGCTGGCCAACGGGTTCTCGGGTTCGTCGACCAAGACCGTGACCAATACATACGCCGTCAATACGCACTACGTGGTGCCCTACGCGCAAACTTGGAGCCTCTCGATACAGAGGACCCTCGGCAAAGGCTATACGCTCGAAACCGGCTATCTGGGTACGAAGGGGACTAAACTGGTCATCTCCCGTTTGCCCAACCGTGCGCCTACTGGATCGACCGGCGATTCCGAAGACAATCGTGTGATTTCGAACGCGGTCGGGTTCACCTATGAGAGCCCGGAGGGCAATTCGATCTATCACGCAGGCCAGATCCGGCTGAATAAACGGATGCGGCGCGGCTTGTCGGTGATGGCCCTGTACACTTTCTCGAAGTCGATCGACAACGCATCGACATTCGGAGGAGCGGGCAATGTAGTGGCACAGGATGACAGTAACCTGTCCGCTGAACGGGCGCTATCGAGCTTCGATCGCCGGCACACTCTGAGTTTGAACGGCATGTATTCCTCACCGGTGACAGGAACGAGGACAAGAAACCTGCCGCGCTGGGCGGTGGCGACGCTGCGCGACTGGAGCGCGATGATGGGCATCACGGCGCAAACGGGGACACCCTATACGGCGCGCGTTCTCGGCACGGCGTCCGACGCCGGCGGCACGGGGGCGGTGGGCAGCGCCAGGGCGGACGCAACAGGATTGGCGGTGGATTCCGGAACGAGCTATTTCAACCTGGCCGCCTTCAGCGTCCCGTCGTCGAATTCATACGGCAACGCGGCGCGCAACACGATTCCGGGCCAACCGATGGTGTCGGTGAACGCGAACCTGGGGCGCGGCTTCCAGTTGGGCAAGGAGACGCGCCGGCAGATCGAGTTCCGCGCGTCGGCCAACAACCTGCTCAACCACCCGAACATTACCGGACTCGGCACGGTGGTCAATTCGGTCAACTACGGCTTGGCCACCAGCGTGGGAAATATGCGGACGGTGACAATGTCGCTCCGCTTGAGGTTCTAGTTCGAGGCACCCGCCATGCGCATACCTGTCCTTGCACTCATCGCCGCCGGCTCGCTGCTGGCGCAACAACCGGACGAAGTCCCGGTGTTCCGGGCCGAGTCAAATCTAGTGATTCTCAACGTCTTCGCGCGCGGCAAAGACGGAAAGCCGGTCGAAAACCTCACGGCGAACGACTTCGCCGTGGTCGAAGACGGCAAGCCGCAGAAGATCTCGGTCTTCGAATTTCAGCGGTTGAACGCGCCCCCGGCGGCAGAGCCGGTGACCGTCGAACGCGCGCCTGCTCCCGATGCGGCGCAATCGCAACTACGCACGCGCGCCCAGCAGATCATGGAGAACGCTAAACGATTCCGCGACCGGCGGCTGATTGTTCTCTTCTTCGACATGTCTTCACTCGAGACGATCGATCAGGTGCGGGCACTTCAATCCGCCGAAGAGTACGTCCGCACAAAGATGGCGCCCGAGGACGTCGTGTCGGTGATGAGCTTTGGCACGAGCCTGAAGACGGTGCAGGAGTTCACCGCCGACAAGGACCTGCTCATCGCGGCGATCAGGAAGTTCCGTCCCGGCGAGGCCAGCGAGTTCGCCAAACAGGGCGAGACCGAAGTCGACTCCTCCGACACTGCTTCGTTCGCGCTTGACGAGACCGAGTTCAACATCTTCAATACCGACCGGCGGCTCAGCGCGCTCGAGACCGCCGCCACGTCGCTGCTGGCGCTTCCGGAGAAAAAGGCGCTGATCTATTTCTCGTCCGGGGTGAGCAAGACCGGCTCGGAAAATGAGTCGCAGTTGCGCTCGACGCTGAATGCGGCCGTGAAGTCGAATGTGAGCTTCTATCCGGTCGATGTGCGGGGGCTGATGGCGCTGCCGCCGGGAGGCGATGCCTCAACCGCCGCGTCGGGCGGCAGCGGGCTCTTCAGCGGGAGCACGCAGAACAAGCAGTCGGAGAGCTTCACCGGTGCCCAGGACACGCTCGACACGCTCGCCTCGGAGACCGGCGGCAAGGCACTGCTCGATACAAACGATCTCACCGAGGGGATTCGCTTGGCGCAGAACGACATATCGAGCTACTACATCGTCGGCTATTACTCGACCAACCCCAATCGGGACGGGCACTTCCGGAAAGTGGAAGTGAAACTAACAGGGACGCTCCAGGCCAAGATCGATTACCGCTCGGGTTATTACGCCGACAAGGAGTTCAAGGACTTCAACTCCTCGGAAAAAGAGAAGCAACTTGAGGATGCCCTGCTGCTGGGCGATCCGGTGACCGATCTGCCGCTGGCTCTCGAGGTGAACCATTTCAAGCTGAGCGCCGATCGCTGGTTCGTGCCGGTGGCGGTAAAACTCCCCGGCTCGGCCGTGCCCCTGCGCAAGAAGGGCGGCGCCGAGACCACCGACTTCGATTTCATCGGCGAAGTGCGCAATCAAAAAGGCGCCAAGATCACGGCCGTACGCGACGCCATCAAAGTGAAGCTGCCCGAAACGGGGGTGCTGGCTCGCCGCAGCCTCGTCTATGATACGGGATTCACGCTTGGCTCCGGCAAATACAAGATCAAGTTGCTGGTGCGCGAGAATCTGACCGGCCGGATGGGAACGTTTGAAACCAGCTTCGTCGTACCCGCGGACAAGTCGGCGATCGCGACGGAGCCGCTGGTCTCCAGCCTAGTGCTCGCTTCGCAGCGCGAACCCATCACGGCTGCCGTGGGCATAGCCGACAAGCGTGCGGCGCGGAGCCAGGGCAACCATCCGCTTGTGCGGGACAACCAGAAGCTGGTGCCGAGCGTGACGCGCGTTTTCCGCCGTGATCAAACACTGTACGTCTACCTCGAAGTGTACGACGCGGGCACTGTCCAGCAGAGCCGCAAGCCGTCGGTCGCCGCCACGGTGGGCTTCTATCTAGGTAACAAAAAAGTGTTCGAGAGTTCGGCCATTCGCATCAGCGAATGGCTCGGCGGCCGCGGCAAGACGGTACCGCTGCAGTTGCAGCTTCCGCTCAAAGACCTGCCGCCGGGGACATATTCGGCGCAGGTCAATGTGATCGATGAAGTGGGCCGGAAGTTCTCCTTTCAGCGCGCCAACATCGTGGTGCTGGCGGATGCGCAGGCGCAAGGCGCCAACTGACCGGTCAGCGCTGGAGAGTTCCGAATCGCGTTTGGCTCCTGTGAGCGGTGAATAGTCCGAGTAGTTCCTTGGCTATCTCGGGCCGCTCGCTGCTCACGTTGTACTTCTCCGACGGATCGGCGTCCAGGTTGTACAACTCTGGCGGAACGGCGTCGCGCGCTCCGGGCGGCTGGTCCACCTGGTTGTTCGTTCGGATGTGCAGCTTCCAGGGTCCGCGCCGGACGGCGCGCAGTTCGGTATCGCTCCAGTAATAAAGCGTCCTCTCCTTACCTGGGCTCCGGCCTTCGAACACGGCCGACAGATCCTCGCCGTCCATCTCGCGATCGCTGGGAACAGCCGCGCCGGCGTAGTGGGCGAACGTCGGGAACAAGTCCATCGTCGTGCCGATGGCAGCTGTGGTCTTTCCTGCCGGAATCCGGCCGGGGAAGCGGGCGATGCACGGTTCCCGCATGCCCCCATCCCAAGTCGTCCCTTTGCCCTCCCGCAGCAGGCCCGCCGAACCGCCAAATTCCTTTCTGATCAGCCATGGTCCGTTGTCGGAAGAGAAGACGATGAGAGTGTTCGAATTCTGACCGATGGTTTTCACCGCCCGCAGGATCTCGCCCACGCTCCAGTCGATCTCCTCGACGACATCGCCATAGAGGCCTCGCGCGCTTTTGCCCTTGAACCGCGCGCCGGCGTAGAGCGGCACGTGCGGAAACGTTTGCGGGTAGTACAGGAAGAACGGCTTCCGGCTCTGCTGGCGGATGAAGGCAAGCGCCTCGGCGGTGTAGCGTTCGGTGAGACGGCTTTGATCGGGTTCGCGCTCGATCACATCTTCGTTTCTGAACAAAGGCAGTGGGGGCGACTTTGCGCTTCCGGGCGCACCCGGCCCGGCGGTCGGCGTCATGTCGTTCGAATACGGTAGTCCGAAATAGCTATCGAAACCGTGTCGTGTGGGCAGGAATTGCGGCTGCCATCCCAAATGCCACTTTCCTATGCACGCGGTGCGATAGTCTGCTTCGCGCAGAGTCTCCGCTATCGTGATCTCGCTGTCCGGCATGCCGCCATCCGAGTATGGGAACAGCACGCGCGTCAGTCCGCTACGCACGGGCAACCGTCCCGTCATCAACGCCGCTCGGCTTGGCGTGCAGACGGGAGCGGCCGAATAGAACTGGGTGAACCGCAGGCCCTCTTGCGCCATGCAGTCCAGGTTCGGCGTCCTGATCGTCGGATGGCCGTAGCAGCCCAGATCCCCGTAACCAAGGTCGTCGGCGTAGATCATGATGATGTTCGGCCTTTGGGCCGGGGCGGCAAGAAGCGAAGGCGCGGCCGAAGCCACGCCAAGTAGAGTCTGGTTGAATTGCCTGCGGGTGGTCATGGGCGGATGACTGTCTTTCGAACAGTCACATTATCACGCTCGTCATAAACGCGAACGGCGACTGTAACGTCCGTGGCGGAGGGCCTGTCCGTTTCCGCGGCGTAGTCGTGGCTGAGCGAATCCGTCATGCGCGTGGATGGTTTGATTGCAATCCATTCACCGCCGTTGATCGACATCTCTGCCGCTTGAAGGGCGCTGTGCGCGTCGGCAGCACTGAAGCGGACGGCGATCTTGCTGCCCTGCACAGCGGCGGTCAACGAGCTGATCACAGGAGGGGTGTTGTCAATGATGAAGGGTTCGCCTTCGATTTCCGCCGCCAGTCCTTCACCTGGATAGTTGTCCTCTTTGTCGGTTGCGGTGATCCTGAGAATGTAGCGGCCGTCAGGCCA
This sequence comes from uncultured Candidatus Solibacter sp., assembly GCA_964604945.1. Lineage (GTDB taxonomy): Bacteria > Acidobacteriota > Terriglobia > Bryobacterales > Bryobacteraceae > PNKE01. The sequence continues at coordinate 10,372 of CAZSBK010000081.1, forward strand.
GGGTATTGTGTCAAGGGAGATCCGGTTCTCCTTGAGATCGGTCTTCAAGGGCTTCCAGACCTTTTCGCCCTCGCCTCGGATCTCTACGGTGTAGAGCAGTGTGTCGCCATTGGCGTCCGACGCCTTCCAGCGTGCGCCCTGCGAGCCCTTATCATAGGTCATCGTCGTCGCGCCCGCTGGCGCAGTGTTGGGAGTGGGCGGGTCGTCCTTGGCCGCTTGCCCCATTGCCGGCAGGCTGAGCGTAGCTGAGGCGGTGAGGCTTGCCGTGGGAACAGCGAACTTGTAGCCGGGAGGCGTCATTTCAACGGGACCAACCTCAGGCGCGGCGTTCTTTTGCTGATAGGCGGTTTCGACACGGGAAAGTGAGGGCGCACCGCCACTCGGCGACGCCTTCAGGGTCGCTCTCCAAGCCAGGTAGCGCGCCGCGGGCGAAACCACACGGTCGCCGGAAAGCGGCGTCCAGGGACTCCAGAATTTCTGCGTGCGCTCTCCGTTGCCGCTGCGCGTCTCAATCGCCACGCTGCCGCCATTGGATTGCGACTCCGCCGACAATCTGCCCCAATAGGTGAATGCCTTGGAGTCAAACTCGCTGCTTTCCACCGTGCCCTCAGCCGCAAGCGCGGGCCCGAACTGATGCACTTGGCCCGGATTGGCTGTCGCCACGAGCAAAGCGCCCGACGCCAGAGTCGCAAGTGACGTGGTTTGGGGCGCTTCGAGGTCGGCGATACGAGTCGATTCCGTCGTCGAGTCGATACGGTAGATGCGCCCGTCGTTGCCGGTTGCGGCATAGAGTGCGCCTTTGGCGTCCACGGCCAGCGAGTAGACGATTTCGCGCGCGCTCGACCAGAGCAGCCTGGGATCACCGTCAGCTTCAATGCGGTAAATCTCGCTGCCGCCAGTGGCGGTTGCCAGCAACGCCGGCGTGGCGGCGGGCTGTGGCTGCGGTTGCTGCGCCTGGCCGGATTGCGCCTGGCCTGCGGCTTGCTGCGCCTGCGCCGTGGCGGCTGCCGGACGCGGCGTGATGATGGGAACCGCAGGTGCGGTCGCGGCCGAACGTGCGCCCGATGCGGCGACGTAGATAACGCCTTGCGGGCCGGCGGCGATGCATGTGACTTCGCGCTTCGCCGTTTGCAGCAGTAGAAACGGCTCTCCTTTGGCGTTGAGTCGCAGCACGGCGCCGCCTGGGTCCGTGCCCGCGATCCAGTTGCCGGTGCTGTCCATGGCCAGCGACCGGACATGGGATTCGCCCGCATCAAGCACCACATTCGGCTGGCCCGACGGCGTGATGGCGACAACCTGGCCTGGTTCGCCCGTTGCGGCATGAAGAAGGCCTGCCTTGTCGTAGCGGAGCGCCCAGATGTAGCTGGACTTGGTCTGGCAGACCAGCGAAACCTGGCCTGCGGCTGTGATGCGGTGGATCTTGCCCGATGGGCTTACTCCTGCGATCACGTCACCTTTCGAGTCGAGCGTAAGGGCGAATACCGATCCCCCTTCGAGTGTCGCCAACACCGAAGCCACTCCATTGCGCCAGGCATGAACCTTGCCATCGGTGCCCCCGGCGTAGACATTGCCGCGCGCATCGGCGGCGACGGCCCAGAACTGTGCCGTGCCGGAGTCGATCAGCAGTTTGGCGGCAGGTGAAAGGCTGAGGCGCCCTGTTGTGGATACGGCGATGTTGCTCAACTCCGCTTCGTCGTAGTCCCGAGCCTCGCTCACCACCCATTTCTTCGTTTCCACGGCCCAGGCCGCCACCGCGGCGATCGATAGCAATGCCGCCAGAGTAAGGTACTTGGATCTCATTGTTCCCGGGTCTTTCTACTTCACTTTGAATCTCAGCGCCACGCTGCCGCTCACCATCTCGCCCGATTCGATCAGCGTCGAGACGCTGACCGTCTCTCCGGTCGCTGCCACTGGCGTCGACGCCCGGCCGGCCTGAATCGCATTCATCATCGAAGGGGGGAGGCCACCCAACTGTTTGTCGCCGGCGAATACGGTCGGCCGCGCCTCGATCAATGACACATAGACGTGATCGTTCGTCCGCTCCTGGTTCATCAACGCCACCACCTGCGACAGCTCGAGCGAGTTTCTATTTACCATCGACGCCATCGCACGCGGGCGGTTCAGTGTGTCTCCGTCGCTGATCAGTACGCGGTGCTCGCCCGCGGCTAGAGTCGCGGGCAGGTCCAGTCTGAATTGCTTGACGATCCGTTCACCGCGCCAGGGCCGCAAAGCGATCTTGCCCGTCAACGCCGCGCCGGGCGCTACCTCGGACTGGTCGAGCCAGGCGCCTTCGATCACCGACGCCCGCCGTTCGCCCACCATCTTGAGCTTGGCCGTAACGTGCTTGATCGATGGCGCGCTCTCAGGATTCTGGAACAGCCGCGAAAATCGATCGCCCCACCACAGTGCGAGCGCCATCGGCGCCGGCATCGGCGCGTCTCCAGTAACGGCCATTTGCCTGACCGCCAAGGGCGCCATGCCTGTCAGGTCTACCTTGCCGTCAAAGCTATACGTCGCTTCGTCGGCGGCAGCGTCATTGATCCCCTGCAAGGTGTTGTACAGCGCCAGTGTCATCAACAGGGGTGTCCATTTGGGATGGATGAAGGTCTCGAAACTGAACGTCTGTCTCAGCTTTGGTGTTTCGACCTCAAGGGTCACTGGTATCGTCTCGGCCCGTTCGCCGAGCACGCCCATGATGCCGGAATGGCGGTCTTGGCGTAGCGCTCCGGCGATTTCAGTGGCGTTGGCGAACTTGTTGGGCTGGAACTGAGAGCTCAACACCATCAGGACTTCTCCCTTGGCCATCGGCATGCTGACCGGGCCCAGATTGAAGAAGCTGTGCCCGAAGCCGAGAACCCGCCGCCCGTCGTTGTAGGTCACAGTGCCCAGTCCGGTGATGTTCAAGTCGCCCGAGACCAGCATCCCGGAGATCGCGTCGCCAGGCGCAAGTGCCTTCTCCCATCCGGGGGCCGGCGCCGGCCCGGAAACGCTGCCCGAAGCGCCGCCCATCACCGGCTGGATACCCATTTGTGCGAAAACCGGCGCGAAGGCATCCAGCGTCTGCTGGTGGAAGCCCGAAAAGGTCAGCGGCGTCTCGATCGCCACCAGCCGCGGGCTGGAGCCGAGGAAACTCGCAGGCACGGTCAGATCAGACGGTGCCGCCGCGGTTTGCGGAGTCTTGGGTGCTGCAGGCTTCGAGGAATCGAGTTCATTGATCTCCAGCATGTGCTCGATCGGCGTGATGCCGCAGATCGTGTCCGGAGAGAAGACACTGATGCGCAGGGCGATGGCGCCAATGAGCTTGCCATCGACATAGACTGGGCTGCCGCTCATGCCGCCGGCGACGTTGGTGCGGGCTGCCCGTCCACCGAGTTTGGCCAGGATGATGTCCTGTTTCGGCCCCCATGCGTTCTTCCAGGCGCCGATGATCTCCACCGGGATAGCTTCGGGTTCGGCTCCTTCAAAGACGGTCCAGGCCGTGCCCTTCATGCCCGGCTTGATCTCGGATGAGCGCATCACCGCCACAGGTCCGGCCTTTGGCCGCGGGGGGGCCTGACTCCAGGCCGCCACCGGGACAATGAGAAAGGACAGCGCCAGCGCGGCGGCTGAATGAGTAGTCTTCATCTGGTTCAATTTCAATAGACACATCCGCGAGGGCGAGGGTTGCTGATTCCATTATCTTCCACCCCTGGAACCCTTCGTTTGGAATCCCTCAGGTCCTCTTCGGCCATGTCACCAATCGTCGGCGAAACTGCAGACGCAACCGGCCTAAGCTCGAGGCGCCACCCTTGAGGGGTTGAAACCATCGCTCAGCAATAGATAGTACTCCGGCCCATTCAGTGGTTGCCATCGGGCAGGTGTATACTGGCCCCGTGTCGGGGGTCAAGATGGAACTCTTGGCTGACCATTCCTGACACCCTTTGGGCCGGGCGGGGAGTGCCCCCGCCAGCGTATTGGAGCACCAATGATCTGGAATTCTTTCTTCGTGATTGCGGGGGCGGCGTCCGTGATGCTGTTGCAGGCGGCCAGCCAGCCGCGGATCGATGCGCGCAAGGTGCCGGTGATCAGCAAGGACGGACTGAAGTTCCGCGACCTGAACAAGAACGGCGTGTTGGACCGCTACGAGGACTGGCGCCTGACGGTGGACCAGCGGATTGCTGATCTACTCTCTCGCATGACGCCTGAGGAGAAGACGGGGCTCATGATCCACTCTTCGCTGTCGGGCTTCACTGGGCCGAACGGCGAAGTGTTAGGCGTGCCGGCGGCGGGCGGGCGCATGGGGCCGGGCCGCGGAGCGCCACCCGCGGGAAACGCAAATCGCGCGATTCAGGGCCGCGGCAACCCGAACAACGTCGAACCGATGGGCAGCGCCAATCCCGGACAACTCGTCGTGGAGCGGAACATCCGCTACATCCTGGTGCGGCCGAACGCCGGCGAGGCGCCGGGCGTCACGGCGAAGTTCCACAACGGTCTGCAGGAAATGGCGGAGGCGAGCCGGCTGGGGATCCCGATCGTCTTTAGTACGGACCCGCGGCATGGCGTCGGTCGCGCCGCAGCCGGCAAGCCGGCCGTCTCGCAGTGGCCCGATCAATTGGGCCTGGCTGCCGTGCGCGATCCGGAGTTGGTGCGGCAGTTCGGACAGATCGCAGCCAAGGAACTGCGCGCCATCGGCATCCAATGCCTGCTCGGCCCCATGGCGGACACCGCTACCGAGCCGCGCTGGAACAGGATTAGCGGGACCTTCGGCGAGGATGCGAAACTGAACGCGACCCTAATCAAGACCATCGTCGAGGGGCTCCAGGGCCGCCAACTCGGTCCGGAAAGCGTCATGGCTGTGACCAAGCACTTCCCCGGCAACGGTCCAGTGAAGGACGGCTACGACCCGCACAATAGCTACGGCAAATGGACCATCTACCCTGGGAACCGCTTCGACGAGCACCTGATTCCGTTCCGCGCCGCCCTTGAAGCCGGCACCGGCGGGATCATGGGTGGCTACTTCATTCCGGTAGGCAAGGACCTGGTCGGCATCAACTACTCCCAGGCGATGCTCAACGGCCTGCTGCGCCAGGAGTTGGCCTTCCAGGGGCTGGTGGTGACCGACTGGTTGCGCAACATGCCGTGGGGTGTAGAAAAGCTGTCGGAGAAGGATCGGCAGAAGACTATGGTACTCGCCGGCGTCGATCAGATCGGTGGAGACAACGACCCTAGCGTGATCCTTGCGAGCGTGAAGGACGGCGACATCCCTTTGGCCGTGGTGGACACTGCCGCGCGGCGCGCGCTCCGGCCGCTCTTTCAGATGGGGCTGTTCGAAAACCCCTACGTCGATCCCGAGCAGGCACAGACCACGGTGGCGAACCCGCAGTTCCTGGCTGCTGGATATGCGGCGCAGGTGCGGTCCACGGTCCTGCTGAAGAACGCCGATAACGTCTTGCCGGCTGTGTTGGGGAAGAGAATCTACGTCGAGGGGATCGCGCGCGAAGCGGCCGCGCAGTTCGGTACCGTGGTGGACGACCCGACGGCGGCAGACTTCGCCATCCTGCGCGTGGCTAGCCCGGCCACTACGTACCCTTATGGCGGAGCGTTCGCGATGGGAGCCCCCCGCGGCGCCGCCCCAGCCACCCCGCCGCCGGTGGCAACCTACGGCATCACGCTGGCTTACGCGAACGCGGCCAACTGGACAGTGCTGGACGGCATCCGCAAGGTGGCGGTGTCGGGCACGCCCACCTTCGTCATCGTCAATATGGACAAGCCGGTGATTCTGACCGAATTCATCGACAGCGTCGCGGGTGTGTTCGCCGCCTTCGGAGCAAGCGATCAGGCAGTTTTGGACCTGGTATTCGGAAAGGCGAAGCCGTCTGGTAAACTGCCCTTCGACCTGCCGGCCGACATGCCATCAGTGATGGCCCAGGCGGCCGACGTACCCTTTGACATGGACGATCCATTGTTCAAGTTTGGCTTCGGGCTGACTTACGGCCAGTAGCCGGAGCGAGCATCGTCGGGTCCCCCTCAGGGAGCAATGCGGGCGGGTGGACGTTTGGCGCACTCGCTCCGATTCTCCCTCGGGACTCTCCTCTGCGAATCCGGGGCCGATGCCTTCACGATCACGCGCCTTAAGTACCTTCCTCCCCGGAGGCGACGGAACGCGCATTGGAGCGATTCTGTATGCTGAATGTGGTGTGGTCGCTAGCAGAAGTCGCCACAGTGGACAGACCGGAACGGCAAACCGTTCGGTAAGCCATTTGTTTTCAACCGTGCCCGGGTGGCGAAATGGCAGACGCAACGGACTTAAAATCCGTTGTTCCGAAAGGAACGTGTGGGTTCGAGTCCCACCCCGGGTACCAACTTCCTAGATGAATCGCGCCAGCAAGAATCCTCCCAGCATCGATGCCAGGAAGGCGAAGTCGCGCAGGCCCCAGGCTGAGCGCCGCGTGTTTGGCCAGTCTCCAGTGAAGCCTCGCGCCAGCATGGCCTGATACACCCGGTCCGACCGGTTCCAGCTTCTCAGCAACAGCGCTCCAGCCAATTGACCTTCATTCCGAAATCGCCCGGCCACGCCCACCGCGTGCGTTGTCCGGCTTGCTCTGGCCCGGTGCATCCTACCCAACTCCTCGCCCAGCAGCCGGACATATCGTTCCATCAACGCCAGCACCGATCCCGCTGCCGCCGGCATCCCCAGCCGCCGCATCGCCGTCAGCATCTCCGAAACAGGCGTGGTGGTCGTCAATACGGCAAACATGAAGATGACCAGCAAGGCCTTCGACACCATGGTGGCCCCGGCTTGTGCGCCGCCAGACTGATATGCGCGCATCGCTCCGGTCAAGACGATGACCGGCAACGCCGCCAGAACCCTGTTTGCGACCAGGCGGACTGGCGCATCGAAACCGGCGAACAGGATCGCTGAGAACGCCGCATAGCACGCCAGCGCGACCGGCTTCCAGCCCGGCGTGGTCGCCACGAGGACGGCGCAAGCCAAGAACCCGGCCAGTTTCACAGCCGGCGCCACTGGCCTGGCCATGTCCGTCAATGGACTCATCGAGCACTCCGGGCGGCCCCGGTGCCGGCCATTGGCGCCAGCAAGACATCGGGCTTGGTTCGCAGGAGAAAAGCCGCAATCGCCGCCGTCATCAGCCCTTCAACCACGGCCACGGCCGAATAGAGTCCCATCAGGGCCAGGAATCCTTTTCCGTAGCCGGCCAGCATGAACTCCACTGCCACGGCGAGCGCCGGTATCAGCACGCCAATCAATCCCGCGGCAAACGATCTCACCCCAGCCGGCGCCAACTTCATGCGCCAGAGACCGCCCGCCACCAATGCGCCCGCGCCCATGTTCAGCGTGTTCACGCCCAAAGCGAGCATGCCGCCATGCTGGAACAGCAGCGCCTGCATCAGCAACGCAGCAAAGACCACCACCAGCACACGCGCGCCTTTTGCCGCTGCTTCTACGGCCATGGTGGCGAT
>CAZSBK010000081.1:17839-23931 GCA_964604945.1 uncultured Candidatus Solibacter sp.
ACCAGCACACGCGCACCCAGCAGCATCCCCACCAATCCCAGCAACCCGACGTGGATCGCCGTTCCCGCGAATGGGATGTGGACGAGCGATACGGCAAACAGCGCCGAAGCCACCAGACCCATCTTCACGATCTCAGCCGGCTCGGCTTTCCGGCCCGACCAGTAGACCAGCGGAACGGCCGCCGCATAGGCGGCGCCGCACCAGGCCATCGGGAGGATGCCGTCGGCGATATGCATTTGCCGCTACCAGCTCAGGTAGAGCGACGTGCTCAGATTCGTCGTGTCGTAACTTGCGCCCTTCGCGGCCGGTTCGGCCACCGTTGCAATGAACAGCACGGGCGGTTTCGTTCCCACGCCAATCGCATAGACCAACGTGCCTTGCGCGCTGGTCTTTCCCAGATCCTTTGGCTCTTCTGATCCGCTCGTGAGAACCTGGATCGCCGTCGCGGCCAGCGGCTTGCCCAAACGCAGCAGTTGCAGCGTGACCGACGATGGTGCCACCTGCGGGACGATCTCGAGTTCGAGCCCAAGCGGTTTCCCAGGCGGTGCCACTTTGGCCGTCGAACCGAAGGCGACCGCCGTGCGCATTACGCGCAATGCCTGCGTCGCATCCTTATTCACATCACGGCCGCCCGGCTTCACGCCGCCAGGGGTCCGGCTGAGTACCCCCCGGTCCTGAACAAATCCAAACGTGTGCGTACCCGCTTCGGAGGGCGTGTAATCAGCCTCCACGGTTTTGTCCGCTTTCACGGCGCTCAGAGCAATCCGCTTTCCGCTGGGCGCGACGGCGAAGGCCTTCACTTGCGCCGCGACGATCGCTTCCTCGCTCATTGGGAAATGATGTCCGTGGGCGATCGAGACCTTGTTCACCTTGCCCAACACCAGCGGTGCCGGGGCGATCCAGGTGTAATGCGCTGCTACAACTCCGGCCAGCAGCAGGCCTCCGGCCAGGAGGCGTGATGGTATGCGATGGTTCAAAGCAAATCTCTCCCTATGACGACGGATAGTAGCACGATTCGAAAATTCGCGATACTGGTCTCATGCCGCGCCGACATCCGCCCGCAATCCTCCGATTCGCTCTTTGGACGCTGGCCTGCTCGCTTCCTCTCAGCGCGCACGACCTCGCCATCCAAACCACTCTGGCGCCGCCCGCCGTCGTGGCCCGCGCCCTCTATGGCGCCTCCGAACCGGTCGCCTTCGCTAAGGTCACCATCCACGCCCCCGGCGCAATCTCCAGCGTCTATCAGTCCGGCAACGCCGACGCGCAGGGTTACTTCTGTTTCCGCCCCTCTTCGCCCGGCGACTGGCGCATCACCGCCGACGACGAACTGGGCCACGTCCAGCAAGCCACCATCCACATCCCCGGCCCTTTCACGGCCACGGCTCAGCCGCCCGCCGCCGCATCGTCATCGCGCCTGGAGCGGGCCGCGCTGGGTCTCGCACTCATCGTCGGACTCGCCGGTTTCTGGTACGGCTTCCGCGCCCGCCGCGCCTGATCTAGCTTTCGGCGCGTTGTCGCAGTTCCTGCCAGACCTTGTCGTAGAAATAGAAATCCAGCCCGTGGCGCGCCAGCAGTTCGCGGTCGCGGGCAACTTCCATCGCCTCGCCGTCGGCATCGATCACACCGTCGCCCATCACCACCATCCGGTGGCAGCATCCCAGCGCTGGCAGTATCTCGTGGGAGATCAGCAGGACCGTGACCGGCAGTTCGGCGATGATTTCGGCCAGGTGCTGCACCATTGACGGATCCAGGTTGGCGAAGGGCTCGTCGAAGACGATCAGCCCCGGCCGCATCGCCAAGACCGTGGCCAGCGCCGCCCGGCGCTTCTCGCCATGCGACAGCTCATGGTTCAGGCGGGTCTCGAAACCCTCCAAACGGACCACCGCGAGTGCGGCCTCCATGCGCGCCATGGATTGCTTGGCGGTGAGCCCCTGATTGAGCGGTCCGAACTGCACATCCTCGCCGACAGAGGGTGTGAACAATTGGTCGTCGGGGTCCTGGAAGACGATACCCACGCGGCTCCGCACCCAGGTCAGATTCGACTTCTCCACCTTCCGCCCGTCGATTCGCACCTCTCCGGCATCCGCCGAGAGGATGCCGTTCAGATGCAGTCCGAGCGTCGATTTACCAGCGCCGGACCGGCCCGCGAGCAGAACATGCTCGCCCGGCCGGATTGCCAGGCTGATGCCTTTCAACGCTTCGCGAGAACCGTCGTACCGGTGCCGAAGGTCCCGAATCTCGACCGAACAGGCCTCGGGCCACGGCATCGTGTTGCCGTTGCCACCGGAACTCGGATCGGGCTGCTGCGTCATGGTCCTGTGCCGGGCCGGCGGGTTTGCGGACGGCCTCAGATCAAGTGTAGCGGAGCGGACAGCGCCGCCCGCGCCATCTCGCTCGGGGACTGTCCTCAACGTCCCCAACCCACAAGTCCACAAACCCGCCCCACTTCAGACGTGGACGTTGCGGGACTGTCCCCCAAACCGAAAACCCGCCACCAGACGCCGTATCACCCCGAATCCCAGCAGGGGAGAGGTTTGGAGAGGCGGGCTGCGAAGCCCCCTCTCCAACGCGCCCCCGAAGCAACCCCACAATTGCCCCCCACGCCGCCTGCGTCAGCGGGCGGTGACTCATTCTCGACCAGTAGGGCGGACCCCTGGCCGGCACGGTCGAAAGTAGACGCAACAGTAGGGCGGACCGCTGGCCCCGAGCGCGGCCCCATTCGCCCCCGGCGAGCCGCCTGCGTCAGCGGGCGGTACATTCTTGCGCGCTCCGTCCGAGCCTCGTGGCGCGGACCCCCAGGTCTGCCGTCTCGGCATTCGTGCCGGCATGTCTTCGTCAAACTCACGCCCCCAACCGACGCCTGCACTCAGCCGCCAGCCGCGCCGCTTGCGGCGGCGGGTTCTTCCGCGTGCCTGTGCCTCGTGGCTATCCCATTCCTTCCGCCGTCCTCGAACCCTTCATAGACGCCCACTCAGCCGCCCCGCACCCTTGCGGTGCGGGTATCTCCGCGCGCTCGTGCATTCCGTTCTTCCGTCGTCCTCGATCCCCTCGTCCACAATCACTCAGCCCCGCCCGCGCCATCTCGATCGGGGACTGTCCCCAATGTCCCCAACCCCTTCATCCTCTGGCACGTCCAACTGCTGTCGTGGACGTTGTGGGACTGTCCCCCAAACCAAAAACCCGCCACCAAACGCCGTATCACCCCGAATCCCAGCAGGGGAGAGGTTTGGAGAGGCGGGCTGCCAAGCCCCCCTCTCCAACACCCTCGACCCACCCGGCGTGCGCATCCACTCAGCCGACACCCGCACCGCTCGCCCTGATACACTCACGTTCATCGATGTCCACCGCGGCGATTCGCAAATCCATTCAGAATTATTACGAAACCCGCCGCCAGTTCACCGCCCACTCCATCGAAAACGAATCCTCCGTCCGCCAAGCCTTCCTCACCCTGCTCTCCGACACCGCCCGCCCCCACCGCTGGCTCCTCATCTCCGAACACCCCACCCGCGCCTTCGGCACCCGCCTCATCATCCCCGACGCCACCCTCCAGGACGAATACTCCATCCCCCGCGCCTACTATGAAGCCAAGGACACCCACGACGACCTCGACCTCGAAATCCGCAAGAAACTCGCCGCTGGATACCCCGCCTCTAACATCATCTTCGAGGACTCCGCCCGTGCCGTCCTCTACCAGAACGAAGCCCCCGTCCTCGACATCGACCTCAACAAGGAACCCGCCCTCACCGATCTCCTCACCACCTACTACCACCACCGCCGCCCCGATATCGACGGCTTCGAAAACGCCATGGCTGCCTTCCAGGCCAAGATCCCCGACATTGCCGCCACCCTCGAACGCAAAGTGGCTTCGGCCCTTTCGAACCGCCGCCAGTTCGCCTCCGTCTTCGACAATTTCCTCACTCTCTGCCGCGCTTCGCTCAACCCCGCCCTCTCCCCCGAGCAGGTCCAGGAGATGCTCGTCCAGCACCTCCTCACCGAGCGCCTCATCCGTCGCGTCTTCGATTACGAGGAGTTCGTTTCCACCAACGTCATCGCCTCCGAGGTCGAACGCGTCATCACCGCCCTCGCCTCTCAGGAATTCTCCCGCAAGTCGTTTCTGAAGGACCTCGACCCCTTCTACAACACCATCGAATCCACCGCCTCCACCCTCACCGAATTCGCCGACAAACAGCACTTCCTTGACCGCGTCTACGAGAAATTCTTCCAGGCCTATTCCCCCGATACCGCCGACACCCACGGCATCGTCTACACCCCGCCCGAAATCGTCCACTACATGTGCGCTTCGGTCGCCGCCGCGCTGGAAAACGAATTCCAGCGCCCGCTCGGCTCTCCCGGCACCTACATCCTCGACCCCTGCACCGGCACCGGCAACTTCATCGCCCATCTCATCCAGAGCTTCATCCCCCGCCGCAACCTCGAAGAGATGTACCGCTCGCAGTTGTTCGCCAACGAGGTGATGCTCATGCCCTACTACATCGCCTCGCTCAACATCGAACACGCCTACTGGGAGCGGATGGGCGAACGCCGGCCATTCGAAGGTCTCTGCTTCGTCGATACCCTCGACATGGCCGAAGCCCCGCAACTGGGCCTCTTCACCGAGAAGAACACGGCCCGCGTCCAACGCCAGAAAGACGCGCCGATCAACGTCATCATCGGCAACCCGCCCTACAACGTCGGCCAGAAAAGTGAGAACGACAACAACAAGAACCGCGCCTACAAGGAGATCGACCGCCGCATCCGCGAGACCTATTCAAAGGACTCCAGCGCCACTAACAAGAACGCCCTCTCCGATGCCTATGTGAAATTCTTCCGCTGGGCCACTGACCGCATCGGCAACCAGGACGGCATCCTCTGCTTCGTCTCCAATAACTCGTTCGTCGTCAAAGAGGCCTTCGACGGCATGAGAGGGCACCTCGCCCGAGAATTCACCCTGATAGACCACATCGACCTGCACGGCGATATCCGCGTGAATCGGCAGATCAGCGGCACCAAGCACAACGTCTTCGGGATTCAGACGGGAGTAGGTGTCACACTCGCGATCCGCAAGTCGGGCGCATCGTGCCGCCTCCGTTACCACCGTGTCCCTGAAATGTGGACCAAACGTGAAAAGCTCGGCTTCCTGCGCAACGCTGAGATCCCCTGGCAGACCCTCATCCCCGACGCCGCCCACAACTGGCTCGTCCCTGAGAACGCCGATGAGTTCGCCCGCTTCACGCCCATCAACGATCTCTTCAGCCTCTATTCCGGCGGCGTCAAGACCAACCGCGACGATGTCGTCTATGACTTCCAACTAGACGCCCTCGAATCCCGCGTCCGCCAGTTCATCGACAACTACAACTCCGAACTCGACCGCTACAAGCGCGCCGGCTGCCCAGCGGAGATCGACGCCTTCGTCAACAACGATCTTTTGAAGTGGAGCCGGGACCTCAAACTTGATCTCAAACGCGGCCACTCCGCCTCATTCGACGAGGCGAATCCCCCCACGCCTGAAGTCCGCGAACGCAGAGAGCGGGCCCCCGCCGAGGCCGCCGATCTTCGAGTCCGCGAACGCAGAGAGCGGGTTCCTGTCCCATCATCCAAACTCCGCCAATCCCTCTACCGCCCCTTCACCAAACGCTGGCTCTTCTTCGATCGAATCCTCAACGAGGAGGTCTACCAACTCCCCGCCATCTTCCCACCTGGACAGCCATGCCGCGTCATCAATTGCACATCCGAACCTCAGATTGAGTTCTCTGCACTTGCTACGGACACCATCCCCTGCCTGCATCTGGGCGGTCGCCAGGGGCAGTGCTTCCCCGAGTCTCACATCACCGACTCCGCCCTCGACCTCTTCCGCGCCAACTACCAAACGGACTCCATCACCCGCTCCGCCATCTTCCACTACATCTACGCCCTGCTCCACCACCCCGCCTACCGCGCCCGTTACGCCGAGGCCCTCAAGAAGGAACTCCCCCGCATCCCCTTCGCCCCGGACTTCGCCGCCTTCGCCCGCATCGGCGAGCGCCTAGTGGACCTCCACATCCACTACGAGTCCGCCGAGCCCTACGATCTCAAGTGGACCGAGAACCCCGAGG
>CAZSBK010000082.1:0-23804 GCA_964604945.1 uncultured Candidatus Solibacter sp.
GCTTGTTACCGGTATTGCGGATATGCGCTATAGAAAGTGTGAAAACGGGCTAGCGTGCCATCAGTCTTGTCTGTACCCATGACGTCAATGCGGTCTGGTTCATCCACGGCCATGCCGCTATCCCACCTTCCAACCGATCTACAGGTGTGTGAAGAATATAATTGCCTAAACTTGCGCCACCCTCGGCAGCCGCTCATCCACCGGCGGCAGCGCCGGGAAGTCGGTATACGGCTTGTCCTGATACCAGTAAGCGCAGGAGTAATACATGTCAGCGCGGTTATTGGCGTGGCCGTGTTCCATGGTGTGTTTCAGGTAGCGGGTGAAGGTCACCGGATTGTCGCCGTGGAAACGGTAACAGCAATAACGCCCGCCCATGCGTTCAGGGCTCTGGATGAGCGGCGCGCCGTACTGGTGATGCGAGAACGCCTTGGCGCCGTCGCGCCCGCCAAAATTCCAACTGCCCAGGAAGTAGTCTTCCGAACCCGTCCCAATGATGAGCGGCTTCGACTCGTCGTCGACGAAGATCATGTCGTCGCCTTCGCCCATCCAATACTCGGAGTTCTGCACCCAGCCGAGCGTGACGCCCATGAGGTGGCCGCGGCCTCGCGTTTCGCAGTAGACGTAATTCTCCTTGCCGTCGGGGTTCAATACATCGCGGCCGTCGGGACCTTTGATGGCTTTGGTCGGCGTCTCCTGGCGATACTGCGCGTGGAAATACAATGTGTCGGGCGGCAGCGCCTCCACCGACAGGAAGTCGATGTTTGAATAGAACGCGCCGACGTCGCGCGTGCCTTCATTGGTCACCGTGAACCGGGCCGCGGTCTTGTACGGCATAGCGAAGTAGCAGTTCAACGACTTGCCCGGCGAGCAGGCCAGATACTGGCTCTCGTAGATCACATAGTCGGCCACGTTCAGGCCGAAGAAATCGCCCACCGGAACTTCGATGCTGGGCTTCGATTCCCCGTCCCAATAACCGCGCAGAACGATCTCTTTCAAATGTGTCGGGCTGGCGGCCGAGATCGTGAACCAGATATGCGAGATGACGCCCGGACCCTTCTGGTTGAAGATCTCCTGCGTCGCCCCGGCCTTAATTGGCCAGCGGTCGCCGTTGCCGCCGGTGGTGTCATGGGACGACTGTTTCAGTGACTTGTAGCTCTGAGCCCGGGCGTATTCGGGCAGGAATCCGTACCGCCGTCCTTGCCCACCGCCCGCCGGAGGCTGTGCGGCTGTCGGCGCGGCGCCAAGGCCCAATGCGGCCAGCGCGCCTTGAAAGAACCCTCTGCGTTTGTAAGTGCTCATGTCATCCTCCAGTACTCCGGAGGATCATACCACTCACCGGGCGGCGCAAGCTCAGTCGCGACCGGGCAACTTGAATCCGGCCAGGGCGATCAGTCGCCGGCCAGGTTCACCAGGTCGCTCTTGGACGTACCGTCGAGCACCGCCTTGGCGTCTTCGGCGGTGAACTCTTCCACCTTCTGCGAAATGTTGTACGCGCAGAACTTCGGGCCGCACATTGAACAGAAATGCGCGTCCTTGAAGCCGTCCTCGGGCAGCGTCTCGTCGTGATAGGCTCGGGCGGTCTCGGGGTCGAGCGCCAATTCGAACTGGCGCTTCCAATCGAACCGGTAGCGGGCCCGGGAGAGTTCATCGTCCCAGTCGCGGGCGCCTTTACGTCCGCGGGCGACATCGGCGGCGTGGGCGGCGATCTTGTAGGCGATCAGGCCGGCCTTGACGTCTTCCTTGTTCGGCAGGCCCAGGTGTTCCTTCGGTGTCACGTAACAGAGCATCGACGCCCCGTGCCAGCCGATCATCGCCGCGCCGATGCCGCTGGTGATGTGGTCAAATCCCGGTGCCACGTCGGTCACCAGAGGACCGAGCGTATAGAACGGCGCCTCGTAACACAGCTCCCGCTCCAGGTCCACCTGCATCTTGATCTGGTCCATCGGTACGTGGCCCGGACCCTCGATCATCGTCTGCACGTCATATTCCCAGGCCACCTTGGTCAATTCGCCCAGCGTCTTCAACTCGGCAAACTGCGCTTCGTCGCTGGCGTCGGCCAGCGCGCCGGGCCGCAACCCGTCGCCGAGCGAAAACGACACATCGTGCTTCTGGAAGATCTTGCAGATCTCCTCGAAGCTCTCGTACAGGAAGTTCTGCTTGTGATTCTTGACCATCCACTCGGCCAGGATCGACCCACCCCGGCTCACGATACCGCATACCCGGCGCGTCGTCATCGGAATGTACTGCACCAGCACGCCTGCATGGATGGTCATGTAATCCACGCCCTGCTCGGCCTGCTCCTCGATCACTTCGAGCAGAACCTGCGCGGTCAGGTCTTCCACTCGCTTCACCCGGTTCAGCGCCTCGTAGATCGGGACCGTCCCCACTGGTACCGGGCTTTCCCGGATGATCGCTTTACGGATCTCAGGGATGTCGCCGCCTGTGGAAAGATCCATCACCGTGTCGGCGCCATACTTCACCGAGTAGTGCAACTTCTCAAGTTCACCCGACGCGTCCGAGGTGGTCGCCGAGTTACCGATATTGGCGTTGATCTTGACTCCGGCCACATCGCCGATGGCCATCGATTCAAGCCGTAAGTGATTGATATTCGCTGGGATAATCAGTCGCCCGCGAGCTACCTCGCTACGGACGACCTCCGGCTCCAACTGCTCGCGCCGGGCCACATACAGCATCTCTTCGGTGATGACACCGCGCCGCGCGTAATGCATTTGCGTGCGGATTTTGTCGTCCTTGCGTGGGGCAACCCAGGAGGATCTATCCATGACGTCAATTATGACATGCAAGGGACAGATTCAATCCGGCGCGGGGGCTCCTAAGTCAAGGATGGTGTCCTCGTTCTCCACCGGTTGGCGATCCCACCGGCCGCGCTCACGCAGGCGCCGGACCTCTTCCAGTGCCAGGTCCTTGAGCCGCATGGCATCCACCTTCGCCACCCGGTTCAGCGGCAGCGTTCCCGGTTCGAGAATCACATAGTGCAACGGGCGCATGTAGGACGTCAGTCCACGCGCATGGCGCCTCAACTCGACCTCGGTCAGATCCACCCCGGGCAACTTCTCAACAAAGGCAACTACAGCCTCCGACCACAGTGCGTGCTCCACGCCCACCACGCCGCACCCGCCCACCTTATCGGTCAGCTTGGCAAAATGCTCCTCGATGTCGCCGGGGAAGACCTGGTTACCCGCCGGCTTGATCACGAACTTCGCCCGGCCTGAGAAATGCAGCCCCTTGCCGTCCACCCATCCCAGATCGCCCGTGTAGAGGTATCCGTCCTTCGACGCTGCCGCCGCAGTCGCAGCCGGATCGTTCACATACCCGTCGAACGTCTGAATTCCCTTGAAGCAGACGTGCCCGATCTGGCCCTCAGCCAACTCCGCACCAGCCAGCCCATCGCCCCGCATGGCTTCGCGGATTGTCATTGGATAGATCGGCATCGAGTAACCGATGCCCGCGGCGATCTCGTCCACGTCCCCCGTTAGCGGCGTGTACGTGCAGAACCCTGTCGTTTCGGTCAGCCCCAGACCCGTCCCCATCAACGGCGCCATCGTCCGCAACTTCTCTAGAAACGGCCTCGGCACGCTCTGTCCGCCATAGACCACCACCTTCAGCGACGACAGGTCGCGCTTACCGTAGTCCGGGTGCCGCCAGAGCATATGAAACATTGCCGGAATCTGGCCGAGAAGTGTCACTTTGTATTTCTCGATCGCCTCCAGTGTCTTGCCGGCGTCGAAGATTTCAAGCGAGACAACCGTGCCACCCATGAACAGGCAGGTCATGAGGAGTTCGTTCTGGCAGCCGACGTGGCTGGCCGGCAGGTTCACCATCACACGCTGTCTCTCATTGAAATCGAACCCCGTCCCGAGACACAGGTTTTGGGCCGTCGTACCCTCATGAGTGAGCAGCGCCGGCTTGGGCGATCCGGTTGATCCGGTCGTGAAGATAATCACCGCCCCGTCGCCCGGCTCCACCACTGCCGTTGTCTCCCACCCCCCGGCGATTGCTTCGGCCATGACCGCGGCAAATGTCTGCGCCCCTTCAATCGCCTGCTCCGGCGGACAGAACATCCAAAGGTGCTCGATGAAGGAGCAATGCTGTTTCACGGCCGAGGCCAGCGCGCCGAAATCGGCGGCGGGCGTCTTGCCCAGGCAAGCGAAGACCTTGGGCCGGGTCAGCCCCAGGCACCTTAATACTTCAGCAGGATGAAGCCTGAGATCCAATGGAATCAATACGACACCTGCGCGAAAGCAGGCATATTCTAGCAGGATCAGCTCATTCAGCAGCGGCAAGGAGACCGCCACCCGGTCGCCCTTCCGCAGGCCCAATCGCTCCAGGTAACCGGCTAGGGCGCGGCTCACTTTGTCCAGTTGGGTCCAGGTGATCGTGGTATCCCGCGTGGCGTTGATGACGGCGGGCGAGTCCGGCTTCCGCGCCGCCCAATAGGACGCGCACGAGTGGATCAGGCGCCGCTCGCCATAGCACGCATCGAAATGCTCTTGGGTGATGTGGTTCCACACCATAAACGCAAATGATACTCCACACCGCCGTCGGGTATGGGTGGCCGGGCCGCACTGGCGACTTCTCTTGACCGGCATAGCGAGGCTCACGATCCTCCATCGCTTGACGATATGCCTCCTGATGGATGAAAACGGCCGTCAGGACAGCGCCGAATGCCCAAGGATCGTCAGCGCGGTCCTGAAAGCACTTCGTGGGGATTGGGATGATGTCGAGACTCTGGACCGTCTGGCCGCCCACGTCCTTTGCTGCAAGCCGTGTGGGGAGCGGATTGCCGGGTTGGACCGGTTCGTCAGAGCCATGCTGCAGCCCTCGTCCTCCCGCGCGAAAACGTCAGGCTCGCCGGGATCCAACCGGAGGAAACATCGCCGTTTGACCACCAATGAGGCCGTCAACCTCGTCCTGCCTGACGGTAATATCATCCTGGCCCGCATGATCGAAGTGTCGGCCCAGGGGGCGAAACTCGAATCTCCCGAAGCCCTTGGACGCGACGCTAGTTTCACGCTCAATCGCGGCCGCCGCTCCATCCCGGCCGCGGTCCGGCATTGCGTGCCGGCGGGCGAACTCTTCCTCCTCGGCGTCGAATACATGCGCCAATCTCCTTACGCCTGACCCTCGGTCTGGGGTAAAACAGGACTGTCGGGTGCAGCGTGCCGCCCGCCGTCCGAATGAAACTGTCCAACACAGCCGTCGCCTGGGTCCTGGCGCTAGCCTGTGCCTTTCTGTGCGCCTTATTGGCCTGGACCCCGTTGGCCGCCCGTTTCGACAACGCCGTCTTCGATTGGTTTGAGCGGATCCACCCGGCCGGGCAGCGCTCCCCTTCCGCCGTCGTTGCCGCCATCGACGACCGCACTCTCATGGAAACCGGTGGCGACCGCGCTCTGCGCCGGACTCTTACCCGTCTACTCGACCGCCTCGCCCCCGCTCCGCCCGCCGTGCTGGCCCTCGACATCACCCTTGCCGATCCGGGCATCCCCGAAGAGGACGCCGTCCTGGCCGCCGCCATGGCCCGCATCCCCAACCTCGCCCTGGCCGCGGAGATGCTCCCCGACGGGACCGGGTGGCAGCCGCCCATCCCGGCTTTCGCCGCTCACGCCGCCGCAATCGGCCACGTCCACGCCCTCGCCGGACCCTTCGATGAGGTCAACCGCCGCATCCCGCTGGAGAAGGTTTCGGCGAGAGAGAGACTTTGGGCCTTGTCCCTTGAAGCGCTCCGTCTCCAATCGAGTGCGTCCCCACCAATGAGTTCGCCCACCGACGTGACGGTGGGACGCTACACCTTTCAGTCCCGCTGGGACCAGGGCCGGCCGTTCCGCATCCGTTACCGCCTGCCCGGTGACATGGAGACCGTCAGCGTGCGCGACCTGCTTTCTGGCGCCGCCGATCCGGCCGGGCTGAAAGGCAGAGTCGTCTTCGTAGGCGTCACGTCTCTTTCCGCCATCCGCGACCGCCTATTCACCCCTGTCGCCCTCGACCGCCCCATGGCAGGCGTCGAGATTCACGCCCAGGCCTTCGAAACCCTCGCCGCCGGTTCATCGCCGGGCGGGACACTCCGCGAAGCCTCGCTTCTTTGGACCGTCCTGCTCGCTTTCGCCTTCGCCTTGCTCATGGCTGGCGCGTTCGTTTGGTTACAGGGACACATTTCGCTTGCGGCCGGCCTCCTGGTGCTGGCCGCCGCCCAACTCACCCCCTACCTCTTTTTCCGCCAAGGCTGGATCCTGCCCGCCTTCGCCCCGGTCTCGGCCTCGGCAACCGCCTTCATCGCCTGTGGTGCATGGCGCTTCCTCATCGTCAGGAAGCAACTGGCCAGTTCCGAAAGCGCCCGCTCTCGCTATCAGCAGGCGTTTCACTTCGTCGCGCACGAGATGCGCACGCCTCTGACTGCCATCCAAGGCTCGTCCGAACTCATCTCCCGTTACAACCTGCCCGAGGAGAAGCGCAAACAGATCGGCCAGATGATCAACTCCGAGTCCAAACGGCTCGCTCGCATGATCACCACCTTCCTCGATGTCGAACGCCTGAACGCCGGCCTGATGGAATTGAACACATCCGATGTCGACGCCGGCGACCTCATCCTCGCCTGCATCGCCAGGGCTGCCGGTCTGGCCGAAGCCAAGTCCATCCAAATTGACTGGCCCGGCGCGCCCGGCCTCACCATCCGCGGCGATACGGAACTGCTTGGCTACGCCATCTACAACCTGCTCACCAACGCCATCAAGTATTCGCCGCGTGACAGCCGCATCAGCGTTTCGGCCTCGCGCGAGAGCCGAGGGGTCCTCATTTCGGTCGCCGACCAGGGCATCGGCATGACCAAGGACGAGGTGAAACGGCTCTTCCAGAAGTTTTACCGCACCGAACGCGCCGAAAAATCCGGCATTCAGGGGACCGGAATCGGCCTGTCGATTGTGAAGGAAATCGTGACTTTGCACGGCGGCTCGATCTGCGTCGACAGCGCCCCGGATCAAGGATCAACTTTCGTCGTCACTCTGCCTGTTCACCACATGACCGAACAATAGACTCCGGCCCCATCGCGGACCCCGAACACGCTGAGCCCCCGCAGGCGGAGCGACTCCCGACAACCACTTCTTCCACGCTGGCGGGTGGGCGGAAGTCCCTCCCGAAATCGGGATGGGGCCTCTTCTCAAGCAATGGTCGGAGTTTGTCGACATGGGCCAGTTGCTCGGGCGTGAGTTGAGGCATCACGGCGTCGAGAGCCTTCCGGGCCTCCTCCACCCCGTGCCCCGAGGCGAGTTGCAGCCATGCCGCTGCCTGGAGCAAGTCGCTCTCTTTCCTCTTCGGCTTGTCCAACAACAGCCTCGCCAGACGGTACTGGCACATGGGAGTGATCTGCGCCGCGCACAACTGGAACTGCTCCATCGCCTGGTCCCGGTCCTTCTTCACCAGCGACCCTCTCTCGTAGGATCTACCGAGGAAGAACTGGGCGTGCGCGTTGCCTCGTCTTGATGCATCGAAAATGCGTCTGAGGCCGCCCTTTTCGTCCATCGGAACCCCGTCTCCGTTGAGTTGCAGTACGCCGTATTCATACAGCGCCGGCGGGTAGCTGAGGTTGGCGGCCTCCCTGAGAAGCGAACGTCCCCGAACCGGATCCGAGTGCGCGAGCCCGCCCGCAATATGCCACTTGCCCTCGGCATGGAGGGCGGCAGGGAAACCTTCTTTGCTCAGCTTGAGGATGGACTCGATCCCGCGCGTCCTGGGCTCCCCTCCAAGTTTCACTTGATCCATCGCCCTATTGAAGCCCGTCCTTTGGTGTTCGGCCTCGATGTTGTATTTCACGCCCCTCAGCCGGAAGCTCACCTCGATCTGTCCGTAGACGCTGACGGGCTCGCCGTTGAGCCGAGCCGGATAGAAACGCCACTGCAGGATCGCCTGCCGGGCGCGCTCATCCAGACCGTAACCGAGCGGACTCAACAGCCGGAGATCCGTCGCCATCCCCTTCTCATCGATCACAATCTCGTATAGCGAGATCCCCTGCACCCCAGCTTCGAGTCCTTGCTCCGAGTACTCTGGCGGGACCTGTTTTAGCAGCTTCGGAGGGAGTAGCCCTGGATGTGACCCTCTGAGCGGCTCACTCGGCTGCGGCGTTTGCGCCAGACAAATCGCACTGAGAACAACCGCGATTTCAAGCCGCAACATACTTACCCCAGATATCACATTTGACGAACGGCGTGTGAGGAGTTCACGCGGCATCCCGATGCGAATGGGTATCAAATTGCGGCGCGCTCGGCTGTGTGAGGCGGACTTCAGTCTGATGTAGGGCGGACGCCCTCGTCCGCGGCCGGCGCCCTCGCCGGCATGAAGTGGGGCAGACTCCACAGGATGCTGAAAAGCTACCCCGAGCACTCAAACAGGCACCGCTGCGCCCTCGCAAGCGAATTGATTCTTCGTTCGGCCCAGTGTGTAGAATGGACAGTTTCTTGACTTTGTTGGCCCGGTTTCAGCAACCGGTTCAGTCTGCAAAGGGCTTCAGCCCGCCAGTGCCTCGCTTGGCTTTACATTTCTGGAACAATCACCCCCGCGCGGGCGTCGAACGCCTTGTGGCTCAATTCGCACCCCGGTGCCCTGCACGCCTCGCCACCCGCGAATCGGGTATCGTAACCGTTGGAAGGGATTTATGCGCTTCTCTACTGTCCTATTCCTGTTCATTGCCACCGCAACCGCCTGGGCCCAGGAGCCCGCGCAGGTCGATATCAAGCGCGTCGTTCTCTATAAGAACGGCGTCGGCTACTTTGAGCTCGACGGCAAGGTGACCGGCAACCGTGAGGTCTCGCTCAGTTTCCCGTCAGGCCAGTTGAACGACGTGCTGAAGACCATCACCGTGCTTGACCTCAACGGCGGCCGTATCGCCGGCATAGGCTACGCCTCGCAGCCACCCGTCGGCCGCCAACTCGGCGAGCTGCCCCTTCCCCAGACCAACGACGCCGCCCTGCGCGACTTCCTGCTTGCCCTCAAGGGCGCGCGCGTCGAGATCAAGAGCAGGACCAGCATCGTCACAGGCCGCCTGCTCAGCGTCGAGCGCAAGACGCGCATCTCGGGCGGCACCACGTTGGAAGTTGATTACATCTCGCTTCTCACCGAAGCCGGCGAACTCCGCACCGTCGAGCTCGGCCCCACGGTCAATCTCCGCCTGCTCGAAAAGGCGCTCACGCCGCAGATGGACCGCTATCTCGACATCGTCTCGTCGTCCCGTGCCGCCGACCTCCGCACAATGACGATCCGCACCGAAGGCCAGGGCGAGCGCCGCCTCTTTGTCAGCTACATCAGTGAAACGCCAGTCTGGAAAGCGACCTATCGTCTCGTGCTCGGCGGCAAAGCGGGCGCTGCGCCGCTGCTGCAAGGCTGGGCCATCGTCGACAACACTTCGGGCCAGGATTGGAAAGACGTTTCGCTTTCGCTGGTCGCCGGCGCACCGCAATCGTTCATCCAGGAGATTTCGAAGCCTTACTATTCGCGCCGCCCCGTCGTGGCCATGCCCGAGAGCTACCTCTCTGCCCCTCAGACCCACCAGCGGACACTGACCCCCGGCGGCGGGTCGATCACCGGCGTGGTTCGGGACCCGACCGGAGCAGGTGTGGCCGGCGCGGTCGTCCGTTCCTACGACGCGGCCGGCAATGTAGCTGGTGAAACCACAACGGATGCGAACGGGCAGTACGTCATCTCTGGCTTGTCCGAGGGTGCGTACCGCAATGTTGTTCAGTCGCCGGGATTTCAAGTGAGCCAGATGGCTGGCTTGGAAGTAAACCAAACGACGTCCACCACCGCGAACGCGACCTTGAATCTCGGGTCGATAAACCAATCTGTTGAGGTGACGGCCGCTGCCCCAATGCGGCTGAACACCGAAAGTGCAATGGCGACGAGGAAGAGCGTGGGTTCGGGTTCCCGGCTCGGTAGTGGGTCCAATGTCGGAGCCGGTCGCGGCGGCGGCTTCGGCCCCGGAGAAGGAGGTGGTGTCGGTGGCGGATCGTTCCGCAACAATCCCAACGACTTCTCAAGCGTCCGCCCGTCCGCCACCGCCCAGACCGTCGGCGAACTCTTCGAGTACAAGCTCAAGGAACCGATCACCATTGATCGCAACCGTTCGGCTCTGGTCCCCATCGTCCAATCCCCGGTCGGCGCCGAGAAGATCAGCCTCTGGAACGCCCGCGAAGGCGGCGTCCCGCTCCGGTCCGTTTGGTTGACCAACTCCTCCGGCGCGACCCTCGACGGCGGCTCCTTCGCCGTTCTCGAAGATCAGACCTTCGCCGGCGAGGGCATTATCGAATCGCTGCAGGCCGGCGAGAAGCGCATTGTCAGCTATGCCGCTGATCTCGCCCTGAACGTCAGCGCCACGCAGGCCATGGAGCCGCAGCGCGTCTCCCGCGTCAAGATCGCCGACGGCATCCTCACCCAGTACAGCGAGCAACGCGAGCGCAAGGTCTACAAGATGCGCAACGAAGACAGTCAGGCGCGCACGGTCTTGGTCGAACACCCGGTCCGGCCCGGCTACACGATGCGCAACGCTCCGACTGCCGCCGAGACCACGCCGCAGTGGGTCCGTTTTCGCATCCCCGTCGCGGCCAAACAAACCGCCGAGCTCTCGATCGACGAATCGCGTCCCATCTCGAACACGTTCCAGTTGTCCGGTTTCTCCCGCAACGAGTTGAACCTGTTCATCCGCCAGAAGTCGATTAGCCCGGCGATTCAGGAAATGCTGGCCAAGATTGTCGCCCAGCGAGACAAGGTCACTGATGCCGAGACCACAAAGAATGCCCACGAAAACGAACGCGACGAGATATTCGAGGACCAACAGCGCCTGCGTGAGAACATGAAATCGCTCAAGGGCAGCCCGGAGGAGAAGGAACTCCTGCGCCGCTACACCACCCGCCTGAATGAACAGGAGACGCGCCTGGAGGCGTTGACGAAGATCCTCGTCGAAGATCAAGCCGCCATCGACAAGGAAGAAGCCGAACTCGAAAAGCTCGTCAAGGGTTTCTCCGTCGATACTACCCTCTGAACCCGCGCCGCCATGTTTTGGCCACGCTAGACTGGAGTTGCATGACCACTGTGCTGTTGGTGGAAGACGACCAAAGCGTCCGTTCAACCATCACGACATTTCTTGACCTGGAGGGCTTTGGCGTCGAAGCAGTCTCCTCCACCAACGAGGCGATGGAGTGCCTCGCCGCTCGCGCCTATCCCATTGTCCTGAGCGACATCTACATCGACTCGCGCACCGGCCTGGACGTGCTCGACGCCGCCCGCCGCGCCCATCCTTCGGTCAAGGTCATTCTGATGTCGGCGAGAGGATCGATGGAAACGGTCATGGCCGCCACCCGTGGCGGCGCATTTGAGTATCTCGCCAAACCTTTCGAACTCGACGACCTGCTCGCCGTGCTGCGCCGCGCAGAACAGGAGATATCGGGCCTGCCCGACGAAGATGACGAAGAGATCGATCCCGAGGAACCGCTGTCCACGGATATGATCGGTTCGTCGTCCAAGATGGTCGAGATCTACAAAACCGTCTCGCGCGTCGCGCCCACCGATGCTCTGGTGCTCATCGAGGGCGAAACCGGCACGGGCAAGGAACTGATCGCGCGGATGATCCACGACAATTCCGCGCGCGCCCACTCGCCGTTTGTCCCCGTCGATTGCGCCTCGCTCGCCCCGACGCTGATCGAAAGCGAACTCTTCGGCGCCATGCGCGGCGCCTATACGGGCGCCGACCGCGACCGCACAGGTGTCTTTGAAGCCGCCCATGGCGGCACCGTTTTTCTCGACGAAATCGGCGAGATCGACGTGAACTTCCAGTTGAAGTTGCTGCGCTTCCTCCAGGAGAAGGAAGTCCGCCCGCTCGGGTCGAGCAAGCCGAAAAAGGTCGATGTCCGCATACTGGCGGCCACCAACAAGAACCTGCGCAAGATGGTCGATGAAGCCAAGTTCCGCGAGGACCTGTGGTACCGCCTTGATGTCGTGCGCATCAATGTTCCGCCACTGCGCGAACGAACCGGCGACGTGCCGCTTCTGGCCGGCGCGTTCCTGAAGCGCTACAACGAGCGCTACTCGCTCGACGCCCGGCTGACCGAATCCGGCATGCGTGCGTTGTGCGACCACACCTGGCCCGGCAATGTCCGCCAATTGCAGCACATGATGGAGCGCATGGTGATCCTCGCCCCCGGCGGGCGCATCACCGACGAAGCCGTCTTCGAAGCGATCCGCTCGTCAGGCCCGCGCGAACAGGCCACTGAATCGCTTGCCGACACTGAAGCCGAGCAGATCCGCAAGGTCTTGGCCGCCGCCGGCGGCAACAAGAGCCGCGCCGCCCGCATCCTCGGCATCGAGCGCAAGACGCTCTACCGCAAGCTGGAGCGGATGGAACTGGACGCCGCGGCGCAGTAGCCGCACTGCGTGTCAGGCCAACTGCGACGGGTGATCGATCCAATAATCGGGCTGCTCGGCGCGCATATGCTCGAGATTGCCGTAGCCGTAAGTCACCCCGCACGTCTTCACTCCGGCAGCGCGTCCGGCGGCCATGTCCGGTCCTGAGTCGCCGATCAGGAGGCACTCCTCGGGCTTCACGCCAAACTTCTCGATCGATTTCAGGACGACATCCGGCTCGGGCTTTGACGGGAACCCGTCGGTGCCCTGCACGTGGTCAAAATGTTGGACGAGCCCGAATTGTGTCAGGATGGCGCGCGCGGTTTCGCTGCTCTTCGTCGTCGCCGTGGACTTCAGTCCGCCCAGCCGCTCAAGCATCTCCGGCACACCCTCATAGACGCGCGTCGATGAGTGGCCGCGCTTCAGGTAGATTTGCCGGTAACGGGCCAGCAGGGCGTGGTTTTGCTCCTCGGTAGAGTCCGGCAGCACCTCCTGGAAGAGGTCGAAAAGGTGAAAACCGATAAAGCTCTCGAGGTACTTCTGATCGAGGCCGTCGACCCCTTCGAGCGCGAGCGTCTCGCGCACCGCGCCTGTGATGTCGGCGGCGGAATCAAGCAACGTCCCGTCGACGTCGAATAGATACAGGCGAAACTTCGGGATCACGCGGGTTGGGGCCGTTCTCCATCGATGAGTCCAGGCGCGATGCGCGGACCCGCTTCAGGCCTGATCACTTGCTGGTCGCCAACTGGCTCGGCAGCCGGCTCGGCAAGCGTGATCTGCGCGGCCGGCCGGCCTTGCAGAATGGCATTCACCTCGGCTCCGTCCACTGATTCGCGGCTCAGCAACGCCTGAGCAATATGTTCAAGCGCCCAGACGTGTCCGTTGATGACTTCCTCGGCGCGTTTGTAGGCGCCCTGCACCAGTTTGCGCACGGCCTCGTCGATCTTGATCGCCGTGGCTTCGCTGAAGTCGCGGTGCTGCGAAATCTCGCGGCCCAGGAAGATCTGCTCGTCCTTGCGGCCGAAGCTCAGCGGACCCAGGTCGCTCATGCCGTAGTCACAGACCATCGAGCGGGCCAGTTCCGTGGCTTGCTCAATGTCGTTGCGCGCTCCGGTGGACAACTGCTTGGTGTGGAACAGTTCGCCGATGCGGCCCGCCATGGTCACACACAACCGGGTGAACAACTGCGACTCCGTGCGGTTCAGGATGTCGCGCTCGGGTAGTTGCATCGTGATGCCCAACGCGCGCCCGCGAGGAATAATGCTGACTTTATGCAAAGGGTCGGAATCAGGCATCAGCACAGCCACCAGGGCGTGGCCGGCTTCGTGATAGGCCGTGACCGTCTTCTCTTCTTCAGTGAGCATCATGGAACGCCGTTCGGCGCCCATCAGGACTTTGTCCTTGGCCACCTCGAAGTCCGCCATCGTGATCACCTTGCGGTTTTGCCGCGCGGCGAGAAGCGCCGACTCGTTCACCAGGTTGGCGAGATCAGCGCCGGCGAATCCGGGAGTACCGCGTGCGATCACGCTCAGATCGACGTCGTCGCCGAGCGGAGTCTTCTTCGTGTGGACCTTGAGAATCATCTCGCGGCCATTCACATCGGGCAGGCTGACCACCACGCGGCGGTCGAAGCGGCCTGGCCTCAGCAGCGCGGGATCGAGCACGTCGGGGCGGTTGGTGGCCGCCACGAGGATGACGCCCTCGTTCGACTCAAATCCGTCCATCTCCACCAGCAGTTGGTTCAGCGTCTGTTCACGCTCGTCGTGCCCGCCGCCCAGTCCGGCGCCGCGATGGCGCCCGACGGCATCGATTTCATCGATGAAAATGATGCAGGGGGCGTTCTTCTTGCCCTGCTCAAACAGGTCGCGCACGCGGCTGGCGCCGACGCCGACAAACATTTCGACGAAGTCGGAACCGGAGATCGAGAAAAATGGGACATTGCCTTCGCCTGCGATGGCGCGCGCCAGCAGCGTTTTGCCGGTGCCGGGAGGTCCAATCAGCAGCACGCCTTTCGGGATGCGCCCGCCAAGCTTCTGGAACTTTTGCGGTTCGCGCAGGAACTCGATGATCTCCTGAAGCTCTTCCTTGGCTTCCTCGACGCCGGCGACATCCTTGAATGTCACCTTCTTCTGCTGCGAGCTGTGCATTCGGGCACGGCTCTTGCCGAAACTGAGAGCTTTGTTGCCACCGCTCTGCATCTGGCGCATCATGAAGATCCAGAAGGCAATCAGCAGGACGAAGGGAACGATATTGATCAGGATCGCCATCCAGTTGCCGGTATCGGCCGACTTCACGGTGACGTTGACGCCCTTCTCGCGAAGAATCTTGTAAAGATCCGGATAATTCGGCGGAACGGTGGAGTGCAGTTCGGTGGTGTTGTCGTCCTTGTACTTACCTCGAACCTCCATGCCCGTTTGCGTCACTTCTTTCACCCGTCCGGCTTCCACCTGGTCCATGAAGCGGGTGAAGCTGAGTTCCTGCTCCTGCCGGCCGGAACTTGTCCGGTAGACCGAGACGAGGATTACCCCCAGGCACGCGAGGACCACCCAGAAGATCGCTGTTCTTACGTTTGAATTCATTCCATCTCCCGCGCGCAGGCACCCTCGCCCGCCGGATACAATTACCCGTCTAACTCTTCAGACGCGAATCCGCGCTGCTTCGATTCATTCGCCGGGGATCACATTCGCCGCCGGCTCGCGCGCCAGGACCCTCCTTCTTGCCTGATTCCATTATATAGGCGTTACCGCCCCGCGTCCCGAGGCGTCAGGGCTCTTCTTCGGCCTCGATTCCGGCGATCGACCCCAACCGGCCCGCCCAGACAATCAGCCCCCCGCTGTCGATCACTGGCCAGCCGGCCCGCTGCCAGCCCGCCACGCGAGCCCGTTGAAAGATCTCTTTCAGCCGCCTGGGCGAGGCCGTCCATGCCGCATGATCGCCCGGCCGCCACGCCCGAAGCACCCCCGTGCCAAGCTCGAATCTGGCGATTCTCAGCCGCCCGCCGCGCCAGGGCATCCAATAGACGCCCGGTCCGCTGACAACTTGCGGCTCGACTTCGGGCGTCTTGACCGGCGGGCCGATACGCAGCAATCCCATCGACAATCGAGCCTCAACCTCACTCAACGCCACCCGGCCCGCCCGGCGGCCCGGCGTGATGAGCCCGTCCACCGCCTCGACATGCGATGAATCCACCATCGACGAGGACCAATGGGAGAGCGCCGCGCGCAGCACTCTGCGCCTCAGGGCGGCCGGCAGTGCGGCCAGCGGCTCAACAGACGCCACCATCGAATCCGGCCGTTGCTCGAAGACGGCCGACGCTTCACTTGCCGCGACGGCCCAGAACCGGGCATCGTCGCCCGCTGCCGCAGCATGGCGGGCCAGAGTGGACCGCGCAGCAGGATAGCGTCTTTCGATCAGTGGCAGGACCTCGTGGCGGATCCAGTTGCGCCGATAGTCGGAGTTGGAATTGGTCAAGTCCTCGCGCCAGCCGATTCCCTGCTCCCGCAGCCACTCGCAGGCAGCCTGGTGCGCGACATCGAGCATTGGACGGATCAGTCCGTCAGGGGTAACCGGCCGGATCCCGCTCAGCGATTCCGGCGCCGCGCCGCGAAGAATCCTCATGAGGACCGTCTCGGCCTGGTCGTCCAGTGTGTGGCCGGTGGCAATCCGGTCCAGCGGCAGTGCTCGCATCTGATGGGCGAAGAAGTCGAGCCTCGCCCGCCGGGCCCGGTTCTCCCAGTTGGACCCCGGTTCCACCGGCCTCGCCTCGATGACCGACGGCAGATCGAGCCGCTGGGCGACTGATTTGACAAACGCTGCGTCCGCGTCGGCGTCTACGCCGCGCAGCCCATGGTTCATGTGCAACACCGTCAGATGCCAACCTCGGCCGGGAGCGAGCAGGGCCAGCGACACCAGCAGGCAGACCGAATCGGCGCCGCCCGACACAGCCACGCCCAGCCGTGTGCCTGGCCCGGCCATGCCGTGGCGCGCCATGGCAGCCGCAATCAATGCGGGCGGCGAACCAGTCTCATGGATGGGGTCGTTCGGCACGTTTCGCCTTCCGGGATATCCGGCCATCGTATGATATAAGAGAGCTTGGCATCTTGAATACGGTCTCAAACTGAGCGCGCCGGCCGGCTCAATCCTACCCCACTGGCCGCCCGTTTGCCAAAGCCGGGAACTGCCAAGGCGGCGGGCGCCGGCACCGGCGGCTGAGTCGATGACCAGGATGCACGCGGCGAGTTTTCTATTATCCGACAGGAGCACACGAATGGAACCAAAGGCTGACATCGCCCTGATTGGCCTCGCGGTCATGGGCCAGAACCTGATCCTCAACATGAACGACCACGGCTATACCGTGGTGGCGTACAACCGCACCAAGTCCAAGGTGGACGAGTTCCTGAATGACGCCGCCAAGGGCCGTGAGACTATTATCGGAGCGCACTCGATCGAGGAGATGATCGGGCTGCTCAAGCGGCCGCGCAAAATCATGTTGATGGTGAAGGCCGGCAAGGCGGTGGACGACTTCATCGAGACCCTCCTGCCATTCCTCGAACCCGGCGACCTCATCATCGACGGCGGCAACTCACACTTCCCCGACACCATCCGCCGCGCCAAGTATCTCGAAGACAAGGGTCTGCTCTACGTCGGCACCGGCGTTTCCGGCGGCGAGGAAGGCGCGCGTTTCGGCCCCTCTATGATGCCCGGCGGCAGTCCCGCCGCTTGGCCCCTGGTGAAGGACATCTTCCAGGCCATCTGCGCCAAGACCCCGGCTGGCGAGCCCTGCTGCGACTGGATCGGCGAAGGCGGCGCGGGCCACTTCGTCAAGATGACCCACAATGGCATCGAGTACGGCGACATGCAGTTGATCTGCGAAGCCTACCAGCTCATGAAGGAAGGCCTCGGCATGTCGAACGACGAGATGCACCAGGTCTTCACCGAATGGAACAAGGGCGAACTGGACAGCTACCTGATCGAAATCACGCGCGACATCCTCGGCTACCGTGACGAAAAGGGCGAAGCCGTGGTCGACTTCATCCTCGACACGGCCGGTCAAAAGGGCACCGGCAAGTGGACCGCCGTCAGTTCGCTCGACCTCGGCATCCCGGTGACGCTCATCGGCGAGGCCGTCTTCGCCCGCTGCCTGTCGGCGATCAAGGACGATCGCGTGGAGGCCTCGAAGATCCTCGCAGGACCCAAGGTCACGCTTCAAGGCGACAGGGCAAAGTGGGTGGAGGACATCCGCCAGGCTCTGCTGGCCTCGAAGCTGGTCAGCTACGCCCAGGGCTTCATGCTGATGAAGGAAGCGGCCAAGGAGTACGGCTGGAATCTGAACTACGGCAACATCGCCCTGGTGTGGAGAGGCGGCTGCATCATCCGCTCGGCCTTCCTGGGCCAGATCAAGGAAGCCTACGACCGCAAGCCGGACCTGACGAACCTGCTGCTGGACGAGTACTTCTGCGGCGTCATGGCGCGTTGCCAGGACTCCTGGCGGCGTGTCGTTTCCCAGGCCGTCGTCGCCGGCGTGCCAATGCCCGCCTTCACCACCGCCCTGGCCTTCTATGACGGCTTCCGCAGCGCCCGCCTGCCGGCGAATCTGCTCCAGGCCCAGCGCGACTACTTCGGCGCCCACACTTACGAGCGGACCGACCGGCCGCGCGGCGAATTCTCGCACACCAACTGGACCGGCAAGGGCGGCAACGTCAGCGCCAGCACGTATACTGTCTAGTCAGGAAACTCATACATGGTTGTTGATAGCCAAGAGCTTGACGCGCGCGCGAAGCGCGTCAAGCTCGTTCTCATGGACGTCGACGGTGTTCTCACCGACGGCAAGTACTTTCACGTGCCCAATCCGGCAGGCGGGCTGTTTGAAGTGAAGCAGTTCGATTCGCAGGACGGCATCGCGCTGCTGTGGCTGCACCGGTATGGATTTCAGACAGGCCTGATCTCCGGCCGAGCTGCGGAATCAACGGCCGAACGCGCCAGGTCCAGCAAGATGACCTATGTGTGTATGGGCCATACCGACAAACTGCCGCTGTTCGAGGAGATCGTTCAGAAGTCGGGTTTCTCCCCTCAGGAGATCGCCTATGTGGGCGACGACCTGACCGATTGCATCCTCTTGAAGCGCGTCGGACTGGCCGTGGCCACGGCGAACGCCAAACCGGAAGTGAAAGCGATGGCGCATTACGTCACCGCGGTACCCGGCGGCAGCGGCGCGCTGCGCGACCTGACCGAACTGCTTCTCAAAGCGCAGGGGCTGTGGACGAAGGTCCTGGCGCATTACGAAGTGGAGTATTGAGGCACTGAGATGGCTGGCGAGCGCATTGGATTGGTGCTTGAGGTACGGGACGAGCCTGGGGCGCTGCACCGGCTCACCGGCATCATCGCCGCTCATCGGGGCGATATCAAACTGGTGGAGACGCTCGCCAGCACAGCGCCGGGCTGCACGAGGATTTACTTCGAAGTGGAACTGGCGGGCGCCGCGGACGCGCTGATGGCCGATTTCGAAGCGATGCCCGAAATGCGGTCGGCCTCAGCCGAGAAGAGCCTGCAAAAGGTCTATGGCAAGCGGGTCATCATTATCGGCGGCGGAGCGCAAGTGGGCCAGGTCGCTATCGGGGCGATCAGCGAAGCAGACCGCCACAACATCCGCGGCGAGCACATCTCGGTGGACACCATCCCGCTGGTCGGCGAGCAGGCACTGGCCGACGCTGTGCGGGCTGTGGCGAGATTGCCACGGGCAAAGGCGTTGGTCTTGGCCGGATCGCTGATGGGCGGCGAGATCGAAAAGGCCGTGCGCGAGGTTCGGGCGCAAGGCTTGCTCGTGGTCAGCCTGAACATGGCGGGGAGCGTTCCGGAAGCGGCCGACCTAGTGGTGACCGATCCGGTGCAGGCGGGGGTGATGACGGTGATGGCGGTGGCTGACACAGCCAAGTTCACCGTGGATAGGTTGAAGAGACGCGAGTTCTAGGCGGATGGGCGGCCCCGGGAATCGCGACCAAACGAACTGATCTCATCCATAATCTATTGAAAATAATAGGATTAACAAAGTCCAGCCCGCCGCTGGAGAGTGGCGGGTGTGGACCTGTTCAAGTTAAAGTTATTTAACGATCAGAGGAAATTCACGCAGCAGAGTGTTGGGCTTGCTCTGGTAGACGCGGACCCAGTAGTTCCCTTTGCCGAGGCCGCGGCCGAGATCCCAGCGCAGGTTCGGAGCCGGCGAGGCAACGGTTGTGTGGGCGATGATCCGATTGGCCGAAGCAGCGAGTTCGAGGCGGAGCGGAGTTACGGGCAGGCCTGTTGTGTCAAGATTGAGACGCAGTGGGCGACCGGCGGGGGCGGGCGAAGAAAAGCCGGCAGACAGACCGCGTTCGGCAACCAGGGAGACGTCGAGGGCAGGACTCTGGCGAAGGGCTGGGAGGGCAAGCAAGACTAGAATCGCAACGGCGCTGGCAAAGACGATGCCGAGACTTGTTCCGGAGGGGCGGCGAATCCGGTTCCAGAGCCGGGCGAGACGGCCGGGCGGGGAACCGGAGTAAGCGGCGCGAAGATTTTCAACTTCTATGCGCCTTGCGGCGGCGCGAAAGCTGGCGGCGAAGGATTCTTCCGCCTCGATCCGGTCGAGGCAGGACTGGCAATAGAGGAGGTGCTCCTCGATCGACTCACGGGTGGTGCCGGAGAGCCGGGCGTGTAGGAATGCTTCAAGTTCCTGCTCGGAAAGACATGTGGTATTTGCCCGCCTGGTCAGCAGGTCTTCGGACTGGTGATCGTCCTCTGACGGCAATTCAAACATAGCCCCTCCAGGTACATGATACAGGCAGCCAGCGAGGGGGGCAGGTCCCGGCGCGGGCGATTGGGCAACAGCAATGATCATGAGCGGTGTTCACCATCTTAGTGTCCGGCTCCGGTGGCTTTTCTCAACAAAACATCGATGAACGGAGTCCGGGCCAGCCGCTTGCGGCCGAGTTCGCCGAAGCGCGCCTTGGCGCGGGACTTGAGCAGGCGGAACTGGGTTTCGCTGAGGCGCATCTCAGAACAGATCTGCTCGGCATTCTGCTCGTAGAGATAAAAGCGGGTGAGGATCTCCCGGTCGCGGGCGGAGATGCCGCGGAGGATTTCGTACATGATCTCGTTTTTTTCGTCGTCGATGACGCAGCGCTCGGGATTGCGGGCGGAATCCTGGACACGAGCGCCGACCTCGATATCCGCCTGGTCTCTGCGGTTCTGGACGGCTTGGTCGATGAAGGCGGCGACCTGGCGACGGACGACGGTGCGGACGAAGCCCATCAGCCTTTCGGGCTCGCGAAGGCTGCCGTTGCGGATGGCCTGGAGGACGATGAGGAAGGCATCATGAACCTTGTCGTCAAGTTCCTGGGCCCCGAGGTGTCTGCACAGGTAGTAACGGATACCACGCGCGAAGGTGGTGTAGAGCTCCTCGACGGAAGCTTCATCACCGGAACGGATGCGGTCGACAAGTGAGGCCCAGCGAACGCCGGACTCGTCGAGAGCAGTGCCTCCAGGGTCGTGGGGTGACCGCCGGCCCGGGATATCGGGCGCGCCGGAATCGGGTTTCTCCATGATGTTCTCGTCCTATCGTTCCTTGCCCACAAGAATCCAGCCCGCCCAATGGCGAGGCTGGTTACGCCAATCACGGCTTCGAAGCATGGCCGTCTGAGCGGCCTGCAAAGCGGATCGAAGCTCGGCTCCCTGGACCAGGGAGGAATAGAGATATTTGAAGAAGTGCTCCGACGAATCGGGTTGAGACCAGAGGCTGCCAACCACGGAGCGGGCGCTGGCGGAGAGCCAGGCACGGGTCATTCCCTGGAGACCGGCTCCAGGCAGGGCGGCGCCCCGAGCGCTGCCGCAACCGCTGAGCACGACGAGAGAGCCGTTGACGCGGAACCGGGAGGCGATGCTGGTGGAGGAGAGCAATTGCTGGCGTCCATCGGGGCCACGGCCCAGGGCGATGAAGACTTCGCCGGGGCGGACGAATTGGGCTGCGCCAGGACTGGGATTGCGGGAAAGGGCGACGGCGACGCCAGATGCGGGCGCGGAAAGCACATGAGCGGCGAAGTGAAGAATGGACGGCGGGCGGGCGATCTCACCGGCGATCTCATCGAGGCTGACACGGCGGCCGGTCAGCAGGTCGCACTTGGCGCCGGCCGATTCGAGGATGGCCGCGGCCGACTGGATCTCGAAGGCGGCGCCGGGCAACCGGGGCAGGTCCCACTCGTCTGAGTCAACCGGTGATGCCGCGCCAAGCGTGAACCAGGGATTGGGACTCCGGCGAGGGAGCGCCGAGACGGATAGCCGGGCATCGGACTGGTTGTAGACGGCATCGCCGACGCCAACAAACCTGCTGCCCGCCAATGCCGACGGTGGCTCTGCATGGGGGGCGAGCAGAGAAGCAACGACGGTGAAGGTATGGTCGAGAGCCAGAGGCTGGCGGCCGGAGAAGGTGGGACGGGCCAATGCGGCAAAGGGGATTTCGTACAGTGGGCCGTCGAGAGAAAGCCGCCAATGTGGTTTGGCGGATTCGGCGGGCGTCAGAGACGAGAACAGGGCGTCGTGCAGGGCGGAGGCCTGGGCGAGCCAGTCTCCATTGGCCAGGATGGCGGACCGAAGATCGCCGGAGAGACGGGAGATAGCGGGGGCGGGGGGGAGCGCGGCGATTCGGACGCCCGAAGAGGTCATGATCCACAGCCAACTGCGTTCGGGCCCGAGTTTGAAGCTGAGCCACACCGCATCGGGTGGGGCGGCAGGCAGGCTCGGCGCGCCGCCGGCACCAGCGGGTCTGGGTTGAACTGAAACGCCGAGGCGGGCCTCGATCGAGGCGACCTGAGCCCGGCAACGTTGGGCCTCGACGCGGGTTGGCTCGTCGCGACGCAGGAGCAGATTGGACTCGGCGCGGCGGAGTTGGGAGAGAGCGCGGGCGTAATCCGGCCCGAGAATCTGCTGCCGCCAAGCGGAATAGATGAGTTCGGATTGGAAGGCTTCGGCGCGAGCGGTTTCAAGGACGAGGAGCGAGGCGACCGCCGAGGGGTCGTTCACGCCAGGGCGGGCCGAGGCGGCCAGTAGCGAGGCGTAATCCCCGGCAATCTGAGCGGCAGAGACCTCGCTGGCAAGGACGGAGGATTGCACAGGCAGGACAGCCGATCGCCAGGCACGCGCCTGGGCGAGAGCCGCAGAATAGGAGAGCCGGGCGAGGCGGGTCTCGCCATTAGCGGCCAGCACGGCCGCCTTGTCGGCCTCCCACGCCCACTGGGCGCCACGCGTGGGCGCCGATAGCCGGGCACGTTCGGCGGCAGCGATGAGAACTCGCGCTTCGGCCGGGCGGCGCTGGAGGAGACGAAGACGGGCGAGAGAGCGATAGCTGGATTCAAGGAAGGGGAGCTTGTGGAGGCGGCGGAGGCGGAAGGCTTCGGTGAGGTAGACTTCGGCTTCGTCGAGACGGTTCAGAGCCAGCGAAAGGAGACCGGCGCGGTTCCAGACCTGGGCAACGAGGGAAGGGTCGGAGCGGGCGTCGGCGGCGAAAGCGGCCTCGCGAGCAGCCTGGAAGGATGCATGGTGGCGCATGCGGCGGGCCTCCATGGCCGCCTCCTGCGCCTTGAGTGCGGGGTAGAAGCGGCTGGATGGACTCAAATAGAGAGCCGCTTCACGGATGCTGGCATCCGAGGCGTCAGGCTCCCACTGGGAGGAATAGACTGAGGACAGATTGACGAGAGCGACGCCAGCGGATTCGCGTTCACCCTTGCGAATGGCCCGAGCGCGGACCTCTTCATAGAGGCTGACGGCGCTGCGGTAATCAAACTGGGCGTAGCGGCAACTGGCGAGGTTTGAGGTGAGCCTGATATAGGCCTTTTCATCGCCGCGGCGGCCGGCAGCGAGGCGTTCGGAGTGGTAGAGGACTTCAGCTTGCTGGTAGCGGGAGGCGCGGAAGAATTCAGCGGCCTGAAGCTCGCGCTGGCTCCATCTTTCCTGACAGTGCACGGCCTGGACGCCCAGCACGGAGAGCAGTGCGACCGACGACCAACCAACCGCCGATTTGGAGGAGGACATCGCTGAACCGAGCCGATTCGCAAGGACACACAGTGATTCCTGATAGTCCTAGGAGTACCATGACCATGAGTACTCCTAGAGATCATACCAGAGAGATCCCCCGTTGGGGATTAAACTTACTGCTATTTGTCGATTTGTACTTAAACGTCCGAGCTAATCAGCCACCCTGGGTTCTACCGCCAGTAAGGGGGGATGAGCACGATGATGGGGTCTTCCATTGCCGTTATCCTTTCCGGCCCGAATCAAAGTCCGAGCCTGAACAAACGCTAGGGAGGCGGGCGGAACGTAAATTACGTAGGAGACTGGAAATAGTTGACAACAGAAGAGAAATAGATTTCTTAGCGCGGTGA
>CAZSBK010000083.1:0-23300 GCA_964604945.1 uncultured Candidatus Solibacter sp.
AGCATCGTCGCCTGGCTGTCGATCATCGCCATCGTCTATGGCGCGCTGGTCAGCCTGATGCAGAAGGACTGGAAGAAGCTGGTGGCTTACTCGTCGGTCTCCCACATGGGCTTCTGCACCCTGGGCATCTTCGCCCTGAGCCATACGGGCATCGCCGGATCGATCCTCCAGCAGATCAACCACGGCGTGTCCACCGGCATGCTCTTCTTGATCGTCGGCGTGGTCTATGACCGCCGCCACACGCGCGAGATCTCGGAATATGGCGGGCTGTTCCGAGTGATGCCGATTTTCACCATGGTCTTTCTCGTCGCCGCCCTGAGTTCGCTCGGTATGCCGCCGTTGAACGGCTTCATCGGTGAGATCACCATCGTCCGCGGCGTATATGAGATGTCGTTCTGGTGGGCGCTGAGCTGCGGTGCCGGCATCGCCCTGGGCGCGGCTTATCTGCTGTGGCTGTTCCAGCGGACCATGCTTGGCGAGATCAGCGAAAAGAACAAACCGCTGCTGGATCTAAACTGGCGTGAGATCGCCGTTTTCGCCCCGCTGGTGGCCCTGGCGATCGGGATCGGCGTCTACCCGCAGCCCTGGTTCAAGGTGATGGATCGTTCGGTCGCCCAGATTGTCGAACGCGTCCGCCCCGGCTACTATGAACAGCGCGGCCTGGTGAATCCGCTGGCGCAGAAACCCGTGCAGGCGTCCGTTGCGCCGGCCGCCGCGCTCCAGGCAAACTGATACTCTATCCTTCAGTGGCCGACCAGGGCTCAGAAGGGCTTCTATCCTCATTCCTTCGCAGGCAACGCATCAGGGCTGCCGCGCCTTACTTGCGCGGCCGGGTACTGGATTTCGGCTGTGGCTCCGGGTCCTTGGCTTCCTTCATCGATCCGGACCACTACTCGGGCGTCGACATCGACGCCGAGGTGATTGAATTGGCCCGGCGGAGGAATCCCAAGCACGCCTTCGAGATCGCCCAACTCCCGCACGGCCGCCAGTTCGACACTATCGTCTCCCTCGCCGTGATCGAGCACGTGCCCGACCCGGCCGCATTCCTCGCCGGTGCCCTGCCCCTGCTTGCTCCAGGCGGATCGATTGTGCTGACCACACCGCACCCCAACTATCGTGGCGTGCATGACTTCGGGGCTCGGCTGGGCCTGTTCAGCCGCGCCGCCAGCGAAGAGCATCAGACCTTGTTGGACGGCCGAGCCATGCGCCGGCTCGCCATCTCGTGTGGTCTCAGCATTGTCCTTTATCGACGTTTCCTTTTCGGCGCCAACCAGCTTTACGTGCTCCAGCCTGGCATTCAGAGTCCCTGAAACTGGCCTCGACCGCGTTCAGCGGCGACGCCAGGCTGATAGAATCGCAGGTGATCCCCGCTCGCCGACGCAACTGCCGCAAGTGACTTCGAATTCCTCAACCCGGCCCGTTGAAAGTGACGAAACCCACGTCCAATCATTGTGGAACTCAATGCACTCCGCAACCGTGGCCACCGGCAACTGCACCCATTGCGGAGCCTGCGCCGGCCTGAATCCGACACTCATCACCTTCGCTGAATCCGCCAACGGCCCGCTGCCCTTCCTGCTCCGGACACCGCAGCCCGTCGACCAACCCGGCCTGGCCTTGGCTCACGCTGTCTGCCCCGGCCGCGGCGTCCCGTTCGCCGAGTTGTTCGAATGGCTCGGCCGCGACTGGCAATCCCGCTTGATGGGGCCTTACTTGAAGCTGTTCACCGGTCACGCCACCGACGCCTCCATCCGCCTCCGGGCCGCATCCGGAGGTATCCTCTCGCGGGTTCTGATTGAGCTCATCGAATCTGGCCGTATCGACGCGGCTGTCCTGATCCACCAGGGCGTGCCAACCTCGGACCGCGCCTCGCCCGTCATCGCCCGCAATCGTGACGAGATTCTCGCCTCGGCCCAGAGCGTCTATGCCGTCACGCCGATGCTCGACATCCTGCCTGCCCTCGATTCCGTGCCGGGCCGGCTCGCCTTTGTCGGCCTCCCCGACCAGGTTGCTGCCCTCCGCATGTTGCAGGCCGCCGGCTATCCCGCCGCCCTCCGCTTCGACTTCATCGCCGGCCCCTATACCGGAACGAATATGTACCAGGGCGCCGTCCGCGCCTTCCTGCGTGCCCAGGGCGTCGCCGATTCCACGCCCATCGAAAGCCTCAGATGGCGCGCCGGCGAATGGCCGGGCTACCTGGAAGTCCGAACCTCCAGCGGCGCCGTCTTTCGCGCCGAGAAGTTCTATTACAACTACCTGATTCCCTTCTACATATCGCTCGGCTGCCAGTTGACGCCGGATTTCACAAACGAACTCGCCGATCTTTCGGTGGGCGACGCCTGGTCGCCGAAGTTCGAGAAGATGCGCGGCGGGCATTCCGTCATCGCCGCCCGCAGCCAACTCTCCGTGGACGTGTTGAACTCGCTCTCCGATCGGGGCGAGATTGAAATCGAACCGATCGCCGAACCTGCCGCTCTGGCCATGCACGGCCATATGCTGGATTTCAAGAAGCGCGGATCGTTCATCCGGATCGACCGGCGCCGCCGATACGGCATCCCGGTGCCGGAGTTTGGCTACCGTCCGGCGGAGATTCCCCTGGCGCGGCGGATCGTCGAAACGGTCATCTCCGGCAGCTTCGCTATCGGTCGCCAACCCT
Source organism: uncultured Candidatus Solibacter sp. (assembly GCA_964604945.1). Lineage (GTDB taxonomy): Bacteria > Acidobacteriota > Terriglobia > Bryobacterales > Bryobacteraceae > PNKE01. The sequence goes on from CAZSBK010000083.1 coordinate 2,654, forward strand.
GGGCCCGCCGTGCGGTTGAACTATTGCCTCTTGCCCTGGTCGGCCGTGTTTTCAATATGTTACGAAAGTCCTGGAAGAGCATCTCGAAGCCAGCCAAACGAAAGGGTCTGGCCTCGGCCCGGTTCGTCGATTGCCCCGATCCGGTGCGCTGGCGCGAAATTACCTCTTTTGGTAGGGAGGCCAGCTCATGAAGTCCCGGCTCGAGTCCTATGCCCTGGCCCAATACAGCCGGGTCCTCACCCAGATGGACCGCGATCCGCATTCGCCCACGTACGGCTGCTTCGACCGCAACTACTGGCACTACAAGATCCGCGACTTCCCTTCCTCGATCCTGCAACAGGGCGTTTTCGCGATCGAGGCCGTTCGCAAAGGCCGATTGCCCGGTGTCAACCCACCCACGTCTGTAATCGATTGGTCGCTGGCCGCCGTCAACGCCCTCTCCCGCCAGGTGAACGGCTTTGGCGCGGTCGATGAATACTATCCCTTTGAGCACAGTTACCCAGCCGCTGCTTTCGGCCTTCTCGCCACCGCCCGTCTCACGTTCGATTGGTCGCACGAAGCGCCCCAGATGCTCGAACGGGTCGCCTGGCCCGGTCTGGTTCGTTTGGCGCGCCACCTCTTGGGCCGAGTTGAGTTGCAGGCTTCAAACCAGCAGGCCGCCGGTCTCGCCGCCTTGGCCCTGGCCTCGCGCGTCCCCCAATTGGGCATCCCGCCGGCCGATGTCGCCCGAAAAGCCGCCGAATTCTTCGCCACCCAGCACGAAGAGGGCTGGTTCGACGAGTACGGTGGCCCCGATTTCGGCTACCTCAGCGTCACTATCGACGCACTGATGGACTACCACGAAGCCACCAATGACCCAGCCGCCCTCACTGCCGCCACCCGCGCCTTGAACTTCCTTTGCTCGATGACCGCATGCGACGGTCGCCTACCTTCCACCCTCAACAGCCGCAACACGGATTACGCCGTCCCCTGCGGAATCGTTCGTTTGGCAGCCGTCAATCCATCCGCATCCTGGCTGGCCCATCAGCTCTTCGGAGGAATCGGGGACGCCGTCAACCACTTCCTCTGGCCCACGGACGACCGCTATCACTTGCACTATATCTTTGCCTCTGTCGTCCGCAGCCTGGATTACGCCGCCAGCATGCTTCCGCCCGGCCCGGCGCCTCCACAGCCCGAGTCCCAATGGCTGCCCGGCGCGGGTTATTGGGTCGTGCGCCGCCCCCGGTCAACCATCTTTGTAGCCGCCCACAAAGGTGGTCTCGTGCGTGTCCACCGCCCCGATCAGCCGCCGATCGCCGACCATGGTTGGCGGGCTGTTTCCCCCACGGGAAGACTCTTCACCACCAATTGGTGGACTCCGCCCCGCATGATCGACCGCGCACCGGATTCGCTCTGCGTAACCCACTCATTCCAGGCGAGCAGCTTCCAGTCGCCCAGTCCGGCACGGCACATCGTCCTGCGCCTGCTGTCTTTCACTCTGCGCAACCGTGTCATTCCATTATTGAAGCGATTCCTGATCTTTCAGCCCGGACAGGCTCTTGGACCAAAGTTTAGACGTTCCATCACACTGCTCCCCGATCGCGTCCGAATCGAAGACAGATTTGAAGGAGCCGCGGGTTTCACACTGACACGTTCGCCCCGCCAGAACCTCCGTCACGTTGCCAGCGCCGACAGTTTTTCAACAGAGGAGTTCGACGCCGCTACTGAATTGATCCGGCCCGGCCCAGGCTTGTCTATCGCCACCCGGGAGATTGAACTCTGATGTTCCGGCTGCTCCGCTTCCTCGCCGCCGGATTTCCCGCATTCCTTGTCGCCCTGCTTCTGAACTGGCTTCTGGTCTCCCAATTACACTGGCCCAAGCCCTTGGCCTATGCAGTGGTTCTCTTCGCGCAGGTCAGCGTCAACTTCTTCGCGTGCTTTTACTTCGTCTTTGAACGGACGGCCCCGCGCCCCACATTTGCCCAATTCTGGAAATTTCTAACCGGTATCGCCCTGTTCCGTGGCGCCGATTGGGCCGCCTACACCGTCATGGTCGAATGGGCACGGGTCCCCTACCTTGCAGCGCAACTCGTCAACGTCACACTCTTCGCCCTGCTGAAATTCCGCTTCTCGGCCTCGGTCTTCGAGCGCTCATCCACCGGGCGCCCAAATCCGCTTCGCTAACTGCCGCGCGCGAACCGCGCTTTGCGTCCCTCTCTGCGAACATCTTCGAGAATGCGCCGGTTGGCCGCCAGCAGTTCCGCAACCAGGCCCGACAGCCAAACCTGCACACCGCCTAACAGCAGGATCGCCGCCACCACCAGGCTGGGCAGGTGAACGCGCCCCGTGATCTGGTATTCGTACATATACAAGTACAGCCAACGCGCCAACAGGATCGCGCCCAACGCTACCGGCGCTAATCCGACATTGAACAGGAACTTCATCGGCCTGTAGATCATGTAGATCCTTACCATCGTGAAAAGCGACCGGCTGACATAGCTCCAAATCGACTTCACCAGCCGGGATGGACGCAGATCGCCGTTCACCCGGATCGGAACCGACATCACCTTCATCCCAGTCGCGCCTGCCTGAATAATGGTTTCAAGTGTGTACGTGTACCGGTTGAAGACCTGAAGCTCGATCGCCGTTCGTCTCGAAATCGCCCTGAATCCGCTCGGCGCGTCCACCACGTCGGCGCCGCTAATCGTCCTCACAACCATGCTGCCGAGCTTCTGGAGAAACTTCTTGATCGGCGAGAAATGCTGGATTGATTCGATCGGACGGGCCCCGATCACGATGTCGGCCTGCCCAGCCAGCACCGGCGCGGTCAACCTCGGAATGTCCAGCGCCTGGTACTGGTTGTCAGCGTCCGTGTTGACAATCACGTCGGCGCCGGCCGCCAGCGCGGCGTCGATGCCTTCCATGAAGGCCTTGGCAAGGCCGCTGTTGTACGGCAGCCGCACGATATGGTCCACTCCGTGCCTCCGCGCCACCTCGACCGTCGCGTCCTTGCTGCCGTCGTCGATCACCAGCCACTCCACCACGTCAAAACCTTCCACCTGCCGTGGCAGTTCGCCCAGCGTGATGCCCAGCGTCTGCTCTTCGTTGTAGCAAGGGATCTGTATAATGAGTTTCAATCGTCCCCCAAACGGGCGTTTTTCTGAGCCGTCCTGCCGGGTAGTTCCTGGACCGGTTTCCCCGGCCATTATATGCGACTCGAAACGGGCGGCATCGCCTTCTGAATGGACAAACCGTGAAAGAACTGCTCGCCCATCTGCTGCCGATCGCCGCCCCGGCCGGAATTCTGCCCGTCGTCGCCGCAATTGCGCTTCTGAGGCCTGGCTGGTTCGGCCGCCCCGCTCAGTGGTGGATTGTGGTCGAATCCGGGTGGCGCGCGCTGGCTCGCCGGCCGTGGATGGCTGCTCTGGCGTTGTGCCTGCTTCAACTATCCGGTGTCGCCGTGCGCTGGACCGTCGCCGGCATCCCCGCGCCCCACGTCCATGACGAGTTCAGTTACCTGCTCGCCGGCGAGACCTTCGCATCCGGACGGTTGACCAATCCCACCCACCCGATGTGGGTTCACTTCGAAAGCCCCCACATCATCCAGGTCCCCTCCTATACTTCGTTCTATCCCCCGGGACAGGCCATCGCCCTGGCCGCCGGATTCCTGCTCGGCAATCCCTGGATCGGCGTCGTTCTCAGTACTCTGCTCATGATCCTCCTCATCTACTGGGCGGCACGCCAGTGGTTGTCTCCTTTCTGGGCGCTGCCGGCCGGAGTGTTCGGCCTTTGCCTCGTTCTGGGTACCTACTGGACCGACACCTACTGGGGTGGCGCATTGAACGCTGCCGCAGGAGCGTTGGTCACTGGCGCGGCAGGCGTGCTGCGCCGCCGCCCGTCGGCTTGGCATTTGACTTTGTTTGCCGCCGGCGCCGTCCTGTGCGCAGTCACGCGGCCCTTCGAGGGTCTCGTCCTGACCATGCTGCTCTCGATGTGGCTCTTCTGGCGCACTGTCAGAAAGGGTCCGGCTGTTCTGCGCGCCTACATTCGCCGCTCCCTGCCCGCTGTTGTCCTGCTGGCCGCCTCGGCAGGCGCCTTTTGCTACTACAACTACCGCGTCACCGGCCAGCCCTTGACTATGCCCTATTCCGAAGGCGCCCGCCAATACGTCGCCCGCCGGAAATTCCTTTTCCAGAAGGACCCACCCAATCCCGTCTACCGCCACAAGGAACTTGCCGATGTGTACATCGGCCTCCGGCGGACAGACCAGTCCCCCTACTGGCGCGTCTTCGGCAATCTCATCACGCTGAACGGCATTTACCTCTCCATGCCGCTGCTGCCCCTGTTCCTGGCCTCAGTTGCGCTCGCCCTGTCCGGCTGGCGAACGAACCTCCGCCCGCTCATCCTCACCGCCGCCGCCGGCGTCGCCGCCATACTGACCATCCCCTGGATCAACCCCCACTACTATGCGCCCTTCGCTGCCGCGCTCATCGTCGCCGCCGTGGCGCCCTTGCGTCTACTTCGCGCCATGCGCACTTCCGGTGCTCGTCCGGGCTGGATCGTGGTCGCCGCCGCTGTCTGTCTCCTGGCCGCCCGCGGCGCAGTCAACATCACAAAGGAGGCAGCGGGCCCGAATCCGTACTCGCTGTGGGGAGTCGAACGACAGACCATGGAACAGCGTCTCGCCTCCACACATCAGCTTCACTTGGTCCTGGTCCGCTACGATCGCGGCCACAACTGGCATCGCGAGTGGGTCTATAACCACGCTGATATCGACGCCGCCCCCGTCGTCTGGGCCCGCGAAATGGACCCTGCGCATAACGCCCGGTTGCTCGACTACTTCAAGAGCCGCCAGGTCTGGCTGCTGGAGGCCGACGCCAATCCGCCTCGCCTCAGTGCTTACCCTGCCCCGCCCCGCTGATCCGCACCAGCCCGCTGTCCACGTCCCCGCCGCCCGCCGGCGGCTTGGGCGGCGTCAACCACCGCTTGGGCAGCTTTGCCAGATACACCAGCCGTTCCACCCACGGCAGCAAACTCCTCACCGTTTTGCCATGAAACACCAGGCTGCCGGCCACCAATAGCGGATGCGGAATCGTCGTGCAGCACTTCGCGCAAATGCCGATCTCGCCTGCTCTACCCTGTGAATGCAACCGCCGCATTTCGCGCATCGGCGCGCCGTCGAAGATCTCCTTGAGAGGCATATCACCGATACGGCCCACCGGCTCGCCGTCGAGCATGTAGCTCTGGCAGCACGGGTAGACGTCGCCGTTGTGCTTCACGTACATCGCCCCGCGCCAAAGATAATGGCACGGGTAGTTCCAGTCTCCCGCCCCGTGGCCCGCCTCCGGCCGCATCAGGTTGGTTTCGTCTTCCTTGATCCGGATCAGATCCACCCCTGGCACCGCCCGCCAGAACCGGATGAACTCGTCCACCTCGCCCGCGTTGCCGTCCATCCGCACCAGTTGCACGACGATCTGCGGCCGGCGTCCGCGCTCGCTTTTCATGCGGCAGAACCGAACGAAGTTGTCCCTCACGCGCTCGAAACTTGCCCCCTTACGGTAGAACTCGAAGGTCTCCTTCTTCGCTCCGTCAAAACTCAGCGTGATGTGTTCCAGATGCGTCTCGAGCATCCGTTCGGCGGCTTTTTCGTCCAGCAGCGTCCCATTGGTCGATATCAGCGACGAGATCGAATGCTCGTGGCAATACTCGATCCGCTCGTAGATCTTCGGGTCCAGCAGCGGCTCTCCCAGCCCGATCAGCATCATGTGCTCGGCTGTCCCGCCCGCTTCGGAGACCAGCGTCCGGAAGACTTCGTCCCTCATGTCTTCCTTGGGCTGCTTGTGCGTCTCGCGCGGGCACATCGGGCAATAGATATTGCACTTGGCCGTCGTCTCGACGATGTACTCCACAGGCAGCGCATCCACCGCCTCCCTGCGGCGCAAATAGGCCAGCAACAGTTTCCATCGGTTCCAGGCCCGCATTGGCTCGTCCGTCCGACCATTGTAGCGTTTTGCGGTTCATTCCCTATCGTCCATTCCGCTAGACTGGTGCTTGCGGCGCGCCCCTGCGCGCCTCCAAATCGCCCAGCATATGACCGGCTCCGCTGACGAAATGAACGCCGACGTCCAGGCCCAACTGGACCGCATCCTGTCCAGCTCCGCCTTCTCGGGCTCGGACCGCCACCGGCAATTCCTCTCCTTCGTGGTCAATCAGGCTCTCAAGGGCGACACGTCGAAGCTGAACGAATTCGTCCTCGGTTTTGAGGTCTTCAATCGCGGCGAGTCCTTCGATCCACGCATCGACTCCATCGTCCGCGTCGAGGCCCGCCGGCTGCGCGAACGCCTCAAGAAATACTACGACGAGGAGGGCCGCAACGACCCCATCGTCATCACCATCCGGCCCCGCAGCTTCGTCCCCCATTTTGAACAGCGCGTTGCGCCCGGCGGTTCCCCTGCCAGCCCAGCCTGGCTCGACTGGCTGTCCAAACGAAAGGCGCTTGTACTCCCCCTCGCCGGAGTGCTCTGCCTGGCCGCGGTCCTGGCCGTGCTTCTGCCCCGGATCATGCGCCCGCCCGGCCCGCCCCAGTCCGCCTCCATCCTCATCCTGCCCTTCCAGACGCTCTCACCCGCTTCCGGTCAGGAATACCTCGGCAGCGCGTTGGCTGACTCTATCATCACCGGACTTGGCGCCTCCTCCGGCCTTCGGATCTTGTCGCGCGGCGGTCAGCAAAACCCCTCCGATGGCCCCGCCGCCGATTACATCGTCGAAGGCTCCGTTCAGGTCAAAGGCAGCCAGCTACTTGTTTCCGTCAAGATGACCGATACCCGCGCCCAGTCCTACATCTGGGCCGAGACCCGTGAGGCCCGGCTGGAGCATATGGACGTGCTGGGAAGCGCGCTCACCAACGCTATCGCCGCCCGGATCCGCCTGCCCTTGCCACCCGGAGGTGGCGACATGGTCCGGCGCCGCCGCGCCGCCAGCCCGGAGGCTTACGCTACCTTCCTGAAGGGGCAGTATTACTGGTATCAGACCGACCGGGCCAGCCTGGACAAGAGTCTGGCTCTGTTCACCGAGGTCACCCGCCTCGATCCCGAATACGCCCCGGCTTGGGCATGGCTCTCCCTCAGTTACCAGTTGCAGGCGTTCGGACCAGGCAGGAACGGCCCATCACTGCTCGCCAGGAGCCGCCAGGCCGCGGCCAAGGCGCTTCAGCTCGACGACCAGCTCGCCGAGGCCCATGCCGCCTCCGCAAGTTGCGCATCCTTGGACTGGAACTGGGACCGGGCCGGGAACGAATTCCGCCGGGCTGTTCAACTCAACCCCACCTGGGCCCAGGGCCACCTGATGTATGCGCTTTGGTACCTGATCCCGACCGGCCAGACCAAGGAGGCGCTCGGCGAGGTCTTCCGCGCCCGTGAACTCGATCCGCTCACCCGAGTCACTCGGATCATGCTGGCCGAGGTCCTCTATCTGAACCGCGAATACGAACACGCCATCGACGAATCCGAGGACCTGTACAACCCGGCCACGCCGGAATCTCCAGGCAACCGCGTCTATTTCCTCGCGCTCAGTTTCGCGGGCCAGGGCAAGCGCGCCCTGGCCGCCCTGGGATCGATCCAGGACCAGGATGGCTCGCCCGCCGCCGGCGTGTTGGGCTATCTTCAGGCCAAGCACGGCGACCGCCGCGCAGCTCAGGCGATTCAACGCCGTCTGGTCGCCCAGTCGGCCAAGTTTCCACCCAGCGCGATGTCTGCCGCCATGGTCAGCACCGCCCTCGGCGATCGCGACGAAGCCTTCCGCCAGTTGACATTGGCCGTCTCGGCGCGTGCGCCAGGGGTCATCCAAGTGGCGGTGGACCCGGTCTTTGAGCCGTTACGGTCGGATACGCGCTTCACCAGCCTAATCCAATCCATCGGCCTGCCGGTCTCGCATTAGCCTTCCTTAACGAGTAAGTTACTCATAACACAGATATTGTCACGTTACGTCTCCTGTTCGTAGCCTGTTGTCTCTTCTGTACTCCCGTTCCGGGGATCGAAGCTGGGGTCGCGAGGTAGATGCGATGAGACGACAAACGATCTTGGCTCTTTCGGCGCTCCTCTTGACTGGATGCGCCGCCAAGATGAAATACAAGCCTCCTGTTTCGGCTCCCCTACAGCAGGCTACCCAATGGGATACCCCGGCTGCGGAGCGTATCACGGCCAAGCCGGCCGACGACCAAGCGCTGTCGCGCTGGTGGGCCTCGCTAGGCGATCCGGTCCTGACCAGCCTCGAAGAGCGGGCGATGAAGGGCAATCTTAGCCTCCGTCAGGCCGTGGCCCGGATCCGTCAGGCGCGGGCGCAGCGCAACGCCGCCACCACCGATTTGCAGCCCAGCGTCAACGCCAGTATGTCTGCCAGCGGCAGCCGCGCCAGCAATCGCGACGGGCGGGGCGAGGTCTCACAGTCCTATTCGGCAGCACTCGACGCGTCCTGGGAGCCGGATTTCTTTGGCAAGGTTCGAGGCAACATCGACGCCTACGACGCTGACATCGAGGCCGCCCAGGAGAGTCTGCGCGACGCCATGGTGAGCCTCACCGCCGAGGTGGCGCTCAGCTATGTCGATGTCCGCAACTATCAATCGCAACTGGCGATTACCCGCGCAAACCTGGTCGCGCAGGAAGAGACCTATGAACTCACGAAGGCCCAGTTCCAGAGCGGTCTGGTCTCGATGCTGGACGAGGAACAGGCGCGGCAGCTTGTCGAATCGACCCGGTCCAGTATTCCGTCCCTCGAAAGCTCGCTGCAGCAGGCCTCGAACAGCATCGCGGTGCTGCTGGGGGAAAAACCCGGCGCGTTGGACGACGAACTGTCGGTGACAAAACCGTTGCCCGCCATCCCGTCCGAGATCGCCGTCGGCGTGCCGGCCGACCTGGTCCGCCGCCGCCCCGACATTCGCAATTCCGAGCGTCAGGTTGCTGCGCAGACGTCCCGGCTCGGAGTCGCCAAAGCGAATCTGAACCCGACCTTTGCTCTGAGCGGCGCGCTCAACCTACGGGCCAGCGGCATTCAGAACCTGTTTACGCCAGCCAGCCTGGCATCCTCGGCCGCGGGCTCCATCTCGCAGTCGGTCTTCAACCGCCGCAAGCTGCGCGAGCAGATCAACGTACAGGATGCCGTGCTCGAGCAGAACATCGCGTCGTATGAGAGCACCGTGCTCTCAGCCCTACAGGATGTTGAAAACGCCATGATCGCCTTCGAGCAGGAGCAGATGCGGCGCCGCTCCCTGGCCGAGGCCAATGTCGCCTCCGAACGCGCCCTGTCCATGTCGCGCGAACTGTATGGGGCGGGCCTCAAGGATTTTCTTACTGTGCTGGACGCCCAGCGCTCACGACTGTCTTTGCAGAATCAACTGGCGCAATGCGACGCCACCATCACCGCCAACCTCGTCCGGCTGTACAAGTCGCTCGGAGGCGGTTGGATCTAGCCGGTGCGCTGAAGGCACACCTGAAGGTAAAGGAGACGCAAACCATGACGACCGAAAACGAGAACATCGGCGGAATCCTCGGCGTGACGACAAACGGAAAGAAGTGGCGCAAACGCGCCATCTGGCTGCTCGTGCTGCTGCTTGCCTGCGCGGCGGCCCTATGGGCTCTTAACAAATGGCAATCGGCGCCGGCAGCGCCCACAGTCCGCTACCGGACCGAGAAGGCCACCACAGGCGATCTGACGGTCACAGTCACCGCCACCGGCCAATTGCAGCCCACCAAGACCGTCGAGGTCGGCAGCGAGGTCTCCGGCATCATCGACGCGGTGCTGGTCGACTATAACGACCGCGTGAAGGCCGGCCAGGTGCTGGCACGCATCAACACCGAGAAACTCGACGCGCAGGTCCTGCAGGACAAAGCGGCGGTGCAGACCGCCAAGGCCAAGGTCGCGGAGGCCAAAGTGACGGTGCTCGAAACCGAGGCCGAGTACAATCGCATCCTCGCCGTGCGCCAGCGTTCCAACAACCAACTCCCGTCCCAGAAGGATGTCGACACGGCCAAAGCGGCCTATGAACGGGCCAAGGTGGCAGTGATCAGCGCCAATGCGGCCGAGACCCAGTCCACGGCGTCGTTGACCAGCAGCGAGACCAACCTTGCCCGCGCCGTCATCAAGTCGCCGGTCGACGGCATCGTGCTTGCCAGAAACGTCCAAGCCGGCCAGACCATCGCCGCTTCGTTCAATGTCACCACCATGTTCCAGATCGCCGAGGACTTGAGCCGGATGAAGCTCCAGGTCAATATCGATGAAGCCGACGTCGGCAGCGTCAAAGAGGGCCAGAGCGTCATGTTCACCGTCGACGCCTTCCCTGGGCGCCAATTCCCCGGCAGGATCACTCAACTCCGATACCAGTCCACGACGACAAACAACGTGGTGACCTATCTGGCCGAAATCTCGGTCGAAAACAAACTGTTCCTGCTGCGTCCCGGCATGACGGCCACTTCATTGATCACCGTCAAGAGCGTCAAGCAGGCCGTCCTGGTGCCCAACGTCGCGCTCCGGTTCACCCCATCGGCGGGCAATGGCTCCGCCCAGACCGACGGCCGGGGCTTCATGAGCAAACTGATGCCGGGCCCACCGCCGATGAACAACAAGCCGCCTGAAGCCGAAGGCGACCAGGCTGGCCCACGCGTCTGGATCATGCGCGGCCAGAATCCCGCGCCGGTGCCTGTGAAGACAGGCATCAGCAATGGCAAGTTGACTGAAATCACCTCCGGCAACGTCGAGCCGGGAACCGCACTCGTTGTTGAAGCGATGAGGGCAGCAAAATGAACGGCAATGAAGATCTCACCGCCAGCCCGGACAAAACCAGCAATGTGCTGATTGAGTTCCGCGGAGTCACCAAGACCTACGGCGAAGGCGATGCAGCGATGCAGGCCCTGGCGGGTGTCAACTTCCGCATCGCAAACGGCGAATTCGTCGCGATCATGGGACCGAGCGGCTCAGGCAAATCCACGGCCATGAACATCATCGGGTGCCTGGACGTGCCCACCAGCGGCGCCTACCTGTTCAAGGGCGTCGATGTGGGCCAGCTCAGCCGCAATCAGCGCGCCCGGCTGCGGCGCTACTACCTCGGTTTCGTCTTCCAGGGTTTCAACCTGCTCGCTCGCACTTCGGCTCTGGAAAACGTCGAGCTCCCGCTGGTCTACCGCGGCACCCGGGCATCCGAACGCCACCGCCGCGCAAAAGCGGCGCTGGAAGCCGTCGGACTCAAGGGCTGGGAAGATCACACCCCGGCGCAGCTATCTGGCGGCCAGCAACAGCGCGTCGCCATCGCCCGCGCCATGGTGACCGACCCCGCCGTCCTGCTCGCGGACGAACCCACGGGCAACCTTGACTCCTCGCGCAGCCGCGAAGTCATGGACCTTTTAACCAACTTGAACCGCGCGCGCGGCCTGAGCATCGTCATGGTGACGCACGAACCCGACATGGCCGCATATGCCAGACGTACCATCCAGTTCCGTGACGGACTGGTCGCCTCTGACACCGTCACAGCCGCACCGCCCGGCGCCGCCGCATGACCGGGCAAGCCTGAAAGGAGACCGAAATGTTGTGGAATGCGATCTTGCTGGCGTTTGCGGCCATCCGCCGCAACCTCATGCGGTCGGCCCTGACCGTCCTGGGCATCGTCATCGGTGTGGCCGCCGTCATCATCATGGTTACGCTCGGCAATGGAGCCACCGCTCAGGTGACTGCCAACATCTCCAGCCTCGGCGCCAATATGCTGATGGTCATGCCCGGCCAGGAACGCCGCGGCATGGGCGGCGGCATGAGGGAGGAAGCGAAACTGTTCGAATACGCCGACGTCGAAGCGCTGCGCGACGAGGTCTCCGGCGTCACCTACGTCGCACCCTCCTCATCTTCGACCACGCAGGCCATCTACGGAAACCTCAACTGGTCCACCTCAGTCAACGGGGTCGACAACTCCTACGTGAAGGTGCGTAACTGGAATATCGAGGCAGGCCGGGAATTCTCCGATACTGAGCTCTCCGCCGGCGCCGCGGTCTGCATTCTAGGTGCCACTGTGCGCAAGGAGCTCTTCGGCGAACAGGATCCCATCGGCTCAAGCGTCCGACTAAAGGCCATTTCCTGCCAGGTCATCGGCTTGCTCCAGAAGAAGGGCCAGTCCGGCATGGGGATGGACCAGGACGACCTGGTGCTGATTCCACTTCGGACCTTCCAGCGCCGGGTATCGGGTAACCGTTACATCAGCAGCCTCATGGTCGGGGTACGCACCGATTCGACATCTTCTATCGTGAGCGCCGGCGTTGAACGCCTCTTGCGCGAGCGCCGCAAAATCCAGACGGGCCAAGTGAGCGATTTCATGGTTCGCGACCCGCAGGAGCTCATCAGCACGCTCACTGGCACCACTCAACTGCTGACAATGCTGCTCGGCGCCGTGGCCGCGGTCAGTCTGCTGGTCGGCGGTATCGGCATCATGAACATCATGCTTGTGTCGGTGACCGAACGAACCCGGGAAATCGGCGTCCGCCTTGCCATCGGCGCGTTTGGGCACGATGTGATGTTGCAGTTTCTGATTGAGGCGGTCGTCCTGTCCTCGTTCGGAGGCGTCGCCGGCATCGCCATCGGGGTTGCGGTCTCCGTCCTCGGCGCTGACGCCTTGGGCGTACCGCTGGTCCTGGATCCCAACATCGCCATCATCGCCTTCGTTTTCTCAGCCGTGGTCGGCGTCCTGTTTGGATTCGTCCCGGCCCGCACGGCCGCCCGTCTGGATCCGATCGAGGCCCTGCGCCACGAATAGACGGGCTACACAAGCTGCTGATTTGGAAGGGGGAATTCCGCGGATGGGGCGCGTGGTGGGGTTCGGACGCTGGTAAGTCCTTATTTATCAATAGTTTCAACGACATAGAGAGACGAGAGAAACGCATAAAACTAGGGTTTTGGGGGTTTCATGTACACCTATGTACACGGACGGCCGCAAGTGACCGCAGCGCAAGGGCTTCCAGCAGGTGCCGTTTTCGTGTATCATCGGGGCGGGACGCCTAGCGTCGGCTGATCACCGATTTGCGAAGGCGGGTTCAACCCTTGCACCCGAGGGCGTCCCTTGATGAGCAAGGGTGTGGAGCAAGGGCCATGCGGCACATTCGAGACTACATCCCGCCAAGGGGCGAGGGTGACCCTCTTCAGCCCGAGTCGGTCATCCCTCTGCTGGAAGCAATCGCAAAGCACACGGATCGTTTTCACAAACTGAGAGAGTCCGTCTATCCGCTTTTCGCAGACAACCCGAGGGGGGCCGAATGGGTTGCGGCTCTCGATGAATGGATAGCGGACCTGGACCTGTGGGCTAGTGATCCCGAAGCGCAGCATAGGCTCACCGGCTGGCTGGACAGCCTCTTCTATTATTGGCGCAATCATCCTAAACACCGGGACGCAGAGCCTCCGAGGGTCGATCAGGGGTATTTCGACTGCGACGTGAGAGTCTTCAACCCACTGCCAGACCTTCGCCTGGTGCTGCCACAATTCAACGAAGACGCCGAGCCGTGGTCTGAGTACGAGGCCCGGATGAGGGCGAGCTTTGACCGCATTCTGCAAAACCAAAAGGCCGCCTTTGAGCAGAGGAAAGCACAGTTCGGCATGACCGAGGCGAAGCCGAGAAAACGTGCAGCCGGACCGAGCGATTCATACACGATGTTTGTGCTCCACAAATACCGAGGCTGGTCGTTCGGCAAAATTGCGAATAGTCCGATCCGATTCACTCCTGGCGCGCAAAAACTATCGAGGCAGGCGGTCGAAAAGAGGGTTCGGACGCTCGCCAACTCACTTGGACTGTCAACTTAAGACTCACAACCTTAAGTTGACGTAAGTTATTTATTTTCAGCGTTTTATGATTGCCTGTCGATTTGAGACACTTTAGACTCAAATCATGATGGCAACGCAATCAACCCCACTCGAAACCCACTGGACGATACCGGAACTCGCCAAGGTGACACGTTTCAGTGTCGATACACTGCGGCGGGAGTTTTCTGATATGCCGGGCGTCCTTCAACTTGCCCGCAAGTCGAGAGGCGGTAAGCGGTCTTATTGTTCAATCAGGGTACCGGAAAGTGTCTTCCGCGCCTGGTACTCGAACAGAACACGGGCGGCAAGGTGACCTCGGAAATCGAAGGCCCGCCTGGGCAGGGCGGGCCGGGAAGGGTGAACACATGATGCACGCTGTGAAGCGTTCAATTCCAGTGTCAGGCGATAAGCCTGATGCGTCAAGTATTGTTTCGGGCCTGGGCTTGAAACGGACCGGACCGGGGCGCTGGCGCGGGCCGTGCCCGGTCCATGGCGGATCGAGCTTCACACTTTCTGATAAGGACGGCACGCCAGTCTGGACCTGTTGGCAGGGTTGCGACCGGCGGGCGATCCTCGATGAACTCAGGCGGCGCGGCTTGTGGCCGGAACGCGAGCGACGAATCTTCAGCCATGAAGAGCGGCGGCGGTACGCCATCGCCCGCGCTGAGGCGGCGGAACTGGCGACAACTGCGCTGGACTGGTACCGCGCCGAACTCGCCGAACTCAATGACCGGAAGCGAGGGTCCATCGACTGTCAGACGGGCCGTTTCGATGAGGCGGAACTCGCCTCAGCCGCGCATCGGGAGCGCCAGCTCGCCCAACTATCACCCAGCGACGTACTCGCCGAATACCGCCAACAGCGGCGCGAAAATCCGGCTTCAGTTCATCGTCTCGAACAGATCGGCGCGACCTGGCGGCGGACGTGCGAGGCGGCGCTTAGGCGGCTCATTGACCAATCGGCAACGGAGGCCGCGCGGTGAACCAAACCGATTTGGAGAGCGCAATTCTGCGTGATCTATTGGAGTCCGAACCGGCTCCTACCGGCGAGGATGGGCAAAGCCTGAAGGTCGCCGAGATTCCATCCGTCTACACCATCACATCGAAGCCGATTCAATGGATCATCGAAGGTCTGTTGCCTGAGGCCGCCGTGGTGATGATCAGCGGCGACAGTGGGAGCGGCAAGTCTACCCTGGCGACAGGATGGGCCGCACATATCGCGCTAGGAGTGCCGTTTGCGGGCCGTGCGACGGCTCAGCGACACGTTCTCATCCTAGATCGGGAAAACCCTTCGGCCATCGTGAAAGACCGTCTGGAACGGCTGGGCGTGACCGATGGCGGTTCCTTGAAAATTTGGGGCGGTTGGCTCGAACAAGAGGCTCCGCATCCGGGCGGCGCGGCGATTCTCGAATGGATTGCCAGCATGGACCCGAAGCCGGTTATCATCTGCGATTCGGCCATCGCTTTTCTTGATGGCGACGAAAACAGTTCGGCGGACGTTCGGCGGTTTCTTCACCCTCTTCGGCGACTTTCTCAAGCGGGCGTGACCGTCATCATTCTCCATCACTCCGGCAAGGGTGATTCAACCCTCGACTATCGAGGCTCAAGCGATTGGAAGGCCGGTATCGACGTGGGCTATGTCCTGGCGAACATCGGCGATCCGGCGCGGTTCGAGCGGGTGAGGCTTCGGGCGTTCAAGGGCCGCATCCCTGTTGTGTCCGACGCTGTTTTCGACTTCAACGCGCACGAGGCCACCTTCAACGAACGCGGCTCAGCGTCGAAGCAAGAGACTGACGAGGCGATAGCGCACGCGGTCCTGAGGGAATTTCCGGCGGCCACCGGCAAGACGTACGAGGACGAGGCGGTGAGACGAGGGCTGGGCAGGAATCGGGCGCGGGCGATCCTCGAATCCTGGGCGAAGTCGGGCAAGGTCCAGAAGACCACCGGGGCGCGCGGATCAAAGCTTCATTCCCTCTGCGAAGTGATCGCGTTTCCGGGCGGTGAGGTGATTCAGTGATGGCAGAATCGACGGCCCGAATCAGTGACCTCGCCACCTCGCCACCCCTAAAGGGTGTGGCGAACTGGCGAGCTGGACTGATATTTCGGCAGTTCGCCAGCTCGCCGTTTTCAGCTCGCCACTGGCGAGGTTTGAAGAATGAACAAGTTAGGCCCGATTTGTTTGATGGGCGGCGAACTAGTGGCGAGGTCGAATCCAGCTCGCCACTGACCTCGCCACCCCCATTTTTACAGGGGTTCCAGATGAGGGCAAAGAACGACCGATTGGCAGCCTTCGATGAGGCCAATTTCGAGGCCGCGCGGCTGATCCTGGCTGATGTCGAGCGGCATGGCGGCGACGATGCGGGGCTGGTCCGATGGGCGCGGCTGGTAGTCGAGCGGGGCGGTCTATCTGTTGAACTTCAACAAATGCCCGAGCAGGCCGAGCTATTCGCGGAGGTGCTTCATGCTGACGCGGGATGACGTTCTTGAGCAGCGACTTTCCGAGGCGCAACCGATTGCAATTTCCTCCGGCGAAGGCGGGCTGAAGCGACAGGCTGCCCGTGGTGACGAGGATGACGAGTGGCGCTCGCAGATGGTTGACCGACTCAACCGGAAGGCAGGCATCCACGGCAAGGCATGGCCGCGCCTGTCTGCGCGACCGATGCGGGTTGAGGCATCACGGCGATATCAGTTCAGGGAGGGAGCATGAGCACGACCGAGCAGACCGAGCGCAGATCGAGGCTGGTGCCGTTGTCGGAAGTCCCAGCGGGGCAACTCCAGAGGCGACTTTTCGCCTGCCTGAATTCCGCCGACGAAGGACACCTGACACCGTGGCAGCAACAGCAGCATTACCAGCGGGCTGAAACGTATTGGACTGAACTCTGCCGACGCGGCTACGCGATGTGGTCCACGAACGCGGATGAGGCGACGTAATGATACAGGACGGGAGGGTACTGTTTATCTCCAGAGGGCTATCGGACGGAACGCGCTGTGAATTGACCTACGAATGGCCGCAACCCCACCAAATCTTGTCAAGGAGTCGAATATGTCAATCAGACGTGGATCGAGGGCGAAAGAGCTTGACGGCAACCCTGGGAAACGTCCCATCGGCGGCTTGAGGCCGCCTCCGGGCGTCCCAGACAGGCCCGTATCGCTTCAAGGCGAGGCGCGCGCGGAATGGGACCGGATCGTCCCGGTTCTCGACAGCATGGGCGTCTTGTCCATCTTGGATCGGGCTGTCATTGCAGACCACTGCGAGGCTTGGGGGCAGATATGCCGCATCAACGCCGAACTCGCTGGCCTGCCGTCGGTGATTGAGGGTAGGCGGGGCGGCGAACTCGTCAAGGACGTGCGATGGAGCGTCTTGAATGCACTCCGGCAACGGTTCCACAAGTCGTGCGAATTGTTGGGACTCGCCCCGAGTCCGCGTGGCCGGTTGGACGTGCCCGACCGCGGGCTAGACGAAGACCCTCACGGATTGCTGGACTGACCGCTATGGGTATTGGATACGCAAAAGTCAAGCTTCCAGGTCGGTTCCTGGCGGGGCCGGGCAGCTATGCTGATGCCCCTGGGGGTATAGAAGGAAGGGGCAACGATGAACGAACAACGTGATCCGATCAAAGCGGCGAACGACTCGCTGCAAGTCCTGATGGCGATGTGCGCCGACCTCCCGGCGCGGCTGGGCGAACTCGACGCCGAACAAATTGAGGGGCTACTACTGGCGGCGCGCGGCGGCGCAGCTATGCTGGAGAATCGTCCCGCACTTGCGCCCGCGTTCACGCTGGCGATGGCGTGGTGGTGTATCGTCCATGCCGAGTGGACCCGGCGAGTCCATCGCAACGCAGCCGAAAGCCGCGAACTCGAAAGGGTCTTCAACTTGAACGGGACCGAATCAGAATGATCCGCTTTTGTTTCAAACGAAACAGGCGTAAAATGGGGTTAGCACTTCACAGGACGGCTGGAGCGTTGGAGCCGGATGATTCCACTCCACACACAGCGGAAAACGGGTCTGCGAAGCCGCGCGACTGGCCCGAGAGCCGGATGATGTCCACTCCCGGAGACGAAAGCAAAGTTTCTAGGAGTAGATATGTCCAATCTTGAACAAAACCTTTCCGTGTTGAATTCCGAATTGAGGGAGTTCATCGCAAAACGTGAGACAGAGGCCGCCCAAGTCAAATCGGCCATCGCTACCTTGCAATCCCGCATCGAGGAGATGGACAAGAAGAACTGCGCCGGCGGCGGATTCCCGAGATCCGGCGAAGACGCAGCACGGATGGTCACAAAAGCCATCACTGACGGCTTGTCGCACTTCGAGCAGAATGGCAGATACCGGACCGAGATCAAGTCTCCGCTGGTGTTCGAGCGCAAAGGCTTCACAAGCACCGGACTGGTGAACCCGGAAGCATATTCGGAAATCGGCACGGCTGGCGGCTGGAACTACGGCGGCATCCGAGGCCTTTTCCGCGTCGTGCCAATCGGCACCGGATCTGCATTCCTGGTGAAGGAAACCGATTCGAGCGGCTGGAACGCCAGTCCGCAAACCGAATCCAGCGACAAGAACGAAAGCACTTGCGTGTTGTCTGCTAGCACGTTGAGCGTGCAGACGGTTGCGCACTGGTGCCGTGCGACCAAACAGAGTTTGGCCGACGTGGAAGGCTTGGGCGAATTCGTCAGGGGCCGCCTGTTGTGGGGTTTGGCTCAGGAGGTCGATCAGCAAATCTACAGCGGCGACGGCACGGGCACGAACCTGACCGGATTGATTACCTCCGCTGTTCCCTTCGATAATTCGCTGCTGAGCCCCAGCGCCGGGTGGGAACTGTGCGACTTGATCGGCGCGGGCGCGGCTCAGGTCCGCGAGGCGGGGTACTCTGCTGATTTCGTCCTGCTGAATCCGCGAGACGCCTTCCGGCTTCGGTTCGTAAAGGACTCCACGGGCCAGTATTTGGCTCTGCCGGCACTGCCCAAGGTGGTCGAGAGCACGGCTGTGACCGAGACGACGTTTGTGGTTGGCGATTCACGCGGAGCAGTGATCCGGCTGCGGCAAGAAGCGACCATCGACCTGAGCGAAAGCCATTCGGACTTTTTCGTGAAGAATATGGTGGCTTTGCGTGCGGAGCTGCGGCTGCTGCTGCAAGTCATCGCGCCGAACGCGTTTGTCTATGGAAGCTCAACTGCTACGAGCCCTGCCTAAACGAAGGTGCGTAACGGCTGGCTCAAGGGATTGAGCGTCGGCTTCAGCGTCGAACCTAACGGCTCTGAACTCGACTCGAAGGGCCGTCGGCTCCTCAAGAACTTGAGGCTGTTCGAGGTGTCGCTGGTGGCAATACCGGCGAACCCTCTCGCCCAGGTGACCGGCACGAAGGCGCTGCAAACCTGGCTCAAGGCGCTCGAAGGCCACGCCACGCTAGATCCTGGCCTGATGGCCGAAATCACCCAAATCGAGAAGGGCCTGGCGGCGCTCAAGCGCAAACACGCGGGCGTCCCTGACCTCGACGACGCAACCCTTGCCCAACTTCAACGGCTTGCCCGTCCCGGGGCTTGGGCGTAACGACCTAGCGCCGGTTTTCCAGTTCACCGGCGCTCACCTGGGCGGGGCGTGACTCATCAACACGTCCCGCTTCAATCTCGCCACGCAGCCGGGCACTGTCGGCTGGTTCTCATCCATGTCGGCCCGCAAAGCTCGTTGCAGGTATGGGTCGATCTCCTTTAGCAGGGGCGTCGGACCTCGAGAGCCGACGCCCTTTTTTCGTGTCCAATCGGCGCTGAAGCATCCGAGGTCGACGGGGCTGAGCGACCGGGAGATTGCGCGGCACGTCGGAGTGGGTCACAACGTCGTGTCCGAATGGCGAAGGAAGACACCCCCATCTGTACTAAAAGTACAGATAGACCCACCCGCGACCCGGACCGCCGTCCGCAACGGCAAGCCGTACCAGATGGACGTGAGCGGCATCGGCAGGACGCCGAAGCGAGGGCACGGCAAGCGACCAGCGGGCCGGGGACTCTCGAAGGAAAACCGCTTGTGGTGGTATTACCACAAGCGGTTTCCGGCAAGGTCCGCGACATCGCAGCCAAGGCGGTCTACAACGATGAAAAACTCGAGATCCCCGTACCCACAACGGCGGACCGAAATCGCGTCCTGGGGCCTCGGGTGCGGCGCGCAAAGTAGGGAGCACCAACCGTGACTTGTGATAGACTTCCATCGGGACGTTTCAGCGTGGACGCAGAAGAATCACTGGCGAAGAACTTGGACTGGTACATTCAGAATCAGGCTGAGCTTTCTGCCAAGTACAATGGCAAAGTCCTCCTGGTTGTGAATCAGGCCCTAGTGGGAGCATTCGATTCCATGGAGGACGCCTACACAACCGCGCTGCAAAGCTATGCGCCGGGCACATTCACCTTGCAGCCATGCTCTCCCGGTTCTGACAGTTACACACTGACTCTGTACAGCCCGAGGTATTCGCTCGTGTCATGAGCGGGGCTAAGACAGGCCAATTGAGACCGCTGATGGCGTTCACTTGCCGGAGTTCAGGCAGGGCGAACGTCCTAACTAGCGAAATCCAGGTGTTCCCTGCCTTTCAGAGAAGCGAAACACCTCCGAAGGGCATCAGGTGCCATGCTATTTACGACACGGGGGCGACGAACAGCGCCATCACCCCGGAGATCGTGGATACTCTTGCACTGGCATCGATTGGCAACACGATCGTCGGCGTGGGGGGTGGCACGCTCAACACAAGTAGTCACTTAGTAAATATCGCTTTGCCGAACCACGTCATATTCCCCATGATGCGAGTAGCTAAGATCGCTTTGGGCAATGGAGTGGGCGCGATCATCGGAATGGACATCCTCGGGCAGG
>CAZSBK010000084.1:0-879 GCA_964604945.1 uncultured Candidatus Solibacter sp.
ATCACGTTTACATCCACTCCAACTATTTCCATGGCGGCAACATGGAGTTCATCTATACGGGCGACAACACGGATCACAACGGAGACGTGTGGATCTACAACAACGTGATGCGCGAGAACACGAATGGCTCTGGCGGGATGTACTTTGCCTGGGGAACGCGCAACGTCTACCTTTACAACAACACGTTCTACGGGCTGAAAGGCGAGGGGATGGTGGCCATTACCAGCGGTGCCCAGGTTGTGTCTCGGAACAACATCTTCCGGACCACCGGTACGGCCAACGTGGCCATCGAAACTTACCAGGGCGCCACGTTCAATTCGCAGAACGATCTCTATTACGGCGCCGCGGCGCCGTCGGGCACCGGCATCACGGTGTCCTCGGCGAAGACCGCGGATCCGCTGTTCGTCTCGACTTCGGATCTCCATATTGCCAGCGGCAGCCCCGCTCGGGACGCCGGGACATCCTCTGTTAGCAGCACTGTTACCAAGAGCTACGATGGCTTGGTTCGCCCGCAAGGCACGGTAATCGACATCGGCGCTCATGAGTACGATATGGGTCAGCAAGCTTCGGTCCAGGTGTCCGTCTCGCCCTGGGCGGTGGAGTTGGGCGAAGGCAAGCAGCAGCAATTTACAGCCACGGTGACAGGTTCGACGAATCAAAGCGTGACCTGGAGCATGGACCCAGTGCTCGGCACATTGTCGTCCAGCGGGCTCTACACCGCTCCGGTGACGATCGCGACGCGTACTCCGGTGACCATCACGGCGACCTCGAAGGCTGATCTGACTGCTTCCGCTACGGCGACCGCCACGCTGGTGCCTTCGTTTGCGGTCACCTTGTCGATCTCTCCGGCCACGGTCTCTCTCAGCAAGGGGCAGAGCA
>CAZSBK010000084.1:979-22643 GCA_964604945.1 uncultured Candidatus Solibacter sp.
GAACCTATACCGCGCCCGCTTCAATCACAGCGTCACAAACAGTGACCGTCACGGCGACATCCACGTCGGACTCGTCAGTGAAGGTTTCCGCGGTGGTCACTCTGGTTCCGGCGGTCACCTTGTCGATCTCTCCGGCCACGGTCTCTCTCAGCAAGGGGCAGAGCAGGCAATTCACGGTGACGGCATCGACCGGGACCACGCCGGCTCTCACTTGGACCATATCGCCGCAGGTGGGGACCATCGTCAACGGAACCTATACCGCGCCCGCTTCAATCACAGCGTCACAAACAGTGACCGTCACGGCAACATCCACGAGCAGTCCTGGCGTTACGAAGTCAGCAGTTGTCACGCTCACGCCTGCAGCGTCGGCGGTGACAGTCGCCGTTTCTCCGTCAACGACCAGCCTAAGCGGGGGCCAGGGAGTACAATTCCTTGCAACCGTCACCGGGACATCGGCGACGGCGGTCACTTGGACGATAGATTCAGCAGAGGGCACAATATCGTCTGGCGGTTACTACACAGCGCCAACCACAGTCAGCGCGGCGCGAACCCTTACTGCACGAGCCACGCTGGTCTCCGATCGGACACGCCAGGGGACGGCGGCGATCATGCTGCAGCCGGCCACCACGACGGCGCGCTCGAAGGTCGGCGCCTACAGGGACGGCAGCTTCCTTGCAGACGTGGATGGCAACTTCTCACAGAGTGCCGCATCGGCCGAGAGCAAGTACTCCCTGCTTCTTGAGGGAACTCCGATTGTGGGCGACTGGAACGGGTCGGGTAGCTCCAAGGCGGCGGTTTTCGACGACGGAACCTGGCACATTGACTACAACGGCAACCGCCAATGGGACGGTGCTCCGACTGACAAGGCGGTTCAGTTCGGTTTGGCGGGTGACATCCCGGTAGCCGGGGACTGGAACGGAGACGGCAAGACCAAGATCGGCGTCTTCAGGGACGGTCAATGGTATCTCGACTACAACGGTGACTTCGTTTGGGATGGCGGCATCGCCGACAAGAAAGTGAGCATGGGCTGGAGCGGAGCTACTCCATTCGTCGGAGACTGGAATGGCGACGGCCGGGACGAGATCGGTTTTTTCAGCGTTGACACTTGGTACGTGGATTACAACGGCGACTTCGTCTGGAATCCGACTGGTCAGGACAAGCAACTCAAAATCGGCCCGACGGGTGCGCAGCCGATCATCGGCGACTGGAACGGTGACGGGAAGACCAAGATCGGACTCTACCTTGACGGCACTTGGTACATAGACTACGACGGGGACTACGTTTGGAGACCGGGCAGCAGCGACAAACAAGTGAAATTGAGCCGGATGCGCGGCGTCGCCGTGACCGGCGATTGGGATGGCGACGGCAGGACCGAGATCGGCACTTACGCAGATGGAATCTGGTATCTCGACTACAACGGCAACTACCAATGGGATGGAGCCGGCGTGGACAAGGCCGTCGACTGGGGAAAGACCTCGATTCCGGTACCCGCCAATTGGTAGCGGCGGACTGACTCAACCTGCCACTTTCTCTTGGATCCGAGCGGGGCGGCCTCGAAAGGGCTGCCCCGCTTTCTCTTGCCGCCCAATCAGACTCCCTGGAAGGTCAGGACGACTACTGTTTGCCGGAGGTGCGCGACTGCCCGGCTGACTGGTATGCACCCAGGTCGGCGCCATTGCCGGCAGGCCGCGCAACGCCATCCCGGTCCCTATTGAGCCCCGTAGCGACGCCGGCACCGATTGCGGCGCTGGACCCGCCCAAATGGAAGTCGGCCGCCTGGGGATTCACGAATCTGGGGTCACTCGAAAGGGAATTCCTTAGACCGGTCAATCTTGGCATCGACGGGCCGCCGAAGAACAAGTTGTTCGAACCGCGAATACCCCCGCCGTCGCCGCCGTAAACCAGGTAGGGCACTGACGGAGGCTGCACAAAGATGTTGTTGCGCAGCAGCAGTGAAAGCCGTGGGTTGCCGTTTCCGAAGCCAATCGCGGAAACGGCACCCGTCCACGGCGGATTTGGATGGGTCCCGCAGCGGAAAAACGTGTTGTGATGGATTTCCACCGTTCCGCCGCCCGGCTCCCCGTTATTTGTCGAACCCGGGATGGCGAGACAGGAGAAGTTACCGCTCTGCTCGGGTGTGTTGGGCCCTCGCCCAGCGTTGTAAATCACGTTGTTGAACAACTTTACGGGGCCCCGCGAGGGATCCACAGTGGCCAGGATGATGCCGTCGCATTGCGTGTCGTGGATCACGTTGTCGTGGATCTGGATGTCATACATGTTGTGGCCCGTCTTGTCGCTCGGGCCGCCCGAGAACAGCGGCGAGGAGTGCACATGCAGACCGCGGCAGCCACGAACGTAGGCGATCGTATTCCAGCCGATGTCGAGGTTGGTGCTGTCGGTCCCGAAGTACACCCCGTGATAGAGTGCCGATGCTCTTTCCGCGCCGGCGTTATGGATATTGTTGCCGAGGAATCGGACGATCTTGGCTCCACCCACTTCGAAACACCCGGCGGCTCCGTTGCCATTGGGGCACGACATGTCGTTGCCGACTACTCTCCAATTCTGGCTGGGGCCAGCGAGGGCCATGGCTGCGTCCTTGCCGCGGAGCGTTAAGCCGGCGAAAACCCAGTGGCCCGAGCAGGCGCCCTCGCCAGAGCTGAAATCCGTGGTCCGGATTCCAAAGTCGGGTCCTGTCACCGTCCCGATGGTGACGGTTGCACCGGGATAGGCGACCAGGGCAATGGGCTTGCCCGGCGAGCCGCCCCTGCGAAATAAGATCGACGCCCTCCAGCCCTGGCCGTCTTCGTTGGGCTGGCTCACCCCGTTCATGGCATAGATAATATCTCCGGCGGCGGCGCTGTCACGCGCCTTGAGCAGGGATTTCCAGGGGGATGTGAAACTGCCTGAACCCGAATCCCGGCCCGTGGCCGAGACAAAGAGGATCCGGCCGGGGCGGACGGTGAATGGAACCCCATTTGAGGTTCCTTCGGTGGTTGTCACGACAATGTTGCCGGACGAAGCGGAGGAGCCGAGTTGAAAGGCAACCTTCTGGTCCGTCCAAGTGGGGTAGGCAACAGCTGCACCGCCGCCGATGGTGACGGTCGACGAACCGCGCGTGGCGCCGAACCCTCGCCCATAGATGGTGACAAAGGCTCCGCCCTTGCCCTGGCCCCCCGAGTTCGGTCCACTTTCGAGATCGGAGAAGAAGATGACCGGCCCGGCGGCCAGTGCGGCTGAGGCCGCGGCCAATGTCAGGGCGAGGCAGGACAGGATCGGATTCAATGTGTAACGCATGGTTTTTGAACAGTGAAGTTTGGCTCAAACCGTGATCGCGGTTTCGGGTGCGCAGGTCTCGTCCGGCGTTTCGAGAGCGGACGCGTCGGTCCCGGCTTGTTCCAGCATCATATGGGCGCTGCATACAAGGCCCGTCAGGAGCCACATGTAGCCGTTCACCTGCAGGAACGACCAGCGGTCTCCAAACATGTTGGCCACCGCCGAACTGACGGCCCACACGGCAAGCCCCAGTCCGAGCGCGGCCATCAAATGGTCATCCGGTGCCCTACTGTAGAGGTTCATTCCAGCTTTGAACATCCGCCAGAACAGAAAGAGGAAGATCGCCAGTCCGACCAGGCCTCCTTCCAGAAACGTTTTCACGAAGTAGTTATGGGTGTCGGCATAGGTATGGCCGGCTCCGGCCTTCATTCTGCCCATGAACGCGTACGTGTAGAAGCCCGTTCCGATCACAGGGCTCTTCTTCAGCATCGAGAACGCGTCGCTCCAGAGCGCCAGCCGGGTCTCGGAGGAATCATCGAGCGATCCGCCGCCGCCGTCGTACGTCATCTGCACCCGTTCCCGCACGGCGGGGGGAACCAGCGAGGTCCAGAAGAGGAGGAACACGACGGGGATCACCAGCAGTTTCTTGTAACTGACCAGAACCAGGAAGATGCAGCCTACCAGGAAAGCGGCATAGCCTCCGCGCGAAAAGCTGTACAACATGCATGCCACCGTTAGTCCGGCTAATCCGAGCAAGATGGCCTTCACGGAGAACGAACGCAGCTTGCCGACGAAGACGAGCAGTGTGGCGGCGAATTGGGCTTCAAACGCGGCCAGCCCGTTGGTCCCAGCCTGACCCATCGCCCCAGCTTCCGCCAGGCCCTCCGAGTAGGTGGACATGTCACGGTTGCCGAGGGTGGACCAAAGGCTGTTGTTCATCCCGAATGCCGAAAACGCCATCAGCCCAAGAACGATCCAGATCTCGAATCTCGTGCGGATGGCCGCCGCCGTCGTTACCAGGAGCATCGGCATCATCATGTAGTTCTGCCACTCCTTCAGCCTCGGATCGGTGACCCAGATTGGCAGCGAGACGCCAAGATACAGCGCGCCATAGAACAGAGACAGCAGCGTATAGCCGGCATAGACCGCGAGCACGACGCCCACGCCGGCCTTCGGTCCGCGGAGCTGGCCCCGAACGAGCAGTCCGATGACCACGCTGACAAGGACGATACCCACGACGCTTTCTCCCATGGGGAATGGGATCAAGCGGTAGCGGAGCGTCTGCATCGGGATGAGCGGGATGAGGTAGTAGATTCCTATGGCCGGCCGCCAGAAAAGGCTGAGCAGGACGGCAATGATGCCGCCGGCGTACAGCGCCTCCGGGAGATACCGTTCCAGTCCTAGTCCAAACATGGTGGGTTCGTGGTTCCTGTTTTCTCTACTTGCCGTTTACTGGGCCTGAGCAGCCGGTTCATCCTGAGGGGCTTCGGCAGAACAATCAGGATTTGCTGACCGGCTCCGGTAGGCCGCTATCGACTCATTCGCCCACCGGAATACGGAGAGGCGAAGCGCGCGGTTCAGCGCGAACAGCACAACAACGTAAGTCAATACGCAGACCGAGCCCCTGACAAGCAGGCTCAGGAATGACGACTCGAAACGGAAGGGCTGTGCAGCGGCCACACCGGCCGCGGCGGCAACGAAGCAATGAATCCAGCGCCGGACATCGACCCTCAACGGCAGCACCTTCGCCGATGCCCGGCTCAGCAGCACGATCATCACGATGTAGCTGATCAGTATGGCGAGGGCGGCGCCCTTGAGTCCAAGCAACGGCAGAAGGATGACATTCAACGACAGGTTCACCACGGCCGATATGCCGACTGTCCGGGCGAGCTCAAACGTCTTCTTGCAGAGCAGCAGGCCGGCATTCAGGAAGATGTGGAAGGTGAACAGCATCAGGCCCAGCATGAGCGGAGGCAGGAGAGGCGCGGCGGCGGCCAGCTTGGCGGATCCCAAGAAGGTGATGGCGTCGTGGGATACTGCTGCCGTGCCGGCGAGAATCAGGAACGCCAGAATGGCGAACCCGTTCATTGCCTCGCTGAGGAACGCTTGTGTCTTTTCCTTCCCCTGAGTGACCCAGATATGCATATATATGGGCATCAAGGCGAAGCTAGCCGGATACATGAGCGATTCAGTCATGTAGCTGGCGATGGTGTAGGCGGCCGAGTAGTAGCCCACGCCTTCGGCTCCCGCAAAATAGGCGATGATTATCCGGTCGCCAGAGTGGAGTAGCACGTTGGCGAACTCAGTGGCCGCCAACGGGACGCCAAAAGCGAGCGAGGCACGGAAGAGGACAGAATCGAACTCGCGGATGGAGAGCTTTCCATCCCTGATCAGGACGCCGATACAAATCAAAGCCGCGAGCGCCTCGACGGCGACCGTACCAATCAGGCATGCTTCGACCGAGCGATTCCAAAACAGCACGAGGAAAATTGTTAGCCCGATTGTGGCGCCCTTGCCCGACACCTCGATGAAGTTGAATGCGGTAGTTCTGCGCGCCGCCCGGTAGAAACCCAAGAGAATCGATTGGACGCCCCGCAGAAATATCAGGCTACTGGTGAGCAGCAGGAGCTTTTTGAGCCCATCAGAGACCAGGGACACCGGCATCGCCGCCAGCCCCACCACGAACAGAAGCGTGACCGCGGCCGCGATGGCGATGATCCCTGTCAGGAACGTGGAGTGGAAGCGGCGGGACCCGGCTTCGCCTGAATCGCGGAGGTACTCTTCATAGAAACGTTGGACGGAGTTCTGTATGCCCAGCTTCGATGCGACGGCGCCCAGGCCGGCGATCTGCAGGACCAGGCTCATCGTGCCGTACTCCGCCACCGAGAAGACTCGCGTGAAGACGGGGAACGAGATCATGCCCAGTGCGATGCCGGCGGCGCGGCCGCTGAAGTACTGAGCGGAATGTCCCGCGAGGGTTTTGAGTGGTGAGGCCATTCAGGAGAGTTCAGGCGGAGAGCGAGGAGGCTCCGGAAACCAGATAGGCGAGTTCGGCGGACGGGATTCCAGCGCCCCACCGGCTGACGCGGAAAGGCTGGAAAGGCGCGACCCGGGAATGTCCCGACTCCATTGTGACGGCCAGCGAGTAGCCCGCCTTGCGCACTGCGGATTCGGTCTCAGACGTGATGTCGGCCAGCATTGCGTGGGGGTAGGCGAACAAGTGGCAGGGTGCTCCAAGTTCAGTCTCAATGCGGTGCTTCGAATCAAGCAACTCCGCCTCCCGCCCATCGGCTGGACAGTTCGAGAGGATCGGGTGCGAAACGGTGTGGCTGCCGACCGAGATCAGGCCGCTGGCCCGCATTACCCGGACCTGGTCCCAGGTAAGGGGCTGCAGAAGCGGCGGAACGGAACTCCAATCGTATGTGATCCCAATGTGGCGTTCGAGCGACTTGAGCCAGTCAAGAACATCGCTGATCGGCATCCCCTTGAGGACGGATTTCTGCTGGGCGATAAACGAACGGCGCTGAGTGGCCGAATAGAGAGCAAGCGGAACCGTGGATCCGTTCCACCGGAAAGCGGGGCTGACGTTCGGCGCCTTCCAGATCAGAAACTCCAGCCAATCCGTCCAGAGCAGCGACTCGCGGTCCACAAAACCGGTCGGCAGGAAGACGGTTGCCGGCCAATCGTACTTCTGAAGTATCGGGAAGGCATGGTCGAAAGTGCTCGCATAGCCATCGTCGATCGTGATGACGACCCTGCGGCCGGATATCTCGGCTACGGGTTTCAACAGATCCTCAAGGCTGGTCGGAGTGCCGTACCGGCGGAAGAGCTTCAACTGTTTCTCGAACTGGTTGACCGGCATTAGTCTGGTCTCGAGCGGTGAGCCGGCCGGTCCCGCCGGGCGGAATCCGTGGTAGCAGAAGATGCTGACCCGTTCTGGAGCGAACCGGGAAACGAGGCCGAGTATTCCAGCCGTGTTCGCCGCTGATTTCAATAATCGCTTCATAGTAATCTCGTGAAACTGCCAGTCAAGCGCAGGCGCGCAAGGTTGCGCAGCCAGATGCATCGAAGTTGGCGGAACTGTCGGCAGCCGGCGATTGGAGTACGTCAAACACTGGCATCGGCCTTCGGCATTATCGTGTGTGCATTCCGGCGGCGGGACCCGCTGGCGGCCATGCCAAAATAGAACCCGGCAGTGCTCTGGGCTATTTCGTTCCAATCAGGAAGAGTAGATGCGGCCCTCCGTAGACCCTCGCCCAACTTCAGGCGGAGCTCTTCATCGTTGATGAGCCGCAGCAGCGCAGCGCAGAGTCCTTCCGAGTTGCCGTATTCCACCAGCAAGGCGGATTCGTCCTGCCGGAGCAGTTCTTCGAAAGCGGGAAGCCGCGTCGCTACCACGGCCTTACCCGTGGCCATGCCCGTCATCAGAGCGCCGCTCGTAGTGATCTCTCGATAAGGGTAGACGAGAGTACTGGCGGCCTCGTGGTAGACCTCGACCGTGCGGGCTGGGAGAAATCGCAGGTCCAGGCGGACTGAATCCGCGACGCCCAGCCTCTCCACTGCCGCTATCAACTCCTCGCGGATTTGTTGCTCGGCATGGCCGGCGACAGCGAGCCGCGCGTGAGGCGCCTCCCGGGCCACTTGCCGCCAAGCCTCCAACAGGAATGGCACCCCTTTGTACGGGCGTACGATACCCTGGCAGAGCACGAGGAACTCGCCGTCCGTGTAGCCGAGCTCCCGCTTCGCAGCGCCTTGGCCGCATCCGGTGCCGGCTCCGAACATCGGGCCGTGGGCAATCACGGTGATAGCAGCGGGGTCGATCCCGAATTCGGCCGACAGCCGGCTTGCCGACTGACGGTCATGACAGACAAAGGCATCCATCAGGTTGTAAACCCGGATCCAGCGTGCCCGCTCGCCTTTGCCGGAATCGTGAGGCAGGACATTGTGAACCGTGCAGCAGAGTCTTATTCCAAGAGCGCGGCAGAAACCCAGCAGCCAGATCTCGAACGGCAGGCCGAGGCTGAGCAGCGGCAGGAACTGCACATGTAGCACGTCGGGCCTGCTCACGGCGAAACGGCCAGCGAGAAGCGCCAGATTAAACAGGTACTCGGCGAGCCGGGCCACGCGGCGGATCGCCGGCCACGCCCAGGCAAGCTTCCAAGTCAGGTTCAGGGCGCGGGCGTCCAAACGGACTCCGCGCAATTGGTGAAATCCGGCGTCTCGGTGGTATGTGGTCGATCCGCAAACCGCGTTCAAGCCGGCCTGGCGGCCTAGCGCGGCGCAGAGACTCATCGTATAGTAAGGCACCACCGCCAGCAGGTCGAGCACGTACACGCGCAGCGGAGAACTGGCGCTTCCGGTTTGTTGCTTCGATCGCATCTTGTTGATGGCGGCGGTGCGTATCAACCAACAGCGCCTCAGACGACTGCGTCCATGGCCACCGTGCGGGACTTGCTATGTTCGGCAGCGATCGCCTTCACGGATTCGGCCACGTACGTCACTTCCTCTTCGGTCATGGAGGGAAACAGCGGCAACGAGATCAACCTGGGATACAGCGCCATTGCCTCAGGGCAGGCGTTGTGCGGCAGATCTGCGTGCTCTCGGAAGAACGGGTGCATCGGGATGGGAATGAAGTGGACGCTGGCGCCGATGCCGCGCTCGCGCAGTTGGTCCATGAACTCGGCGCGGTCGATCCGCAGCCGGTCCAGGTTCAAGCGCAGTGCATAGATGTGCCAAGCGTGACGGGACTCGTCGTTGCGCGGCGGAAGCTCAAAATGTTCGACGCCGCCCAGTAACTTGTCGTACAACTTCACGTGCCGTTCACGGCATTCGGTGAAGCGTTCCAGTTTCCGCAATTGCTCGATGCCAATAGCCGACTGAATATCGCTCATGTTGTACTTGAAGCCGGGTTCGCCGACCTCGTAGTACCAGTTGCCTTTGTCCGAGTATCGATTCCAGGCGTCGCGGCTAATCCCGTGCAGACACAGGACCTTCATCTTGTCGGCGATGGCGCTGTGCGGCGTCACTACCATGCCGCCCTCGCCCGTGGTGATGTTCTTGGTGGCATAGAAGCTGTACGCCGCCGCATCGCTGCCGCGGCCTTCGGGCAGGGGCGACGAGCCGGTCTGCGCGCCGTGATAGGTGGCTCCGAGAGAATGAGCGCAATCTTCGACAACATAAAGACCGCGGTCGCGCGCCAGGCTCCAGATGTCGTCCATCTTGCAGGGCAGTCCGGCATAGTGGACCGGCAGAAGAGCGCGTGTGCGGTTGGTAATCCGCGACGCAATCGATTCCGGATCGATGTTGCCATCCGGGCCGATGTCGGCCAGCACGGGGGTCGCGCCAGTGTGCATGATGACGTTCACGGTCGCGCAAAACGTCAGCGGCGTGGTGATGACCTCATCGCCCGGCCCCAGCCCCAGCGCGGCCAGCGCCAAATGCAGGCCGGCCGTGCAGGAGTTCACTGCCAGCGCATTCGGGACGCCGACGTAGTCCTTGAACTCCTGTTCGAATTCAGCCGTCCGCGGACCGGTGGTCAGCCAACCGGATGCCAGCGTTAGGTTCACCGCTTCGATCTCCTCGGTCCCCAGACTGGGACGGTGGAAGGGAACTTTCATGGTGTTTGTCATAAGTTTGTCTGTCAATCGAAATTCAGGAGTGAACGGACAACAGCAACTGCAGTCGCGCCGACCACGCGGGCGTCGGAGACGCCGGATCGGTTCTGAAGATAGTTCAGGTCGGCGTCGATCTTTTGCCCCATGATCCGATTCGAGTACTGTTCGGCTCCTTCGGCGCCAGCGGCAATCTGATCGGACTCGTTGAACGAATCCAGTTGCACTGGGCCCGTAACACCCGGCCAGTAGTCGAGAATCCGACGTTGTTCCGGCGTGTAGAGTTCGACGAACTCGGGCGCTTCCGGACGGGGCCCTACCAGAGTCATGTCGCCCAGTAGTACATTGACGAACTGCGGCAGTTCATCGACCTTTGTGTTTCTCAGCACTCTGCCCAGTCGCGTCACCCGCGGGTCTCCCTTTGAGGTGATTGCCGGCCCCTGGCTGCCCGAACGCTGGCGCATGGTGCGCAGCTTCCACATTCTGAACGGCCGGCCGTCCTTGCCCACGCGGGGAGCGAAGTACAGCGGCCCGCCGCTGGATTCCAGAGCCACGGCCAGTCCGGCAATTGCCAACACCGGCGAGATCACGACCAGTGCGGCCAGCGAAACCACGATGTCGATAATCCGGCGCATGGAGTGTATTGCGGCCTACCGGCTGATCCGGCTGAAGACCGTCTCCTGGTATACCGCGCTCCCGGCGGCCGGCTGGCGCCGCAGCAAACCAGCCATCATGCCGAGGCCGTACGAAAAGTGGAAGGTCGCGAAGACCGCTGGCAGCAGAGGAAGCAGCTTCCATCCGTTGCGCATGGCCGCCTGACACGAGGCAAAGCCGATTAGGGCGGCGTAGGCGCCAATGCAGGCGAGCCATGCCAGGCCGGCCAACTCCGACACTCTCCCGAAAGGGGCCGCCCACAGCACCGGCAAAACGAGGTTGCCACTGACGAAAGCCACCGGAGCCAGGTGCCGCCAGGAACCAGGGCGCTTGTGCTTGCGCAGCACTGGAACCTTCCAGAAACCGTACTGAAAATACTGCCGGAACAGCGACTTCAAGTCGCCGCGCGGAGAATACCAGGATTTGATGTCAGGGTCCTGCCAGATCTTTCCGCCTCGGCGAATGAGTCTCAGATTGAGTTCATCGTCCTGGTTGCGGACCAGCGATTCATCGTACAGCCCGAGTTCGAGCAGCGTTTCCTTGAGCCAGCACCCATAGGGCACGGTATCCACCCAGCCACGGTAGCCGGCCATGTGGAACCGCGCTCCTCCGGTGGAGAACGGCGAATGATATGCCGCCGCTACGGCCTGTGATCGGACGCCCTGGGCGCGCGTCCGCGCAGGCCCGCCGGCATTGCTGGCGTTCGTGCGGAGGAGTGTCACGACGCAGCGGCGGCAGTAGGATGGATCGTACATCGTGTGTGCGTCCATCCTTATGATCACGGACCCACGTGCGAGACGGATTGCAGCGTTGAGGCCCGTGGACACAATTCTTCCCGGGTTGTCGATCCAGCGCAGGCGCGGGTTGCGTGCGCAGTACTCAGCCAGCACTTCGCGCGTCCCGTCGTCGCTCATCCCATCGGCCACGACCGCTTCCCAGTCGAGTCCTTCCCACTGCTGTTGGAGCAGTGAGTCCAGGCACTCACGGATGTGCCGGATTTCGTTCCGGCAGGCGATCACCACGCTGACCGAGGTTTGGATTGGATCTTGCATTGCGTTTCAGTATCCGGTGGCGCGCGCGAGGAGTTGGTTGCGCCGTGTGGACATGGCCCGGCGGTAGAGGCCGATGTAGGAGGAGGTCATGGCTCGGACGGAGAAATGGCGGGCCGCGTGTTCGCGCCCTGCCTCGCCGGCAGCAGCCGCCCAGTCCCGGTCGCCGAGGACGCGCAATATTGACTGGGTGAGGGCCACTGTGTCGCCCGGCTTCACCAGGAGGCCGGTGACACCATCAACCACGGCATCCGGGACAGAGCCGACCCTCGTTGCCACCACTGGAACCCCTGCCGACATGGCTTCGAGGATCGACATCGGCAGGCCCTCGTTGTGAGAGGGCAGAACCAGCAGGTCGAATGCGGCATAACAGGATGCGATGTCCGAACGGTGCCCGCAGAACGTGACCCTTTCCCCGATGCCGGCCTGGCGTGCCGCCTGCTCGCATTCCTGGCGCTGTGGGCCATCCCCGACGAAAACGAATCTCGTTCGTGGAAACCGCTCGAGTACAACCCTGGCCGAGTCCAGCAGGTCGAACACGCCCTTTTCCCGCACCAGCCGGCCGACAAAGCCGGCCACGGCCTCATCGCCTGGCTCTCGCAGCGACGCCGGCTGGACCTCGGGCTGTGCCTCGACCCCGTTGCGGATCACCGAAACGCGATGGTCAGCAACACCCGAGCGCAACAGCTTGCCGGCCACGGACTGAGAGACGGCGGCAATGGCGTCGAAACTCCGCAGAGCCAGACGGTCCGCACCGGCATAGACGCGCATTAATGGCCGCGGGTCGGGCCAGTTGTGGCAGGTCGAAACCAACGCGTAGCGCCGGCCCATCGATGACGCCCAGGCGTACAGGTCTGCCTTGTAGCCGTGCGCATGGAGCACGCTGGGCGAGTGACGCTTCAGAAGTCTTCTGATCATGCCTGCCGCCTTGGAGTCGATCCGGCCCGAGCAGGGTATCCGCTCGACCTGGAACCCGCGGCGTTCCGCTTCCACGGCTACCTCGACGTGCGGAGTGCGTGCGTCCTCGAATACGCCAATCACGCAGCGCATTCCTTCGGACTGGCAGCCGCCGGCCAGCGACAGCAACATCTGCTCGGCGCCGTAGTAGCCCTCACTGCTGATCAAGTGAAAGATGGTTTGAACCATGGAATCGACGGATTCAGATCTACATCCGGAAAGGTTGCATCCCCGATCCAGCTTGCCTATACGCTCTCGGCGGCCAGTTCCGTGGCTCCCGACTTCACTTTCGGGCGGCGCGACGCGAGCCACGCCCTCCATGTCACCTTGTACCGGAACATCGTGGGCGAGAAGCGGCCATCGGCGCCCGTGACATTGCTCTCGGACATGTTGACCCGTGGAACTTCGAAACGGTCGGTATCCTTGTGCCACACGCCCGGCGCGGTCGTGAGGGCTACCGAGAATCCATTTGCCGCCACAATCGCCCTGATCCCCGGTGTGACATTGCCGTTGGGATAGGCGAACGATCTGCATTCGGTCTGGAGTTCACGCTCAATCGACCGCTTGGACTCGGCTACCTCGGCCGCCGCCGTTGCCGGCTCTATGGCGTCCAGAATCTGGTGCGTTTGCGTGTGCGCTCCAAACTCAATCCCCTGGGCCTTCAAGCTGGCGATCTCGCTCCAATTGAGCGTCGAACCACACGATCCTTCGGGGTCAACGGCATTCGATCCCTGCCTCATCTCAGCAAACCATGCCTCGCGTTCCGAAGCCGTCATCCTCTTGAGTTGTTCAAGCCGTTCGTGCAGGAAGGCATCCGAACACCCGTGGTGCCGCCGCCGCAGTGCCCCGACAGCCCTTTCGGGCCAAAACGGCGCGTCGACACCGATCAGGCCCGGACAAATCATGACAGAAAACGGGCAGCCGGCTTCGAGGGCCTCCGGCGCCGCGTTGGTGAAATTGTCCCGCCATCCGTCGTCGAAGGTGAGCACGAGCCCAACTTTCGATGCGTGCCGGCCCGGCGTGGCGTCCGAGAGGCGGGTGATTTCGTAGTGACGCTTAACATGTCCAAGCAATTGCCTGAAGCAGTCTCGCGAGACCAGCATTCCAGGGAGGCTATTCGTGGCGGCAGACTCTTCGTTTGTGAGAACCCGATGGAAAGTGAGAACGACCAGGCCACCCTTCCTCTGGATCTGGCGCTCGGCCCACCAGAGGCAACCGGACAGCCTCAGCGCGAGCGCGAACAGGTGGCGGGCTGCCGCACGGACGTTCCCTGGGGAATACATTACGACTTGGTGCCTTTGCCGGCCTGACGCTTGCTCACTCTGTAGTAGGAAGGCGTGTACGGCCGCCAAAGCGCCCAGTCAGTTACCGCATTGAGCAGCACGCCGAGCAGTTTCTTGCCAACCGCCGGGATCACATTGCGCAGTGAATTCCGATCCGTATGGTCGGGGCGCACGACGAGAATCAGCCCATCGCAGGCCGCGGCCAGTAGATCTGTGTCGGCCACCACGCCAAGCGGCGGGGCGTCGAGAATCTGCGTATGGAATTTGCTGCGGACCTCCGCTATCAGCTCCGGCCAACGTGACGAAGTGAACAATTCCGCCGGGCCGTCGTCGGTTTCACCCGCCGTTAGCACCCGAAGCCGCGGATGGCCTTCCACTTCGCACAGGGCCTCGTCAAGCGTGCACTTGCCTTGAAGCACGTCGGCCAGTCCAGGCGAAAGCGCCAGATCTAGCCGGCGGTGGACTCCCGGACGCCGCAGGTCGGCGTCGAGAAGAATCACCTGCGAGTCGCTTCGATGGGCAAAGAAGAGCGCCAGGTTGATGGCGTTCAAGGTCTTTCCGTCACCCATCGTCGCACTGGTGATGCCAATGAGCCTGGGCCTCCGGAAATCCTGCAGAATACGTGTGCGGACGATTCTGTACTGCTCGGCGGCGCACGAGCTCACGTCGTCCGAGCTGGCGCCGTCGGCCGTAAGTACTTCGCAGAACAGAGTCCGGCCGATTCGCCGGCTTCGCTCTGTGGCGCCATGGATGTGAGGCTTGACGTCGCCGGAGTGAGAGTCGGCCCCGTTGGCGGGCGAGCCGCTCTGGACGGGTGCGGGAACGGCTGTTCCACCGTCTTGCAGGTCGAGCCATCTTGATTGCTGTTGGTGCATTTTATTGTCTATTCGCAGGGTTCTAGAACTGTTTGGGCGCCTGCTTCTTAGGCGCCGGGGAGTAAGGGAAGCCGTTGAGCCACTCGCCTTCGAGGCGCGATAAAAGGGTGCCTCCAGCCATGAAGGCCCGTGTGTACTCAGGGTCCCGGGAATGTACCACGACCCAATGGGGTTGCGGTTGAAACAAGGCGTATTGGTTGGCGATGATCTCAACGGTGTCCGGATCGAGCCGTCCAGTCAGACCAGCTGCGCCGGCCTGCATCGCGTCCCGAATCAGCCAGTCGAAGACGGGGCGGCGGAAACGCAGTCTGGAGACGAATTGAACGACATCGGCAAGGCCGTGCTTATGCAGGTAGTAGGTAAACCATCCGGCGACCAAGCCGTCCTGCTCGCAAATCATGACCGTGCGGGGTTTGCCGGCCTGGGTCATACGGTGTGCGCGGCCCAGGGTCCAGGCTAGACTCTCACGGCTATGCTCGACCCTCAATGTGAAGCCGCGGCACACTCGCGGCAACGCGGCCGCCATCGCATCCACATCCACCGGCCGGGGCGACAGCGTGGATTCGGCAGGCACATGCGCCGGCGCTTGCGGGAATCGCTTGGCGGCCATGTCCAAGAGAGCCGGAATGCCGGCGCCAATCCAACGCGCCCGGGACATTCCGATTCGTTTCAGGACGGTCGAAAAAACCAGGTCGGCCGGGCGCAGCGGTAGAGTCCACCGGAGGCTGGGCAGTTGATAGATCGAGCAACCCATGTGCACACTCACATGGGCCGCAACATCGTTTGCATCGTCGCTCACGGAGAAGTCCTGCGGCCCACTCAACATGTGCCGCAGCAACTCGGCCCCGGTATAACCCCGAAAATCCACGTCAATGCACATCGACGAACAAACGGCCGCGCGCACGACTCGGTTGTGAAACACGAACCGGCGCGGAATCACGCAATGGAAGCCCCGGATCATTCCAGCCGAGTCCTCGATCACCAGAGGTCCGATATCCTCGGCTCGCCAGGGATTGCCTTCGGTCAATTCCAGTATGTTCGCCCCGAATTCAGCGCCGGTCGCAGTCTCCGGCAGCACGCCCGGGAAGACCCGTTTGTGGAGCGCACACACCTGCTCGGCGTCGTCGTCACGATACCGGCGTATAACAGTGGCCAATCTCTTGGCGGTGGTTCCTGCTGCGCTTGACATGATCCCCTTGACCTCTCTGCCACTGCTGTTCGCTGCCGCGTTTCGCTTCCCTGCGGGCGCTGTAGCGGATCCTACGGCTGAGGCGTATAGGTCAGGAACATCCTCGCGCCGCCCTGTGTCAGGTCGGGCAGCAGCGAGGGAATGCGGCCTGCCACTGTGGAATATGCCACGTCGAAGCCCAGGCTGACGTTGCGGGCGAGTCTCCTGGAAATCAGGCCCCTGGCCACAACTCCCTCAACCTTGCTGGCGTAGAACCCATTGATCCTGATATAGCCGACGCTCAGGCTCGACGACCAAGGCGAACTGCGGCCCGTCACATTCCATACCGCATCGGCCCCGATGCTGCGTTCATTGCCAAGCCCGAAATGGTCCATTCTGTCCTGGTAGCCCATCAGCCGGACCGAGTGAACCCCACGGGTCCCGGTCAATCCGGCGCTGGCCTGCACGCCGCGCGACGGACGGCCGGGGATGTCCAACCTGTCGATCAGCGAATAGCCGCCGCGGCCGAAGACGGAAAAGCCATTCTTCAGTCGATGGGTCACGCTGCCCGACGCCGCGCCCGACATGGTCCTGAAGGCGTTTGATTCGCTACGCGCCCCTTCCACATCGAAGCCCAGTGTGGTGTCGCGCGAGTATGCGTAAGCAACCCCGCCAGTGACCGTCCCCATAGTGACGGCCGGATACAGCAGATCGCGCGATACCCCTTCCGACGAACTCGATGCCGCTCTCTGGTGATTGACGTTTACGGCAGTGAACCAGCTTGTGCGCGGCGATTTCGCGAACGACACGTTGAACCCGGCTCCCGCGGCGTTCCGCCGCGAGCCGAAATAGGACGCGAGCAGTGGCGAATTCAGCCCCAGGCTGCTGTCGCCTAGAGATGTCCCGATTTCAGACGGTCCTCCCGCCGCTGCGGAGGCTTCTGTCGCAACCACCGGAGTGGAAAACAACAGGCTCGAATACAACCTCGACTCGGCGTTCAACGAGAAGCTGCGTCTCCATCGCGTACCCAAACCTGAAGTTGTGATCAGAGTGAAGACATGGTCCATTCCGTTCAAGTCTTCGTAAACGCTGTTCCAGCTCTGGTCCATCCGGTAGCGGACATCGGCCAGGTTGGTGCGCGAGGCGGGTCTCCAGCCCAACTCCACGCCCGCGCCCCCGACACCCATATAACGAGCAGTACCGCTCTGCCCCAACACGCTCGTGGAAACCGGCCGGTCCAGTGAGAACAAGCCGCCGCTGAGCGTGATGGCCCGTATGCCAAATCCCGGCGCCAGCCTCTCCAGGTTCTGGCCCTGTTGCGCCGCGTCCTGGGCTCCAGCCGCTTCAGGAGCCCCAGTTGGTTCCTGTGCCACAGCCTGCGCGGGAAAGAAACCCACAGCCAGGACCGCGGCCACTGCCACAGTCCATACCAGTCGCGTTTGTGCGGTGTTCATTACTATCCTCTGGTTATCTTGGAACCACCACTGTGTCTCCAGGCAGGAGAATCACATTCTGTTCGGACTTGCGGCCTTTCAACACGGCGTTGTAGTCAAACGGAAGTCGGACCTGCCGGTTGTTCTGCATTCGCAGGATGTAGATGTTGCCCCGCTTGGCGTAGTCCGTCAGTCCGCCCGATTCGGCCAACGCCTGGAGCACAGTCAACGGCGCCTGCAATCTCAGCGATCCTTCTCTTCTCACTTCTCCCAGCACATAGACCTTCAGGTTGTTTGGCGTCGTGACCATCACGGTCACGCGCGGGTCGCGGATGATGCTCGAGTATTTCTCCGCCAGCAGGATCTGCAATTCGACGGGCGACAACCCGTTTGCGTCCACCTGGCCGATCAGCGGCATCGACAGTTTGCCGTCGAATCGCACCACTGCCGCCGCCATCGATGCGTCGGGCTCCTTCCAGATGTCAATCCGCAAGATGTCGCCTGGTCCGATCCTGTATTCGCTGATCCCTGCGCCGGACCCATCCTTGGACCCACCTGACTGGCCGGCATTCTGAATAGCTCCGGCGCCGGCGGCGCTGGCCAATCCAAGCAGCAACGAGGCCGCGACTGCTCTCATCGAAAACGAATGGCTCATACTTCTCCCTAATTCATCCTTCCTTCGGCGCAACGCTAGCCTTCATTCACCCTGATCACTGGGACTCGCCCAAGTACCACTGTTCCAGGCGGCAATTCCCACTCGCCCAGGACTACATTTCGCCTCAGTTCGAGGACGAAGGCGAGCAACAGCGACAGGATCAGCAAGAACGCCGAGCCTCCGCCCATCAGCAGCAGACGCCGCGGCCGGATGGGTTTCTCCGGGATCTTGGCTTGATCGAGCATCACCAACTTCTGCGACTTCTGCTGCTTCTCCATGTTGGTCGACGTGTCGGCATCGAGCTTCCTCGTCAGCAGCGAGGCGTAGTTGGTGTTGCTGGTGTTGTAGTCGCGCGTGATCGATGACAACGCCTGCTCGTTCTGCGGGACCTTCAGCAGACGGGCCTTGATTGTCTCGATCTGATCCAGCACCCGCACGCGTCGCGCCTTCAGGGATTCAATCTCCTGAAGCGCGGCCGCGATCCGTTGCTTGATTTCCTCAAGCCGGCCCTGGCTTTCCGCCTCCAGCGCGTCGGCTTGGACGTCCGCATGCGAAGTTGGCTCGGACGTGGCTCCTGATGTGGCCGGTCGCCTGTTCGTCCTTGCCGCCAAGGCCGCCGCCCGCTCCTCTTTCTCCAGCCGCTGCACCCGGCGCAATGCGTCCTGAACCTCTGGATGCGCGTCCAGGTAACGGCCCCTGAGCGCCGCAAGATCGGCCCGCGCGCGGTCCAGTTCCGTCAACTGCGGCTGCGCCGGTTCGTTGCCTCGGGCGGCCGACTGCGCTAGCATCGCACTCCTGGTCTGCTGGCTCCGCAACTGGTCCACTTCCCGCCGCCGGGCCATGCTCTCTTTCATGAGCGTCAGCGAACTCTCATGCAGCACCTTGTTCTGTTCTGCCCGCGTCAGGGCCTCCTGGATTCCGACCAGTTCGGTTCTGGCCTGGGACATCTCGGCCACCAGGTTGGCTTCCTGGGACGGCAGTTCGCCGTTGTGTGTGATCTTGAACCGGCTCAGACGGGCTTCCTGCTCGCGCAATCTCACCTCCGACTCCCGGAGTTGGTTCTCAAAGAACTCGGATGCGCCCACGGCCTCAGCCTCGCGCTGGCGGAGGTTCTCCTCAATGAAGAACCGTCCGATGCGATCCGCCACTTGAGCCACCTGTTTCGGATCGCCACCCCTGTAGGCGACTCGGAACGCCCCAGGGCGGTTTCCGCTCCACGTTCTCTCCAGGGTGATCGTGACGTCGTCATCCTTCATGTTCTGAATTACTTCCATCTGGGTCAGCGTGGCGCGCTCCTTCGGGTAGAGGTTCATCTCGGTGATCAGCGCCCAAAGCCGGTCGCGGCTCAAGGCCTGCTGCTTTAGAACGTCAAGTCGCGCTTCGAGCATCACCTGGACTGTGGCAGCCACGAAATTCTCGGGGATCTTCTGCGGTTCGACCAGGATGAGAGTGTCGGCCTGATAGACCGGCTTCATCGTGAACACCAGCGCGGCCAGCGCTCCGCAGCCGCAGATCCAAAGCGTCATCGTGAGGATCTTGCGTTTCCATAGCGCTTTGGCGATCGATAGGATGGAAAACGCCTCCCCCATCGAGGCGAATCCTGGAATGTTCTTCAGTGTCATGTCTCTGCCTTTAATGTCTATACGGCCGGGCCGGGCTCATGCCGCCGCGCGTTCCGGCGGTCGAGGATGGGCGGAGATCCCTCGTGTCGATCTCGACACTCACCGACCGTCCCAATAACTCGACGCTGCACTGCAACCTGGTTTCGTTCCTGATCTTGATCAGCGTCCCTTCCACTCCCCGTAGCGGGCCCGAAATCACCGTCACTCTTGTGCCGGGCAGCAGACCAGGATGGCCCTGGCATTTGCGCCCCGCCGCCAGCAAACGCCTGATCGCGTCGAGCTCGATGTCGGGGACCGGTTCAATCTGATTGCCTGTTCCGAGTATTCGGACCACACCCGCCGTCTGAAGCACTTGAACCCGTGTCTCAGCCGTGTTGGCCAGTCTCGCGAAAACGTAGTTCGGAAACAGCGGTACGCGAACCTTGGCGCGGCGGTCCTTCCAGTCGTGGACTTCTTCAAAGGCGGGCAGGTATGGCTCAAGCCCTTTCAGCCGCAATTCTTCCTCGCACCGCGCTTCGAAGTTCGAGCGGGTATGGACGGCGTACCATTTGATGCCGTCGTCCTGCGCTCCTTTTCCGGTCACTCCGTTCACTTGCCTTCCATCCTCCAGCCAGGCTCCGCCCCCTTCGCTTACATGAACTTTCATGCAAACGACTAGACACAACTCCAGCGTCTGTCTCTGGCAGGCCCAGCCAGCGGGGTGGATACCCAGTAGGTCACTGCGGACGCAGGACCCCGTCTCCTCCGCATAGCCGCGCCATCCGGACTTTGGTGAGTCGCGCGGAAGCGCGGTCACTCCGTCCTCCGAAAAGCCAGATGGGCGTCTCTCTGGGTAAATGTAAGCAATCCACATGCCATCTCCGTCAAGCCGCTTAGAACTTACGTAGTTCCACCTGTTTGCGGGTCGGGCCGATGGGGATGAACATTATAGAGGTGATCATCCATCGACTTTTAGGCGTCCCCCTCTTTGGTTGATGCCATGGTTTAGGGAAAAAGGAAAAAAAGTGGGAACTCTTCCCTTTGCCGTGTAAGGTCCTTCGCCTTCGGGATGCTTGACTCCTGTATGGTCAGGTTCTACGCTGTGTTACGAGCCGCGGTGCCAGTGACGCGGGTTCTATCCCGCCGGTGTTCGGCCGCCGGGCACGGTAAGCAGCCCTCTGTTCGGTGACGATCCGCGGGGGGCGGTATGGAGGATTGATGCGGTCGGATTATCCGGAACTGCGTGCGCTTGTCGTCGCCGTGCGTGGCGATGCGCTCCTGTCACAAGTTCAGCAGGGGGTGCGCAGGCAGGCGGCTAATGGGGAATTCTCGGTCCTCATCACCAAACCTGATGAGACCCTTCCACATGTCTGCGCCCGCCTCCGGCCCTGCATTCTCATCGTAGAGGCAGAGGTCATCTGCTCCGCGCCCTGGGCACCCGAGCTGCGTAAGTTGTCGATTGCCGGCGCCACGATTCTCGCTATCGCCGCCGACCGTCTCGACACCACGGTTTTGCGGTTACTCCACCACGGCTGCTCCGGATTGGTCGAGCAGCGGTCAGTCGTCCAGCAGCTCGCAAGAGCCGTTTCGTGCCTCCTCAAGGGCGAGTATTGGGTGAACCGCCGGCTATTGTCGGTCTACTGCCGCAGCCTGAGGGCTGAACTGCTGTTCGGCGTTTCAAAACGCGAACGCGAAATCTGGGAACTGATCGCGACCGGCGCTTCCAACAACGCCATCGCCGAACATCTCTGCGTGAGCCCGCAGACGGTTCACTGGCATATCCGGGGGCTCTATCGCAAGATTGGCGCGACTAGCCGGGGCCAGGCCATTCTGTTGTGGTTCGGCTTCGATGCCGCCTTGGCCTCCGTCGGCTCGGCGGCCAGAAAGCCGTCCGCCAAATTGTCGCTCGTGGGTGCTTCCGTTGAGCCATAGTCCAGGTGCCGGCTGGTTCTTGTTCCCCTTGGCTGCTTCGGCGAGCGCTTGACTTGCCACAGGGATGGGGAGGGGTAACTCCACTCCCCGGGGTTAATTTTCTCTCTTTACCTTGTCAGGCAAAACCGCTTACTCTGGAAGGGTACAAGCCAGGCCGGCCGTAATGAGCTTGG
>CAZSBK010000085.1:0-21863 GCA_964604945.1 uncultured Candidatus Solibacter sp.
AACTTCCTCGAATTCCACCCTCAGGTTTTGCACGATCTGCACGAGTCCGTCCCATTTCTCTACACTTCGACCGGGATGGGGCCTTACAACGCTTGGCTCGATCCAATCGTCATAAATGAGTGGCAGAAACTTGCGTGGCACGAAGTGGACGAGATGGCCAAACGCGGCGTGCCCGGAGTGTGGACGTTTGGATTCTATGACGGTTGGGGCGCGAACTACCTGATGGAAGCAGCCCACGGGCACAATTCGATCGGCCGATTTTACGAGACTTTCGGCAACGGCGGCGCCGACACGCGCGAGCGCACCGTCCCGCCTGCCCAATCCACACGCGCCTGGTTCCGCCAGAGTC
Source organism: uncultured Candidatus Solibacter sp. (assembly GCA_964604945.1). Taxonomy (GTDB): domain Bacteria; phylum Acidobacteriota; class Terriglobia; order Bryobacterales; family Bryobacteraceae; genus PNKE01. Next base: position 350 of record CAZSBK010000085.1, read on the forward strand.
CGCCGCTGCCGCGCGTCCTCTGGTCGCACCGCAACAACGTCAACCTGCAGCAAAGCGCCCTGCTGCTGGCGATGAACTACACGGCCACCAACAAGGAGACCTTCCTCCGGACCTTCTGGACCAAAAGCAAGCGTTCCGTGGGCAAGGCCACCACCGAAGGCCCATCGGCGTACGTAATTTCCGCCACTGAGCGTCCAAACGAAGCCGCCTCCCTGGTTTCGCAACTGCAGATGCACGGCGTCGAGGTCCATTGCCTCACCGCCGAGACCGAGATCAACAAGGTGAACCACCCCGCCGGGGCGTATGTGATTCGCATGGACCAGCCCTATTCGCGGCTGGCCGACATGCTGCTCGACCGCCAGTATTACAACCCCAACGACACCGCCCCATACGACGACACCGGCTGGACGCTCACCGAACTGCGCAATCTGAAGAACTGGCGCGTTACCGATCCGGCGATCCTCAAGTCGCCGATGCGGAAGCTGGATGCGCCGCCCGCGCCCGCAGGCAGCGTCGTAGGCGAAGGACCCGTCTACGCAGTCAACCACAATGCCGACCGCGCCCTGGCAACCTTCCGATTCCGCCTCGCGGGCGTGAAGATGGACGCGGCCGAAGCCTCCTTCGAATCGGTGGGGCGAAAGTTCGGCCGGGGTTCGTTCCTGATCCGAGCCAGCGCCAATCCAGGGGACCTCCGCAAGCAACTGGAAGCTGCAGCGGCCGATACGGGCGTCACCGTCCAGGCATTGGGTAAGGATCCCGGCGTGGCAACGCACCCGCTTGCTGCTCCGCGCATCGCCCTGGTTCACACCTGGCAGTCCACCCAAACCGAGGGCTGGTTCCGGCTGGCTCTGGAATCGAGCGCGATCCCGTTCAGCTACATCTCCACGCATACGCTGCGCGACACCGCCGACCTGCGGTCACAGTTCGATGTGCTCATTTTCGGACCCGCGTCCGGCACTTCCCAGAGCATCGTCAACGGACTGCCCATGCGCGGCCAGCCGCTGCCTTGGGATGCGTCAATTGGTCCGAATGTAGCCGTGTCGCCGGACACGACCTCTGACATGCGTGGCGGAATGGGTCTTGAGGGCTTGCTCAACGCGCGCCGCTTCGTCGAGCGCGGCGGCCTTTTTGTCACCGTCGCCTCGAACAACGCTCTGCCGATCGATTTCGGGCTCGTCGAAGGCGTCTCGATCTCGCAGCCAGGGAACCTGAAACTGCGAGGCAGCGTCGTTGAAAGTGTGGTCGCCGACGCCGCCAGCCCCGTCGTCTATGGCTATGACGAACGGGTGCCGGTCTACTACAACCAGACGGCCATTGTCGACGTCAGTCGCGGCCCGGGCATGATGGGCGGCGGGACGGGCCAGCGTGGCCAGTCGCCTGCGAGCCGTCCCAGCGGACGCGGCACCGCGTCGGATCCCGATGTGATCCAGGGCCGCCCGTACACGCCTCCTCCAGTTCCCTCAACGGGGCCGACTCCTGAAATGGAGGAGATGATGCGGTTCACTCAACCTGCTCCCGAGCAGCAGCCGCGAACGATCCTGCGCTTCGCCGAGGAGAAGTCTCTGCTGATTTCCGGCATGATGTCGGGCGGCGCTGAACTGGCCGGCAAGCCCGCCGTGGTATCTATCCCCAGCGGCAAGGGCAACTTCCTGATGTTCTGCATCAACCCGATGTGGCGCCAACAGACTCAGGGCAGCTACATGCTGCTGCTGAATGCCGCCATGAATTTCGAGTCACTCAACACGGGCCGCGCCCCACAACCCCGCCCGGCGCAGGCCACTCAGTCTGCCGACGATTTCGACGCCCAACAATGACGCCACCTCTCCCAATTCGATTCCTTGCTGTCGCCGCTTTCGCCGCGGCGTCCGGCTCCGTGCTGGCCGCTGCCGAAATCGCCGTCCTCCACACCGGCTTCCGTATGAGGGCCGACAAGGTGGAATGCGCCGGCGAGACCTGTGTCCTTCATACCGGCGCGGGCAGGATCGAATTAGGCGCTTCGGCCGTCGCCCGCATTGAGTTTGAACCCGACCCGCCGCAACCAACCGAGCCCGCCGCCGCATCAAAGCCCACGCCACGGATCAACTCAGCCCGCACGCCGCGCGAGTTAATCGACGAGATCGCCTCGCGCAACGGACTGCCGCCGGAGATCGTTCACAGTGTGGCCCAGGCCGAATCCGCTTACCAGGTAAACGCCGTCTCACCGAAGGGCGCCACGGGCGTGATGCAGTTGATGCCAGCCACGGCACGCCAGTACGGCGCGGACCCGCTTGACCCCGAGCAGAACATCGCCGCGGGGACGGCGCTGTTGCGTGATCTGCTGCTCAAGTACGAGAACGATCCCAACCCTGTCCGCCGTGCTCTGGCAGCTTACAACGCCGGTCCCGGCGCGGTGAGCAAGTACAACGGGGTCCCCCCCTACCGCGAGACGCAGCAGTACGTTGAGAGGGTTCTGGAGCGCTATTGGAAGCTGGTCAAGGCCAAGCCGTCCAGCGATTAGCGCTTCTTTGAGTAGCTCGCCGAGATCGACGAATAGACGCCGCCGCGCGGGGTAAATTCGCCTGTCACCGTCATCCGCCAAGGCTTGCACGCCTTTACGCAGTCGCGCAGCACGCGGTTGACGACGTTCTCCTGGAAGATGCCGAGGTTGCGGTAGCCGAGCAGATACATCTTGAGCGACTTCAGTTCCAGGCACTCCTTGGCCGGCGTGTAGACGATGGTGATCGTGCCGTGGTCGGGCAGCCCCGTGCGCGGGCAGACAGAGGTGAACTCCGGCGTCTCGATCTCGATGTCGTAGTCCTCGCGGAACTGGTTCGGCCAGGTTTCAATCGCCGGCAGCGACGCGTCCAGACCCGCCGCCGCATGTTCGTCGGTGTACAGTTTTTGCTGTTTCTTTGCCATGTCTACTCCTCCGGTCGAAGCGATTTCTCAAGCAGGTCTAGAAACATCCCTACGTCGGTCACGATGCCGTGTGCCTGCGACGATCCGCGGTCGCTCAGCTTCGTCGCCACCGCCGGATTGATGTCCACGCAGACGGTCTTCACCCAGCTAGGCAGCATGTTTCCCGTCGCGATCGAATGCAACATCGAGCCCAGCATCAGCACCAGCCCGGCGCCCTTGATGACTTCCGCGTAGGCGTCCTGCGCGGCGTTCATGTCCGTGATGGTGTCCGGCAACGGGCCATCGTCGCGCAGCGAACCGGCCAGGACGAACGGCACGTTCTTCGAGACGCACTCGTACATGATGCCGCTGGTCAGCTTGCCCTGCTCGACTGCTGCCCTGATCGACCCAGCGTGATAGATCGCGTTGATCGCCCGCATGTGGTTGCGGTGGCCGTGCTCCTGCTGGCGGCCGTCCTTGAGCGAGATGCCCAGCGACGTGCCAAGCATCGCGTTCTCGATGTCATGCACTCCCAGTGCATTTCCCGCCAACAACCCGTCCACCCAACCTGCCTTGATCAGCGACGAGAGCGGCCTCACGCCGCCCGTGTGCACCACCACCGGCCCAGCCACAACCACCACCTTCTTGCCCGCTTCCCTGGCCTGCCGCACCAGCGCCGCGGTTTGTTTCACCGCCGTGCCCACCTTGCGCTCGGACGAAATGCCGTTCGACATGAAGGCGAACGCCAACCGGTCGCGTTCCTTCGATTCCGGCACCACACGAATGCCGCCCATGCCCATCACCACTTCATCGCCGGCCTTGACGTCACGTAGCCGCACACAAAAGGCGGCCCCGTCCCGCCACACAATGAGCGCATCCATGCGCTGGTTCCGGCATTCGTGCCACGCCCCGCCCCGGCGCACCATCGTGCGGTGGTTCGTCGTCGAGTAGAAATCCTCGGGCGCGCAGCAGTCGCGCTCGATCGTGAACCACTCCGCATCGCCGCCCTCCACCGGAGCGCAGCCCAACATGAGCAACTGCCCCAGCATCTGGTCCAGTTGCGTCGCCGACGGCGCTTCCACCCTCAGCCTCAGCCGCGACGGATCGGCGTTCGTTTTGCCGATGTGAAAGTGCTCAACTTCGAAACGGCCGTCGTATTCCACTACCGTGTCAAAGATCTGCTCCATGATGTGGGAGTCGATCAGGTGGCCTTCGGCCTCCACGACTTCGGTTAGCGCCTGGCGTCTGGTGTACTCTGTCATGGCTGGATACTCCAGGATAGCGCGGCGAGGCTGCCTCGGCCTCGCGCGTCCAAGCAGCACAGGCGTTTTGCCGTGCGCGGGTGCCACAGCACGGCGTTTGGGGAAGGCTGGTGCCGTTTCGGCCAGGCGCAGCCTGGCGACGGCGGAGGCTGGATAGGGTCCGCAGATCATGCCGGACAAGGAGAGCGCAGCATATCAGGCGCGGAGCGAGCGCACACTGAACCGAGGATGGTATTCTGGCCATGCTGTGAGTGATACCCGTCCTTCGCGTTATGCTTGGTTCGTTGTTGCGCTCCTTGTTCCCGTCGCGCTTCTGAACTACCTCGACCGCCAGATGCTGGCGTCCATGAAGTTTTCCCTGATGACCGATATTCCCGATATCGGCTCGGAGGCGAATTGGGGCAAGATTCTGGCTCTCTTCAAGTGGACCTACGCCTTTCTGAGTCCGGTGGGCGGATATCTGGCGGACCGGTTCAGCCGCCGCCATGTGGTGGCTTTGAGTCTGCTGGTGTGGTCCAGCGTGACATGGGCGACGGGTCACGTCACCAGCTTCGATCAGTTGCTGTTGACGCGGGCGATCATGGGCATCAGCGAAGCGTTCTACATGCCTGCGGCGCTGGCGCTCATCGCGGATTACCACATTGGCAACACGCGGTCGCGCGCGATCGGCATGCACCAGATGGGTATTTACGCGGGCGTGATCATCGGCGGGTTCACCGGATATGCCGCCGAGCATCCGGAGCTTGGCTGGCGTTGGATGTTCGACCTTTGCGGCCTGGCCGGAATCCTGTACGTGGTTCCGATGTTCCTAATGGTGCGCAACGCTCCGATGATGCAGCGGACAGACGAGCCCGTAGGGACGTCGCCCTTCGGCGCGGTGGGCGAACTGCTGCGCAATCGCTCCTTCGTCCTGCTGGTGATGTACTTCACCCTCCCGGCGATGGCGGGATGGATTGTGAGGGATTGGATGCCCGCCATTCTGAAGACCGAGTTCGGAATCGGCCAGGGCCAGGCGGGCGTGTCCGCGTCGCTGTACTGGATGCTCGCGGCGATTGCCGCAGCACTAGTGGGCGGATGGCTGGCGGACCGCTGGATGAAGAAGACCGATCGCGGGCGCATCTACACAAGCGCCATCGGCATGGTGTTAATCGTGATCGCGATGATGGGCGTCGGCTACTCGCCCCAGACGGGCATGCTCTGGGTGGCGATTGCGTTCCTCATCGTGTTCGGCACCGGCTGGGGATTCTTCGACTGCAACAATATGCCGATTCTGTGCCAGATCACGCGTCCGCACTTGCGCGCAACCGGATACGGCATTATGAATATGGTGAGCATCAGTTGTGGCGGAATGGCGGACTGGGGCTTCGGCATGCTGCGCGACCATCACATCCATCTGGTCGCCATCTTCGGCGTTTTTGCAAGTGTCGCGCTGGTGTCCGTGGCGCTGGTGCTCATGATCAAGCCGACCTACGTTGACCGCGAAGAGTCGCCGTTGACGCACTAGCAGGCTGCTAGCGGGGGAAGCGATAGAGCCGCAGCTCGGCCGTAGCCGAACCGATACAAACGAGTTCCAGCCTGTTGTCGCCATCGAGATCGACGGCTTCGCAGGACGCCGCAGTGAGTGAGCGGTCCAGCGGTGTTTTCACCCAGCCGGCCTGAGTTCGTTTGTGCAGATCGACGACACCCCCGCCGCCGCGCGCTCCTGAAACAATTTCGTCGTTCCCGTCGTTGTCGAAATCCGCGGCCAGCACCGTGTGTCCATCAATAAGCGATGAATCGAGCACCTCGCGCTGCCAGACTCTTCCCTTCTGCGTATACACGGCCAGTTCGTTTCCATGCCACGGTTCAATTGAGGCGATGAACTTCCCTGTCTTCAGCCGCCCAACCGTGATGTCGCTCGCTCCGCTCTTAGGCCACGGCAACGGGCTCCCATCGGCGAGTTTGGTCCGCTGCCATGACTTGCCCCTGCGTTCAATGCGCGAGATGCCCGCGAAGCTCGCCACCAGCATCGAGCAGGGATTCGCGCGCTCGATATACAGGCCGTGCATCACACCCTGTCCGGCTGCTTCCACCCGCTCCGGTTTCCATTCGCCCGGCCGGTAGAAGACGAGCGGCACATCGCCATGGAAGTCCGGTGGCTCGGCCTTGGCATCGGTCAGCGGCGCGTTGACGAATGCCCCATCGCACACCCGTATGCGGTGCGTTGTCGGCACCCTGTCGATCTCCGTCACCGACCACGGCTGCCGCGGATCGCCTTGCGACCGCAGCAGCGACACCGTCCCAATGCTCTTCGCGGCGATGTTCGAAAACTCATGCGCCATCAGCAATTCGGGGATGCGGTCGCCGTCCGTATCCATTGCGGCGACATTGATCATCTGGCGGAAACCCGTGGCAATCACGTGTCGCGTCCAGCCCGGATTCTCGTACCACACCAGTTCCGGAATCGACGAAGCCAGCGCGACCAGGTCCTTTCGCCCGTCGCGGTTCATGTCCACGGCCAGCACCTGGTAGCCGCCCTTCAGGTCACGGGCGATGGTCGTCGTCTCCACCTGCCCCCAAGCCGCGCAGGCCGCTGCCAGCAATGCCGCCGCCAGTCTCATGACTTCAGAACCGATCCTTTCAGGTCGATGGCGCGTCCGCCTGCGGCCGCTGGCACGAAGAAATCGTTCCACGTCAGCCCGCACTGCTTCACCATCTCGATGCCGTATTCGCAGCGGCCCAGTTTGGCGTCCGTATTGTTGGTCCCGAAGCTGAACTTCAGCCCCTCGGCCTTCGCCGCCTGGATGAATCGGAGGCCCGGCAACCGGTAGCGGTTGTTGATCTCGATTGCCACAGCGCCCTTCTTCGCCGCCTTCACCACTTTCATGATCCGCTCGTCGGTCCACAGCTTGTCGTAGTCCTTGGCGATTTGGTCAGGCACAAACGTTGGATTCACGTAAATGTCGACCGGCTCGCGCTCCAGGATGCCCACCGCCCGGCTCACCAGCGTCTCCATGAACTCCTGAGGATCGCCGATCGTGCCCACCTCGGCCGGCATCCACGTCCTCATCCGCCGTCCGCGGTTGTCGGTCCAGGTCATCGAATCGGTGAAGACGTAGTCGAACACGCCCACTGTCCGGCGGTCGAACATGTCCACCCATTCGCGCCCCTCCGCCTGCATGGCCGCATAGACGGGCGCCCCCTCAAGAGATTTCTTGAAGGCGATTGCCCCGGCTTCGTTTTCCACCGGGAAGCCCTTGCCGCAGTTCACCGCGATGCCATAGAAGATGCCCGTCTGCCGCGACAGCTCAAGCGCTCCCTTCAGATCCAGGCCGCCTTTGAGGTGCACATGGTAGTCGACCAGCGGATAATTGCGCGCTCCCAGATCGAACAGCGCGCGCGCCGTCTCGTCGGTCGCCGCCGCCGGCGTGGCTGGCTGTTCGGTACTGTCCGGCAACGGCCGGACCCGCAGATTTCTGTAACGCGACTGCGATCCCCTGTCGTGGCATTGCAGCGCAAACGTGCCTGAACTGATCACCCGGCCCGGGCCCTCCGGATGCGTCAGCGCCTGCGTGGGTTCGGTGTAATCCACCACCAACATCCCGTTCACCCGGACTTGGATGTTCTTCTGCCTCACGGCGACCTGGACCTGGCACCACTCCCCGTCCTTCGCCGGCGTCTTGTACACGTTCCTGACGCCATACAGCGACCCTGTCTTCTTGTTCTCGCGGTAGTTGCCCTCGCCCGTGGCTGTGTTGTTGATCTGGACCTCGAAGCCCTTCTCCGGCCAACCCTTCGCCTGAAACGCAGTGTGGAAATAGATGCCCGAATTCGACTTGGGCTGCGTCATCACTTCGGCCGCGAACTCGAAGTTCTTGAATGCTGCCCCCTTCACCGGGCCGGCATAGAACAGGTGCGATCTCGGGCCGTCGGCGATCAGGCACCCGTCGGCCACCTTCCACGATCCCTTGTTCTCGCTCTCCTGCCAGCCCTTCAGGTTGCGCCCGTCAAACAGGTTCACCCAATCGCCATCGGCCGCGCTCAACGTGGCGGCTCCCGCCGCCAGACCGCTCGCCATCGCCGCGAATTGCCGCCTCGAAATCTCCCCGTCCAGTTGTCCAGCCATGGTTTTCTCCGTGTTCATCCTACTACTTCGATCGGGCGTCCAGACACAAAAAGCCGGGCGGAGCATGGTGCCCGCCCGGCGTCGCAAACCACGTCAATCATTCCTAGCCGTGGATCTTCCTGATATTGGCCAGGCACTTTTCCGCCGTCTCGAACGGCGGCAGATCGTAGCCTTCCTGCTCGATCAGGTAAAACTCCACCCCGCCCTTGCTCTCGGCGGCCTTGAAGATCTCCTTCCAGGGAGCGTCGCCTTCGCCGAACAGGACTCGGTACTTCTTGTCCTTCGAGTAGTCCTTGCAATGGACGCACTTGATCCGCCCGGGGTTGTCCTTGATCCACTTCACCGGATCCTGACCCGCTTCGACGCACGTGCCCACATCGAGCTGCATCATCACTTCCTTCGGCGTGCCCTTGGCAACCACCGATAGCGGCAGAACGCCGTCGATCGGCTTGAACTCGGTCTGATGGTTGTGATAGCCCACCGACATGTTCGCGGCCTTCGCCTTTTCGTAGCATTGAGTCAGCTTCTCGGCCACGACCTTCCAGCCATCCAGGCCTTCCACCTTCCCTGAACTGGCCTGCACGATATACTTCGATCCGAGAATCGTGTTGAGTTCGATCGCCTTGCCTATGCCCTCAGGCGTGAAGACGTTGCCGCCGTTGTGCGTGGAATAGCACTTCACGTTGAGGTCGTCCAGGGCCTTGCGAACTTGCTTGGCGAAGTCGGTGGTCCACTCGACGTAGCTTCCAAAAAACTCAAAGCCCGGGTAGCCCATCTTCGCGCACGTCTTGATGGACGCGATGACGTCCTTGGCCATCTCCGTGCGGACCGAGTACAACTCAAGGCCGAATGGGATCTTCTTCGCTCCAAATGCTGGCAGCGCGGCCGCCGCTGTGGCCGCGGTTAGGAATGAACGGCGTGAGAATTCGCTTGTCATCGCTTGCACGATATCACATCCGTCAGACCCCTTCAGCCGCCTTTCTTTCGATAGCTGTGATCCCCCCTCGCCTCCATCCCCCCTCACGCGCCCTCATGCACGCCGCTTCACATCTTGATATCTTGCATTAGACGCGGCTGCCCGCAACGTGCGCCGCACGAAACATCGCAGGAGGATTAGATGAGCAAGCGAACCTCGATCGGCTCCTGGGCCTACACCATCGGCCCTTACGCCGCCAATCCTATCGATTTCGATACTGTCATCAGCAAGCTCAAGGAACTCGGATTTGACGGCGTCGAACTCGGCGCATTCCCGCCCCATCCCAATCCGGGCAATCCTGGCGGCGACGACTCCGCCTGGCCCGGCGCCATGCCCGAAGCTTCCCAACGCGCCGAACTCAAGGCCAAGATGGATTCGCTCGGCATGGCCTTCAGCGGCATCGCCGCCAATCTCTGGGGCGAGAAACTGATCAACACGGACGATCAGTCGAAGTACATCTTCGAATTCAAAAAGAACGCAATCTTCGCCGCCGATCTTGGCATCCCCACCGTCCGCGTCGATTGCGTCCAGCCCCCAACGATTCTTCGCGACGTCGATTACGCTACCGCCCTGGCACGCGTCGTCAACACCTGGAAGGAATGCGCTGTCATCGCCGCCGGTCACGGCCTGCATGTCGCCTGGGAGTTTGAACCCGGCTTCGCCTTCAACAAGCCCTCCGACATCCTGCGCGTCCATGACGGCGTCGCCAAGGACAACTTCGGCTTGATGTACGACACCTGCCACGGCCAGATGGTCGGCGTCAACGGCGCTCGACAGGAAGGCGCAAAGGAAACTTTTCCCTCCCAGATCGAATTCATCGCCACCCTGAACGGCCGGATCAATCACATCCACGTGATCGATTCAGACAACACCTGTCACAAGGATGCCAACGGCGAAGACGAGACCTCAGCTCACCCGCCCTTCGGCATGGGCGTCGTCGACTTCGACGTTGTGATGCCCGCCCTGGCCAAGGCCTCCCGCCTGCCCCATGATTTCTGGACCATCGACCTCTGCTTCTGGCCCGACGCCTGGCAGGCCACGGCCGACTGCAAGAAGCGTCTCGATGCCCTCATCGCCGCCCACGGTTAAGGAGTAAACCATGTCAAAACAAATTCGCGTAGGAATGATCGGATACGGGTTTATGGCTCGTACCCACTCGAACGCTCATAATCGCCTTAATAATTTCTTCCCCGTCGAGCACAAGATGGTGCTCAAGGCGTGCACGGGCCTCGATCCCGTGAAGGTCGCCGAGTACGCCGCCACTTGGGGCTACGAGCGGACCGAAGACGACTGGCGCAAGATCGTCGCCGCCGATGACATCGACCTCATCGACATCTGCACGCCCAACAGCACCCATCCCGAGATCGCCATCGCCGCCGCCAAGGCGGGCAAGATGGTCTTCTGCGAGAAGCCCCTCGCCCGTACGGTCGAAGAGGCTCAGGCCATGGTCGATGCCGTCGAAGCCGCCGGCGTCGCCAACATGGTCTCGTTCAACTACCGCCGCGTTCCGGCCATCGCCCTCGCCAAACGTCTCATCGACGAAGGCCGCATCGGCCGCCCCTTCCACTTCCGCGCCAACTTCCTTCAGGACTGGACCATCTCGCCCGACGTGCCTCAGGGCGGCGACGCTCTTTGGCGTCTCGACGTCAAGACCGCCGGCTCCGGCGTCACCGGCGACCTGCTGGCCCACAACATCGACACCGCCATGTGGCTCAACGGCCCCATCACGCGCGTCACCGCCAAAACCGAAACCTTTGTCAAAGAGCGCAAGAACAGCCTTACGGGCAAGCTCGAGCCCGTCGGAATTGACGACGCCTGTCTGTTCATCGCCGAATTCGCCAATGGCTCGCTCGGCCTGTTCGAAGCCACCCGGTATGCCCGCGGCCACAAGGCTCTGAAGACCTTCGAACTCAACGGCGAGTACGGATCTCTGGCCTTCGACCTCGAAGAGATGGAGTACCTCGACTACTTCGAGTACAAGGGCACCGAAGCCGACACCCGCGGCTGGCGGCGCATCCACGTCACCAACGGCGAGCACCCCTACATGAGTCACTACTGGGTGCCCGGCCTCGTCATCGGCTACGAACACTCCTTCCTCAATGCCCTGGCCGACTTCGTCGCCGGCATCGAATCCGGTGTCCCTGCCGAACCGCGCTTCCGCGCCGGATTGCAGACGCAGAAGGTCTGCGAGGCGGTTCTCAAATCGGGCCGGACCGGGACCTGGGAACCGACCGGAGTCGAGCTTTAGACAACGGCATGTGAGTGACCCGGCGGGCTCCGATCGGCGCCGCCGGGTCACTCGTTCCACGTCCGAAGGCGGCCGGTCCAACTCGGCGGCTGACTTCGGCCACTTCAAAACGCGATTCACCCCGCAAAGCTGTCTGGCACGAACTTCAGCGTGGTCAGGCTACGCTTCAACAACCTGCCCCGGGCCGCGACTCTCGATTTCGAGCCCCGTTCGTCCGATTTTCCGAACCCGACCTCCTCTTCCTCCGTCTCCTGTGAGTAGTATGGAGGCTATATGCAATCCCACGTGAAGATCCTGGCGGTCTTGCACATCGTCTTTGCCTGCCTTGGAATCCTGATTGGCATCGGCCTGTTTATCATGTTCGGCGGTCTGGCCGCCCTGGTGGCCGCCAATGAGCACGGCTCGGACGCCTTCGCCGGCATGGCGGTTCTTGGCGGCATCGGCGCCTTCGTCATGGTGCTCCTGCTCGTCCTTTCTCTGCCAGGCCTGGTCGCCGGCATCGCCCTGCTCTACCTGAAGCCTTGGGCGAAGATCCTGGGCATCATTGTCTCGGCACTCGAATTGCTCAGCTTCCCCTTCGGCACCGCTCTCGGCATCTACGGCCTCTGGGTCCTGGTGAACCCCGAAACCGACCGTCTCTTCAATGCCGGTCCCGCACCCGTGCGCCCAGCCTGATCCGTCGTCCGCATCCTGGCAACCGCCCATCCGATTCCTCTATCGTGGATAGAGAGACACCCTCTTGCGCGGCTTCCTAGGCATTCTCCGGACCAACCGCAATTACCGCTATCTCTGGACAGGCCAGGCGGTCAGCGAAATCGGCGACCACTTCAATACCATCGCCGTCCTCAGCCTTTCTCTGCGCATCACCGGCTCAGGCTTCGGCGTCGGCATGGTCATGTTGGCCCGCGTCATTCCGGCCATCCTCGCCGGCCCCATCGCCGGACTCGTCCTCGACCGCATGGACCGCCGCAAGGTCATGATCTGCAGCGATGTCCTGCGCGCCGTCGTCGCCCTCGCCCACATCCTCCTCGTGGTCTACCCCAAACCGTGGCTCATGTACATGCTGAGCGGGATGCTGATGTTCGCCTCCCCCTTCTTCACTGCCGGTCGCTCCTCGATCCTGCCCAAGATCACCAGCCCGGAGGAACTCCACACCGCCAACGCCCTCACCCAGACCACCGCCTGGGTCACGCTTTCCATCGGCACCATGTTCGGCGGCATCTCGGCCATGCAGTTCGGCTTCGGCTGGGCGTTCGCCGCGAACGCCATGTCGTTTGTCGTCTCGGCCTGCGCCGTCTGGATGATGAGGAGCCCCGATGGCAACTTCCGCCCGGGCGGCTCCGCTCAGATCCTCAGACGCCGCATCGCCGGCTGGCGGGAATTCACCGAAGGCCTGCGTTACATGCGCTCCCGCCCGTTGATCTTCGCCATTGGCATGGCCGGCGTTGGCTGGGCCACGGGCGGCGGCGCGGCTCAGGCATTGTTCACTCTTTATGGCGAAGTCGTCTTCCAACGCGGACCCGCCGGCGTGGGCCTGATCTGGTCGTTTGCCGGCGTTGGTCTCGTCATCGGCGGACTGACCGCCCACAGAATCGGCAACCGCCTCACTTTCATCGGCTACAAGCGCCTGCTCGGCGCCACCTTCCTGGTCCACGGCCTCGCCTACACCGCCTTCGCCGTGATGCCTACCATCTGGCTGTCGCTGATCTTCATCACCCTGTCGCGCATGTGCGTCGGGATAAACAACGTGCTCAACCGCACCATCCTGCTCACGCACGTCCCGGACGGCTTCCGCGGCCGTGTCTTCACCACCGTCGAAACCATGATGAATGTGACCATGATGGTCTCGCTCGGCATCGCCGCCTGGGCCTCCGCCATCTATCCCATCCGCACGATCGGCGTCATCGCCGGACTTCTCAGTTCCACTACGGCCCTCTATTGGGCGTGGGCCGAGGCTACCGGCCGCCTCGTCAGGCCGCCCGCCAACGACATCGGCCAGGATATCGAGGAGCCCGAAACCCTCACGCCCGCGTAAGGTCGTCCCGTATCGCGGCGATCAAGTCATCGCGCGACTCGTCCAGGTAGAAATGTCCGCCCGCGAACACCCTCTCTGCAAACTTGCCCGTCGTCATCTCCGCCCACCGCGTTGTGTGCTGCTCGCCGACGTTTGGGTCTGACGCCCCCCGGTACGCCACAATCGGCAGGCTCAGCGGCTCGCCCGGTTGATAGACGTAGCGCCGGTAGAGCCGTGCGTCCGCCTCCAGCGCCGGCAACGCGATTTCGAGCAGCCTGGCGTCATCCAGCGCGCTCGCCGGGATCCCTTCCAGCCGTTTCAGTTCCTCGATGAACTCCAGCCTCGGCGGGTCCGGCGGCGCCTGGTGTCCAATGCGAAACACTGGTGCTCGCGCAGCTGAGACAATCAGCATCCGCGGTAACGCCAACCCCTTCTCCCGCAGTTTGCGTGCCAGTTCGAACGCCATCGCAGCCCCCATGCTGTGGCCGAAAAACGAGAACGGCCGCCCCAGATGCGGCTCGATCGCCTTCACCAGCGCCTCAACTGACTCTTCCATCGATTTCAGCGGCGGCTCTGCCGCACGGTCTTCGCGTCCCGGCAACCGCACCGCCATCACGTTCGCCGTCCCGGCCAATCGCTCCCTCCACCCCAGATACGCCGCCGTACCGCCGCCCGCCCAAGGCAGGCAGAACAGTCTCTCGCCCTCCGCCGTCCAGTCGCCGGCGAACCACTGCGCCTGCCGGCGCTCCATCGTCTTCTTTTTCAGCATCAGCGCCAGCAACTTCCGCCTGTCCCCGCTCAAGGCCCGCGCCCCGGCCTGCGGCGCTGGACCCTGCTTCGGCTTGCGCAGCACATCCTCCAGGAAACCCTCGAACGGCAACACGGTCAGATCCTGCGTGTATTCCAGCGCAGCCCGCCTGGACAACGATGAGATCTCGCGCCAGTGCGCCTCGTCGCTGGTTAGCCTCTCCAGCGCCGTCACCCATGGATCCACGTCCTGCTCCGGCACCTCGGCCACTGGCACCATCGCCGAGTTCACCACCGGCTTGTACCGCCGGATCGGACGCACTCTCAGCAGATATGGCACGCCCAACTTGGCCTCGTGCAGCCCACCGGCGTCGCTCGCCGCCACCGGAATCCCCCGCGACATCGCCTCCACCACGATCCGGCTGCGCGCCTCGGCCCACACGCTCGGCACCACCACCACCCGCGACACCCGCAGCAGGTCGTCGATGTCGTCCACCGGCTCCATCAGCGTCACATTCGGCCGCTGCCTCAACTGAGCCAGCTCATCCGGGTCGGCGCCCCACGTCGGGATGGCGGCGAACTTCAAATGCGGCATCCGGCCGGCCAGTTCCAGGAAGATTCCGATCCCCTTCACTGCGCACGGATTCACCATCGACACATATTCGTTGTCGAAACGCCCCAGCAGCGGGTATTCGCTCACCGGCTCCAGCAACGAGATCGGCACATGCACCGCCGGGATCCCCGCCCATTGCCGCACGTACCCCGCCACGTAGTGGCTCACGCCCACCACGCCGTCTGCCCTGCGCAGCAAGTCCGCCTTCCGTTCATTCACGCCCGACGAATCCGGCCCGAACGGCACGGCAATCGTCGCCCGCACCAGGTACACCACCCGTGCCCGCGGCGCTTTCACCGCCAGGTCGAACAGCAACTGCCCCGGATCGTCGGTCGACGTCACAATGATGTCTGGATCGAACTCATCAATGTGCTGCTGGAATGCCGCCCTCAACTCCGGCCGCCCGGTGAGCGCCCTCACATCCACCCCGCCCAGCACAAACCGCACCTCGCCCGCCTCCGCGTCGGTCTGGTAGGCCTGCCCGCGCTTGTCCAACTCTGCCAGATACAGCTTGTGTTCCGCCTCGCCGAACCGCTCGGTTCGTGTAAACACCCTCGCCATATGGCCCCGCGCCGCTAATGCCTCCATCAGGAGCCGGTTCGACCTGTCTCCTCCGCCATGTGCCGGGTAGTACGTCGAATTGTGCGCCAGCAGAACCTTCACTTCCGCCCGCGCCTCTTCTCTAATTGCTCTCTCAGCAGTTCGATTTCGCGCGGCCCCAGCCGCTTCGACGTCTCGGTGGTCTTCGTTTCGCTCCCCGGCGACAGACCCTTCAGCAACCGTTCGAAATCGCCCGCGTCCAGTCTTGAAACAAACTCCACCGCCGCCGCCCTCGATACCCCCGATTCCCGCCAATACTCCTTCTCGTCCTCCATCAGCACCCTCAGCCGCCCCGCCCAAGGCCCAATCTCCTGCTGCGGCACCACCGCCACTGGCATGTGCGTCTCGTCGAACTCCCGCCGCCATATCCGGATCGGATTCACCGGCGCGACATAACCCGTCCCCCGCTTCGCGTCCACCAGCCCACCCATCTCGCTCGCCAGCACCGGCACCCCCCGCAGCATCGCCTCCATTGCGATCAACCCGAATCCCTCGTACCACAGCGACGGCATCAGCAGCAGCCTCGCGCCAGCGAGCGCCTCTTCGATGTCCGGCACGGTTTCGATCACCCGTACGTTCGGCTCCGCCTCCATAGCCGCCCGGTCCGTCGATGTCGTGCCCCACCCGGCCAGCCCCGCGAACTCGACTCCCGGGAACCTCTTTGCCAGCGCTAGGAAGATCGAGATTCCCTTCGCCGCGCACGGGTTCACCAGCAGTACATACCCGTCGCCGAACCGCCCCAATTCCCGATACGGCGGCTCCCCATAGATCGGCGGATGGATCACCGTTGCTGTCCGCCCCAGGTGCTTCTCGACGTAACCGGCCATGTGCTCGCCGATCACCACCACCGCCCTGGCCCTCCTCACAATCGCCGCCGCCGCCGGATCCAGATGCCAGCTTTCCGGGCCAAACGGAAACCACTGTGGCGTATGCGCCACATACACCAGCCGTTCCGGCGCCGCCGCGGCCGCCTTCCGCAACAGCACATGGCTCAAGTCCTCGCTACTCACCAGGACATGGTCCGGCTCGAATCGCCGGATCTCCGAGACCAGTTCCTCGCCTCTGAATGCCAGGTTGCGTACCCCGCGCACTGCCATCCCGTCCACCACCCTCTCCCCGTCCGCCTCGGCCGCCGACACCACCCTCACTTCGTGTCCCACCCCTGCCAGGTGTCTCAGCCAGGCAAGGTTGCCCCGCGTCGATCCGCCCTTCGGCGGATCATAGCTGGCGTTCGACGTCAGTAGAACCTTCATTCCGGCACCCGCTGCTCGGACTCGGCCTGCTCAAGCAGCGCCTGAACTTCCTCGTCCGTCATCCCTTCCAGTTGCTTCAGCAGTTCGTCGTACTCGTGCTCGCCGCTTGCCCCCAACCGCGCCGCGTCGATCATCCCGCCCAACTCCGATAGCGTCAGCGTCGCCGAATACACGTCGTCCACCGGCATCTCGATCCCGAATTCCTCTTTGATCCTCATCAACAGCAGCACCGCCAGCAGCGAATGTCCGCCCAGATCGAAAAAGTTGTCCCCCGTCCCAATCTTGTCCCGCCTGAGCAACTCCGCCCAGATCCTGATCAGGGCCTCCTCGGTTTCGGTCTCCGGCGTCCCTTCGCTGTCTTGCCCGCTGCCGGCGGTGAACTCCGCCCGCAATCCATCGAGCACCTGCTTGGCCGTTCCCAGATCCCCCGCCAGGGCGGCATACTCTCTGAACTGCCTGCCCCAACTCGGCCCCGCTTCGCCCATCGCGTGATAGCACGCCGCGGGCGACGGCTTCCATCCCAGTTTGCCCAACTCGATCGCACTGAAACGGTACACCCTCGTCCCATTCACCGCTTCAACCCGTCCGTTCGGGATCGAATCCAGGAACTGCGCCGCCGGCGCGTTCCGCGCGCTCATGGTGAACTCCACGGCCACGGTCTCAAGCCCCATGTCGAACGCCGTCTGGCCGGCAAACCGCATGATCCAATGCTCCACGCCCCGGCCCAGCACCCGGCAGCTCAGCATGAAGCTGTCCACCCGCAATTCCTTCGCCCGTCTTTCAGCCGTCAGAAGAGCCGTCACGCCATACTCGCCGAAGCGGTCGGCCACCGTCGCCGTGTACGCGCTCCAGTCCGGATCCGCCACCAGGCGCTCGATCTCGGCCTCTGTCCGCCGGATCGTCGTCGTGTTGAACTGGTTGGTGCGTTGCGTCAGTTGCGCCGCCCGCGCCAGCGTCTCCGGCTGCAACGCTGTCACGTGCACCGCCAGGCCCAACTTCTGGACGAAATCCTCCAGGCTCGCCGCTCCACGGATCTCTCGCGCAAACGCCCTGCCCTGGCTGTAGCTCTCGCTTCGCTTGCGGTCTTCCTCGGTCACCACCGGGTGATCGAACGCCCACACCCGCTTCAGGAACCCCGGCGTTCCGCCCGCATCCGCCGGAAGCGGGATGGTCAGGATCTCCGGCGCGGCGTCCGCCACCTCGGCGCACTCCTTCGGGTTGTCGTCGATGAAGATGAAACTGTCCAGCCCCACGTTCAGTTCGGCCGCCAGATCCGCCAGGTTCTCTCCCTTCGGGTGCCAGTTGATTCGCCATGACGCGAAATGCTCCGGCCGCAGTGGAAACTCCGGATGCGCCGCAAAGGTATCGAGCACGTCCCGCTCGTTGTTCTTGCTCACCATGGCGAGCACCATGCCCGCGTTTCGCTGTGCCAGCAACAGCTCCTGCAGGCTCCGCTGCGCCTCTTCCAGCCTCACCTGCTCCGGCCCGTCTTCGCCGCAGATGCCCGCCCACAGCGTGTTGTCGCAGTCCACCGCGATCACCTTGTACGGCGGCCGCGTCATCGCGTCCCAGTGCCTCACCGCCACTGTCGCCAGCGCCGCGAAATACTCGTCCGTGTACGGAATCCGCCCCAGCCTCTCGCCCTCCGCGTTGCCCTTGTGTTCCACCGGATAGACCGTTTCCACGTCCATCCAGTCCACGAAGGCCAGGTTCCGGACCGCCGCCAGCATCTCTCTCAGCCGCACCGCCTCGCTCCGGCTGAATCCGCCGCCCGGTCCCGCTTCAAACTCCGCCGATGGCGCGCATACCACCAACAACACCGGCGCTGCGAACCGCCACGCCTCCGCCCCTAACGCCTCGCCCAGGTGGGTCACGTTCTCAGCGATGCGCGCCAGCGCCCCACCATCCAGCCGGGTGAACTGGCCCAGATCCTCGATCCGCGCCAGCATCACGTTCAGCCCGCCTTGCGTCCCGCTGAACTCGCTCGATGGGTCGTGCAGCGTCTGCAGCAGTTGGTTGTACGGCGCAAACCGGATGTCGAACTCGCGCCCCAGCCGCCTCGCCCAAAACCGCATTGCCGGCTCGATCGGCTCGGCCGTGTATGTCGCGCTGATAGCGAATCGGACCGTGCCTGCGGCCGGCGTCCCTGGGGTTTGGTTGGTTCGGTCTTCTGGCACGATTCTGGGTCTGCGGGCGAGTTGTGGGGCGTCTCCGGGCGCCGGCACTTTCCATTTCAGCATATGCGGCTCCGCTTCTGGCACGACTACTTAGATGGACTGCCGCAAACCTCTCTCCGTGTACAAAAATTCACATTCCTGATCGTGTTCCGACCATCGACGCCTCGCCACCGCCCGATTCGTCACCGCATAGCAGTACACGCATCCGTGCGGGCAGGTGTCGTACTCGCCGATGTCCCGCGACTGATAGCACGCGCACCCCTCGCGTACCCCCCTCAGCTTCGCCCCGATCCACCGCCCTGCCACCTCCGACAACCTCATCGCGTCGATGCACCGCGCCTCTTCTACCACTCCCTCGATCAACAGCTCCGGCTGCGTGCACACCGTCAGCTTCATCCCCCGGCTCCTCGCCGTGGCCGAAAGATCGGTCAGCAATTCTCGCTTCCGCGCAATCTCCGGATCGTTCCAAGTGAATCCGAACAGCCGCCCCGCCGCGTCCATGTTCCGCTGCGACTTCTTGTACACCTGTAGGAAGCTCACCACCACCTCGTCCGTCGTCCCCTCCAGCATCCCCGCTAGCCGCTCGAAATTGGCCCGATGAAAATCGAAGTCCGTGATCGACGACGCCAAGATCGTGTCATACCGCCATATCGCCGCCCGTGCCCCAAACCTCTCCGCGATCCTCTTCATGTGCCCCGCCGCCCGCGCCGCCTCGGTCACCGACCATTCAATCTCCCTCGGATATCCGTTGATCGCATACTGCACCGCGAACGCATATCCCCGCCTTTGGACCTCGTCCAACGTCTCCAGAAACGGACCCGCGTTCTTGGTCCAGAACACGAACGCATCCACCTCTTCCGGCTTCAGCCCCACCCTGTACACCTGCCCCCCATACGGGTTCCGCATCAGGCAATACCCGGCGTCCAGCCTTCGCCGGAACCACGCCCCATAGAACGCCGGGATATCCGTCTTGTAACTCGCCGAAACGATCATTCCCTCTCCCGGCCCGCCTCCAATGCGATCTTCGCCACCTCGCCCTTGCCTCCGCGCAACAGCTCAAATCCATGGCCAGTTGTCACGATCTTCACTTCAACCGCACCCAGGCTCGGCCGCGAGAGTCGGAGTGCAATCAGCCTCATGTTTTTGATTCCTGCAAGACATGATATGACTGTGTTGTGAACAACCGCGCATTCTCTGTACTCGCTTCGGCCCTGCTGGTCGCCTCCGCGGCTGCCGCCGAGCCCCGCACGCCGGTCAAGAAAGTCCAACTCTTCAACGGCCGCGACCTCACCGGCTTCTACCCCTCCCTGAAGGAGAACAAGCTCTCTGACCCCAAGGGCGTCTTCACCGTCAGGAACAGGGCCATCCACGTCTCCGGCGAGGAATGGGGCGGCCTCACCACCGTCGATGAATGGACGAACTATCATCTGGTCGTCGAATGGAAATGGGGCGGTAAGAACATGCCGCCTCGCGTCGACAAGGCCCGCGACTCCGGCATCCTGATCCATGGCACCGGCGCGGACGGCGGCGCCGGCAGCGGCTGGCTCGAATCCATCGAATACCAGATCATCGAGGGCGGTACCGGCGACATGATCCTGGTCCGCGGCAAGACCCGCCCCAGCGCCACCGCTGAGATCGAGAAGGGTGCAAATAACCAGACCTACTGGAAAAAAGGCGGCGAGAAGATGACCCGCGACTCCGGCCGCTTCAACTGGTACGGCCGAGACCGCGCCTGGCAGGACAAACTCGGCTACCGCGGCCCCGTCGACGTTGAAAAGCCCGTCGGCAAGTGGAACAAGAGCGAGATCATCGCCCGCGGCGACACCCTGCAGTATTTCCTGAACGGCAAACTCGTCCTCGAAACCACCCAGGTGCGCCCCACCGCCGGCAAGATCCAGCTCCAGTCCGAAGCCGCCGAAATCATCTTCCGCAAGGTCGAAATGCGGCCGCTGAAGTAATCCGGTGCCTGGCGCGAGCCACTGTCGTCCGCAATAACTCGATCGGTGCTACGCGGCCTCCTTCTCCAGCGTGCATTCGTGATGCAACCTACCGAGAACCATCTTCGATTCTGCCGCTGGAAGTTCAGCTACTGCGCCGGCGCTTTGTCTGGCACCGACTGCACGACCAACAACGGCAACATCATGAACCAGTTCATCCAGCCGCTAAACGTCGATCAGAACTACTCTTACGACGATCTGAACCGCATCTTGATCATGGAGGAGTCCGCCTCGGCGTCGGCGTCACCCGCTTGCGGCGCGGGCACGACGCCCTGCCGCGGGTTCGGCTACGATGACTGGAGCAACATGTATGTCAGCGCCACGCGCGTGATGTCGCCGGCGTCGTTCACGCCGACATCGCCGTCCTGGTTTGACACGAACAACCGCTTGGTCAATACATCGCTCGGCGTCATCCATGACAGCGCCGGCAACCAGACCGATATCGGCGGCTACGACTTCGCCTACGACCACGAAGGCCGCGTGAAGACCTCGACGCTGAACAGCATCCCAACCGACTACACCTATGACGGCCTGGGCCGCCGTGTGGCGAAATCGACCGGCACCGCCCCCAACATCGCAACCACCACCTTCGCCTATGACGCCGGCGGGAACCTCGCCGCCGAGTATGGCGGGACCGTGACCGAA
>CAZSBK010000086.1:0-21800 GCA_964604945.1 uncultured Candidatus Solibacter sp.
GGCGGTTTCTTTTTCGAGAGGAGCAACTGGTCCAGCCGGTTGGGTCGCTGTCGGGAGGCGAGCGGGCGCGGATCCATATCGCACGGCTGATGCTCGAAGAGGCCGACCTGCTGCTGCTGGACGAGCCGACTAATGACCTGGACCTGGCCACGCTGGAAGTGCTCGAAGACAGCCTTCTCGAGTTTCCGGGCTCGCTGGTGCTGGTCACCCACGACCGCTATTTCCTGGACCGGGTGACAGGGGCGATCCTGGGGCTGGACGGGCAGGGCGGAACAGGGTTGTTCGCCGACCTGAACCAGTGGGAGGCGTGGCTCGAGCAAGGCCGCGCCGAACGCGCCAACTCGGATCGGGCCAACGCCGAACGGGTGGCGCGTCCGGAGGCGGAACCGGCGAAGGTTCCGACCGCGAAGAAACGCCTCTCCTATCTCGATCAGCGGGAGTTCGACGCCATGGAGGAGCGGATCCTCATCGCCGAAGAGCGGGCCGCGGCGTGCGACGAGGCTCTCCACTCACCCGACACCGTGTCCGATCCGGTTCGTCTGGAAATCTGCTACAAGGATCTTCAGCAGGCGCAAGCAGAAGTGGAAGCACTTTATGCGCGGTGGGCCGAACTGGAAGCCAAGCTCGGGTGAGCGGGAGCGACCAAACTACTGGAACTGTTCACGGAAGCGTTGGAACTCGGCCCGCAGCGCGCGCAATTCGGCTTCCAGATTCTCGACGCGCTCGGCCAGTCCGGCCGGGTTGGGCTGAGCTGGTGCGGCGAGTTGATCTTCGCTCCAGTCCGGCTCGCCGCCGAGCAGTTGCGCCCAGCGAGACTCCTTCATCCCGGACAGGCGTGGCAGGAGTTTGGCGAGCGGCTGTTCCTGGCGCCCTTCGAGCCTGTGAAGTGTGTGCTCGACGGCCGAACTGTCCTCGAAGACGTGGAGACGGGCAGCGCGCTCGCGCAACTCGGCGACGGTCTGAGGGCCGCGGAGCATCAGCACCGCCATCACGGCCAATTCGCCGCGCGTGAAATTGAACGACTCGCCGAGGCGGTGGCGGAACTTCTCCACCCTACTGCCGGATTCATGGACGAAAACCGCCAGTTGCACGCCGCGCAACGCCTCCAGCGCCTCCATGACGCAGCCGTCGTCGTATGACGTGACGGGTTCGCGGTTGGTCTTCTGATTACAGGCGTTCACCAGCGCGTTGAGCGACATCGGATAGTAGTCCGGCGTCGTCATGTCCTTCTCGATCAGTGCGCCGAGCACGCGGATTTCGACCTGATTCAGTTGCATTCTGATCCTAGCTTCCCACTGCCGCACTCACCCATGCAAAAACAGGTGGCCGTAACTGTGTTGTCATGAAATTGTCACAAATGCGCTACCTCTCTCTCGCCCTGACGCTCTTATTGTGCCCGCTGCCGTCCATGGCCTGGGACGACTTTGGCCTGCTGCAGATCACCAACGCCAATGTGGAGATCAGCCAGAAGTCGACGCTGCAAATTCACACGCGGCTGCGGACCTATCGTGACAGCCGGCAGTTCTACCAGTTTCGTGCCGGGCCTGTCTACATGCACGCCATTTCGCCTCGCGTGCTCGGGCTGGCGGGCTATTACTACATCACGCAAGACAACGATTCAAGGGCGGCCAACACGGCGACTCACCGGCTTTGGGCCGGGCCCCAATTCCGCGTGTTGGGGGCCAGGCGCTGGGCCATCGATACGCGCCACCTGGCTGAGCGGTTCGTGGTGATGGGAAAGGACGATTCGACGCGTGTACGCAACCGCGCGATGCTGATTTACAGCAACGGGCGGCTCCAGCCGTTCGTGAGTTTTGAGGTGTTGGTGCAGAGCGGGGATTGGTACGAACGCCATGCCGCCGGGGTCCAAATCCGGGGCAAGGGGCAGACCAGCTATTCGGTCAGCTATGAATACCGCGCTTCACCCACCGGGAGGGGCATCCACCTGATCGCGACCACGCTTCAATTCCGCGCTTTCCGCCTGGGTCCGCCGCATATCGATTGAAGCAGGCTAGCGAGTCTTAAAGACGGCCAGGACCGCGAAATGGTCAGAAGGGTAGCTGGCGCCGCGGTGGTCGTCGATCGCGCGCGACTGGGTGACCTTCCAGGGCGCGGAGAACAGAATCCAATCGATGCGGTCGCGGCCAGGCGTTCCCTTGAAACCGTGGAAGGTGCCTTCGGGGCCGGACTTCCTGGCCGCCTCGGCCCGGGAGTCCTTTAACAGGGCGATCAACTCGACATAGGGCGGGGTGCCCGCGCCGGTGTTGAAGTCGCCGGTGAGGACGACGGGCAGTTTCTCGTTTCGAGACTCGATCCACTTCCGGATGAGCCGGGCGCTGTTCAGCCGGGCCTCACCGTCCTCTCCGCGGTGGGCGAAGTGAGTGTTCACGAAGAGGAAGCGCAGCCCGGATTTGGTCTTGAAGACTCCCCAAGTGGCCATCCGGGGCAGGCTCATGTTCCATGCGATCGAACCGGGCTGCGAGGGCGATTCGCTCAGCCAGAAGTTGCCGGAATCTTCGAGCGTAAGCGCGCTCTTCCTGTAGAAGACGCCCATGTGCTCGTCCTGATCGTTGCCTCGGCGGCTGATGCCGAACCAAGCGTACTCGGGCAGATTTGACACGATATAGTCACCCTGATGCTTGAACAACTCCTGGGTGCCCATGACATCAGGTGCGTATTTCTCAACCGTGCGGGTGAACAGATCGCGCCGCTTCTCCCAAAGGTTGTCGCCATCTTTTGGGGACGGCATCCTCACGTTGAACGTCATGACGCGTAGCGTCTCGGCCGCGCACGGCAACAGGGCCAGCAGTCCAGCCGCGAGAACGAACTTTTGGAGTCTCATCCGTTATAGAATCGCACGCATGGACGGAACGCGACCGGTTCTCGCCTTTGTGGTGCTGTCGTGTCTGGCCTGCGCCTCGGCGGCCCCGCCGGAGAGCTATGTTCCGGCGCTCGTATCCACGCTTGAAGGCAACATCCTCAACTTCTGGCTGACGAGGTCGATTGATGGGGGGAATGGCGGTTATAGGATCCGGTTCGGCCCGAACGGCGAGGACATGGGCGACGGCCCGAAGGCATTGGTGACGCAGGCGCGCAACATTTGGCTGTTCGCCAGAGCCGCGCGCGCGGGGCATGGGGACCGCAAGAAGTTGCTGGCCGCGGCGGATCACGGCTACAAGTTCCTCATTACGAAGATGTGGAACCCGAAGCAGGGAGGATTTGCCTGGTCGGTGGACGCCTCGGGCAACGTCAAGACCCAGCCGAAGATCCACATGTACGGCCAGTCGTTCGCGCTTTATGCCATTTCGGAATACGCGATGGCGTCAGGGCGAAAGGATGTGCTGGATTTTGCGGTGAAGTTCTTCAACCTGCTTGAGGCGAAGTCGCACGACAACCAGTACGGCGGCTACATCGAGTTTTTCAACGAAGACTGGGGTCCGGGCGAGGGACCGAACTACATGTCGGCGCCGAACTCCTACAAGCTCATGAATACGCACCTCCATCTGATGGAGGCGATGACCACGTTCTATCGTGCGTCGAAGCTGCCGTTGGCGAGGACCCGGCTGATCGAACTGATGTCGATCGAAAGCAACGCCGTTGTCCGCAAGTCCATCACCGCTTGCACGGACCAGTACAGGCGGGATTGGACGCCAGTGCTGGACGGGACAGCGGCACGGGTGAGTTACGGCCACGATCTGGAAAACATCTGGCTCCTGGCTGACGCCGCCGACGCCGCCGGGCTGCCCGTCGCGCCCTACGTCGATCTCTTTCGTGAAAACTTCGCCTATTCGACGAAATACGGCTGGGACGAGCTGAACGGCGGCTTCTGGTACACGGGCTGGTTCCGCCAGCCGGCAAGCGGACGGGCGAAGAGCTGGTGGGTCCAATCCGAGGCGCTGGTGAGCGCATTGACGATGTACAAGCTGACGCGCGACCAGCAGTATCTCGACGTGTTCGAAAAGACCTGGAAGTTCATCGACAAGTACCAAGTGGACCGCAAGAGCGGGGAGTGGTGGGAGTCGGTGGACGATCAACTGAAGCCGTCCGGCAACAAAGGCCACGCATGGAAGGCCGGCTACCACAATGGACGTGCCATGATTGAAGCAATTGCACTGATCCGATCATTTGGAGAATCGAGATGAAACTGAACATAACGCGGCGTCAAATGCTCGCCGCAGGGTTGTCGATTCCGGCGCTGGCCGCGCCCGAGGCCGGGTTCAAGCCGCTATTCGACGGAAGGTCGCTGGACGGCTGGAAACTGGTGCGCGGCCGGGGCCGAGGCTATGTGGTCGAGAATGGAGTCCTGGCCTGCCCGCAGGACGGCGGCGGGAATCTCTTCACGGAAGCCGAGTACGCCGACTTCGTGCTGCGTCTGGAATGGCGGCTGTGGGCGGGAGGCAATAACGGCATTGGCATTCGCGCACCATTGGAGGGCGACGCCGCCTATGTGGGCATGGAGATCCAGGTACTCGACGACAATGGACCGATGTACAAGGATCTGCGGCCGGGCCAGTACACGGGATCGGTTTACGACGTCGCGCCCGCCAAACGGGGATTTGTCAAGCCGAACGGTGAGTGGAACAGTTACGAGATCGCTGCCGAAAAGCGCGTGATCAGAGTCACCCTGAACGGAGAATTGATCACGGATGCCGACCTGTCGAAGGTGGCCGATCCGGTCGTGCTCGCCAAGCATCCGGGACTGGCACGGACGTCGGGCCACATCGGGTTGCTCGGACACGGGACCCGTGTGGAATTCCGCAACCTGCGTATCAAAACGCTATAAGGAGCGGCAGTCGCCTTGACTCAGCGCTTGAGCGGCATGGGCTGGTTTTCCAGGCGTCCATCCGCTGGAGTTGCGGGCGATGCGTCCGACTTGGCTTCGCTGCTCGACGCGCTGCCGGTCAGCATCATGGCCTGTCTGCCCGGCCAGCGCATTGTCTATGCGAACCGGAGCCTGGCTGCGCAACTCGGCATGGAGCCCGGGCAACTGATCGGGCGCAGCGCCGCCGAACTATTCCCGCCGCACGTGGGCGAGCAGATCCGAATCCGTGAAGCCGAGGCGCTGGCCGGACAGGAGGTTGCCGTCGAACTGCCCTTAGCCGAAAAAGGCCAGGGGGCAGAGCGGACGTTGCTGCTCAATGTGGCCGCCTGCCTTGCGCCAGGGTGGGGGCCGGTCTCCGTCATCGGTTTGCGGGATGTCAGCCGCGAACGGGAAGTGGAAGTGGATCTCGCCCGCCAGCGGGATTTCATCCAGGCGCTTTTCGACACTATGGATACGCTGCTGGTGGTGGTGGACGGCAGCGGCGGGATCGTGCGCTGGAACCAGGCGTGCGAGCGGATGACCGGTTCCTACATTTCCGAGGTCGCGGGCCGGGGATTCGCGGAAACCGTTCTTTGCCCGGCATGCCGCGAGCGCGGCGAGGCGCTGATCAAGCACGCGGTATCGAGCGGAATCGTCCAGCACGGCCGGCTCGATGTGGCGGGCAGAGATGGGAACCTGTTTCAGGTCGCCTGGTCGGCGGCGTCGCTTAAGGGGGAATCGGAGTACGCCTTGCTGACTGGCGTGGACGAGACGCAGGCAGTCCGCGCCGAGCGCCGGCAAGAGGAATCCGCGATCGAGTTGAAGGCAGTCTGGGAATCGGCCGCCGATTTCATGCTGTTCCTCGACGAGTCGGGCCGCATAGTCGCCGCCAACGGGGCACTGTGCCGGCTCGCGGGACTGGACCGGTCCAGCCTGGAAGAGCGGCCCTTCCTCGAGGTCTTCCAGCAGTGGCCGGGCCATGAACCGGATGAGATGACACAATTCCGCGACCGCTTCGCCTCGCGGTCCATGCCCGCATGTGAAGTGGCCGAATACCGGATCCACCCGGGCAGGACCGCCTGGCTGGAAATCTCTTCAAGCTTCGTCGAGCGGCCGGGCGAACCGGCACTGCTTCTGCAGACCGGGCGCGATATCACCGACCGCGTGAAGCGGGAACAGCAACTGCGCGAAACCAACGAGTTTCTTGAATCGGCGACGCAATGGGCCAAGGAGATGGCGGCCAGTGCGGAGATGGCATCGGCGGCCAAGAGCGAGTTTCTGGCCAACGTCAGCCATGAGATCCGCACGCCCATGAACGGCATTCTTGGGATGACCGAGCTGGCTCTGATGACGGATCTGACTCATGAGCAGCGAGAGTACCTCAAGATTGTGCAGACGTCGGCCGAATCCCTGTTGACTCTGCTCGACGATATTCTAGACCTGTCCAAGGCCGAAGCTGGGCGCACCGAGTTCCGTCCGGCCCCCTTCGATCTCTGCGCCGAGATTGAGAGCATGATGAAGCCGATCGCGCACCGTGCCGAGGCCAAGAATCTCACC
Organism: uncultured Candidatus Solibacter sp.; assembly: GCA_964604945.1. Classification (GTDB taxonomy): domain Bacteria; phylum Acidobacteriota; class Terriglobia; order Bryobacterales; family Bryobacteraceae; genus PNKE01. The sequence continues at coordinate 6,359 of CAZSBK010000086.1, forward strand.
CTCGATCTCCAGTTGGCGCCCAACCTGCCGCGGGCACTGGCTGGCGACTGGAACCGCCTGCGCCAGGTGCTGCTGAATTTGCTGTCCAACGCGTTGAAGTTCACCGACGAGGGCAAAGTCCAACTGAGGGTCGAGTGTCTCGGCTACGTGCAGGGGCAGGCGCGCATCCGGTTCATTGTGGCTGATTCCGGCATTGGCATACCTCCGCACAGAATTCACGACGCCTTCGCGTCGTTCACGCAGTTGGACGGATCGAATACGCGCAGTCGCGGAGGGACCGGTCTTGGCCTTTCGATCTGCGCCAAACTGGTGGACCTGATGGGCGGACGGCTGTTCGCCAGCGGCGTCGACGAGGTGGGTACGACCTTCGGATTCGTGTTGACCCTGCCTACCGCCGGCGATGAGCCCACGCCAGCCCCGCCGCAACACCCTCCGTCGACGTTGCGGTTCGAACGCAAGGTGCGGTGCCTGCTGGCCGAGGACAACCCGGTCAATCAGAAACTGTTTTTGGCCATGCTCGATCGGGCCGGCATCCAGGCGGCGCTCGCACGGACGGGCATCGAGGCCGTAGAAATGGCCACGCGGGAGGCGTTCGACATCGTCATCATGGATGTACAGATGCCCGAGATGGACGGGTTGGAGGCGGCTGCGGCCATTCGCAGCAACGAGTTGCTCACCGGCGCCCACCTGCCGATCATCGCCATCACGGCCCATGCCATGCTGGGCGATCGCGATGTGTGCTACGCGGCCGGTATGGACAGCTATCTGAGCAAGCCGGTGCGGATGGAGACGCTCATCGGCGAGATCCAACGCCTGCTCATCCCCCCATCTGCGACAATGGAGAAAGGTGCCGAGCCGGAGGCTGTCACAATGCCGATCATTGACTACGTTCAAGCCCTGGACCGCGTCGGAGGCGACCGCGAACTGCTCGCCGAACTGGCCGGCCTCTTTCTCGATGAAGGCCCGCGACTGCTTTCAGAGGTCACGGCCGGAGTGGAAAACAACAACTTGGCGGCGTCCGCTGGCGCGGCGCACCAGATCAAGGGGCTGCTGGCCCAGTTCGGCTCCGAGCAGGGCCGGCTACTGGCGCTGGCCGTTGAGACGGCCGCGAAATCGGGCCAGTGCGATGCGGCGCGGGCGGCTAGCGCCGAATTGTCGGGCCACCTCGACCAGTTGCACGAGACCTTCGTCCGGCTGAGCCGCGGCGAGGAGATCGTCTAAGCGACTCCGGTCTGCTATATTGTGATTTCCCAGATTATGCAATCATCACCTGCCAGGGAATTTGTCTGCGCGCACAGCCCCGATTCGGACGACGCGTTCATGTTCTATGCCATGGCGACGCGCAAAGTGCGCTCCAATCTGGTCACCTTCGAACACAGGCTGGAGGACATCGAGTCGCTGAACCAGCGGGCGATGCGCGGCGAATACGAATTCACGGCAATCAGCTTTCATGCCTACCCTTACGTTGCCGAAAAATACCGGCTGGTGAACTCCGGCTGCAGCATCGGCGACGGCTACGGGCCCATGGTGGTGGCCGCCGCGCCGATGGCAATGTCGAATCTCAAGGGCAAGCGGATCGCGATCCCAGGCAAGCTGACCACGGCGTACCTGACACTACGAATTCTCGAGCCGGATTTCGAGGCGGTCGTTGTGCCGTTCGACAAGGTGCTGGAAGCGCTGCGCGAAAAGACCGTGGACGCCGCACTGGTGATCCACGAAGCTCAGCTGACCTACAACCGGGGTGGCTATCAGCTAGTGGTGGATCTCGGCAGGTGGTTCCGCGATACCCATGATCTGGTGCTGCCGCTAGGCGCCAATGCGATGCTGAAGTCGGTGCCCGAGCCAATTCAACTCGAGGTCTGCCGGCTGATGCGCGAGAGCATTCAGTACGCGCTTGACCACCGCGACGAGGCGTTGAATTACGCCATGCAGTTCGCCCGCGACCTGGACCCGGCAATGGCCGACAAGTTCGTCGGCATGTATGTGAACCATTACACCGTGGACGCCGGCCAGCCAGTGCGCGATGCCGCACAGAAGTTGCTCGACCTCGGATTCGAGGCGGGCGTGATCCCGAGCCGCATCCAAGTCGAGTTCATCGGCTAGGCATCCTGCGGGGGCGGCGCCTGCTGGACGGCCCGCCGATGATAACCTGACAATTGAACCTTCCGATGAGTGCCGACGGATCTTTGTACGCCCGCTGGATGAACCGCTGGGAGGAGAGTCTCTGCTTCCGGGCCACCAACCGGGTGGTGCGGCCCTTTGAATGGGGGCTGGACTGGGCCGAGACCTGGCCGGCGGCGCGCGAAATCCCCAGGGGCGAGTTGAGCGAGGCCGAATGGCTGACCGCGCTGGGGCGCCGGGCGATCGAGCGCAGCGAGGAGTTTTTCGGCTACAAGCCGCCGTCCGACTATAAGCTGCGCGACGGCGTACTGCGCTTCACGTCGCCAGTGCGCACGCGTTATCCCGAAAACAACGTCGTTCACGGCCAGTGGTTCCCTGCCAAGAAGCGCCACAAGGCCGTGCTGGTGCTGCCACACTGGAACGCCCCGCGTGACGCGCACAACGCACTGGCACGCGCGTATCAGCGTTTCGGCACGCCAGCGCTGAGATTGAGCCTGCCCTATCACGATTACCGGATGCCGGCCGAACTTGAACGCGCTGACTACGCCGTCAGTTCGAACATCGGGCGCACGGTAGATGCCACACGCCAGGCAGTGATCGACATCCGAGCAGCGGCCGACTGGCTCGCCGGACAGGGCGCAGAGCGCATCGCCGTGGTTGGAACATCGCTTGGTTCGTGCTTCGCATTCCTGGCCAGCGCGCACGATCCGCGGCTCGTCGTCAACGCCTTTAACCATTGCTCGACCTACTTTGCCGACGTTGTCTGGACAGGACTTTCAACGATCCACGTCGTGCAGGGGTTGGAAGGCCACGTCAGCCGCGACACGCTGCGCGACCTGTGGATGCCCATCAGCCCGACCGCTTACTTCGACAAGTTCGCTATGCACAAGAAACGGTCGATGTTCCTGTACTCGAAGTACGACACGACCTTCCTGCCCGAATTCTCCCGCCAGACGACCGCCATGGCGCGGCAGTACGGGTTGGACTTCAAGGAAGTGGTTCTGCCCTGTGCACACTACACGTTGGGCGAAACGCCATTCAAGTACATCGATGGCTACCACCTGATATCGTTCGTGCTGCGGAATCTGTAAGGGGCGCGCGCATCCGTCAGCGGCTCACTCTTCCTTGAGCGAACGTTCCATAAGGTCGCGCAACGCGGCGCGGGCCGGTTTATTCTCGTAGAGCACGGCGTGCATCTGTGCGGCGATGGGGACTTCCACGCCGTGACGGGCGGCGAGGGCGACGGCAGCCGATGTGGTCTGGACGCCTTCGGCAACCATGCGCATGCCGGAGAGAATCTGTTCGAGTGATTTGCCTTGGCCAAGCTGATAGCCGACGCTGCGATTGCGGCTGAGCTCGCCGTTGCAGGTAAGGACCAAGTCGCCGAGACCAGCAAGGCCAGCCAAAGTCCTGGCGCTGCCGCCGGCGGCGACCGCCAACCGGGTGATCTCGGCCAGTCCGCGCGTGATGAGGGCAGCCATGGTGTTGGCGCCCAGGCCAAGCCCGGCGCAGACTCCGGCGGCGATGGCAATTACGTTTTTCAGGGCCGCGCCGATCTCGACTCCGACAGGGTCCGCATTCGTATACAACCTCCAGGACGGTCCGGCGAAACGTTGCTGGATCGTGCGCGCGAGTTCGGCATCGCTTGATGAGATGACAATGGCGGCGGGTTCGCCTCGGGCGATTTCGCGGGCGAAGGTGGGCCCGCTCAGGACACCGACTCGCGGGGTGAAACGCGGCTTGATTACGTCACCGATCACTTCCGAGATGCGCCGCAGGGAGTCCTGTTCTAGACCCTTGGTCGCGCTGACGAAGAGCATGTCCGGGGCCACGTGCGGGGCGAGCCGGGAGTAGATCGAGCGTGCGTGATGCGACGGCATGACGCCGAGCACGGTCTCGGCTTCATCGACAGTCCACGCAAGATCGGTTCCCGCCTCGACATTCCCAGGGAGGGTGAAGCCGGGTAGGAAGACATCGTTTGCGCGAGTGCGGTTGATCGATTCGGCGAGGTCGGCCTCATAGACCCACAGGCGGACACTGGAGTGCTTTTGGGCGAGCGTCAGCGCTAGGGCCGTGCCCCAACTTCCCGCCCCGATCACTGCCAGCCGATTCACTTCTTGCCTCCGAAGCGGAAGACGTTTTCGGTGCCCGCGCGCAGGCGGCCGATGTTGGACTTGTGACGCCAAACGATGAATAGTCCGCAGAATGTCACGGAGGCCATCACCTGCCAGCCAGGGTGATAGAGCAGCCACACCGCGAGCGGGAACAGGGCCGCCCCGAGGATGGATCCGAGCGAAATGAAGCGGGTTCTGGCGACGACGAGAACGAAGACGATCACGACGGCGAGTAGGGCGAGAGGCGCCAGCGCCAGAGCCACGCCGACAAAGCTGGCCACGGCCTTGCCGCCCTGGAACTTGAGAAAAACCGGGAAGGCGTGTCCAAGGACGACAGCGACGCCGGAAGCGGCCATCCAGGCGGGATCGAGGCCCGTCATGCGGCCCATCAGCCAGACGGCGAACCAGCCTTTGGCGATGTCGAGCAGCAGGGTAAAGATGCCGAAGGCGCGGCCGGTGGTTCGCAGGACGTTGGTCGCGCCGATATTGCCGCTGCCCATATCGCGGACATCCTTGCCGGTCTTGAGGCGGACCAGGAGGTAACCGAAGGGGACGCCGCCGAGAAGGTAAGCGGCGATGAGTACGATCAGTGGAGTCATGGGATCAAGGTGTACGAGGCCAGTTTGGTGTAGATGGAACCCCCCTGGGGCCGGAGTTCGCTCTTGTAGAGATGGAATTCCGTGGACTGGAATTCGCCGAAGCGGTCGTCGGGCATTTCCGCAATGGCGCGCTTGAGTTCGAACAGCGGTTTAGGTGTCCGGACCCGGGCCAATGTGAGGTGCGGGCGAAAGTCGCGGCGTTCCGCTGGGATGCCAAACGATTCGCAGACCGATTCGGTGGAAGCGGCCAGCGCAGCGAGTTCAGGTGGACCTTGGATACCGGCGAATAGGACGCGGGGCTGATGGGGGTTGGGGAACCAGCCGATGCCGCGGATTGTGATCTTCAACTCACCGGGAAGGGGGATGGAGGCAAGGGCCGATTTGAGTTCGTCGAGGCGGGAGTCGGGCCAGTCACCCACGAACTTGGTGGTGACATGGAGGTTGCCGAGCTGGCTCCAGGCGATCTCGGCCTTGGGCTTCAGATGCTGGAGGACAAGCTCAAGGTTACGACGGATCTGCCAGGGAACGTCGAGGCCGATGAAGAGTCTCATGCGCGAGTGGTACTCTCACATAGCGTAACCCGACATGAAAGGGCGTATCCTACCGAGGCGTTTCTATTCGCGCGCCACTGTTGAGGTGGCGCGGGCTCTGTTGGGGTGCGTGCTGGAGTTCAGTGGCCGCGGCGGGCGGATTTCCGAAGTGGAAGCGTACCTGCCTGAGGGCGACCAGGCGGCGCATGCGCGGCGCGGCCGGACGGCGCGCACGGAAGTGCTCTTTGGAGAACCGGGGCACGCCTACGTTTTTCTCAACTACGGGATTCACCACTGCCTGAACGTGGTGGCAGAACCGGCCGGAACGCCAGGCTGTGTGCTGATCCGAGCGGTTGAAGGGCTTGGCGGCGGGCCGGGAACACTGACGCGCACGGCCGGGATCACATTGGCGGAAAACGGCTGTGATCTGACAAGCGGCCCGATTGTGATCCGGGGCGGACGGCCCCCTGCCGCGATTGACGCCACGCCGCGCGTCGGCATCCGGCGAAGCGCGGACCTGGCGCTACGCTTCGTCGCCCGGTTTGACTGAGCGGCGCCGTCTGAGCGGTTCCTGAGCCGCGGGCCTTTCAGGCTTCATGAGCGATGAGAATTCGGCCAGCCGCTTGGCAACAAGCTGATGAATAGATCCGTCCTCCGAAGGCGATCCAGGAATGGCGCCGGTCAGCAATTCGAGCGCCTCGTCCACGCCGCTGGCGGCATAGACGTGGAACTTGCCTGCCTCCACGGCAGCAACAATGTCATCGCGAAGTGTGAGATTCGCCTGATTGGTTGCCGGGATCATGACGCCCTGCGTGCCCGTGAGGCCCTTGGCGCTGCAGAGGTCGAAGTAGCCTTCGATCTTCTGCGTGGCTCCGCCTATCGGCTGAACCTGCCCGTGCTGATTCACTGACCCGGTCACTGCGATCTCCTGGCGTAAGCCTACTCCGGAGAGAGAAGAGAGCAGGACAAGGAGTTCGGCCAGCGAGGCGCTGTCGCCGTCCACCATGCCGTAAGTCTGTTCGAAGACGAGGCTGGAGGAAAGACTCAAGGGCCCGGCCGATCCGTACTGCCGGAGGAGATAGCCGCTGAGGATCAGCACGCCCTTGCCGTGGATGGGGCCGCTGAGATCGACCTCGCGTTCGATGCTGACCACGCCGGCCTTGCCCGGGCCGGTGGCGGCGGTGATGCGCGCCGGATGTCCGAAGGCGTAGTCGCCCATGGAGATGACCGTCAGACCGTTCAGGCGGCCGACAGCCGATCCTTCGGTCTCGAGGATGATTGTTCCCTCGACCATCATCTGTTGGACCCGTTCCTCGGCCAGGTTCTGCCGGAAGCGCCGGGCTTGTTCTGCGGCCTTGACATCAGCCGCCGTCACGGCGCAGTTGCCATTACGGCGGGCGCGATGCGCGGCCTCGTGCACAAGGTCGGCGATCTCGCCAAAACGCGTCGTCAGCCATTGCTGATCATCGGCAAGCCGGGTGCCGAATTCAATAACTCGGGCCACGGCCGAACGATCGAACGGCATCAGCCCGCCATCGCGAGCGATATCGCCGACAAACAGCGCATAGCTCTGCTCGGATTCCGCGGTACGGCGCATGCGCGATGCGAATTCAGCCTTCACCTTGAAGAGCTTCTGGAAATCCTCGTCGTAAGCGGCCAGCATGTAATAGAGCTGGGAACTGCCGACCAGGACGACCTTCACGTCGAGCGGGACCGGTTCGGGGTCGAGCGTGACTGTGCTGACCAGGCTCAGTTGCGTTCCCAGTTCCTCGACGTCGAGTTCCCGCGACTTCAGGGCGCGTTTCAATGCCTCCCAGGCATACGGGTTCATCAGGCATTCGCGAGCCGGAAGCAGAAGGTAGCCGCCGTTGGCCCGGTGCAGCGCGCCGGCCTTGATCATGGTGTGGTTGGTCTTGACATCGCCCAACATGGCCTGGTGTTCGATGCGGCCGATGAGGTTGTGGTAGGTAGGGTTGGTTTCAACAATGACGGGCGCGCCCTGGGTGTTCGTGTGGTCGACCAGCACATTGACTGAATAACGGGTAAAAGGATTGTCTTGAGAAGACTTCATCAACGCGAGGATGGGATTCTGGGGCGATTCGTCGTCCTTGGTCTTGATGAACGTGTCGGAGTTCTCGACGACGTCCTGCTCAAGCCGGCCGAGAAAATCCAGCACCTCCTCCAGGCCGTGGTACTTTGCCCTGACGTCATCCACGAGGTGCCGGACCGCCCAGGCGGCAGTGCGCGTATCGAGTTCGCGCAACTGGTCCCGCGCAGCTTTCTCGGCCTCACGTGCGGCGCGAATCTTTACCTCGATGCTCTTCTGGAGCTTCTCGCGTGCGCTGCCGATTCGCTCCTTCTCCTCTTTTGGCAGTTGGCTGTAAACCGTCTCGGGCATCAAGACGCCGCTGATGGCAGGCGCCAGCACCATGCCGCTTTCCCCCTTGAGGAGTTTAAACCCGGCGTCGCCGACGAGTTTCTCCATCTCTTCAAAGATAGTCTTCCGTGCGGCGTCGACATCGGCGACGACGGAGTCGCGGCGCTCGACATACTCGGGCGCCTCGAAGGCCTTCGGGATGGCCGACGTGAGTTCCGCCACCAGAGCCTCGACAGCCTTGCGGAACTCGCTGCCCCGGCCAGGAGGAAGCCGCAGCGGCAGAGGGCAGCGGTCATCTTGGAAGTTGTGAACGAAGCACAGGTCCGGCGGCCGGGTCTGCGTGGCGGCGCGCGTCTCCAGGTACTCGCGGATGAGCGTCGTGCGGCCGGAGCCAGGCTGCCCGAGTGCGAAAAGATGGAACCCATGGCTGGTGATGTCGAGGCCGAACTCAAGCGCAGCGACCGCGCGGGGCTGTCCGATGAACTCGCCGAGCGGGGGCAATTCGGCGGTTGTTGCAAACGTGAAACAGTTGGGATCGCAACGGCGGTTCAGCTGATCGGGTGGGAGTTCTGTCGGGAGTGCCATGCTCTGCGTGAATCCTCGCGCCCATGATACTCCTGCCGGCCGGGTTGGAATCGGGCTAACTCAGGCCGTGGCGATCGAGCAGGCTGTGATCGTCGAGCAGGGGGCCGGCCAGCCCGTCGGCTTGGATGCGTCCCTGGTCGATAATAATGAGCCGGGTGCAAGTGCGCCGCAAGAAGAGCAAGTCATGCGAAGCCACCAGGCGTGCGGCGGAACTCGATTGCAGTGCCGAGGCGAGCAGGCGGGAAGCGCGTGGATCGAGTTCGGCCGTAGGTTCATCCAGTAGAAGCAACTCGGGCGAGCGCACAAGAGCGAGCGCGAGGGAGGCTCGTTTGCGCTGGCCGAGGCTGAGTTCGGAGGCGGGGCGGTTTGCGAGCGCGTCTATCTCGAAGCGGCGCAGGCCGTCGAGCGCGGCGGCGCGGGCTTGCTCTTTGTTGCGGCCGGCGCACAGCAATGGCAGCATCAGATCGTCGAGCAGCGAGGGCATGAAGAGCTGGTCTTCGGGATTCTGAAAGACGGCGGATGTGGCCGCGGGTTTCGAAATGCTCCCTTTGGCGTGAAGCAGGCCAAGGATGCACCAGAGCAGACTGGACTTGCCGGCGCCGTTGGGCCCGGCGAGCCCGGCGGATTCGCCTTCTCCCAGCGAAAAGCTGATCTCGCGAAGCACCGGTTGGCCGTTGCGGACCAGACTGATATTCGAGATTTCAAGGACGGTCTTCATCGAGCCATTCCTGAAATCGACAGCGCCGCATAGACGCGTTCGGCGCGCGTCAGCGAGCGTTTCAGGATGCCGGTCAGAGCGTGGCCGAGCGACCAGGCGGCCGCGATACGGGCACGAAACGAGCGGGGCGACGCGGTGGAGAGCCGCCAGGCACGCAGCGCGCGAAGGGTTTCGTCGCCGATGGCGTCAAGGAAATGACTGGTGAGAAGAACGAACAGCGCCGCGGGGAACCACTTCGATGACGGCGGGACCTTCGCAGCCGCGCGCGACGGGCGCACGAGCGTGGAAAGCAGGACAACCGTGACAGCCACGGCGATGCTGTGGACTGGCAGCCAGGTGATTTGGCCCCTGTGCCAGTATTCGATGGCCGCCAGCGCGAACGCGAACCAGACGACGCCGGCCAGTGCCGGGGCGCGGAGTTTCACTCGCGCACTCCGGCCAGGACAAAGTAATGGCGGGAGCTTTCGTCGGCGGCAAAAATCCGCGCGCCGCTGGATTCGAGTATTGCGCCGACACGAGTTGCCGGCGGCAGATGGTCGTCGCCGACGGCGCCGCCAATGCTTCCATGTAGTTCGTTTAGCGCCTGGCTGCTCATCATGTGGCCGATGGCAAGACGTCCGGATGGTCCAGCGCAGCGCATCAGCGCGCTCAGAGCGGCTTCAATGGGCCGGGCATGGGGCAGGGTGTTGAAACAAAGCACGGCGTCGAATGCGCCCGGCTGAAAGGGAGGCTGCAGCAAGTCGCCGCAGACATAGGACTGAATGGCGCCGGCGCTTTTGCGGCGTGCCTCGGCCAGCATCTGTTCGGCGAAGTCGAACTCGACGACAATGCAACCCCGGCGGCGCAGGCCATCGGCGAGGATGCCCGTGCCCGCGCCAGCGTCGAGGACTCGGCTGCCGGGTGCGAGGGCGGCACGGTTGAGGAACTCCTCGACCCGCTCAGCGGCGTCGGGCGGTCCGGGCAGGCCGTCCCATCTCGATGCCAGCTCGTTGAAATAATCCCGCATCGCCACTCACCTCCAGAATGCTATGAGCCAAACAAAGGGCCGCCGCGCCGGCGCGTCCACAAGACCACGGCGGGCGCCACGGTCAGCATCAAGGCCACGCCGGGCAGGCTCTGAACCAGCATAGCGAGGGAGGCGAAGGCGGGGGGGAGGTCGAATACCGAGGCGAGCAGATACGACAATGCGAAGCCGGATAGGCGGCTGGCCGCGACGGATGCGAGCAGGGCGATCCAGAGGGACCCGCGCCCGCGGCGATAGATCAGCGCGGCGACGCCGGCCACCATGGCGCCTTCGACGGAAAGGACGGCGGCGACGGGCGGATAAATCGGCGGCATGCCGGTCATCAGCGCGGAAATCCAGGGCATCAGCGCGCCCGTGGCAAAGGCCCAGCGAGGCGTCACCAGGAATCCGAGAATCAGCAGCGGCTGCAGCAGCGGCAGGAACCGGCTCCCCAGACCGGCGGCATGAAAGGCTATGGGCAGCGCCAGCGCCAGCGCGCCCATGGCGGCGCTTAGAACAACGTTGCGAAGGGTTGCCTTGGTCATCAGAAGTGGATCATCAGGCCGGCCGTGGCGTTCACGCCGGGCATGGGGTAACCGGCGAGTACTTCGTAGCGTTTGTCGAGCAGGTTATCAACGCCGCAGAAGACGGTCCAGCCTTCCCGGACAGGCATCGAGACGCGGGCCGAAATGGTGGTATAGCCGCCCAGCCGCGCGGTCTTGGCGGTGTTGGCAAACCGCTTTCCGACGGTCATGGACGACAGACTGAAGGTAGCGCGCCGGAGGGAGTAGTCGAGGGCCGAGTTGAATTTCTGAGCGGGGACGAAAGGCAGGAGATTCGTGGAACGGAGGTAGGCATAGCCGCCGTGCAACTGCACGCGGCGCGATGGGCTCCAGCGGGCGGTGGATTCAAAGCCGCGATTGAGGGCGGCGCCACTGTTGAGCAGTTGGAGGTTGGGGTATCGGCCGGTGGTGGCGATCTGATCCTTCAGGTCGGCATAGAAGCCCGTGGCGGTCAGGGCCAGGGAGCGCGATGGATGGGCGCTGAGGGTGGCCTGGTAGTTCAGCATCGATTCGGGCTGCAACTTCGGATTCGGAGCGGGAAAGAGGAAGAGTTCGCGGATGGTGGGGTTGCGGAAGCCGCGGGCGAGCCCGGCGGTGAGAGCGTAGCCTTCGGCGATACGGAAGGTGGCCGAGGCTTCGGGCACCTGCATCGAGCCGTAGAGCGAGTGGCCGTGCTGCCGGTAGCCGCCTTGCAGTATCCACCTGGCCCCCGCCGCGTACTTGAGCCTGGCGAAACCGGCGCCTTCATGCAGGTGATGTTCGCCATAGTTCAGCAGGCTGGTGGCGTTGCGGGCTTGGCCGCCGTAGCGCTGGAAGTCGCCGCCGGCATCCACCTGGAGACGTGGGCTGAGGAAGAATGTTTCGACGCCACGAACGCCGTTGGTGGAATCGGTGGAACGGAAACCATCGGTAATGTAGTGGCGGCCGAAGTTGCCGAACGGGCGAATCGACCCCGCCATGCCGGCGTAGTTGTTGTCCAGATGCACGCCATAACCGCCGCGGCCGACGCGGGCATAGCTATTGTTCAGGGGAGCGTACGTGGGGCCGGGATCTTCAATGTGAAAGAAGCCGAAGCGGCCCTGCAGCGAGGCTTTCCAGTGCGAGCCGAGGTTGCGCCCGACGGCGAGCGATGCGTCCTGATCGCGGAAGCGGGAACTGGGCCGGTCACCGGACGTTGCGCTGACGCCGCCGGCGAGCTGATAGAACCAGCTCTTATACGCGCCGCCATGGGTCAGCTTGTTCTGGGTGGTCCAGTAGGAGCCGAGACCGGTGCGCAGGGAGGTGTGATAGCCGGGTGCGGGCCGCGATGGCTCGATCTCCACCGCGCCGCCCATGGCGTTGCTGCCGTAAAGGACCGACGCCGGACCCTGTGTGACCCGGACCTTCGCGGCGTCGCTGAAATCGTAGAAATCGGGCAGCGGGTGGCCCATCAAGCCCTGGAAATCAGGACGGCCGTCGACGACAATGAGGACCCCGGTGTTCGGTTGCCCGCCAACGCCGCGTACAGTGATGCCGCCGGTGCCGTTGGTCGAGATCCCATAGCCCATCACGCCGCGGCGCGTCAGAAAGGCGCCGGGAACCAGTTTTTCAACGGCGTCGAGGACGGTGCGGGCGCCGGTCGAGTCCATCTGAAGGCGGCCGGCTTCGACAGGTTCAATCCCGTCGGCGGGCTGTTTCACAACGACATCCACCGACGTGTAAACGATGGGGAGATCGACGGGATTAATCGCGTTGGCCGATTTGTCGGCGCCGATTGAATCCGCGGGGGGCAAGGCAGACAGGTAGAAGAAGAGGATAAGACCAGTCATGACATGTTCAGCGTAGCACGAGTTATACAACGGTGCTACCGAACACAAACGCCTACTTTGTTCCGGCCATTCGCCCCGGCGCTTGAACCAATGGGTACGGGCGTGAAACAATAGATTTTGTCCCCTACACAACCAGCAGGAGAGAGTGTGTCGAACACCGCCATCCTTGCCCTGGAGGACGGAACCGTCTACCGGGGGCGCGCTCACGGCGCGCAGATTGTCCGCACCGGCGAGGTTGTCTTCAACACGTCGATGACTGGCTATCAGGAGGTTTTTACCGATCCCTCCTACACGGGCCAGATCGTGGTCCTGACCAATCCGCAGGTGGGAAACTATGGCGTCACGGCGGCCGACGACGAAGCGTCGAAGGCCTGCATTGAGGGCCTGGTCGTCCGCGAATGGGCTGAAACGCCTTCCAACTGGCGTTCAGAAGAATCGGCTGACCGGTTTCTTTCACGCAACAACGTGCCGGTGATCGACGACATCGATACCCGCGGCATCGTGCTGAAACTGCGTTCCGCCGGCGTGATGCGCGGCGCGCTGTCCACGGCCGGCCACACGGCGGAAGAGTTGATCGAAATGGCGCGCAACTCCCCATCGATGGCGGGCCTGGACCTTGCCACGGGCGTTTCGACTCGCGAGTCCTACACTTGGGACAAGCCGCTTCAGCCCTGTTCCCCGTCCGAGCGCATCGATCCGCCCGCTTCGGAACGCTTTCACGTCGTTGCCTACGATTTCGGCATCAAGCACAATATCCTGCGCTGCCTGGCGTCGATTGGCGCGCGCGTCACGGTTGTCCCGGCAGCTACGGCAGCCTCGGACGTGCTGGCGTTGAATCCTGACGGCGTCTTCCTCTCGAACGGGCCCGGCGATCCCGAGCCGCTGCAATTCCAGGCCGAACAGGTCCGCAAGCTCATCGGCAGGAAACCTGTCTTTGGCATCTGCCTGGGCCATCAGATCATCGGGCAGGCGATTGGCGGCAGGACCTACAAACTGAAGTTCGGCCACCGGGGCATCAACCATCCCGTGCTGAACAGGCGGACCAACAAAGTTGAGATCACTGTCCAGAACCACGGTTTTTGTGTCGATCCGGACTCGCTGAGGGACACCGATGTGGACATCACACATTGGAACCTGAACGACGACACGGTGGAGGGCCTGCGGCACCGCAACGAGCCGATATTCTGCGTCCAGTACCATCCGGAAGCCGCGCCCGGCCCGCACGATTCGCAATACCTGTTCGACGACTTCGCGGCCATGATGCGCGATTTCAAGAAGTCCTAAAGCTGGAGTACGAACACCAAGGTGCCTCGCAGAAACGACATTCACAAGATCCTGATCATCGGCTCCGGCCCCATCGTTATCGGGCAGGCCTGTGAGTTCGACTACTCAGGTACCCAGGCCTGCAAGGCATTGCGCGCCGACGGCTACGAGGTGGTCCTGATCAACTCCAATCCGGCCACCATCATGACCGATCCGGACACGGCTGACCGGACCTACATCGAACCGCTCACCATCGAGCACGCCGAAGAGGTGATCCGCAAGGAGCGTCCCGACGCGCTGCTCTCAACCGTTGGCGGCCAGACGGGATTGAACCTCTCTGTTGCGCTCGCCGAGGCCGGCGTCCTCGATAGGTACGGCGTGGAACTGATCGGCGCCAAGATCGAGTCCATCAAGAAGGCCGAGGACCGGCTCCTGTTCAAGGACGCGATGCGCAAGATCGGTCTGGAAACGCCGCAATCGCGGCTGCTCACGACTGTCGAAGAAGGGCTGGATTTCGCCACCAAGATCGGCTACCCGATGATCCTGCGCCCGTCGTTCACCCTCGGCGGCACCGGCGGCGGCATCGCTTACAACCGCGAGGATCTGGTGACGATTGTCGAACGTGGCCTGGACCTCTCGCCTGTCCACGAGGTGCTGGCCGAGGAGTCTGTGCTGGGTTGGAAGGAGTACGAGCTAGAGGTTATTCGCGACCTGGCCGACAACGCGATCATCGTCTGTCCGATCGAGAACTTCGATCCCATGGGCGTGCATACGGGCGACTCGATTACTGTGGCGCCGGCGCAGACTCTGTCCGACCGCGAGTATCAGATGATGCGCGACGGCGCGCTGGCGTGCTTGCGCGAAATTGGCGTCGATACGGGCGGTTCAAACGTGCAGTTCGCCATCGATCCGAAGTCCGGGCGCATGGTGGTGGTCGAGATGAACCCGCGCGTGTCGCGCAGTTCGGCTCTGGCATCGAAGGCGACCGGCTTCCCTATCGCCAAGATCGCCGCCAAATTGGCCGTCGGCTACCGTCTGGACGAAATCAAGAACGACATTACGCGTAAGACACCGGCCTGTTTCGAGCCGACCATCGACTACGTGGTCGTCAAAATCCCCAAGTGGCAGTTCGAGAAGTTTCCCGGCGCCGAGCCGGTGCTGACGACTCAGATGAAGTCTGTCGGCGAAGTGATGGCCATCGGCCGCACTTTCAAGCAGGCATTGAATAAGGCGCTGCGCGGCCTTGAGACAGGCAAATCGTCTGCGTTTACCAATCTCGACCCGCGCCTGATCGCACAGCGCCTGATCACGCCCAATCCCGAGCGCATCCACTACCTGCGCTTCGCCTTCGAGAAGGGCTACACGGTGGACGAAATCTTCGAGCTGACGCAGATCGATCCCTGGTTCCTCACCCAAGTGCGCGACGCGATCACCTTCGAGAACAGCCTTCAGGAAACCACCCTCGACTCGATCACCGGCGAAGTCATGCGGCGCGCCAAGCGCGACGGCATCTCGGACAACCGCCTGGCTCGGTTCTGGAACGTCGATTCTCTTGATGTCCGCAAGCGGCGGAAGGAGCTTGGCGTCACGGCCGTGTTCAACCGCGTTGACACCTGCGCGGCCGAGTTCGAGAGCTTCACGCCTTACATGTATTCGTCGTACGAAAGCGTCTGCGAGGCCGCGCCGTCGAACCGCAAGAAGGTCATGATTCTCGGTTCTGGTCCCAATCGCATCGGCCAGGGCATCGAGTTCGACTACTGC
>CAZSBK010000087.1:0-21669 GCA_964604945.1 uncultured Candidatus Solibacter sp.
AGAGCGGCGACAGGAGAGCGGCCTCCAGCAACCGGCGATCCACCTTCTGGCCGTACTCGATTTGATTGATCCGCTCGTACGGAACGCGGATCACGCTCTTGGCGGAATGAAAGACCAGCGACTCCGCGTCCGTGGTGATCAGCCATCCCATCGTCCGCGGGCTGACAGTGGAGAGCGTACCCCCGATGTACTCGGCGGCGCTGCCGGGCCGCGCTGCGGAGGCCAAGCCGCCACAGAGTGTTAACAGCAAAGTGAGAGTGATGCCCCGCATGGAACCGCTTCAGCGCTCTAGTTGAGAAAGTGGCGCCAGCCGCGGATTCTCTCTACCCCGGCGCAATTCTAGGCGTTAAATCTCTTTCATCTTGCGAAGTGGGCCGCCGGCATTGCGTTGCTATGCCAGGCCGAAGCAGCAGGCCAGCCGTGCGCCAGGCGCTAAGCGGAGGGCACCTCATTTTGCGCTGCGGTGCCCTGGGGGGAACCACGAAATGACGCGAAATTTGGTATCTTAGGAAAAGCTGACTGGCCAGGTAGCTCAGTTGGTAGAGCGCGGCCCTGAAAAGGCCGGCGTCGGCGGTTCAAGTCCGTCCCTGGCCACCACATTCCAAAGCACTTAGCGGTTTCCAGAGACATACGGTTTCAGTCCTGGGGAACAATACGGGAACAACTAAACGACAGCCGCTTCCCGCTCCCTCTTCATTCCATTCAACAAATCCCACATCGCTCGTGCTGTGCCTCCGGTCTTCGAGATGTGGTTTTTTCCCAGTTTGGCGTAGCGCTCGGTCATCTTGATGTTCGAGTGACCGAGGATCTTCGCCAGTTCGTACAGGTCGCCGCCGTTCATCATGTACCACGATGCGAACGTGTGCCTGAGATCGTGAAAACGGAAGTTCTGGATACCCGCCAGCCCGAGTAGAGTCTCGAAGCTACCCTCTACCCGCTGGCGCTCTCCCTTACCCCCGCGTTTCGGCGGGAACAATCGCTCCTCACCGAGAATCGCTGGATACCTTCGGAGTTCGCCAGCCAACTCATGCGTCATCGGTACATACCTGATCCTGCCGCCTTTCAGTTTTGATCGGACGGCGATCAATCCTTCCGTGTACCGCAGGTCGCTCCAGGTCAAGTCGAAGATCTCAACCATTCGCATCCCCGTTGTGATCGCAATCAAAACGATCATTCGCAACCGGTAGAACGTTTGGTTGAACTCCTTCGTACCCGCCTGGTAGAGCATGTCATCGAGGCAAACCATGAGGGACGCAATCTCCTCGACCGAGAGGTAGCGTTCACGCTGGTCATCTGGACGTTTGACTTCGATCAGATCGGATGGATTCCGGTCGATACCGGTTTCCTTCGACCAGATCGTACAGGCCTTCTTCATCATGTGGTGCATGACATTGAAATGACGAACGGCTGTGCCTTGACACAATCCGCTGTCAGTCAATCCCTGGTACCAGCGTTGGACGGCAGGGCCATCCACTTTACGGACAAACAGGGTGCCCATCTCCTTTCGAATTCGTTCCAGGATGCTTCGCTCACGGTCTGCGGACTTTTTCCCGTTCGCGTATTCATCCCGGTACTTTTCGATCAGAGCCGACATCCTGAAGTTGACCTCGCGTTTGACATCCAAGTGCCTGTTCTCATCTCGAACCGACATCTTCTTTCGTTGGACCTTCTTTGCCAGTTCGAACGGTCCATGCACCCGAATGCTTCGATTGCGGCCTCCCTCGCGCCAACGGACTTTCCAGACTCGTCGCGTTCTTTGTGAATCGACATCTAAACGGTCTCCTTTCAATCAAGGGTTTCGATTGTGTGCTGCTCGACGTATTGTTCTAGAGCCAGCACATCGAACCGCAACGCTCGACCGACCTTGACGCTGGGAAGCTCCCGCAACCGAGCCTTCTTGTAGACCGGTCTCACCCGAATGCCTAGATTTCGGGCAATCTGGTTCCCTGTGCGGGTGTTGGAGCGCATCAGGCGGACGAGACGAGCGAGGGGTCCAGGCCGAGGGGCGCTTGGATCGCCGCGCTTCGCGAAGAGCTGGGGACCTCTCCCTATTAGCAAGAGTTGCGTGGACGTGCCCGGGATCGAGGGTGATAAGGCGAAGGTCGGAGGACGGGGCGGCCAAGGACACGCTGACCGACAAGACGGCGCCTGCCGGCAGCGGCTCAATTGGACGTATTCCGGGCCAAGTCGGCGACCTTGCCGACGATGATCTCCTCGACGCCTGGTCCGAAGCGGCCAGGACGTCCAAACAGGACCATGGCCCCACCGCCTTCATAGCCGCCCTCATCGAGAACGCGACGCGACGGGATGTAGGCGGGCACATCGTTCGAATACCCGGCGACCCAGGTATTGTCAAAGCCGTACTGGGCCTTGAGCCTCAGCGCATAGTCCACGACGACCTCTCCTCCGAGCGCGATGAACTTCAGGGTATTTCCGAATTGCCACATCTGGACCGGATAGGAGTAATGATCGGGCAGGAACCCGTCGCGGTCGAGCACATTGAGGAGATAGCGGGCCGTGGTGCGGTACATCGCCAATTTATCACTGAGGCGCTTCTGCAGTTCTTCGCGCGTTTGGATGTGGTCGAGCGGCAGGTCGACGAGTTCGTAGGCAGACTTCACCGGCCCGGCGACCGGTTTCATCTTGGACTTGAGAACCTGCTCGACCGCGGCGGCGAGAATCTCGCCGCGCCTGCGGGCCAGGTCCTCGCCCGCACGCGGAAGGGCGTTCGAATCGGCGCCGGCTCCTTGGATGAAGAGCGCCGTGGCACCGGGGTGAGCCCGTTCGATCGCTTCGATCGCGAAGCCGGGCCAATCGTTGCTGATCAGATAGTCGCTGAGCGTCGTGGCGTGGCAGGCATAGCCAACGACAAGCGCGAGGAGGTCGCCCCCAGCATTCCTGATCGCGAGGACCGGAACGTCGTGGTCAACCGGGCCGGGCAGGGACCTGTTACCCACGCGGCGGCGGTTTACGGCGATGCCGGCAAAGCCTTGCTCGAAGGAGATGCCAACGGGCGCGAGATTGCGAAGCGAGGTCCCTATACAGTCCACGGTCTTCTGAATCAGCAGCGCCGTGTATCTGTCAATAGTCTGTCTCTGCTCCGGAGTGAGGTCGTACAAAGGTAGCGGAGAGAGACCTGAGACAGGGCCACTATGGGTGTGGGACACGTTGATGACGAGCCGGTCGCGCGCAATGCCGAACTTCTTTAGGCACTGCGCGGCCAGTTCGCCGGAAGTGGCCCTGTCGATCGAGGCCAGGTCGAGGGTAACGATCACGAAGGACTTGCCGCTCTCATCCCGTAACGCGAGACTTCGAGCGTAAATGTCCTGACGGACGCCCTCGGACGGCCTGGTGCGAGAGGCGAAGCCGGCCATCCAGATTGGCTCGCCTGGCGTTATCACCGCCCGGGAAACGCCGGCGTCCCACTGCGTCTGGGCAAGCGCCGCCATCGAGGCGGCCAACACCAGGAACGATCTGGTCATCGGAGTCGCTCAGAACGACAGTTTCAGCGACATGACCCAAGTACGCGTGGCGTCCTGAGTGGTGATCACACCGAAGGTGCTGCTGGTCGGCGTCATCACAGGCGCCATCAAATTGGGGTGGTTCCAGGCATTGACTACTTCGGCGCGGAACTGCGACGTCACCTTTTCCATGATGAGGAAATTCTTGAAGATGGAGAAGTCCCAGCGCGCCTGGCCGTCGGCCCGCAGATTGCTGAACCTCCATGGCGAGTAGCGGATGTTGGATGCGAGTTGCTGCGAGCTGACGCGGTTGAAGCCCGCATCGGTATTGAACCACCGGTCCACACTGCGTTGGTCCTTCGACAGGCCCACCTTGGTGGAATCCCCAGTGAACAGCGTCCAAACGTCGCCCCATTCCAGAGCCGGACCGCTCTGCTTCTGCACAACTCCGTTGAGCTGCCAGCCGCCAGCGAAGAAGTTCAACGCCGCCGGCATGTCCGGGCCGAAACGCCGGCCTCTTCCGAAGGGCAACTCCCAGATTCCGCTGGCGACGAAACGGTGGGGCCGGTCGTTGGTCGACAAGGACTCGTATGGCATTGCATCGCTGGCGTTCTGGAAGGCAGTAGCATCCATCGAACGGGCGAAAGTGTAATTGAACATCAGCATGTAACCCTTCGAGAAGCGCTTCTCGACACCCGCTTGCAGCGAGTGGTACCAGGAGTAACCGATCGGCTCGGTCACCGACACGCCACTGAACTGCGGATAAGGCAGCAGCAAGCCGGCCCGCGAGATATTTTTGCCGTAGATCGAATTGGTGCCATAGAAGGGGTTCGAATAGACCTGACTCAGATAATTGATGGTCGCGGTGTCGCGCACAGTCGACGTGCTCAGGTATTTGGCCGCGGTTGTGTTCAGGCTTCGTCCCACTTGGAGGCGCGTGCCGCGGTTGCCGACGTAAGACATCTCAACTTTCAATTGGCCGGCGAGCAGTTGCTGAATGCTCATGGACCATCGCTGGTTATACGGGTTCTTGCGTTCCTTAGCGTAGAAGCTCACTGACTGTCCAAGGTTCGTGGACAAACCGCCGGCGGCACCCAGGGGCTGGATCAATCCGGTGGGAAACGGGTCGGCCGTCGAGGCGATATAGGTGATTCCACCGTCTTTCGAAACCTGTGCCGGCGTGCTCGTGCTGAAACCGGTCTGGATCGAATTGTAGCCATTGATGCCGATCGAGTCATAGAAGAGGCCATAACCGGCGCGGATTATCGTCTTTGGCCGGAACTGATAAGCCAAGCCGACGCGCGGCATGAAGTTGTTCTTCTCGCTTGACCAGAGCGAGCGAGGATTGTCGTTCACGCCCGCGAACGTCAGGCCGCCCATTACCTTAAATGCGCTGGCTGGCATTTCCGCAATCTGGGTGCCCGCGGCGTAGTTCGCCTGGGCTTGGGCCGCGACGGGGCTTACTTGGTCGTAGGCGAAGCTGGCCACCGACCGGTTGAAACGCTCCGTAACCGGCACCTCGTATTCCCATCGGAGACCAACGTTGACAGTCAGTTTACGGGTCACATTGATGTCATCGTGCACGAAGAGTCCGTAGTAGGTCTCCTGGTCCGCGTAACTGGCGGACTTGCTCATGTAAGTGGAGGTGGATGGAAGGCCGAGCAGAAACGAAGTAATTTCGCCTCCCATCGTCGGCGCCGACGAGTTGTCGTACGGACCGTTCGTGTAAGTGCTGGCATAAGCGAGATACGGACTTACATCGTTCGTGAAATAGTTCGAAGTCTCTCGCGTATTGCGTATCGAGAGTCCGAACTTGATGCCGTGCCTGCCTTGAAGCTTGGTGAAGTTGGCGTCCAACGAGTGCACCACTGCGCCCCATCTCCCGCTCGATGAGCTGTTCTGTAGCGTGTTGAACGGTGATACCACCACTTTTGGGAAAGTGGCCAGCTCTTTGTCGGGCAACTGGGAGAGGAGATTAGACGAGAATCCCAATGTACTCAAGTCGTAACCTTGGGTGAAGCTCTTGGCCCGTCCCCAGCGGTAGGCCATACCGTAGCGGATGTCCATGAAGAAGCTGGGACTGAACAGGTACACGTCGTCCAGAGCGAACCCCCACTTATCCTGCCTGGAGTCCAAGCCGTCATTGTCGTCCAGGAATCTTCGGTTGGACAGGCTATAGAATCCTTCTCGCATTAGGCGGAAGTATGCGCGGTGGTTGGGATTGAAAGCGTGGTCCACGCGAGCCAGGTGGGTCCATACCGGGAACGGGCCTGCATAGCTGACGAAATGGTTGTTCTTGAATTCCTTGGTGCCGGCCTGATTTGGCTCCGGCCAGTGAGTCAGGATCTTCTGCGCCACCGGGTCCAGAAGACTCTTAGGGATCATGTTCCCATTAATTGGCGTCCGCTGGTACCGGCCATTGGCCACGGCCCTGGTGCTAAATGGATCGTAAACCTGATAGCCTGTCCCTAGAGCCAGCAACGGCGACAAGTCGCCCTGCTTCATAGCCGCAGTGGGCACGGTGTTGGTGTAGTCGTAGCTGTACTTGACTTCGTTCGCTTCCCAAAGGTAAAACCAGAAGGTCTTGTTCTTGCCGTTGTAGAGCTTGGGAAGCACTACCGGACCTCCCCCGCTCAATCCATAGCGGTGATCCTGGAACGGCGCCACCTTCTGACCCGCGCGGTTCTGGAAGATTGTGGGCGTATCGAAAACCTTATTGCGCAGGAACCAGTGGGCCTCACCGTGCAAATCGTTGGTGCCGCTCTTCAGGCTGACATTTACCAACGCACCGGCCGTGTGACCGATCGACGCGTCGTAGGAGAGGGTCTGCACCTTGAATTCGCTCACCGACATCTGCGGCGGCACGAAGACGATGCCTTTGTCCATGCTGTTGGGAACACCATCAATGGTGAAGTCGCTGTTTCTCTGGCCAGTGCCGTCTACCGCGAAGTCCCCTTGCGCGGCAGGTGTGCCCACGTAGCGCTGGCGAAGATTGGTCGTATTGACCATGCCTGGTGCCATCAATGCCAGGTTGTACGGTGCGCCTCCAAAGGACGGCAGTTCCTGAATCTGGCGTTGGTCCACCACCTGACCCAGACTGGCATCCACGGTGTCGAGCAGCGGTGTCTCCGCCGTGACCTGGATGGTTTCTGATTGATTGCCAACTTCCAGCTGAATATCAACCCTCACCTGATCGCCAATGCGCACCTGGACGCCTTGGCGCACGAATTTCTTGAAACCTTTGAGCTCGGCCTCGATCGTATACACACCTGGCAACAGGTAGGCGAGAACGAAGTTGCCGGCTTCGTTGCTCTTGGAGATCGCGGGAACGCCTGTCTCTGTGTTGGTGGCACGCACATCCACGCCGATGATAACCGCGTTGCTGGAATCGCTGACGCGGCCCAAGAGGGTTCCGCGCGCATCTTGTGCATGGCTTGGCGCAGCAGTATAGAGCAGACATAGGGCGAGCAACGCCGCCATAAGACATCGGGATTGATTAAACATATATCTTCGCCTCGGAGACCCCAAGTTTCTTGCCTTTACTGCACTGGTCAGAATGATGCCTCGCGCAGAAGGATCGGTTCAGTTGTATACCACAGCGCGGCGCACGTCAACGAAAACAGGGGTCCAACGGGTTGGCTTCGTTCGGTTTTGAAAAAAAGGACGGCAAGAAAACTTGGCAGGGCTGCGGATTCCGTTGATAGTGAAGGCTGGAGGCAACAGTGAAAAGCACCAGTATTGCGCGAAGAGACATGCTTGCGGCGCTTCCAGTAGCCGGAGCCGCGCTGACGCCTATCGTGGCTTTGGCCAATGGCGACAAGCCGGCGCTGCTCGGCGGCACTCCCGCCCGGACCGGCAGCATACCGTCCTGGCCGGTCTTCGACAGCGCCGAAGAAACCGGCCTGATCAATGTCCTGCGCAGCGGGAAATGGGGGCGCGGGGGCGGGCAGCAGGTGAACAAGTTCGAGGCGGCGTATGCGCAGTTCACTGGCGCGCGCGGCTGTCTGACGACAGTAAACGGAACCAACGCGCTCTACACATCGCTTAACACGCTGGGAGTGGAACCGGGCGACGAGGTTCTGATTCCGCCGTTCACCTTCGTGGCCACGGTGAACGTCGTATTGCGCCAACACGCGTTGCCAGTATTCGTGGACAGCGACCTCGACACTTTCCAAATCGATGCACGCAAGATGGAGCCGCTCATCAACGAACGCACGAAAGCCGTGATCCCGGTGCATCTCGGCGGAAACCCGGCCGACATGGACACAGTGATGTCGGTGGCGCGCAAGCACAACCTCATCGTCATCGAGGACGCCTGCCAGGCGTGGGTGGCGCAATGGCGCGGGCGCAATGTCGGACGCATCGGCAACTGCGGCTGCTTCAGTTTCCAGGCCTCTAAGAACATCAACGCAGGCGAGGGCGGAGCGATCATCTCCGACGACGAGGATTTCATCGAACGCTGTTTCGGGTTTCACACCCAGGGCCGCATGAGGAAGCTATCCGACGAGTTCAGTTACTCGATGAGCGGCTCCAATCTCCGGATGACGGAATTTCAGGCCGCCGTCCTGCTGGCGCAGTTGAGCCGTCTGGACGCCCTCTCGAAGAAGCGTGAGGAGAACGCCGCCTACCTCAGCAACCTGTTGAAGGAGATCCCCGGGATTGTGCCGGCCAGGATGTACGCGGGATGTACGCGTAACGCATATCACCTTTACATGCTCCGATTCGAACCGGAGAAGTTCGCAGGGATGCCAAGGGCGAAGTTCCTGAAGGCAGTGAATGCCGAAGGCGTCCCGCTGTCGGGGGGCTACGGTCCATTGAACAGATCCGCCTTCCTGAAGTCCACATTCCAGAGCCGCGGATACCGTCGGCTGTTTCCGGCTGAGCGCATCGCGCGGTGGGAGGAACAAAACCAGACGCCGGTGAATGACCGGATGACACGAGAGGTCTGCTGGATGTCGCAGAACAGCCTGCTCGCCGAGCGCGGCACGATGAATCAATTCGCCGAGGGCATCCGAAAGGTTCAGAAGTTCGCGGCCGAGATCAATCGCGCTTGAGCTTCGCGACGGTACTCGCGAGCGGACCGCACAGGTAAATCGGGTACGATTGCCAGTGTGTGGGAAACTCTGAGGAGTGTAGGCTGGCCGATCCAAGGAAAGAGACCGGCCACACGCTGGTGGGTTCTGGCTCTGCTGCTGCTGTCGCTGGCCGTGAACCTGGTGGACAGGCAGGTGCTCTCCGTGCTCGCGCCCGTGATCCGCGAGGACTTGCGGCTGAGCTACCCGCAATACTCCTACATTCTCTTCTGCTTCCTGTTGGGCATGACGCTTTTCCAGGTTCCCGCCGGCATGATGCTCGACCGCTGGGGGGTTCGCTTGGCGCTGCCGCTGCTGATGCTTGTCTGGTCGGCGGCGAACGCGCTCCATGCATCCGCGAATACGTTAGTTCAATTCTGCCTTTTCCGCTTTCTTCTGGGCGCGGGAGAATGCGGCAACTACTCGGCAGGCATCAAGGCGATCTCGCGCTGGTTCCCGCCGAGTGAACGGGCGCTGGCGGGTGGAATCTTCAACAGCGGGACGCTGCTCGGAGCCTTTATTGCGCCGACGCTGGTTGTGGGAATCGACCTGCATTTCGGCTGGCGCGCCGGCTTCCTACTGCCCAGCGTTCTTGGACTGCTGTGGATTCTGCCGTGGCTGCGCTATTACCCGCGCAAGGCAGCGCCCTCTCAGGTCGACTGGGAACGTCCGAAATTACTGCGATTGCTGCGGTCGAGGCAGGTGTGGGGTGCGGCACTGATCCGGATCATGGGCGGGCCTGTGATCCACTTCTACTGGTACTGGCTGCCGGAATACCTGAAGCATGAGCGGCACTTCAGCATCGAAAAGCTTGGCTTGCTTTCGGGAATCCCATTCTTCTTCGCCGGGCTCGGCAACATCGCCGGCGGCTGGTTCTCCGGGTGGCTGATAAAACGGGGATGGAGCGTTGATAGTTCCCGCAAGCTGACTTTTCTATTGGCCGCCGGTTTTTGTCTCACCAGCATGCTGGTGCCGCTGTGGCCTGGGGAGTGGGCTCCGATCGTGCTCGTCTCGGTGGCGACATTCGGCTCCACTGCGTATTCGGCGGTCTATATTGGCACGCTGACGGACCTGTTCTCGGAAAAGGTCCTCGCTAGTCTCAGCGGATTCACTGGCGCGGGCGAGGGCATCGTGAATATGGTCCTGATGTTGGGGACCGGGATCGTGGTTGAGCGCTTCAGCTACCTGCCAGTCTTTCTCGCGGCGGGACTTATGCCGTTGCTCGGCTTTGTCGCCCTACTTGTCTTCGTCCGCAAGATCGAACCCGTGGCCTGAGCGCATCACACGCGCGCTGGGACGGTGAACGGGCTCCGATACTGTCTTGAACACAGCGCGTTGGCATCGCCGCCATCAAACGTTTCGGCAACGGGGTCAAACACCAGACTTCTTCCGACTCTGTAGCTGACGTTCGCCATGTGGCACATCGCCGACGAGAGGTGGCCCTCCTCGATGCCGGCCGCAAGCTCCTGCGTCTTGCGTGAGCGTGCCACGCTCAGGAAGTTGGCGACGTGCGGCGCCGGATCATCCGGCTGCGCTTCAATCAGCTTCAGTTCCTTGGCCAGTTCGCGTTTCTCCCCGGCGAAGACTCTGCACCCGCGCGCGTCAAGCGCCATCACTCCTTCGCTGCCGAAGAAGAGGTTTCCGATGAAGTTGCCGCTCTCGAATGTGATGCTGTCCTCGCCGGTGGTGAGCAAGCCCCGGACTTCAAAGACCACTTGGCAGTCGTCGTATGAGAATTCGGCCAATTGCGTATTCGGTGTCTCCTGATCGTCGTCATAGAGGAACTTGGAGCCGCTCGAATGCACATTCCGCGGCAGTTCCTTCTTGCCGAGGCCCCACCGAGCGAGATCCATCTGGTGGGGGCCCTGATTGCCGATGTCGCCGTTGCCGGTATCCCAAAACCAGTGCCAGTTGTAATGGAAGCGGTTCGGGTTGAACTCCCGCCATTGTGCGGGGCCGAGCCATTGATCGTAATCGACACCCTGAGGCACCGGGCCAGAAGGCTTCTTTCCTATCGACAGCCTGCGCTTGAAGCACAGGCCCTTTGCCATGTAGACCTTCCCGATGACGCCGCCATGGAGCATTTCGATCGCCTGCCGTTTGTGGGTGATGCTGCGGCCCTGCATTCCAACCTGCACGACACGGCTGTACTTGCGCGCGGCTTCCACCATGCGGCGGCCTTCCCAGATGTTATGGCTGGCGGGTTTCTCGACATAGACGTCCTTGCCCGCCTGGCACGCCCAGATCGTGGCGAGCGCATGCCAGTGGTTGCAGGTCGCAATCGCGACAGCGTCGACATCCTTGTCATCAAGCAGCTTGCGGATGTCCTGAAACGCCTTGGGACTGGCGCTCCCAGCTTTCCTGGCCAAGTAAACGCCCTCGTTCAGACGGCCCTGGTCGATGTCGCAGATTGCGGCGATTCGGCAGTCCGGTTGTGCTGAGAAAGCGGTCAACAGATCGTGAGCCCGGCCGCCGAAACCCACGATCCCGACACGAATGGCATCATTTGCACCCTGGATGCGCGCCGTCGATGCGGCCGAGACCAGGGTGACTCCCAGAAAGCTCCGTCGATTCATAGCCCCTCCCGATTGCTTCACATCCCGGAAACCGGAGAGTTCGGCCCGGCAGGCGGAATGGCGATCAGATCGGCGCGCGTATGGCCGTTCGCGGTGATGCGCGCCAGCGAGTAAACGGTCCCATCCTTGCCGATTGCGATCGAATTGACGTAGCTCGGCCGGTCGCCGTTCGCATAGAAGATGGGACCGCGGTCCGAGTAGTTGCCCGAGCGGATATCGTAGGTCACCAGGTGGACGTTCTCGCGGCCCTTGAGTTCGCCCTTGCCGGTCGCAAGTTTCCCTTCCACGCGCCGGCCGCTCTCATAGATCGGTCCACCCGTCAGGTAATGGATCGTGTTCCTGTCCGGCCCCAATGCAAAACCAAGGTAGCCGTAACTGAATTGGTCGAACATTCCGCTCCGTTTGGACGGCAGCGAAGTGAGGCGTTCGAGCACCTCGACTTTGGGAACGGCTGGATCGAACCGGAATAGGTATCCGGAGTTGCCGTGCACGCCGAAAATGGCGCCTTCGCCGGCATGCCAGAAGGCCTGCCGCCAGTTGTATCCCATGTGGCCGGGCGAAGCCGGATCGTAAGCGCCAAAGTAGTCCTTCTTCAGCGACTCGCCGTTGACGGCCGAGATCGCGCCGCTCTGATAGTCGTATCGCATGATCGCGCCGTCGCCGGTGCTGTAGAACACCGAGCCGTCCGCCGGGTTCACCACCAGCGAGCGGCAAAGCGTGCGATACTCCTCGCCCCTGCCGCTTTCGCCCTTCCGCGAGACAGGCCCGAGATCCTGCAGTTGCTTCGTTCGGAGATCGTAGGTAATGAAGTGGCCAATGGGCCAGGTGATTCCATAGAGCCGGCCGCGCTGCGTATCCATGGTCATCGTCAGGATGCCCTCCTGGTGAGGCGCGGTGGCGAGATCCTCAAAGGTCCCGGCCTTCAGGTCGTATGCGAGGAAGTGTCCGCCGGGATAGGGTTTGAAGCCCGGCGGCGGCACACCCACTTTCTCCATGTCGTCGATGATGGTGTAGTAGCCGAGATGCGTGGCGAAGTACAACTTGCCGTTCGACTCGATGAAGTTCACGTGGCTTTTGCCCTGGGCGATGGTCCGGAGTCCCTTTTCCCGGCAGGCCGCGGTGAGATCGCCCACGTGCCTGACCGTGTCCGTCACGGGGTCATAGACATACATCTGCCCGCCCGTTTCGTGCGATTCAGAGGAAAGGACGTAGTAGATTTTTCCATCGCTCGCGGCGGATAGCCCATTATATGTGTCGTGCGCCAAGGCGAATCCCGAATTGAAGGTTCTGGCAACCAGTGCGACGTGGGCGGGCTTTGCCGGACTATTGATGAAGAATGCGGCTGGAATGAGAGCCGCAAGCGGTACCAGGAGAAGCCGTTTAATCACGTGTCCATGTTCTGGCACCTCGGCGATGCAGTCAAGTCTCGGCCACCGCCTTGGTTACACATTGAAAGCAATGTCCCACCCTAGGGGTTTGTGCGCCGCACCAGCGCGTCCACTTTCTCGACGATGATCTCTTCTATCGCCGTCGAGTAGGCTCCGCCCGCGCCGCCGCTGGTCTCATAGCCGCCTTCGAGGAGAACTCGCTTTGAAGGGATATAGCCGGGGATGTCGTTGGAGTACGCGGCCATCCACGTATTCTCCCAGCCATGGGCGGCCTTCAACCGCAGGGCATAATCCGCGACAACCTCCCCCGCCAGCGCGATCAGCTTCAGTCCGCTGCCGAACTGGAATACCTGGATGGTGTAGGGCTGACGGTCTGGCGGTTTCGACCCCGCATCCAGGACTTTCAGCAACCGCTCGGCCTGGCTCCGCCGCTCAGGTCCGGCGCTGCTTCGCCGCTTCTCGAGTTCATCGCGGCCGGGCAGGGATTCGAACGGGATGTCCACTGACTCCAAAACACTGAGCACCGGACCGTTCAGAGCGGTCATCTGCGCACGCAGCGTCAGATCGACCGCTGACGCGAGCACTTTGCCATACAACTTGGAGAGTTCGAGCGAGCGCCGGATGAGAGCGGGATCTTCGCTGTGGAAGCGGGGCAGCGGATTGGCGTCGGCCCCGCATCCCTGAATGAACAGGGCAACCGAACCCGGATACAATCGTTCGATCTCTGCCTGAGCGTAGCCGGGGTAGTCGGCCGTGATCAGGTAGGCCGACATTGTCGTCGGATGGCATGCGTAGCCAAACAGGATGGCCCGAATCCTGCCGTCAGGAGCGCGCACAGCCAGCACCGGCACATCGTGATCGACTGGACCAGGCAAGTGCCGCGTATTGAGACGGCTGCGCCGGCGGTTGACCGCGAACCCGGCCAAACCCTGACCAAACTCCAATCGCGCCGGCGCCAGATCTCCTATGGCCCGGCCCACCAGATCGACGATCCGGTCCATCATCTCCGTCGTGTACTTCACCATCGACTGGTGCCGCACGGCGCGCTCGGGCGGGACAGATCCGCCACTGATGCCCAGTTCCGGCCCGCTGTGGACATGCGAGGCGTTCAGCAGCAACCGCTCCCGTTTCAGTCCATACTTCTCGAGGCATCGCTGGGCGATCACGTCGGAGATGGCCCGGCGAAATCCGATCAAGTCCGCCGTGACGATGACTGAAACCGCTCCCGAACCGTCCCGTATGGCAAGGGCCTTCGCATGCAACTGGGCCTCGACGCTTTCCGACGGCCTGTTTCGGCTGGCGAAGCCGGCCATCCACACCGGCCCGCTGGGCGTAACGTCCACAGATGCAGCGCCGGCCTCGAACTCAGTCTGTCCGCCGGCGGCGCTGGCACCGCACAACAGCCCGAACATCAGCGACAGGTTGAGTCCCGTCACGGTATTGAAACGCATCATCGGCGATCTCCTCCAACAGCTCCGCCCCAGGGCAAGCGGCTCCTTCCACATTGCAGGGCGCGGCATACGGGGATCAAGGCTTCGCCGCCAACCTTGATTGCAGACTGAAAGCAACTGCCGGCCTGATCACGCCTTCAGCAGGCTGGTGGCGTGTCTGCGCAACTTTTGGATCGCTTCGGCGATCTGTTCCATGTCCGCCCGGCTTGCCAGGAGCATGCTGTGCGTGAACCAGACGGCTTCCGAACACAATTTGTCGTTTGCCGGGCACTGGTTCCGCTCGTCCCATACGGCCAGACGGCTCTTCGGGACGAGCCGCGGGAACTTGCCGCTCTCGAGCGTGTTCCTCAGAAAGGGCGCACGATTCAGCGGCGTGTATCCGGCGCTCGCGGTGATGCCCTCGGCGGCCAGCGCCCGCAGGAACTTCGCCCTGGGCAAGCCTGAGAACGCCGCCGGGTCGTACCGGAAGATGTACAGGTGCCAGGCATTGCGCGTGCAGTTGGCGTACATTTCGAGCGGTCTGATTCCGGGGATCTCCCGCAAGAGCGCCGTCAGGTATTTCGCATTCGCGTCGCGAACGGCGCATTGCGACTCCAGGCGGCTCAACTGGACGCGGGCGAGCGCGGCGTGGAACTCGTCCATGCGCAGGTTCGCCCCACTCATCCGGTAAGTGAAATCGTAGCCCGAAATCCTCCGCTCGCGACCGTGGCTGTGCAGTGCAAAGCACCTGTCGAGCAGCGCCTCGTCGTTGGACACCAGTGCGCCGCCTTCTCCGCAAACCATGTTCTTTGTCGCCTGAAAGCTGAAGCAACCGGTGGATCCGAAACTGCCGAGTTTGCGGTTGCGCCATTCTCCGAAGTGCGCCTGGCAGGCGTCTTCGACCACGGGCACTTTGCGGCGCGCGGCCAGAGCCAGGATTGCGTCGAGATCGCACGCCGAACCGCCAAGATGGACGGGCAGGATCGCCGCTGTGCGGTCGGTCATGGCCGCCTCGATTTTGCTGGCATCCATCTGGGCCGTGGCGGGATCTGTGTCGACGAACACCGGCAGGGCGTGGAGCATTAGCACAGCGTTCACCGTCGCGATGAACGTGTAGGGAGGAACAATCACCTCGTCGCCTGGGCCGACGCCATGCGCCTTCAACGAAATCAGCAGCGCCGAGGTCCCGTTACAGGTCGCCACGCAGCCCTTTGCGCCCAAGGCGCGGGCGTATTCCTGTTCGAAGTGGTTGACGTTTTCGCCCGATACCCGCAGCCACTTGCGGCTAGCCAGCGTCTCGCGCAACGCATCTTCTTCACGTTGGTCGTAGATGGGCCAGTTCGGAAATGGCCCAGGGTGTGCCCGGGCGCCGCCGAGGAGCGCGGGTAGATCGGATGGCGCCGCGGAACGGGGGCCGGCCTGGGTAGCGGCGCTCGCGGCCATGAAACCTCGGCGGCTCAACATATAGTCCGCTCCCCTGTCGCACCCTTCCTGGAGGCTCTTATCCCCAGACACACAACATACTCCCGGGTTGAGACTCCTGAAATGCTGCCCGGACATGATTTCACCGGGGCTATCCTATGAAAGGAGTCTATCACGACCAAGTTCAGATGAGAAAAGCCCACAGACTTGAAGAACTGATCTTCTGGTACGCATTCGACCGTCCCGCGTGCCTTCGAAGCGACCTGGGGCAGCAGTTCGGTGTCAGCCCTGCCACGGTGTCGCGGGCGGTCTCCGCCCTGGTGGACGATGGTCTGCTGATCGAGAGTTCAGTGGCG
Source organism: uncultured Candidatus Solibacter sp. (assembly GCA_964604945.1). Classification (GTDB taxonomy): domain Bacteria; phylum Acidobacteriota; class Terriglobia; order Bryobacterales; family Bryobacteraceae; genus PNKE01. The sequence goes on from CAZSBK010000087.1 coordinate 15,706, forward strand.
GTAGCAACCACGGGCCGGAAGCCGCAGTCGCTCGGCGTGAATCCCGACGTGGCCGTGCTCCTCGGGCTTGATATCCAACTCGACGGTGTCCTGGCCGTGGTCACCGACATGGCTGGCACGTTACTTGGACGCGGCGCGGTGTCATGCGACGCCCAGGATGGCGTCGAAGCTGTGCTCGATGCCAGCGTGAAGTCGGCGGACGCCGCAATCGAGGATGCCGAGATCGATCGCGACCGCATCGGCCATCTCGGCGTCGGCCATTCGGGCGACCTCGACATTAAGAACGGCGTGTGCGTGTCATGGGCCAATGCAGCCAATTGGAGATCCGTGCCCATCCGCGACCTGCTTCAGTCCAGGTTCGGCCTCGGCGTTACGATTGATGACCGGGCCCGGGCGATTGCACTCGCCGAGCGGCGGACATCGCCTGAAGACTGGGATCATACCGATGCCATGTACGTCGTCTGCGCGTCGGGTATCGGCATGGGATTCTTCGTCGATGGTCAGCTTCACCGAGGCGCCTGCCGGGGCGGCGGGGAGATCGGGCACACGGTGATCGAAGCCATGGGGACAACCTGCAGATGCGGCAACCGCGGCTGCGTGGAAGCCTACGCCGGTTCAGTTGCAATCGTGCAATGCGTCCGGGAAGCCCTGGCCGCCGGGACCGCTTCCTCGCTTCGGCCAATGATGGATTCCGGCCTCACCGTTCGCAACATCGCATCCGCAGCCCGACAGGGTGATCCGGTGGCATTCGCTGCCATTGATCGGGCCGTGTCCGCGATCGGTGTTGCGGTGGCGAATATGGTCCAGGTGTTGAATCCTTCCCTCGTCGTCCTGTGCGGCCAACTGGCTCGAGCGGCCGGGACCGAACTGCTTGCCGGCGTTCGCCGCTCCGTCAGGTCACAGTGTGTCGAAACATCTTCGCGTACCGTCGAGATACGCGTCGCGCGGCCAAAGAAAGACGTCTCCGGAATCGGTTGCGCGTTGCTGGCTGCCGAAGCGGAAGCCGAGCGGGTATTGAGTGCCAGATTCGGGGATCGCGATTGACCAGCCGCGGTCGGTCTCTCCGCTCGATCGCCATCGCCCACTTCTCGCCACTCCTCACAGCGATGCCCTATGCCGTTCTTTGCACCGTGTAACAAACTGGATGCCCGTTTCTTGACTTCCGCCACCTCGCTCGATAGCTTTACGTTGCAGCGCTGAATTCGGCGTCTGCGGAGGTGCGGGAATGGCTAACTCGGGTCTGGGACAGATTTCGCGCCGCTCGTTCGGCGTATGCCTCGGTGCCGCCGGCGCGGCAGTCCCCTTGGCGGCTGCTCCTGCCCCTAAGAAAGTGAAAGTAATCGACGCCCATTCGCACCTGGCCAACCACAGCAATCCCAACTGGGCCACGGCCGACCGTCAACTCATAGACGCCGCCGATGCGCTCGGGATCGATCAACTCATCTGCTCGATCCTCACCCCCCAGCGGCCCGCGTTGCCGACGGGATTTCGCCAATGCAACGACTGGGTTGCCGAAGCCATGGCGCGTTACCCCGGCCGCATCCTCGGATACTGCTTCGTCAACCCCGGCTTCGCCGAGGAAGCGCGCGACGAGGTGACACGATGCATCGAAAAGCTGGGCTTTGTCGGTGTGAAGCTCTACAACGACTATGTCGCGACCGAACCCGTGGTGCGGCCCATCATCGAGCAGTGCATCCGGCTGCGCATTCCTATCCTGCATCACGCCGGTCACACCTACTGGTTGAATGCGTCTCAGCCGCGCATCAGCGATGGGGGAACGTTCGCCGAAGTCGCCAAACAGTATCCGGAGGCGATGATTATATGCGCGCACATTGCCGGTGGGGGCGACTGGGAATGGACGGTCAAGGCGCTTCGCAACGCTCCAAGCGTGTTCATCGACACGAGCGGTAGCGTGCCCGATGAGGGCACCGTGGAGATGGCAGTGAAGGTGCTCGGCGCGGATCGCGTGCTGTTCGGCTGCGACATGTCCATGACCGCAAGCGTTGGACGCATTCGGTCCGCCGAACTGAGTACGGTCGACAGAAACAAGATTCTCAGCGGCAATATTGAGCGTATTCTCTCGCTCCGGAGGGCATAATGATCGACGTCAGCGCATACCTTGGGCACTTCGCCTACAGGCAACTCCGGCACAACACGGGCAGCTCGCTTGTGCGTCTGATGGACAGGTTTGGCATTGCGCGCGCCGTCGTGTCCAGCGCCGCGTCGATCACCTACAGAAGCCCGCAGTCGGGCAACGAGGAAGTCGCCGCGGAAGTCGAGGCGCACCGCGCGCGGCTGATTCCATTCGCAGTGCTCAGCCCGGCATATGCAGGTTGGGAGGACGACCTGAAGATCTGCCAGGAGCAGTTTGGCATGCGCGGCGTCCGCCTCTATCCGAATTGGCACAACTACAAGTTGCAGGATCCGCGCTGCCGCAACCTTGTCAATGCGGCCACCGAGAGGGGCATGACAGTGTCAATCCCGGTGCGAGTGGAAGACCGCCGTCAGCAGGGCTGGCTGATCGACATCCCGGACGTTGAACTGAGCGAGATCACCGACCTGATTCGCGCCTGCCCGAAGGCACGGTTCATCATTCAGAACGCCAGCGGAGTCGCGGGTTCCGCGCTGGGACGGAGAGACAACGGACTCCCGGAGAACTACGCCTTTGACATCGCGCGCATGAGCGTGGAGTTCGGCAACGAAATTGGCAATCTCCTGGCCATTCTGGGCGAGGACCGCCTGTTGTTCGGTACGGCTATGCCCTTCCACTATCCGGGCCTGCCCCTGGCGAAGCTCGATATGCTGAAGGCCTCTTCAGCGGTTAAGGAGAAGATCCGCTCGGGAAACGCCGAGAGGTGGCTCGGCGTGCAAGCTCAGCAATAGCTCAGGCGTTGCTGGCACGTCGCCGGCTCCACTGAGGGCTCGAACGGCATGCAGTGCGCGTTTGCCCTGCATGCGGCGGTGCGATCCTTCGTGTCACTTCACAGCCGCGGAGATTGAAGAAAAGCGAGCCAACCTGCGTGTGGACGTCGCTCTTTTCAACAATACCCTCGATGACCCTCTCCGCGACGCCATGGGGGTGGGCGGTGGGGACATCGCGCCTGTCGTCCCCTTCTTCCAGTGCCGGCGTCACGAGCAAGTCGTGGTTGTGGCTGGCCGTGAATTGGCCCTCTTGAAGAAGCCTCTGGATGTTCAGGGACCGGACCTTTCGGGCAAGCCAGGACGACCAGTCGCGAGTGACTTCCAAGTGGTGCGCGAGGCTCAGACGAGGCCTTTCGGCGTGCTCCAATGGGACCGGTAGGCGCGTCCCAGGAGTTTGTTCGCCTCAGTGTCGCCGTGGATCGACTCGGACTTGGCATCGTACCGGAGCGCCCGGCCAGTTCTGGCAACAATGTTCGCCAAATGGCAGTGCAGAGCGGAGATCCGGCCGATCTCGATTTCCGCGTTCGGCGCACGGCGTGAGCGGACGCAATCGATGAAATTTTGGGCATGGGCGTCGGCCTCGTTCTCTTCCTCCTGGTATACGAGCTTCCCTGTGCGGTCATAGACGCGGTAGCCGTTGACCCGGTCGGATTTGCCGATCTCCACCATGCCCTCAGAGCCATAAACAGCGACGCCGTTTTCCACACCGCCCATGGCGTAGGGATTCCAGATGCGCATTTCGAACATGAGCATCTTACCCGGATACTTGAACGTGACTGTCATGGTGTCGGGTGTCTGCTGGTCGTCGTCGAAGAAGAGTCTCGCGGCTGAGCCGGAGACTTCGACCGGGCAGTCTGCGTTGAGAGCCCAGCGGGCCTGATCGAGTTGGTGTGCGCCATCGTTGCCGGCGTCACCGGTGCCGTAATTCCAGTGCCAGTGCCACGTGTAGTGGAAGCGGTTTTCGCTGAAAGGCAGTGCGGGGGCGGGACCAATCCAGGTGTCATAGTCGAGGCCGGGCGGGACGGGGGCGTCGGGCTTGCGGCCGATGTCCTTGCGGAGTTGTACGTTCCAGGCCTTCGCCATGAGAACGCGGCCGATCTTGCCGGAATGGATGAGTTCGATAGCCCGCAGCATGGTAGGGCGAGAGCGGGCCTGGGTACCATGCTGGACGACGCGCTGGTTGCGGCGTGCGGCTTCGACGACGAGGCGCGCCTCGCGCGCATTGTGGGCGCAGGGTTTCTCCAGATAGACGTCCTTGCCCGCGTCGCACGCCAGAATGGCGGCGGGAGCATGCCAGTGATCCGGTGTAGCGATGACAACTGCGTCGATGGATCTATCATCGAGGACTCGCCGGAGGTCGGAGGTGACTTTCGGCGCCTTGCCGGTCTGCTTGACAACTCCGGCCGCCACTTGCGACAGGACTGTGGAATCCACGTCGACGAGCGCTTCGATGGAGACATCGGGCACCGTGGCAAAGACGCTGGAGAGAGCCTTGCCGCGGCCGCGCAAACCAATGATGGCAATGTTGACACGGTTGGCGGCCGAATGCAGTGTGGGCGCATTCGTCAGGACGGCGGCCGAGGCGCCAAGGAAGTAGCGGCGATTCATCTCGTTTCTCCGTTCTTGATCTTCGCGAACTCCGAAGCCATGCGGGCGATGGCCTCGGGGTTGAGTTCGCCGGCATGGATGGCGACGCGGTAGTGAAAAACGATCGATTTGCCAGCCGGCACGCCGAGGCTGCCGTCGCGCGTCTTGTCTTTCAGGAAGTCATGTTCGCCGAAGGGGTTGGCGGCGCAGAGCCCATATCCGCGTGCATGCCAGAACGTGGGGTACTTGGGGTTGGCGGGGTGATCGAAGATGGTCACGCCGAGTTTCTTGCCATCAACAGTCGTAGTGTAATCCACCCAGGCCGCGCGTTTGCCCCAGACCTGTTTGGTACCCGTGAGCCCGCTGGAGTTGGTGATGGCGGCGCCACGGTCTTCGCGGAACTCGTCCCGGAAGCGAATGCCGAGAGCACCCTCTTCAGTGTCGCCGAACTTCATCGGAACGCCGTGGGTGGCACGGATTGTGATGCGGACGTCCACGATGCGTGTGTCGCCATCGGCGCGGAATCGGAACGATTGCTCGATGGAGCCGATAACACCCCCACCAGGGGAGACGAGGCGGAACTGCCCAGTCACGGTGTCCCGATTCGTCTTCGGTTCGCCGTCGGCAACGATGCGGCCAGTGATGCCCGGGCCTTTGTCGCGCCAGAAGTCGATGCCGTTGATATCGCCGTGCGCGTACCAGAGGCCGTGGTGCCAGATGTGGTCTTGGCTTTCGCCTGCGATCTTGTCGATAGGATAGCCTCGGGTAATGGCGGTGCCGTCAGCAGAGCGGAGGGGGTGCAGAAATGGCTGAGGCCAATCTGGACCATAGTAGAAGTTGGAAAAGGGCTGCCCGCCGATGGAGACCTCGATGCTGCCGATGTGTCGAGAGAAGGTAACGCGTGGATCGGCCGCAAGAGTTGGGAACACGCAGACAAGGACCACGATGATTCTGAATCCGAAAGTCATTTCGTCCTCCCTGGAAATGAACGCGCCACCATCTTGCGGCCACGACATAGTCCGCTGGGTTGACTCCCAGCAGAATGGACTTGAGCGATGTCTTGCACCAATTTGATAGAGAGTATAGCTCTGGCTCGGACATGGATGGTCAGGCTGAGCTTCAAGATTCCCTTCAGTCCGCGGACGAGCTTCGGGCAGGTCAGCGAGGAGCAGGGTCCAGGCTGAGGCCGAGCGGAAGCAGTGGGAGGAAGCCAGCAGAATGCCGCCTGCTGAGTCCAAAGAGGTGCTTGCGCAATCTGAGTTGGACTGGGAGTACGTACGACACCGCAGAGATCCACGTCACACCGCCGACCCCGTATGGCCAAAGTACCCAGGCGCGTTCCAGGCACCGGTACTCCCTGACTGCGTGCCGTGCTCAACGCCAGGCGGCTAGAGCATTTTTGCGATACTGTAGATGGCTCCGGCGATTCTTTCGCAGGGAAGATGGCAACCGCAT
>CAZSBK010000088.1:0-21301 GCA_964604945.1 uncultured Candidatus Solibacter sp.
GCGCTCGGCGCGCAGGCCGTCTGTCAACAGCGAAAGATCGGGGCCATGGGAGGCTCGGTTGACCGTGGAGCGGCCGATTTCGTCCAGATGGTCCTCCCAGACCTGCTTGGAGTCCAGCAGCAGCCGGCCGATGAGCGTCGATTTGCCGTCGTCCACCGATCCGGCGGTGGAGATCCGCAGCAGCGGCTTTTCGCCGGCCGGTGCGGCGAAGTGGGACAAGGGGAGGGCCATTAGAAGTAGCCCTCCCGTTTCTTCAATTCCATGGACCCCTCCTGGTCGTGATCGATCACGCGGTTCTCGCGTTCGGAACGGCGCATGGCAGCCAGTTCATCGATGATTTTGCTGATCGTGTCCGCCTCGGAGCGGATGGCGCCGCTGCAAGGGGTGCAGCCGAGTGTGCGCATGCGGCACATGACGGTCTGGGGCTGCTCGCCGGGTAGCAGTTTCACATTCGATTCCAGCGGAATAATGGTGTTGCCCCGGACGAGCACCTGGCGTGGCTTGGCGAAATAGAGCGGAACGATGGGGATGGATTCAAGATCGATGTAGCGCCAAACGTCCATCTCGGTCCAGTTGGAAAGGGGGAAGACGCGGATGCTTTCGCCGGGATCTACCCTGCCGTTGTAGACATTCCAGAGTTCGGGGCGCTGGTTGCGCGGGTCCCAGCGGCCGTCGCGGTCACGGAAGGAGAAGACACGCTCCTTGGCCCGAGATTTCTCTTCGTCGCGGCGGGCGCCGCCAAGGGCGGCATCGTAGCCGCCGGCGGCAAGTCCTTCGACGAGGGCGCGGGTACGGAGCAGGCTGCAGCATTTGGAAGTGCCCAAGAAATAAGGGTTTGCGCCTTGCTCGATTGCGCGGTGGTTGGTGTGGACGCGGAGTTCAGCGCCGATTTCGGTGGTGAAGCGGTCGCGGAACTCGATCATCTCGGGGTATTCGTAGGTCGTATCTATGTGCAAGAGAGGAAAGGGGATACCGCCGGGGTGGAAGGCTTTGCGGGCGAGGTGGACCAGGACCGAGGAGTCCTTACCGATGGAGTAGAGCAGAACCGGCTTGCGGAACTGGGCCGCAGTCTCGCGGAGGATGTGAAGACTCTCGGCTTCGAGGGCGCGAAGGTGAGCGAGCGTGAAGTCGGGCATGGTGGGATACTGTGCCTGACAGTATAGCTGATCTACATAATGTCTATCAAGAATATGTAGATTGCAGAAGTGGTGAGTGAAGTAGGTGCTCGCGTACGGGCCAGAGGTTTACTGGACTTCGGTGGTTTGGCGATCGCGGCGGGCCTCGCGGACGGACTCGCCCACCTCCCGGCGGGCGTCGCGGGTGGCCTTGCGGACATCACGGGCAGCATCGCGGGCAGCGTCTCGGGCCTCGGCGGCGGCTTCACGTGCTTCCTTGCGAACTTCCTCGGCAGCCTGACGGGCCGCTTCGCGAGCCTCCTGCGCTGCTTCCTGGGCGGTTTCACGAGCCTCGCGCGCGGCTTCCCGTGCTTCGCGTGCATCACGCCTGACGCAAGACGCGCAGGCCAGGAGACAAAGAATAAGCAGGAATCGCAACGACATAGGACGGCCTCAGTTCATTTTGCGCCGAATCAAGAGTGAACGAAAGCGCGGAGTGAGCCTAGAACGGAATTGAATGCAAATGTTACTCCCTGCTCCGGGTCGATTTGGCGACGAGTCGGGGTCGGGCTTGGGTGGATGAGGATGGCTTTGGCAGGCCGGCCAAGAGGTGGGCCGAGGCGGAGAGGGCTTTGGGGTGTTTCGAGAGCGATTTGAGGTGGGTGAAGAAGGGTTTCAGCTTCACGCCGGGTGGGATGTGGGTGGGGAGGGCGGCGGATTTGTCTGTGGTGAGGAGGACTCGTTCCTGCTGTATCTGCTTGAGTTGATTGAGGCTACGGAAGAGGAGGCGCTCATGGCTGCCGCGGTAACGGGCCAGTTTCTCGCTGCGACCAAACGAACCGGGTGCGCCCAAGTCGATGTCGGTGAACAGCTCCATTTCGCGGATTTTGTAGAGCTGCCAGGCGGCGAAAATGATCATGTCGACAAGCGTTGATTCGATGGCACCGTTGGGTTTGTACTCGTCGAGATACTGCTGACGTAGTTTTTCGTACTCGGCGCGGAGGACGGGAGACACCGCGTTTTCGAGTTTGGTGGCGCGAAGGCCGTGGGTGACCGCGTTGCGCGAGGAGCGGGCTTTGCCAGCGTCGGTTTTCGGGCCAAACGATGAACGCACCCCCTCTCTGCGTTCGGGGTTCCCGGATTCGGTGGCGACGGCTCCGGTTGGGCGGGCGCCCTCGCCCGCGGCCGGCCCCGTGGCCGGCATCGTTTCAGGGCTCTCGGTGCCCGAGTGGACGTTGTTGATCAGCATGATGAATCCTCCTCGTTTGTGTGGAAGCGGCCCCGAAACCGGAACCCATCCTAGAAAGCGAGGATGGGGGGCGGCTTGGACCAGGTCAGGGCGAATCCTCATAAATAATTGAAAATAAACAGAAAATATGGTTACTACGACTGTCAATCGAGCGCGGGAGAGTTCGTTTGGTCGAAGATTCCGGGTGCCGGCCAGGGGGCCGACCGCGGACCAGGGGTCCGCCCTACCAGCGAGCCTGCGGAATCCCGAAGACGTCTCGACACGATTTTCGAGACGGCAGGCAAAGAGTGCCTGCGCTACGAGCGCAGGGTGCCGGCGGCGGTCGGAATGGGCCGGGCGGTAGGGCGGGAATCGGGGTTTGGGGCGGGATCGGGGCGTTCGAGCGACCGGAGTTGGGACGAAATCAGTCAAAGTGGCAGAGTTGGGTGCTGGTTTGGACCGGATCGCCAGTTGGTCGCGTCAGGCTGATGCCTCGGCCCTTGGCGAAACAAATCAAACAAATCAGGGCGCGGCGGTGTCCATTACGGTTATGCGTATCCGCTTTGCCGTTATGGCGTCAGCACTCCTTGCCACCGCGTTCGGCCAAACCCACCTTCCTGTGCCCACCGGTGCGTTCCCGGTGGGACGTCAGATGCTTCTCTGGAGCGACCCAGCCCGACCGGAGGATATCGGCCCCACCGCCGGCAAGCCTCGCGAAGTCGTTGCCTATGTCTACTATCCAGCCGTGGCGAAGGGTAGCCACGTCGAATACTTCCCCGGGTTGGCCGGACTCGAAAGTGCCGCCGAAACACGAATCCTCCGCCAGCAGTTCGGAGGCTTATGGAATGCAGTAACTGCCGGAACGATCCAGACAAATGCCTACTCCGGGCCTCCGATGCCGCACGGCCGCACGAGGTTCCCAGTGCTTTTCTTCTCGCCGGGCGGGCAGGCACCCGTGCTCGCCTACCAGATCCTGCTGGAAGAACTTGCCAGCCGCGGCTACGTAATCTTCGGCTTAGAACATGGAACCGACTCCGCGTTGATCATTCGGCCAGACCGCACGATGATCACTTACGTGAACCGCCGCCCTCCCGATGCGCTTCCCACTGTGGCCTATCTTGAGGCCGTTCGGGATGAGACGGTCCGAAGGAGCGCCGACATTGTGTTCGGCCTCGACCGAATAGCCGCAGTCGCGAAAGAGCCGGGTTCGACCTTCCGCAACCGTATCGATCTCTCCAGGATAGGCGTCTTGGGCCACTCCGCAGGGGGCCAGGCCGCGATCCGAACGTGCCAGATCGACCAGCGTGTCCGCGCCTGCCTCAACCTTGATGGCGAGATGTTTGGGATTCCTCTCGGGTCTACGGACCCCATCCCCACGGTGCTACCGGGGAAACCGACGCTGGCGCCTGTAGCGGTCGTCTATGTCGCTGAGCCGGGACCCTCCGACGCTCAACTGGCCGCAGTCAAAGTCACACGAGGGCAATACGAAGACTGGCGCGCGGCCAAGAACCGGGCGCTACGGACCTTTCTTCAGCAGAACTCGCGTGAAACTCACTTAATCACGATCACGGCCCCCGGCTACGTTCACGCCAGCTTCATGGACGTCCGCTTGCTCGGTGCTAACCCCAGCCTTGAAGCCACCCTAAATCACCGGAGCGGCACCAATATCACTCGTGCTTTCTTTGACACGCAGCTGCGGTGGGGCCAGAAGAAGAACTCACGCCAGTTCCAAGTCGAGCCACGCGAGGGAATCCAAGTCGAGAAACTCGGGATCCGCCGGTAGTATCCCACGACCGAAAAACGCCTGCCGCTTCCGGAAATTGGCGTCCGCGCGTTAGTTTACTGGCAGACCCCATCGACGGCGCACTTGCCGACCGGCACCGGGACACTCTCGAAAATCACCTCTAAGCCATTGATTCTCCGTTGATCGGCGTGAAGTCCACCTGGATGCCGTGCAAGCGGAATTCCCCCCGGAGCCGCTTCATTCTTGCAGCCAGGCGCACTGGGCCTAGCACTCTTGGACCGTACTCGATGTACTCAACCGCCTCTGCCAGCATCTTCCAGACGAGGACAGCCTGGGCCCCGCAGACAGGCGAGCAGCCCGGGTCCGTCTTGACCAGTTGAACTAGCGACAGGCTGAGGTAAGCAGCCTGGGGTTGAACCCTTACTGGCCTATCACAATGTGCGCCGTGCCGTCCTGGGTGGCTTGCACAACGGTCCGGCCCTCGCCGGACAGGCCCTTTAACTGGATTCTGCCGCGTTCGCCGGCGCCCCACCAGGCCGCGACCTTCACGCCGTCGACAACGAAGCCGCGGGCGTCCTGGCCTTCCATCAATTCGATGACCGGCTCTGCTTCCGTTTCCCGGTACGGCACCATCACGGCCAGGAAGCGGGCTTCGCGCGCAGGCTCCTGCGTCTTCGCCGTCAGGTGCCACTGATCCGGGAAACGCGCCTTGCGCTGCTCTTCGGTTTCGGCCGTGTCGGGTGTGTCGCCGCGCACCGGCAGGACGCTGAACTGGTCGGTCTGCGAAAAGCGGACAGGCGCGCTTGAGATGATGCGGACCACCAGCCGGGCCGGCCCGTCCTTCACGCGGATGATGCCGGAGTCGTCCTCGACGCCCATTTTGCTTAGGGCATGCAGCAGCCAGTCATAGGTGGCCGGCGCGGCGGAGCGGAGATAGTCGGAGATGAAGATCACGGGCCTGGTCTTGGATGAGACGAAGACCATTGTCCGCTCGAACGATTCCAACTTCGGTTCCATCGGCGGAATAGGATCTTTCCGATGCTGTTTCCACAGGTTCTGCGTCCCCGGCTCCTGCGGCTGGTTGTAGGCATTGGCCGCCTGGCCGCGCACCAGCGTCACCGGCCCCTTGCGCTCATATGCCTCGATGTTCCCGTTGGCCTCCCAACTGTAAGGGGGCTGGCCGCGGCCGTTCACCAGAACGCCGTTGTGGGCATGCGTTTGGCGATACCAGAGGGCATGATGCGGGCTGCCGTACCAGGGATAGTAACCGCTGTCGATCAAGAGGGCGCGGCCATAGGCGTTGAGCTGGAACGTGTTCTGATCGCCGTGGCTGTGGCTGAACGATCCGAAGCGGCTCGACTTGAACAGCGCCCAGACATCGTCCTGCTCCTTACCAAGGGCCGAGTGCATCGCTACCCAGCCGATGTCGGCGAAGTGGCGCGAGCCGTCCAGATCAACCGGCGGTTTAACCGGCCTGGGAGGTCCGGCCTTGGCTTGCAGCACGGCGCCGACATCCTCGATCTGCCATTCGCGCCAGTCGGTTCCTGTAGCCGTGGACGGAGCCGCCGCGGTTTGGGGAGGGAAGCCGCAACAGGTTGCGGAAGCCATGGCCTGGGCGCGCCAGCGAAGCACCGGGTCGTCAAAGGCTTCGGCGAAGCGTTCCACCAGCACCTGCTGGCCGTCGGAAGAAGGCCGCTCGCCGCCGTCGCCAAATGCTCCACGCGGCGCATAAGGAGGTTGGAAGTAAACCGCGAGGTAACCGGTGTTGCGATAGAAGGGGCGGCGGAAGAGATCGACGTCAGTGGCGCCGCGCAGAGCTTCGGCAAAGGAAGTGAGGAAGTAGACGTAGCCGGACCAGTAGCTCATGCCTTGCGCCCAACCGCCCTGGTCGCCGCCCCAGCCGGGGTAAGAGGTGAGGTAGCAACGCAGCACGTAGTCGAGCCACTTTTCGGCGTCCGGGATGTCGCCGAGGAACGACAGACCGGCATCGCCGAGGAAGGCGAGAACGCGTCCGGAGTGGTTCGGGAAAGGGAAGGAAAGGAACTCCTCCTTTTGGAGATGGAGAAGAACCTGGTTGCCGCGCTCGGTCATGGACGCCAGCACTTTGGCCCGTTCCTCGGGCGTGAACTCATCGCCGATCCAGTCCCAGGCGAATGACATGCGTTCGAGCATCGGCATGGAGGCTTCGTCGTTACCGTCCGAGCCGTTCGGCTGGCGGATGTCATGGCTGGTGACGCCACGGGGATCCCAACTTGCCAGCGTCAACATCCAGCGTTTGGCGGCGGCGAGGTACTTTGGGTCGCCGGTGAGTTTCCAGGCAAGGGCGGTACGCGCCACGTGGGCACTGCCTCGTTTGCCCGGCGTGTAGATGCGGCGCCAATGGTCGACGGAGAACACCGCGCTGGGATATCCGGCAGGTTCTGGGTAGCTTGCTTCCGCTACGGCTGCGTCGGCGGTGGCGATAAAGGTCTTCCACCACGAAACGTTGCCTGCCGCCACGGCCTGCTTGATCTCCGCGATGCGAGTCCCGGTCAGGAACATTCGGGGGCGCTTGCCGGCAAGTTGCCGGCGCATCAGGGCGACATCGGGCATGGGCAGCTTCGGCGTGGTGGCCGCCAGAGAAAAGCGGCGCGACTTCGAGACGCCGAGCGGCTTGCCCGCGCCGTCCAGATAGACCACCTGCCATTCATATTCGCCAGCGGGCAGAGCGGCCCCGTGAGGGTAGACGGTGGACGACAGAGGAGAAGTGGAAAGCAGAAGGGCGGAGTTGCCGCGGCGGCGAAGTTCCAGGCGATAGGCCTTTGCTCCGTCGGCTGGAGTCCAGGTGAAACCGGGAGGATTGACGCCGGCAGCGGCGGCGTCCGGCGGGTAGGCGATCAACTCCTCGGGATGAGCGGGCCGCTCAGTGACCGGCAGGGATGTTGTCCAGACTGCGCCGGACAGATCGCCCGAAAGTCCGACCAGCGAAGCAACAACGAAGAAACCGACGATTCGACTCATGCAACCTCCGACTGTTGCGGCTATCTTACCGCCTCTGATGGTCCCGGTTGAGGCCAAGGAGGAAGCATACGGCTAGTACGACCGGGCGGACAGCTTGCCGGCGAATGGGCACTCGAAGATGATCGCCTCGTTGGCGATCCTGGCGCCCAGCGGCACCGTCACGGTATAGGTACGGCTGGCGGCGCCGGGAGGGATGGTCACGGTGAAGCTCTTCGAGGAAGTGCCTTCCTTCCAGAGGTGGGTTACGACGAGTTCGGACGATGCGGCGGGCGCAGCGGCTTCGGTGGCGAGGCGGAAATCGTCGATGGCCAGGCCGTTGAAGGTGTAGCGGACATAGACCTGACGGGCGCCGTTGAGAGAGACATGGCGGTCCACTTCAGGCCAGGCGAGGGTCCTATCGATGGGGTCGCCGTCTTTCCATTCGAGCTTCGGATTGTAGGTCCAGACGGTTTGGAACGGGCCGGCGGGCGACTCGCTCCAGGCGATGGAGGCTGAGGCGTTGGCGGACGGAATCGCCTGGACCTTCCTCACTTCGGCAGTGAATTTGTCGGGGGCGAGGCCGCGGCTCAGGTCGAGGAATCGCCCGCCGGCGCTGATCCCGGAGAGCCTATCGCCATCCGGCGCGTCGAGGCGGAAGACAAGTTCCGCCGGGCCATCGCCATTGGGCTGCCAATAGCCTTGACCGCCCCCGCTGACGAAACGGGCATTCGAGACATGGTGAGCGAACCGGTTCGCGTCAGCCGGATTGAAGTTGGTCTCACGGCGAACCAGCGGCGGCTGGGCTGAGTAGGCGAATTGGTTGGTTCCGGGCTTGATCTCAGGCAATGTACGAGGGTTGAGTTGGATGCGCGTGGAGATGAGTAGGCCGGCGAGCTTTGCACCCGGGGCGGCAGTCGTGCGGACCAGATAGCCGTAGGTTCCCGAGACAGCGGTCCTGCGGCCATGTTCGCTGCGGTTGAGCACGGCAGGCTCCATGCGGAGTTTGCCGTTGGCGAGGGGCGACAGAGTTGAAGCGGGCAACCAGGACTTGCCGCCGTCGGTGGACGTTTCGATCCGCAACGATGCGGCAACCGAGTTCGGAGGCAGAGCGAACTCGAATTCGGCGTCGATGATGACCCAGGGACTGCGAACTTCGTATTCGACCGTGGACTTACCGGAGACAGGCGGGCGGTATTCGAGTCTTCCGGTCGTCCAACGCCTGGAGTCCTTCTGGCTGGCTGGGCCGTTTTCTGTGCGGATGTTGTACTCAGCGATCTCCCGTGGAAATTCCTTCCAGCCCTGACCGTCCCATTTGAAGGGGAGGTAGTAGAGTCCTTCGTGCTCGGGCTGGAAATAGCGGATGAGGCGTTCGCTAGGACGGAGGACGAAGTCCATCGTGTGGCCGTGAGGTGAGCGCTGGAAGGGGAACAGCGAATTGTCAGATGTGGAAGTGAACGCTTCCGCGAGTCCGGGGATGGCGCCCGCGCGGACGTCAGCCGGGTACCAGGGTGACGACGCGCGGACGGGATCAGATTGTCTGGGCCCGATGAGCTTGCCGGTGATGATGGTCGAGTCCTGTTCGAGTTCGCGGACTGAAGCGACGCGCGATGTGGAGGCCGGGCCGTTGCCGACGGTCGAGTAGCCGAGCATGTCGGAATCGAAGTGGTGGTAGCCGCCGTCGTAATAGACCTCCGCCACCGTGTGCCCGGTGAGGAACCAAACGCGCGCATCTTCGAATCCGCCGGCTTCCCAGACTGCTTCGAGGACTGGTGCGATGTGATAGCAGAGGCCGAAGCCGTAACTGTTGAGTAGTTTCAATGGATCGAGCACCTCGCCCGCCGGCTCCTCATACGCCCAGCCGGCGATGTGATAGAAGAAGCCCGGCTCGACAAAACGGCCGTCGGTCAGGAAGAAGCGCCAAATGGCTTCGGCACGCTCACGCGGGGTGCGGGCGTTGTACTTCGCGTAGATTCCTTGGGCCAGAGTCTGAAGGCTGGTCGAGTCCGGCTGGCCGTGGGCGAGCACCTTTGGTGAGTGGACTTGAGCCTCGATGGCAGTGAGAGCGAGGCAGGTTAGTAAAGTCAAACGCGCAAAACGCAAGGAAATCCTCCATTTTCGTCCCAGCGGACCAGCTTAAGATGGATGATACCCCAACGGTCCGCGAGCGCCGCGGGCGCGGGACCAGGGGCGTTTCGATTCGAGTCCGCCGTGGAGATTCGCAGGCGTTGCGGCTCCTGCGTTTCACACCGTTCGACTTGCGTTGTCCAAGCGGATCAGAAGGAGTTCAGTTTGCGTTATAGCCTGATTGCGATTAGCCTGCTTTGCACGGCGCGAATGTTCGCCCAGGCACCCGCGGTGCGGGCCTCTGAGGGCACGATCACGATTCCCACGTACGAACCTGCTGGGCGAGAAAGCGAACCAGCGTTGTTCGGCAACTCCACTGTTGCTGGGATGTACCCGTTCACGACGTACGTGCAGCCGTACCAGGAAGGCGGGCCGAAGCCGAGGACCTACAAGGCGGTGTTTCTGGAGAATGAGTACCTCAAGCTGACATACATACCCGAATTCGGCGGGCGCATCTTCTCGCTCTACGACAAGATCCGCAAACGCGAAGTCTTCTACCGGAACGATGTCATCAAGCCGGCGCACTACAATCCGCGCAACAGTTGGCCGCAATCCGGACTGGAACTCACAGGCCCTCACGATCTGCACATGCTGACGCTGCACGGCGAACCGTTCTGGTCGAACAAGACCGTGCGCAACGCGGACGGCAGCGTCTCGCTGGTGCTGGGCACAACCGATCCCGTTTACCACATGAAAGTGAACCTGTCGGCGACGCTCCACCCCGGCGTGGCCGCGCTGCAGATCGGGGTGTTCTGTTACAACACCCGGACGGCGAGGATGCCGCAGATGTTCTGGATCAACACGGCTGTGCCGGCGACGCCGAAGAGCAGGTTCATCTATCCGATGACGCGGACGGTCGGCCACACGACGGCTGACATCGCGGACTGGCCGGTGCACAACGGCATTGACTACAGTTGGGACCGCAACAACTTGCACATGCTCGGCGTCTTCGGCATCGACATTTACGACGACTTCCACGGCGCATATCAATTCGAAAACGACTACGGCGTGTTCCGCTACGCTGACCGCCGCGTTGTCCAAGGAATGAAACTCTGGACATTCGGAAACGGCGAGACCGGCAGGAGTGTCGAACGCGGCTACACAGACAACGCCGGGCCGTACATCGAATTGCAGAGCGGCCGACACGTCTGGGATGGCCACTACGAATGGGTTGCGCCCAACAAAGCGGAGAGTTGGAGCGAATGGTGGGTGCCGGTGGCGGGCACCGGCGGCTTGACGACGCTGACCAGGGACAGCGCATTGAACTTGACGGTGAAGAGCGACCCCAATGGAGGTCCATCGAGCGTGGAGATCATCCTTGCGCCGACACGCAAAGTGGCGGGAGCGAAACTGACAGTGACGGCGAGCAGTGGAGAATTGTTGCGCGCCACGCTGAGTCTCGATCCGGCGAAACCTTATCGCGCAGTGATTCCGGGGATCAAGCCGGGGCTCTTGGCTCTGCGGGTCACGCTTACTGACGCGACGGGGAAGCCGCTACTCGACTATCTTCGTCCCGACGCAGATCCGGGGCGCAAAGAGTACACGCCGTTCACGAGACCGCTGGAAGCGTCGAAGAAATCGCCGGACCAGATGGGCGCCGAGGAGTTGACACTCGCCGGCGAGTACCGCTTGAAGGAACTGGATGGTGGCGGCGCTGAGGCGCTGTTTGAGAGGGCACTAAAACTCGATCCGGGATACTCGCGAGCCCATGTCCAGCTTGGAATTCACCAGTTCACCGCAGGCCGGTTTGCCGATGCCGAGCAGCGGCTGAAGAAGGCGATCGAACGCGACCCGTACAACTCGGAAGCCTACTACTACCTCGGGCTGTGCCAGATGGCTCTGGACAGAAACGGCGAGGCGGAACGCAATCTCTATTACATCTGGCCCGAGAGCGCGTACTTCAGCCTGCGGGAGTATCAGCTTGGAAGGCTTGCGATGCTGGCCCAGGACAGTGTGCCGGCCATCAGCCATTTGAAGCGCGCCATCGTTGCCAACGGCAACCACCTCTCGGCGAGAGTGTTGCTGGCTCTGGCCTACCGTGAACGTGGAGAGCGGGCCGCCGCACTGGCTCAGTTGGCCGAGATCGAGCGCATCGACGCGACAAACGTGCCGGCGCAGGCCGAGCGTTTTCTGCTGGCCGGAGACGCCGCCTCACGGGCAGTTCTTCTGAAACTGCTGGGCGGGCAAAGTCAGGAAGCGATCGGGCTGTCGCAGTTCTATCGGGATGTGAACCGATGGAAGGACGCAGTGAGAGTCCTGCAACTGGTGGAGCAGTCGAACAACGATCCGTGGGGGACTCCTCCTGAGTTCTACTACACTCTGGCTTACTGCC
Organism: uncultured Candidatus Solibacter sp.; assembly: GCA_964604945.1. GTDB lineage: Bacteria > Acidobacteriota > Terriglobia > Bryobacterales > Bryobacteraceae > PNKE01. The sequence goes on from CAZSBK010000088.1 coordinate 11,523, forward strand.
AGAGGCGTGCTGGGCTTGAGCCGGCAGCCAAGACGGCCATGGCAAGGGCGCGCGCGGCGTACGGCAAGATCGACCGCTTCCCGTACCGTGACGAGAGTGAGGCGCCGCTGGCCGAAGCCGTCAGACTCGATCCGTCGGACAGCGTTGCCCGATTCAACCTGGCCTGTCTGCTCTATTTCCGCGGCCGGCGCGGGGCGGCGATCGCGCAGTGGGAGGCAGCGGTGAAGTTCAATCCCGCCGATTTCGCGTCGCGGCGCGCATTGGGTCTGGCCTATGCCGAGCAGGGGTCGCCGGTCGAACGGTCTGCCGAACAACTGGAACGCGCCGTCGAGCTGAACCCGTCGCATCTGCGCACGTTGAGCGATCTAAGTAACCTTTACGCGCGCGCCGGGAAGTTCGACGAACAACTCTCCGTGTTGAGCAAAGCACTGACCCGCTCGCCGGGCGACGACGTGCTGGCCGAAGGCATCATCGCGGCGCATCTGGCGAGGGGTGATTACGCCGAGGCCGCGCGGGTTGTGGACACCCACAAGTTCGCGCCCCGCCACCGCACATATGGGTTGAGGGACAAGTACCGGATGATGCGCTACGGCCAGGGGGCAGGCGCGTTCAGGCAAGGCGACTACGGCCGCGCGCTGGAGCTGTTCCAGTCAGCCAGGAAGCCGCCGGTCACACTCGGCATGGACGACTTTGAGTCGCAGGTATCCCCGCGATTGCAGTACTACCTGGGCCGGGCGCTAGAGGCTTCGGGCAAGGCCGCGGAGGCCAAGGAGGCCTACGAGAAGGGGATTGCCAATATGCAGTCGCTGTCGGGCGACCGCGACAGTTGGAGTCCCGACAACTTCTTCATGGTCGCCACGCTGGACCGCCTCGGCCGCGCGGCTGAGGGAGTTCGCCTGTCGAAGCGGTTCGAGGATTTCGCCAACGGAGAAGTCAACGACCGCAATTCCGAACGCAGGGCGGAGGCCCGCTATCTGCTTAGCCTGGTGAGGCTGCATGAAGGCCGCGCTGACGAATCGAGGCAGTTGATGAGGCAAGCGCTTGAGGCCGTGCCGGATCACATTCCGGCGCTGCTTGAGATGCGGGGCGACACGCTCAGTGTCGTGGCCTCCGCGAAGTGAGCAAGGGAGGCGAGAGATGAAGAATGCAGGCTTGCTGGCAGCACTTGCGGCTTGTTTCACGGCGTGCTCGTGGGCAGCCGAGATCGTGCTGCCAGCGACGGCTCTGGAACGCGATCAAACTGTCACCGCCGTCTACAGGACAAATGGCCAAGCGACAGGACAGGGCACCCTGGCCATCAAATGGACCGACGCGCTCGGACGAATCGTAGAAGATCGGTCCATCCCGATCTCGCTCACCGACGAGAGTGAAGTGCGCTTCTCTCTGGATCTGCGCCGCGCCGTCGCCATGCGCAATGAGCTCAGTGTGCGATTCACGTTTGAAGGGGTGGACAAGAAGGGCGCGAAAGACCATCGCGAGGAGGGGGCCAAGATCGCTTTCATCGCGAAACCGACCGAGCGTGTCTGGAACGACTACCACATCGTCATGTGGCAGTCTCACGACGCGGCGGTATTCGCAAAGCTCAAGTCGCTCGGAATCGACGCGGGCCAATTCAGCGGGCGCGCGGCTGAGCCGCCCGAGTTCCTGATGGCAAACGACCTCCGCTGGTACGCCGAAAATATAGCCACGGACTTCTATGCCGAGTACCATCGCTACCGCCGTGACCGCGTGCCGCATTGGTCATTCCTTCAAGCCAAGGAGCTATACCGCAAAGATCCGTCCAGCAAGGAGGCATTCAAACGCAATCCGAGCCTCTCCGACCCCATCTGGCTCGACAGGATCCACAACCGCCTGGTTGAATCGGCGCGCCGCCTTTCGCCGTACCGGCCGTTGTTCTATGACCTCGGCGACGAATCCGGCATTGCCGATCTGGCCGCCTTCTGGGACTTCGACTTCTCCGACCACTCGCTGGCCGCGATGCGCGAATGGCTCAGAGAACGATACGGCACCCTGGCGGCGCTGAATCAGCAGTGGGGCAAGTCGTTTCCGGCGTGGGAGTCAGTGACGCCCGAGACCACGAACGAAGCCATGAAACGCGGCGACGACAACTTCTCGGCCTGGGCCGATCACAAGGAATGGATGGACATCGCCTTTTCCCGCGCCATCGGCATGGGCGTGAACGCCATCCGGTCGGTGGATCCCGACGCGTACGTCGCCATCGCCGGCGCGCAGATGCCTGGATGGGGCGGTTATGACTACTACCGGCTCAGTCATGTGTTGACTGCGGTTGAGCCTTACGACATTGGCAACAACGTTGAGATCATCCGCTCCTTCAACCCGTCGATGCCATTGGTAACGACCGCGTTTGCGCGCGGTCCCTGGGAGCAGCACAGAATCTGGTATGAACTGCTGCACGGCGCTCGCGGCAATCTGATCTGGGACGAGAAGAAGGACTTGATCACGCCGCAGGGAGAGGTGGGAGAGCGCGGCCGCGAAGTCGCGCCTTACTACAAAGAGATCCGCTCGGGATTGGGAGCGTTGCTTATCAACAGCGTGCGTCAGGCCGATCCGATCGCCATCCACTATTCTCAAGCAAGCATGCGCACTGAATGGATGCTGGCGGCCCGGCCGAAGGGCGACGCATGGGTGAATCGTTCGTCGGCGACCGAACGAATGGACAGCGAATTCCTCCGTCTGCGCGAATCCTATTGCCGTTTGATCGAAGACCTGGGATTGCAGTACCGCTTCGTCGCTTACGAGCAGTTGGAACAGGGAGAATTGCTTAAGCGGGGTTACCGCGTCCTGATCCTGCCGAGGTCGAGTTCGCTGTCGGACGCCGAGGTCCGGTCCATTCGTGAGTTCTCCGCGCGCGGCGGACTCGTCATCGCCGAGGGCGAGCCGGGCGCATTCGATGAGCATAGCCGCCGGCTGCCTAAGCCCGCCCTCGCCGATCTCTTTGACGGCACGCAATCGGCTGTGCGTTTCGACGCGCTCAGCTACCACCAACTGCGGATCACCGGCAAGGAATCGGCAACGCACGAGGCCATGCACCAGCTGATTGCCGCGAAGAAGGTGAAACCTGCTTTCGAGGTCCTAGACTCGTCGAATCGTCCGGTGGTAGGCGTTGAAACGCATCAGTTCCGCAATGGTGGGGTCACCATCATCGGACTGCTCGCCAATCCGCAACTGCGTGTGGATGAGCTGGGGCCACCCGATTTCCAGTCGAACCAGCGGTTCGAACAGGTACGCACCATCCGCCTGCTGTTGCCGGAGGAGTTGTACGCGTACGACGTCCGGGCCGGCAAGGCGCTCGGCCGCAAGCGGGAGATCGCCGTCACGCTGAATTACCACGAACCCGCGATTCTGGCTTTCTCGCCATCGAGCCTTCCAGACCTGCGGGTAACGGCGCCCGCAAGCGGAACCAGGGGCGAGGTGATACGGATTGGCTTAGGGCACGACGGAGTAACGCCGTCCGAGCGCAGCGTTTTCCATGTCAGCGTGCGTGATCCGAAAGGCGAAGCCGTCGTGCATTACACAGCCAATGTGATCGCCGATGCCGGCAAATCCGAGTACGTGTTGCGTCTCGCTGGAAACGACATGCCAGGCAACTGGGCGGTTCGCGTCGTTGATCGGCTCAGCGGCCAGGAGCGGACGGTCGTGGTTGCGGTCAACTAAGCAATTGACCACGCTGAGACTGAGCGAGCGCGGCCCGGTTACTGGTTTCAGGCCAGTCCCGATATCATGTGGCGGCATGTAGTCCATCCTTCCGCCACCCTTCATATGAATCGAAAGGAACCTGAAAAGCCCGCTATGGTGTCGATCGGGTATCGACAGGGGTCCGGCGAAGCGCATGTGCCGCAGCTTCACACAGATCCAGTTACGGGACTGAAAGTGGTCTGCAAGGCCGCCTCAGTCACGATGCAGCGGACAAATCGGTCCGATCCGGATGATTGCCGGGGGACCGGTGGAAATGTCAGCTGCCCGAGCCAGGCAGACATTCAGATCAGCTGATTACTCCGTTGCGCAGAGCAAACCGCACCATATCGCCCGGGTTGTGCAGGTTCAGCTTCTCCATCACGCTGCCGCGGTGCGACTCCACTGTGTAGACACTCAGGTTCAGCTCGTTGGCAATGTCCTTGTTCGTCTTGCCGTCAGCCACCATGGTCAAAATCTCACGCTCGCGGCTGGTGAGGAGATCGACTGGATTGGAGACATGCTTTCGGTAGTCGGTCAGAACCGCGTCCGAGATGGCCGGGCTGAGGAACGCTTGCCCACGATGGACCGATCTGATCGCACGCAACAGGTCCTCGTCCTCGGACTCCTTCAGCAAGTAGCCACGGGCTCCTGCGCGTAGTATTTCCCTGACATAGGCAGAGTCCTTGTGCATGCTGAGGGCGATCACCCTGGTATGAGGCAGATCGCCGCAGATCTGGCGGGTGCTCTCAACGCCATTGAGTTCTGGCATGGAGACGTCCATCAACACGATGTCCGGGTTCAGTTTGCGCGTTTGGTTGATTGCTTCCCGGCCGGTCTTGGCTTCACCGACGACCTCCATGTCCGCCTGGGATTCGACCAGCATCCGGACACCCTTCCTCAGGATCGTGTGATCGTCAGCCAACAAAACTCGAATCATCTTGCTCTGCATGGAGGACGGCTCCCTTGAGCGGCGCTTCAACGTGGACGTGAAGTCCGCCCGCCTTTCCGCTTCCGATGGTCAGTTCGCCACCGATCTGACGAGCCCGGGCTCGCATGCCGACCATGCCCAGGCTCTGGATGGAAGTAACGCTGGACGATCGGTCGCGAGCGATTGCCATCGGAGAACGGCGAGCTATCCGGGAGGACTGCAAGCATCCGGACGCCCTCTACGTGAATGTGGGCACGGGCGTGGGTTTAGGGATTTTTGTGGGAGGGCAGTTGTATCGCGGTCAGGCACATGCAGGCGAGGTCGGACACCTCACCCTTGATAAGAACGGCCCACTTTGCGCCTGCGGTAAGAAGGGTTGTGTCGAGGCCTATGCGGCAATCCCGGCAGTGATCCGGGGCGTGCGCGGGGCGCTGGCGGCCGGGACCGCCTCTCTGATCCGCGACATTTCGCTGCAGTATCCCGGGGCTGCCACGATTGAGATGGTCGTAGCGGCCGCCGGCAAGGGTGACCGCGTCGCGCTATCTGCGCTGCAACAGGCCGCTACAGGCTTGGGGCTCGGTATTGCCCATGCCGTGCTTCTCCTGAATCCATCCCTGGTGGCGCTGCGCGGAAGACTCGCGCGGATAGCCGGGAGGCACCTCGTGCCAGCGATCCGGCAGACCGTCCGGCAGCAGTGCTCCGAACTGACTCACGGCCACTTCGAAATCCGTTTGGCGTCCGCCAAGAAGGACGTTGCCGCAGTGGGCTGCGCTCTGCTGGCGGCTGAGGCGGAAGCCGCCATCCTGGTTCGAGAGTCGTTGTACGAAGCGACCAAGTCCTAACCTGACGCTTTCTTTTCACCCTGAATAGAAAGCTCACTATAATCCTTGACCGAGCAGGACCTATAGATCAGAATACCCTCAGCCTAGGCTAGACTCGTTCCGCTCGCCGGACGATTCCGAGGTAAAGCTTACAGTGTCCCGGACTCAGCTTCCGGCAAGTGCGCGGGGCCAAGCGCCCGAGCGCGGAGGTTGATGTGTGCGTTTTGTCCGGTCGCCGAGGCGATTCGGAAGATCCAGGCGCAGGCCGGCGAGTTGACTCGGGCTTGACCAAACGAGGCAGACCCATATGAATCGCAGGAGCTTTTTTCAAACCTGTTCGGCCGCGGCGGTATCGCGTTTCAGCGCTGCGGGCGCCAATGACCGGATCAATGTGGCCGTAGTGGGGCTGGGAGGCCGCTGGCGCGACCACATCTCCGTGTTCGGCACACAGCCGAATTGCCGCGTCGCAGCGGTTTGCGATATTGACCAGGCGCGCGCCGAACAAGGTGTGCATCTCGCCGAGCAGGTTCAAGGGAGCAAACCGAAAAGTTGCCAGGACTTTCGGAGACTCCTCGAGGACAAGGACATCGATGCCGTCTCCATCGTCACCTGCAACCACGGGCACACGCTGGCCACCGTCTGGGACTGCCAGGCCGGCAGGGACGTCTACGTCGAAAAGCCGGCCAGCCACAACATCTGGGAAGGCCGCAAGATGGTCGATGCAGCGCGGAAGTGTGACCGCGTGGTCCAGGCCGGGATGCAGGGCCGCAGCGTCGAGCACAAGCAGCGCGCTATCGAGCTGCTGTGCCAGGGCGTGATCGGCAAGCTCTATATGGCTAAGGGCCTGTGTTTCAAACGGCGTAGGTCAATCGGCAGAAGTCCCAACGGACCCATCCCTCCGGGAGTGGACTACAACCTCTGGCTGGGTCCGGCACCGATGCGTCCTTTCAACCCGAATCGATTCCACTACTTTACGCCGCAGACCAGTCCGACCAGTTCTGCGTTCGGCACTATCAGTAACCAGGATTATCCGCGCGACTGGATTCTTTCCCTACGGCTGGTGTTCTGATGGGGAGGGCGCGAATGCAAACCCGCCGGGACAACTTTGCGTCGCTCTGTGCTCTCGCGATCGCCCAACCGGCGCTGGGCGGGCGCCCTGAGTGGAAGGCCGGCCTCGCCAAGGCCGCGATTACCCCGCGCAAGTCGATGTGGATGGGCGGCTTCGGGAACCGCAAGAAACCATCCGAAGGTGTGCTCAACGAGCTGTACGCCAAGGCTTTGGCGCTGGAAGACCGGTCGGGCAAACGCGCGGTCCTGGTAACTACCGACATGACCGGTTTTTCGGCTGGCCTGGCTAAACGGATTGCCAAACAGGTGGAAAGACAGTACGGCCTCTCGCGAGACCGCCTCCTATTGAATTCGACTCATACTCACTCCGGCGCTTTGCTGGCCAACCCGCTGCAGCTCTGGAACTTGGGGCGGTTGAGTCCAGAGCAATGGCGTGATGTCGAAGAGTACACGCAGGAACTGGAAGGCAAGGTGGTCGCGGTCATCGGGGCAGCGCTCAAGGGTCTTCAGCCGGCGCGGCTCGCTTTCGGACGCAGCCAGACGAATTTCTCCGTGAACCGGCGACTCAAGACGGACAAGGGCGTGGTCTCCTTCTTGCCCAATCCGGAAGGGCCGGTGGACCACGATGTCCCCGTATTGCGGGTGGAATCGGAACGTGGGCAGCTTCTGGGTGTGGTGTTCGGCTATGCCTGCCATCCTTCGTGCCTGATGGCCGACAACTATCTGTTCAGCGGAGACTACGCGAGTTTCGCGCAGGAGAGGCTGGAGACGCAACACCCCGATGCGATGGCGTTATTTGTGCAGGGCTTCGGCGGCGATTCCACCACGCATCCTCGAGGCACCCTGGGGCTTACCCGGAAGTATGGCGAGATGCTGGCCGGCGCGGTCGAGAAGGCGCTGGGCGGTTCGATGAAGCCGGTGAACGGTCCGCTGAAACCGGCCTACGCTGTATTCCCCTTGGCCTTTGCTCCACCTCCCGGCCGGGAGGAACTCGAGGCACGGGCGCGGGGCCAGAACACGGAAGCGGGGCGGCATGTGCAGGAATTCCTGAAAATCAGTAACGACGATTTCCGGAAGCACGCTCAAGAGCTGCTCAAAATGCTGGACCGCAATGAGCGTCTACCGGCGGAGTATCCTTACCCAATCCAGGTGTGGCAGTTTGGCCGTGACCTGACGTTCCTCGCCCTGGCCGGCGAGGTGGTCGCAGATTACGCGACGCGGTTGAAGAAGGAGCTTGATCCGGAGAAGCTCTGGCTGGCTGGCTACAGCAATGATACGTTTGCCTACATTCCCTCGCTGCGCGTGCTTCAGGAGGGAAGTTACGAGGGCGGCGGCGCCATGGCGGGTGCCCGGCTGCCCGGACCTTTCACGCCGGATGTCGAGGAGACGATCATCCGGAAAGTGCACGAACAGTTGAGGCGAGTCCGAAACGCATGGGATATGCGTTGAAAATCAGTTCGATTGTGATTGCCCTGGTGCTTGCGGGGCCGGCTCTGCGCGCTCGTCCCGAATGGAAGGCCGGCGTCGCCAAAATCCAGATAACGCCACGCAAGCCCATCTGGATGCAAGGCTTCTCCGCCCGGACGAAGCCCTCCGAAGGGACGCTGCTAGATCTTTACGCCCGCCCAAACGCCGCCCCCGCCTGGGCATTTACGCCCAGACCAGGCGATTCAAGAAGCAGCTTCGAGCAACTTCCATCTGGCCGCCGGGAACAGGAACGTCAGCGTCGCCGAGGCGCGTCAGCTCACCGCCCGGCTCCGACCGACCTCTGGGCTGACGGTTTCTGGCCAGAGCCTGAATCTTCTTGAGGCGAATTTCCCGCCAAGCAGCCTGCTCGGGCCCAACCAACTCGGAATCCACACCAACTGTCCGATCGAGCGCGGCCACACCTGGACCGAGGTGGAGAAGGCCCGCCAACAGTACGCGGTTCGGTTGGCATGGAGGTGCCTATGTCGCGGAGACTCTATCAAATCTCGTTCGGGCTCGCCATCGGCCGGGCTGCACGTTTCCTGCTCCCGGGCCATCACCCTATCAGCCTGTTGCTGACCTCGGCGCTCAGCCTCGTAGGGGCAGCGGCAGGCGACGTGCCGGCCGAACAGTTCCTGCCGGCCAGCGCGATTGAGCAGGCGGGCTTTGCACTTTCCGCGCTCGGAGCGCTTGCGCTCCTGCTGGTGTACGGCGTCGCGGTTCGTTGAACGTAACGAGTTCTCAATCCAGGCCGCGCCCGGTGTTCACCGTGCGTCAGTCCTGGCAGCACTGACACAATGAGGACGGAGGTGGCTATGGGCTGCGATCCTGAACTTCTGAGAAGCGTGCCATTGTTCTCATTACTGGATGCGGAGGGGCGCGCAGTGCTGGCAGCGCACGTCGAGGAGAAGCAGTTCGGCGCTCGTGAAAAGATCTACCGCCACGGCGACTCCGGCGAGTGCGGCTACGTCCTGATCGACGGCAGGGTGCGGCTCACATTGATCGATGAGGATGAGCAGGAGGTTACCGTCGATGAGCCCGAGCCGGGCGGGTTCTTCGGTTTCGCGTCGCTTCTGGATGGAACCCCGCATCAGACCAGCGCGTTGACTCTTACGCCGGTGGCATGTCTCGTCATCGACCGAGAGGACATCCGCAGCCTGCTTCACAAGAAACCGGACTCAGGTATGGACATGCTCAGGGTCCTCGGCCGTCAGTTTCATGCTTCGCAACACCTGGTGCAGACGCGCTCACTGCGGAATCCGAATGAGGTGATCGAGCAGCGAGCGACAGTCGGGGACCGCGTGGCTGACGCGGTGGCCAGGTTCGGCGGCTCATGGCGGTTCATCGGCAGCTTCGGCGCTACTCTGGTCCTCTACACCTGGTGGAATATCACGTTGGGCTCCAAGGCATGGGACCCTTACCCATTCATCTTGCTCAACCTCTTCCTGTCGATGCTCGCCGCGATCCAGGCACCCGTCATCATGATGAGCCAAAATCGGCAGGATATGAAAGACAGGCTCCGCGGCGAATTGGACTTCGATGTGAACTGGCGCTCGGAGCGAGAGATTCGCGGGCTGAGCGCCAAACTGTTTGAGTTGAGCGACAAAGTGGACAACCTCGACCGGTTCCTTCGCAAAGAGCAGCTTTAGCCTACATTTCGTCACCGAAGAAGTCTTGCTCCAACGACTGGTCCCCCGTTTATCGCCAGGGAGGACCTTCGCGTCCAGGATCCACTGTCTCGGTGGATCGGGCCCGCAGTTTCGTGCCTCCATGGCACAGTTACTCCCCTGCCGAGGCGG
>CAZSBK010000089.1:0-21187 GCA_964604945.1 uncultured Candidatus Solibacter sp.
TTGTCAGTCTTGCGCCAGCAAAACTCATCCACGAACCGCCAGCCCCATTGCCGCCGGTGTGCCATCACCAGATCCATCACGTACAGGCTTCTCTCGCCGTCAACGGCGTTCGCTTTGATATTCAGAAAGTATGAACCGTCCGGAGCCAGCACGGACTCGACGCCGGTGGCCGCCGCTCGGAACCACTCCACGTAATCCTCAGGCGGTACCGGCTTGAATCCACTGGAGGTGTCGTACTCACGCTGCGCCGCATACGGCGGCGATGTGATTGCCACATGGGCCAGGGAATCGCCAAACAGGGCGCGAATCGTCTTGCAGTCCCGGCAGTCGCCACAGACCAGGCGGTGCGGCCCGATCAGCCACACGTCGCCGGGCAGCGTAACCGGCTGCGCAGGAGGTTCAGGAACCGCACTTTCAGCCGCTGCCCCAGCTTCGGTCGCAGTCGCCGAGGCGCCCTCAAGCATGTTGCGGAACTCTTCGTCGGAGAACCCAACCACCGCCAGATCGAACCCATCAGCCTCAAGCGACGACATCTCCTCGCGCAGGATCGCCTCGTCCCATGCGGCATTCAGTGCGAGTTTGTTGTCCGCCAGGATGTAGGCCCGCCGCTGTGTCGGGCTGAGGTTGTCCAGCACGATCACAGGCACCTCGGCCATTCCGAGTTTGCGCGCCGCCAGCAACCGTCCGTGGCCGGCGATGATGCCGTCCGCGGAGTCGACGAGGATCGGGTTGGTAAAGCCGAACTCGATGATGGACGCTGCGATCTGCGCTACCTGCTCGGGCGAGTGCGTCCTCGCGTTCATCGCGTACGGCACGAGGCGGTCAATGGGCCAGATCTCAATCCGCCGGGCCATCGCGGGGGAAAGGGGCTCTGAGGTGAATGGCATTCGGATGTCCTACTCCAGCGGGACGGGTGACTACCGAAGTGACGACGCGAGGTAGTCAGCTAAGTCATTGAGCTATCGGCATCACAACGGGATGAAGCTGTCGGGTGACGACCTGTTTCATGGGCTGACGGTAGCGCAGTTCGGCAAGTGGTCCACCCGCAGCAGAAAGTCGCCAGGAAGGACCCAAGCTTTCTTGCGATAGTTGATTCCCGCTGGTCACCGACCCGTCAGAGTCTTCGTCATGCGCCCGGAAGCCGCCCACGCACCACGCGCTGATCCGTCGCCGATCTTTCATGCAACCAAGCAATCGTCGATCACCTGGAGGAAGACGCCGCGCGTCGTCACAGGCACGCCGTCATCGTCTTGCACATCGACTCGGCGCAGCGCCCAGCACCGCCTGCCGTTGCTGAGGTTCTGAAGGAAGCTGTAGCGCGTGCCCGCCTGTGCGTGCGTCTCGACTGGGTTGCCGCCGTCCTGTTGGAGTAGCCAGATCGCCTTCAGGTGGCCCTTGCGGCCATATGCAGGCTTCACAGATCCAGCTGCGATGAGTCTCTCTGCGGCCTCGATCGAGCGAAAGCCAAGCGAGGTGCCGTCAGACGCATACAACGGGATCTGTTCGCGATTGGGAGACACGTAGGTTGTTGGAGTCGAAGGGAAAGAGTTACTTGAGAGTCCCGTCTCTCGGGCGAAGCCGCAGCTTGCATCTCCAAAATGTCAGGAACGGAATTCAGTCGTCAACAGAAAAGATGGATTGTTGCTCGGCCCTCGGTGAAATGCATCGACGGACGAGGGCAGCGAGGGCTTATCGCGCTTTCCGCGCTTATTGCGCACCTACCGTTGGGTGCAAACGCTCCTGAACCCGGCGGATGATCTCTTCTTGCCGAGGGAGATCTGTCTGCTTCGGTTCATCCTGATCGACCTTCAATTGATTGTGAGCATTCGAGCAGTTCAGTCGTCAAAAAAAGAATGCAAGTGCGACAGATGCTCTCGGCATGATTGTCTTCCCCTCTGTCACGGGGCAAGAAAACTGTCGCGTAGGTCTGCAGGGAGTCTGACGTGTGCGTTCGGGTTTTCCCAGAGGCAGCGACAGACTAGGGCGCCGCCAACGGAGACGCTCACGAATAGACAGGCTGATACGTCACGCCACTCGTCGAGCGCGAAGAGACCATTTGGATAGGGGGCTCTCGCGCTCACCGGGCTTTCGAAAAAGGTCTGATCACCAAGAAGTGCCGCCTGGATGTATCTCGCGTTCTCGCCGAATCCAGAATGGAAGACAAACAGAATTCCGACTGAGCCAGCGTGGAGCTGTTTGGGGACATCCCTGAGCTTGCTCCGCAGGTTCATGGACTGCGGGCGCAATGTGTCAGCCGGTCGAGTGCCATCGAGTGTTGCCACAATCGACCGAGGCCTGGGGTGGTCCGGTGCCAGCCAATTGTCCGAATAGCGCTTGACCTCCCCATAGATTACTGTTCCCAAGACCTCTGCGCAAAAATCGCTACACCGGTTATTCTTTCCAGAGTTCGGCCGCAAGGTCAGGTGCGTGGCCATCCGAGAGATTGCCGCGCACGCGCTAACTTCGCACAGAATCTCGGCTAGTTGCTGCGCGGTCCGAACGCCCGAACAATCACGGCGGTATGCATCGCCCACACATTCGGCGCCACAAACCTTCATGAGGTCGGCGATCAGGGTGTCGGCGGTTCTTAGCCACTTCCTTCCCCTTTCGACCTCATCCGATGTGCCAGAAAGGTATGCCTTTAGGCCTTCAGGAAGCTGCCGGCGCGCTTGCGCATTCAGCAGCAACCAGAAGTTCGGGCAATGCCTCTTGAGCCATCGAGACCTGCTCACAGATCCCAATTGGCGCCATACCGTGACGATTCCAACCGCTGCCGTGCCCACCGCAATGGCCTTGGTCGCCGCCTTGGCTGCGGCTGCTGGCCATTCTGTAGTTCTGGCTATCCGCATCGTGCTGTCGAACTTGCTCTCAAGTTAATCAGGGTGACCACGGTCGTCAACTCCGTTCGGCTCGCCGTTGGTTCAAGCCGCCCGGACGCTCCATTCTATTCACACAACAGAGCCGGGTGGGTGACTGCCAGTAGGAATAGTGGGCAACGTCCTTACAGGGGAAGTGGTTGTTGTCGTCTCCAGCAGACAACACGCGTGAAGAACGGTGCCCACGCCGCCCATTCCTCGGATCACGTTGAAGGCGAAAGCCCAGTCGTGGGCGGCCTCAGAATCCTCACGGCGCCAAAGGATGCCCACGCCTGAATCGGGGTTCGGACTCCACTTGGATGACAGCATTGAGCTAATCTACAAGTTCGGAGTACGGCGCGGATGGACGTTGGAGACTTCCTCAAGAGCTTCGCCATCGATACGTGGTACAAGGCACTGCTGTATCTCGGCGGTGTTGTCCTGGCGGTATCGTTCTTCGTTGAAGTCAAGGGATTGACGAACCAGCAATTGCAACTGCTGGCGGGCGGGGCCTTTCTCATTGGCCTTGGGGAATGGAAGAATCACAAGGTCGCTTCGTGGATCAAGCCGCCCAATGTTTACACCGGCGGCCCTGCCCTCATGACTGCGAAGATTCGGGAGGCGGATTTCGTGGGTGTTGTGCTGGACCTGGCTGGCGTCATCTTGATCGTGCTCGGGATCGTCAGGATTGGCCGTGGTTGAATGAGTGCATCAGACAAGAATCGCCGGGACAATTTGTATCTCGCCCTGCGGCTGATGATGCAAGATCTTGGAGAGCCCTACGAATGGCAGGAGCATGACGCCAAAACCCCGAAGTTCACCGCCGTGTACCCAACCACATGGGACGAACTCACCGAACGCGGCCTAGTCAAGGCCCGGTCTTTCGACAGGTACAGGCTGACGGGGCCTGGCTGGATCGCCGGCCTTAAGCAGACGGGGAAGTTTGCTGCGCCTGAATTCAAGCAAAAAGCAGGACGGCTGGAGGCGGCGCTAAAAGCCCGTGTGAAACCAGGCAACCGGGAACAATGCGGTACTGCCAGCCGGACAGAGCTTGCGCGCGAGACAGGCCTCTCTGAGCTTTTCATTTACGACGCAATCGATAGCCATTTGCTCAGGGAACTGTTTGGGGTCATTGACGCGCACTGGTCGAACGGAGACATCATGAAGACCTCCATTGATATTCCACGTCGCTTCGGTTTAAATGCCCTCGATGACGAATAGATGTCTGCCGCATGTTCTTGAGGCCCTTCACAGCGCCTGCCAAGCCTCCACTTTCGGAAACCGCCGCTCGCCGAGCGGGTTCTTCTCAAACCAGGCCCTCTGATCGGCGGACAGGTCATTGCCGAACGCAAGCCAGGTCACACGGATGTGCTCCCGGATGGCTTCCGTCTCCTGCAACGCGAAGCCGGGCAGCCCTAGGCGACCGAGGGTAAGATGCGCCAGCAGCTTGTGCGCCCGGTCATGCAGTTCGGTGATTGGCGGCGCACTCGGATAGATCTTGCCGGTAAAGGCGGCGGCTCGGATGTCATCCGGATACCGGCTCGACGCTCCCAGATGGAAGAACTCCCACAGGGTGCGGAAATGCAGCAGGAAGCACTCCTCCAGCAGAGAATCGAGCGGCGGCTTCGTTCGATGTGCCAGCATCGCTCTGAAGGCGTGGACGAATGCGTCGATCTCGTACTTGATGTGCCGCGCCGCGGCTCGCGTCTGTTCGTTGGTCATAACGGGTATTGCCATTCAGATAGTGAAGCAGCCCGCATGCCCACGGCGCCCCGCCGCTTACCAGTGCTCCAGCGGACAACTCACCCTGCCCTGAGATTACCGCAACGCCACCGGTGGTTACTTCTCGCCGGCGCTGGCCAGGCGCTCCCGAATCCGGCGCGTCAGTTGCTCCGGCCGGGTCAGGCGGACGTCGTGTAGTCTTGGGTAATTCGGACCATGCTGTGGCAGGCTGTCTTCGACGCCCCAATGATCGAGGCGCCAACCTCCTGCCGCCAAGTGACGTTGGCTGGGCCTGGGGATTTGTGGTGCGACGAAGGAGTTTGCCGGCCGCGCGCCGTTCCTGGGCTTGTTGAGCGCTGAGCATTGGCGAGGCACTGGGGGGATTCTGGGGGTACCCCGGCAGAGAAGGATGGGGAAATTCGGGTAAGGACGGGTAATTCTCAATTTCAGCCCTGGTGCGGGCGCAGCGCGGCATCTGGCGTGTTTTGTAAGGGTACGCTCAAACTAAAGGGGTTAGTTTGGCTCCTGAGGTAGGACTCGAACCTACAACCCTCCGGTTAACAGCCGGATGCTCTACCATTGAGCTACTCAGGAGCAGTGCGTCTCTCCTGTTTTAGCGAATCAGCGGCCTGGATGTCAAATCACGCGCGGGCCTGTCGTACACTGGCCTAAGGCCACCTCTAGCTCTACCTGGATGCTCCGATCTATTGTTCGACTTCTGTTGGCGTTGCTCTACCGCCTCAAGGTGGAAGGCGTCCCGCCGCGCGCCGCCAAACTCGTCTATGTCGCCAACCATCAGTCATTCCTCGACGCGGCACTGCTTTGGACGACCTTGCCCGGTGACCCGGTCTGGATCGTCCATACGCAAATCCTCCGCCAGACGCTGTTCCGGGCAGTGTTGAAGCACGTCGACCACGTTGTGCTCGACACTGTCCGGCCCATGGCGATAAAGTCCATCGTGGAGACGATCGAGGCCGGCCGGCCGGTTGTCATCTTTCCAGAGGGCCGGGTGACGGTGACCGGGGCGCTGATGAAGGTCTATGACGGCCCGGCCTTTCTTGCCGCCAAGTCCGGCGCCACGGTCGCGCCAATCTGGATCGATGGTGCGGTTCACGCGAAGGGGTTCAGCCGAATGGCCGGCGAGTTCCCCCTGCGTTGGTTCCCGCGCATTCGCTTAGTCCACTTCCCTGGACAGATCTTCGATATGCCTGACGCGCCGACTGGCAAACTGCGGCGCCGCAAGGCAAGCGAGCAGATGCGCCGTCTGATGCAGCGCATGGCGCTGGAGTCAGCGAAGCCATCCACTGTGCACCAGGACTTTCTCAACGCCATTGACTTGCATGGACGCAACCGGATGATGATCGAGGACGCCTCGGGCGTCCAAATGACGTTCGGCGCCCTGCTCCGGGCCTCGCTTGCGCTGGGCCGGCTGGTTTCGCGGCTGAGTTCTGACCGCGAGGCCGTTGGCGTGCTTATGCCCAATGCCGCGGCCACTCTTGCGCTTTACCTTGGACTGCTCGGCATGCGCCGTGTCCCAGCAATGATCAACTTCACCGCCGGCGCGGATGGCGTCCAGAGAGCCTGTATGGCCGCCGGTATCAACCTCATCCTGACCTCACGCGCATTCGTTGAGCGCGCCAAATTGCAGCCACTCATTGGCAATCTGCAGGGAGTCAAGGTGGTATTGCTCGAGGATCTGCGTGCAAGCCTCACCCTGGCTGATAAACTCTGGCTGGTCTGTTTCGCGCTCCGCGCGCCGCGGCGAGCAACCCTCACCTCGATGCCTGAGGACACGGCAGCTATTTTGTTCACTTCCGGGTCTGAAGGCCGTCCAAAGGGCGTCGTGCTGAGTAATCGAGCCATGCTAGCCAACGTGCGGCAGTGCAAGTCGGTGGTCGATGTCGGGCCATCGGATCGCTTCATGTCGGCCATGCCGGTCTTTCACAGCTTCGGCCTGACCGCCGGCTTCCTGCTGCCGGTATTGAACGGGATCCCGGCGTTTCTCTATCCCACGCCGCTCCACTACGCTGTCATACCCGAGATGTTCTATGACCGAGACTGCACGGTGATGTTCGCCACGCCGACGTTTCTGAAGAACTACGCCCGGCGAGCGCATCCCTACGACTTCCGCAAGGTCCGTTTCCTCATGGCCGGCGCGGAGAAACTGACCAAGGAGATTAGCGACCTTTATGTAGAGCGTTTCGGCGTGCGCGTTCTCGAAGGATATGGCGCTACCGAATGCGCGCCGGTCATCTCCATCAACACTCCGATGCGCGCCAAACCCGGCACGGTGGGCGAAATGCTGCCAGGCATGGAATTCCGGTTGGAACCAATCGCCGGCGTTGAGGATGCGGGCTTGCTGCATGTGCGTGGGCCAAATCTGATGTCCGGCTATCTGCGAGACTCGGCGCCGGGCGTAATTGAGCCTCCGTCGTCGACCTATGGGGCCGGCTGGTACTCGACTGGCGACCTGGCCGCGATCGACGACGACGGCTTCCTTGTCCTCAAGGGCCGCCTGAAGCGTTTCGCGAAACTGGCCGGCGAGATGGTCTCGCTCGAAGTGGCCGAGAAGATCGCCGAGGTGGCTTCTCCGGCCTCCGTCCATGCCGCCATCAGCAGGCCCGACGCGGCGCGGGGTGAGATGATCGTCTTGCTCACCGAGGACCAGGAATTGCGACGCGAGCAACTCCACCAGGCGGCACGCGAAATCGGCGCGCCGGAACTCGCCGTTCCCCGACGGATCCTGGCCGTGGACAAGATTCCGCTTTTGGGCAACGGCAAGAAGGACTATCCCGCACTCCAAAAGATCGCGGAGGACATCCTTGCCCGGCATTAGTCTGCGCCATCAGCAACGCGCCTGGTACTTCTACGACTTCGCCAACTCCGCCTTCAACTCAACGGTCGTCACCCTGTTTCTCGGACCGTGGTTGACTGTGCTGGCCAAAGCGGGTGCCGGCGCAAACGGATTGATTTACCCGCTCGGCATTCCCGTCGACCCACGCTCCTATTGGGGCTATCTGATTTCGCTTTCGGTGCTGTCGCAGGTTGTCTTCCTGCCCATCGCGGGCGCTCTGGCCGACCGCAGCCCGAACAAGAAGCATCTGCTCGGCCTGTTCGCCTACACGGGCGCTGCCGCCACGATGGCCATGTTCTGGCTCGACGGCGCGCGATTCCTCCTCGGCGGTGCGCTCTTCCTTATGGCCAATCTGGCATTCGGCGCGTCCATCGTCATCTACAACGCCTTCCTGCCTGGCATATCGAGCGAAGCGGAGCGCGATTCGGTCAGCAGCCGGGGCTGGGGATTCGGCTATCTTGGCGGTGGAATCCTGCTGGGGTTGAATTTGATCCTCTACAAGAATGCCGCGGCCTGGGGCCTGGGCGAAGGACTCGCCGTGCGCGTCAGCCTGGCCTCAGCCGGGATCTGGTGGGCGCTGTTTGCGGCTATTCCCATGCTGGGGTTGCGCAATCCGGCCATGGCCGTTCAGCCTGCCGCCGGATCAGGGGCGCTGGTCGAGGGATTTCTGCAACTGTTCAAAACCCTGCGTTCGCTCACGGGCTATCCACAAGCGCTACTCTTTCTGGCAGCCTACCTGCTTTACAACGATGCCATCCAGGCCGTCATCGCGCTATCGGGCCAGTTTGGCAGCGATTACTTGAAGATTCCGATGGGCCAACTGACTCTGGCCATTCTGATGGTCCAATTCGTGGCCGTTGCCGGGGCCATGGGGATGAACTCGATTGCGAAACTGCTCTCAGCCAAACGAACCGTCGAGCTGGCTTTGGTAGCCTGGATCACGCTCATGGTCGGCGTCTTTTTCGTCAAGACGACGTTCCATTTCTTCGTCGCCGCCGCTCTGGTGGCCCTCATCATGGGCGGCAGCCAGGCTCTCAGCCGGTCGCTGTTCTCGCTGATGATTCCGAAGGGCAGGGAAGCAGAGTACTTCTCGCTTTACGAGATCAGCGACAAAGGCACCAGTTGGCTCGCCCCGCTCTTGTTTTCACTTACGCTCCAACTCACCGGCAGCTACCAGATCGGCATCTTCTCGCAGGTGGTTTTCTTCGCCGCGGGCTTGGCGCTCTTGATGCGGGTTGATGTGCGCAAAGCGGCGCTCGCCGCTGGCAATGAGGCTCCATGAGGATCACCTTCCGGCTTGCCACGACTGCCGACGACCTGGACATCGTCCGCCGGATGAACAACGACGTCTTTGCCCTCGAGATCGGCCAGCATGAGCCTGCCCCCGATGGCCGGCTTGTCGACGGCCTCGAATCACGCAGTACGTTCCTGCTGGCTTTTGATTCGGAACAGCCCGCCGCCATGGTCTCGTTTCATAGTCAGCCGCCGTACTCGGTTGAAGGCAAGCTCGCCGATCCGTTTGTTCTCGGCGCTCTGCCCGGCCCGATCTTCGAGATTCGCCTGCTCGCCGTCGATCCAGGCCATCGCGGCACACCCGTGCTGACGCTGCTCCTCGTCAGGCTATTCGACATCCTGCGCGGGCAAGGCGCCAGGACCGTGGTCATCTCGGGCATCGCCGCCCGGGCCTCGATGTACCTGACCATGGGTTTTCGCCCGCTCGGCCCAGCAGTTCGATCGGGTGCGGCGGAATTCGTCCCGATGGCGCTCGATCTGGCCAATCTGCCGCCGCGGGCCGAGGCGATCCGGCGCCGTTACACCGGCCGGACGGTCGGCTGATCCTGGTCCTGATACTGAAGCTGGTACAGCTTCCAGTAGATGCCCTTCAAGGCCAGCAGTTCCTGATGGTTGCCCTGCTCCCGCAACTCGCCCTTGTGCAACACCAGAATCCGGTCTGCCTGCTGGATCGTCGAAAGGCGGTGGGCGATGATCAGCGATGTCCGCCCTTCGACGAGCCGGCCCAGCGCCTCCCGGACCATCATCTCGGTCTCGGTATCGACGCTTGACGTGGCCTCATCCAGAATCAAGAACCGCGGATTATGCGCCAGCGCCCGGGCGAAGCTGATCAACTGTTTCTGTCCGGTCGACAGGCCAGCGCCGCGTTCCTTTACCTCGTGACCGAAACCCTTCGGTAGGCTGTTGATGAAGCCAAGCAGGTTCACCTGATCCGCGGCATTCTCCACTGCGTCGTCGCCGATCCGTTCAGTGCCCAGCCGGATATTTCCGCCAATGGTCCCCGTGAACAAATGCGGGTCTTGCAGCACGACACCAAAGTGCCGCCGCAGGTCCTTGGGATCCAGTTCCCGAATATCCACCCCGCCCACCCGGATCGAGCCCCGCTGCACATCATAGAACCGCAGCAGCAGCGACGCCAGGGTAGTCTTGCCCGCGCCCGTGTGGCCCACCGCTGCGACCGTCTCTCCGGGCTCGATGGTGAAGGTAACGTCCTTGAGCACCCAGTCCTCGTCCTTGTAGGCGAACCACACGCAGTCGAACTCCACCCGGTGCGGCGCCTCCGGAAACGGCCTTGGCGTGGCCGGGGCCGTAATGCGCGGCTCGGTGTCCAGCAGTTCGAAGATCCGCTCGGCAGCCGTCGCCGCCGTTTGCAGGATGTTGTACTTTTCGCTCAGATCCTGGATTGGCCGGAAGATGCGCATGCCGTATTGGAAAAACGCAACCATCACCCCTAGCGAGAGGCTGTTGTCACGCACCTGGTAGCCTCCCCAGGCAAGCAATCCTGCGAAGGCCATCACCGAGCAGAATTCGACCACCGGGTAGAACCAGCCGTAAGCATGGATGGATTCCTTGTAGGCCTCCATATGTTCACGGTTCACTTCTTCAAACGCATTTCGCTCATCCAACTCGCGGTTGAACAACTGAAGCACGCCCATCCCGGCGATGTGTTCCTGCAGGAATGAGTTGATCCGGGCCACTGCTGTCCGTACCCGGCGGTTAGCCGCCTGCACAGCCCGGCGGAACATCTTCGTTGCCAGTACCACCAGCGGGGCCACGGCCAGCAGGAGCAGCGTCAGCTTTGGGCTGAGGCTCAGCATCGTCACCAGGATGAAGGCTAGCACCAGCATGTCGCCGAGCATGGTGACGATGCCGGTGGCGAACATTTCGTTCAACGCGTCAACGTCCGAAGTCACCCTCGTCACCAGACGACCGACGGGGTTGCGGTCGTAGTAGGTCAGATCGAGCTGTTGCAGGCGGCTCATTGCGTCCCGCCGGACGTCGAACATGGCTCGCTGGCCGACCCACTGCATCAGGTACTGCTGACCAAAGTCGAGCAGCAGCCCAATCAGCAGCGCCGCAGCGTAGATGAGGCAGATCTGAAGCAGGCCCTTGGCCGGGTCGGCGGGTAGCCTTGCCTCCAGCCAGGGCATCACTGATCCTGGCGCAGGAGCCAGATAGCGGTCGATGGCGATCTTGGACAGCAGCGGTCCGAGCACCTGGAGAACCGAAGTGCCCAGCAGGAAAACCACGGCTAACGCGATGAACCAGCCGTACGGAAGCGCATACCGCGCCAGCCGCCGCGTCGTCTTCCGGCCGCCGCCGGTGATCTGTTTCTCGCGTTCCACCTTAGTCCAGTGTAACTGCCGGGCCATGCGCCAATTCGTCTGGGCGTTAACACCCCGGCTACAATGGAACATTGAGTCCGTTGAAAGGCTCGTTGTTTCTCAAATGAATGGACTGATTGTCGTTGACAAGCCCCAGGGATGGACCTCGCATGACGTGGTCGGCAAGATGCGCCGAATCGCCGGGACCAAGAAAATCGGCCACCTGGGCACGCTCGACCCGATGGCCACCGGCGTTCTGCCCTTGCTGCTGAACCGCGCCACCCGCCTGGCCCAGTTCTTTACCGCCAACGACAAGATCTACGAGGGCGTCATCCGGTTCGGTTTTTCCACCAATACCTACGACGCCAATGGCGAACCGGCCGGCCCCGATTCGGGCCCGGCAATCGGCCGTGACGCCCTGGAAGCCGTGCTGGAGCGTTTTCGCGGCACATTTCTGCAAACGCCTCCACCCGTGTCAGCTAAGAAAGTCGACGGCAGGAAGGCGTATGAGCTTGCCCGCAAGAACATCCCCGTCGATCTGAAGCCCGTCGAAGTCACCGTCCATGCGCTCGACCTGCTCCATCTGGACGGCCGTGACGCAATCGTCCGAGTCCACTGCTCCGCCGGCGCCTATGTCCGTTCGATCGCACACGATGCCGGCCAGGCGCTGGGCTGTGGCGCCCACCTGGCCTCACTGCGCCGCATTCAGTCCGGCGTGTTCACAATCTCCACTGCGCGGACGCTCGATCAGCTCCAAGCGCTGGCCGGTGAAGGCCACCTGGACCATGCGCTGGTGCCGTCTGCCCGCCTGCTGCCGGAGATCCCGTTGGAGATCGTCGATTCGATTACCGAGGCCCAGATTCGCAATGGCAGGGACTTCCGCGTCAGCCCGTTCCATGGACGCGGCGACGCCCGGCTCGTGAAGGCGGTGACGCGTTCGGGCGACTTGGTCGCCATTGGCGAAATAGTCATGCCTAATCTGTATCACCCCACTCTCGTGCTCTGAGCGGGGCAGGGCTTCAGCCCGTGCGTGATCGGACGATTTCAGGCCCGACCTGTGGATTCCCGCCCCCTGCGCGGTGGACTATTCCTCCCGCCGCCGCTTGGCCCACCCTTCCTTGATCACCTGCCGTGACCGCCCCAAAGCCAGTGCATCTTCCGGAACCTTCTCCGTGATCACGCTGCCCGCCGCGACATACGAGCCCTGTCCCACTTCGACCGGCGCCACCAACGTGGAATTGCTGCCGATAAAAGCGCCATCGCCCACCGCGGTCGGGTGCTTCTTCTTGCCGTCGTAGTTGCAAGTGATCGTGCCGGCGCCGATGTTGACGTCCCTGCCGATGCTCGAATCGCCAAGATAGGTCAGGTGCATCGCCTTGGATCCGCCGCCGAGCCGCGTCTTTTTCAGTTCGACGAAGTTGCCCACCATCGCTCCGCTTTCCACTACCGCGCCCATCCGGATTCGGGCGTATGGCCCGGCCTCGGCGCCGCTTTCCAGCGTCGAATCGACGATCACGGAGAACGGATGCACCACTGAGCCGC
Source organism: uncultured Candidatus Solibacter sp. (assembly GCA_964604945.1). GTDB lineage: Bacteria > Acidobacteriota > Terriglobia > Bryobacterales > Bryobacteraceae > PNKE01. The sequence goes on from CAZSBK010000089.1 coordinate 12,591, forward strand.
CGCCCATCGTCGCGTTGTCCAGAATCGAATGGCTGCCCACGCGGCAATCCGGGCCGACCCGTGTCTGCCCGCGCAACTGCGCGCCCGTCTCGATAACCGTATCGGCGCCTACCTCAACCCATGCGTCGATCGATACCGTATCCGGACGTTCAATGGTGACGCCGGCGGTCATCAGCGCCACAGCCTTGCGCAGCCTCAATAGGCCGTCGACCTCGGCGAGTTCGACGCGGTTGTTGATGCCCACCGTTTCGGCCGGATCGGGCACTTCGAACGGGGCGGTCTTCAGCCCCGCGGCCCTGAGCGTCTCGACCATGTCGGTCAGGTAGATCTCGCCTGAGGCGGGATTCGGTTTGATTGACGAAAGGTGCGGCCAGAGCGGCTCGGCCTCGAAACAGTAGATGCCCGAGTTCACCTCTCGCACCTTCTTCTCTTCCTCGGTGGCCGCCTTTTCCTCCACCACGCGGGCCACGAAGCCCTCCTCCCGGAAGATGCGGCCATAGCCCCGCGGATTGTCGAGTGTGCAGGTGACAAGTGTTGCCGCCGCCACGCCCACCTCGCGGTGCCGCGCCACCAGGCTGTTCAACGTCTCGCCGCGCAGCAGCGGGCAGTCGCCGTACATGACGACCACCTTGCCCGTCGCGTGATGCGGCAGATTCCTGCATACCAGGACGGCATGGCCTGTGCCCAACTGTTGTTCCTGCGCCTGGAAGTGAACGCCAAGATGCGCCATCGCCTCGCGCACCTTTTCGCCCTGGTGGCCCACCACGACGGTGATCCGCTCCGGCGGCGCGATCTCCATCGCCGCGCGGATGACGTGCTCAATCAACGTCGCTCCGCCGGCTTTGTGTAGAACCTTCGCCAGCTTCGACTTCATGCGGGTACCGTAGCCCGCCGCCAGGATGATCACCGATACATCTTGCATGTGTCTTCTATTGTCTCAGGACGAGCGCTTTTTCAGGAGGTTCAGCCTCGCCCGCCGTCCCCGCTTGGCCAGTTGCAGCGCCACCCGCCCCGCTGCCGCCGGATTGTGGCGGACCTTCTCGCCCACCTCGATCAACGGTGTGCAGGCCACTTCAATTCCCATCGCACGAATCGCATCCAGATCGTTCACTACCGGCACTGCGCTCTCGCGGGCGTAACGGCGGCGCGCCGGCGCGGTGACCGGCGAGTTGTTCAACACCGCCACATCCACCACCCGGGCGCCGGCATGGTCGCAAATCGCCTTTACATGCTCGGACGCAGTCAGCCCGGTCGTCTCGCCAGGTTGCGACATCAGGTTCACGAAACAGGCCTTCAGCGCCTTCGACCGCCGGATCGCCGCCGGAATCCCCTGGACCAGCAGGTTCGGCACGACGCTGGTGAACAGCGAGCCCGGACCCAGAGTGATCAGGTCCGCCTCACGAATCGCCTTCAGCGTCTCCTGGAGAGGCAGGCAACCGCCAGGCAGCAGTTCGATACGGCGGATCGGCACCGTGCTGCGGCTGATGCGGCTCTCGCCGTCGACGATTTCGCCGCCTTCCAGGTGTGCCCGCAGTGTCACCTGCGCCGAAGTCGAAGGGTAGATGCGTCCGGCGATGGCCAGGACTTCGGAACTCAGGCGCACAGCCTGGCTGAAATCGCCCGTCACCTGGCTCATCACGGTGAGAAACAGGTTCCCAAAGCTGTGGCCCCGCAATCCGCGGCCGGAATCGAACCGGAAACTGAACAACCGTGTCAGTAGTCCTTCGTCCTCGGCCAGAGCCACCATGCAGTTGCGGATGTCGCCCGGCGGCAGCACGTCAAACTCGCGCCGCAGCCGTCCCGAACTGCCCCCATCGTCGGTTACCGTCACCACGGCGGTGATGTCGATCAGAGGATGCGGCGGCGACAACTGCGCATGGACGTGGGAATACTCCTTCAGACCCTTCAGCAGGGTCGACAGTCCGTTGCCCCCGCCAATGGAGACGACGCGCAGCGGGGATCGTGAACTGAGGTCCAGCCAAGCGCCTTTTTCGTTGCTGGCGCCCATCGCCGTTTTCACCGTTCGCCGGCGAGCACTTGCCCGATGACCGGGTCTTTCAACAGTGGCTGGAAGTCGGCGTCACTGCGGGCGAACGACTTCACGGATGGATCCAATTCCACTGCTCTCTGAAGGTGAACCACGGCTCCAGGTATGTCACCTTCCATGCCGCTGGCCAGGGCCAATGCGTATCGCACATGGGCGTTGTCGCCCATCGAAAGCGCCTTTTGCAGGTGGATCATCGCCTCGTCGAATCGTCTTCCGTTAATCATGGCTACGGCGTACGTGTAGTAATCATCAGCCGTTTGCAGCTCCGGCTTGGCTTGGTCGAGCCGCTGTTCGCAGATTCTCGCGTACATCCTTGCTGATTCGCAGATGGACAATTGTGAGCCCGCGCCGGCCTGGTCGAACATCGTCTTGGCCCCGGCGTAGTCGCCCTTCGAGAACCGCTTCATCGCCTGGCTGAACAATTCCGTTTGAGCCTTCGCATCCAGAGCCGCGGCAGCTTTCGCCGCAGCCTGCTTGGAATCCAGTTGTTTCGTCGCTTTCTTCATGGTCCTCAAAGCCCGCCGGCAACCGTCGCCGTCCGGCTCACAGTCGTTCCCAATCGCAATCCTACATTGTCACGCACCGCCGGAGGTCAGCGCCAACTTGCCTCTTGAGGCTTGGCGCGCCGGTTCCGGTCCCGTCCGGACATTCTCTCCATTTTAGGTGTCTACCGTCCCGTGTCAACACAAGAATGCCATGGGCCCTCGCCACATGCTGCCACGGCCGTGGGCGCACTCCTCGCTGGGGGGACACGAATGGAGATGCCGTCAGGAAAGAGGTTGAGGCGCAGGCTTTGGCCTAACACGCTGCTGGAGGAGAGGAAATCGAAGTACGGACAGTGGCCTCTACCAGCGCCTCATGACGTAAATCATATCGAAGTTGGGTGCCCCGCGTTCTCTGATTGAAGAAATTTCACTGTCCCGACGATCAGTTGGTAGTGGGCCGCCCGACAGTGAGCAGATTCTTTTTCCCGGTGATGATCGGCGTTTGCTGCGCCTGGCTGGCGCTACTCGGCTGGCTCAACCGCGAGCGTTTCCTGGCCGGAGTGAACGATTTTGCCCAACTCTATGCTGGTGCGACGCTGTTGGGAACGCCGGAACTCTATTCGCCCGAGGCCAATAAACGGGTCCACCACGACGCGATCGGAGTGGAAGTCGTCTCGGTCTACTATTCCCGGCCGCCCTTCTATGCGCTGCTTCTGAAGCCGCTCGCCGCTTTGCCCTATCAAGTGGCGTACTGGATCTTTCAATCGGTCAGCTTCCTGGCCCTGGCCTGGTTCCTCTGGGCCTTCGCCCGCGATCGAGTCGAGGTCGCCCTGTTCGCCTGCCTCTATCCGCCTCTCATCATCGTCCCCCTTAACGGCCAGGACGTCGGTATCGCCCTGGCCCTGGCCGGCGCGGGGTACCTGTTGGTGGAGCGCGACAAACCGTTTGCCGCCGGGCTGGTCTGGTCGCTCTGCGCCATTAAACCGCACCTTTTCGTTTTCCTGCCCGTGGTCCTGCTCATCCATCGCAAATGGCGGGCCTTGGCTGGAGGGGTGACGGGCGGAGCCGTCCTGATCGCCCTCTGCTACCTCGCCCAAGGCCGGCATTGGATAGGCCAGTATATGAACCTGCTGCGCGGGCCGGAAATCCATCCCGGACCGGACCACATGCCAAACTTTCAGGCGCTGCGGGTCGCGATCGACCCCCGGCTGCCCGAATCCTGGCTGCTGCCGGCCGCGCTGATTGCCGCAGTCCTGACCGTCCTGGCCATCTGGCGCACGCAAGACTGGGCGCTGGCCTTTGCCCTGTCGATACCGGCCAGCCTGCTGGTGAGTTACCACGCCTACATTCAGGACACCCTATTCCTGCTGCTCACCCTGGCCCTTTTCCTGCGCCATCAGGCCACGCCGTCAATGGTCCGTTTCGCCGCGCTGATTGTCACACCGATTCCGCCGCTGCTGGGGCTTGCGGGCGTGCCGTGGTCGGCCATTTACCCGCTCTACCTGACCGCCTGGGTGGCAATGGCCGCCTGTCAAACGATCTCCCGGGGAGACGGTCCGGTGGCGGCCATGACTAAACACTCAAGCCAGGGCGGCAGCCCGGCCTAACTGATCAGCTTGTTCAATTCCCTCATCACCTCGAATGCGTCGGCGACGTAGAGCACGTCTGCCTTACCGCGCGCCCAACCGCAATTGGCATCCAGGTTGACGGCACGGCGTTCCCGGATGAAACGCCACCCGACCACGTGAGGCTCTTCGCCGTGGCAGCAGGTCGCCAGCCCCTTCTTGTGACGCGGCGTCGAACCCGTCTGGCCGATCTGGTGCAGATGCGTCAGGAACGGTAGCACCGGCTCACCCTCACTGCCCATGTCGACCAGCGACTTCGAAGAGCCCAGCGACGACTTCGCCGCCCGGACGAAGCCGAGAATCAATTCAGCAGCCTCCGGTGTATGGGTCTGGCCGTCTTTCTGCTTCTTCGTCCAGCCTGCGCCGGCGACAAACAGGGTTTCCGCGTCGGGCCGGATCGTCTGCTCGCCGGTCTCGGGCGACTGGAACCCGACGAACTGCGTCTTCGACACTGCCGCCACGTCCAGCTTCGTCACCACCCCCGCCGGAGCCGCTTCCACCGCCTCGAACGAGCCCGGCTCAACCAGCAGGACCCACGGGCGCGCGGCACGCGAAAGCGTGCCTTCAATGCGCTGGCGATAAAACCACCGGGAGACCGTCAGCGCGCCGCTTTCCACGCTCAACCCTACGATGTGCGTATCCACCACGCCGCCCACTCGAGTCGCTGCCCCGGGCAATGCCCGCGCCATTCTTGACGTATGCGGCGCAAGCACGATGGCCGCGCCCGAGGCCCTGATCAGCGCCTCGCAGGCAGCCGCGTCGGTCGCATACCGGGGCTGCGAAAACGCTTCTCCCTCCACCGCCAGCGAACCAATCGAACTCCCGGCCCCTTCGCCGAAGACTCCGACGGCGATCTCTCCGCCGAGCGACTGGGCGCCGGCGAGCGTTTCGAGCGCCGCCCTCGGAATTGAGCCGCCCTCAATGGTGTGAACCAGAACGAGTATCTTCTCCATGTCTAGGCGCCTCCTTACTGCTTCAGCCACTCGGCGATTTCCTGTGCAATCTCGGCCGCCGGGGTATCCTTCACGATCCGCGTCTCACGCACCAGTTTGGGCAGCGATGCCGATGTAAAAGCGATGCCGGTTGGAACGGCTGTCGGCGCCGCCTTTTGCAACGACGGCATGATGACGCGCATGTTCGCCATGCCCGTTTGCGGGTGGTTTGGAGGTTCGGGCAGGCTGCCTGTCGCCCAGGCGAGCACAGCCGGCGGCGCGGCGCACCGCGACACCATATGCTTGCCCCCCTCGACCCGCTCCTTCACCGTGAACGATCCGGCCGCCTCGACCGCAATCTCATCCACGGCGAGGAAGACGTCGGCGATGCCCAGGCGCTCGGCCACGATCTGCATCACCACGCCCGCGCCGCGCGTCGCCGATTCGTAGCCGCCGAAGACCAGCAGGTTCTCTAGCGGCAGGCCGAGCTTGGCGATCGCTTCGCCCAACGCTTTGCCCGTCTCGTTGGCGTCCGAAAAGCCGTTGTTTGCTCCGTCCAGGGCCACTAATTCGAACGGCACCTTCTGTGCGATGGTCATCAGCACCTGTTGCAGCTTCGCCTTCGGCGCCAAGCTCACCAGCTTGATCGACGAACCCGGATGCTTTTTCGCCAGGTTGGCGGCCTCATAGAGGGCGTGCGACGCCCAGGGGTCGAGTACGCCCGGCAGCATCATTTCATTCTTCAACGCCGGGGCCGTGGGGCCGGGGACGGGTTCTAGCGTTTGGAGCGGATCGGGAGCAAGGCCGCCGCATACGACTATCTGGTAGGGCAAAGGAATCTCCTTCAGTTCTCGGCTGAGTGCAGGCCGCCGGGGCCGGCGCAAAACGCGATGTTCGACACGCCGGGCGCGATCTCCCGCGTACAGTTCCACATACAAGCGCCACAGTGGACGCACTTCTCCCGGTCAAAGGCGGGCACGCCGGCCTCGCCGGGCCTCAACGCCTCTCCGGAACAAATCTCGATACAGAGCCTGTTCTGGCAATCGTGGCACAACTCCGGCTCGCGGATCACCACATGGTCGGGCGCTTCCGTTGGCGCCTGCACCTTTCCGCCCATCAGCAGGGCGTCCTGATGCGTCACCAGCAACTCGCCGTCATGCTCGATGCTGGGCCAGCCCGCGGCGTCCATCAGCGTGTCGTGCAGCGACTTGGCTTCTGCCTCGCACTTTGCGCGCAATTCGCGCACCCGGCACGGTGCCAGCCGCGTCCGGTAGAACTGTTCGAGCGTCGCCGGGCGCTTATCCTGCTTCGGCCGCGGCCAGGCCAGTTTGCCGCCGGTGAACCCGGTCAGCGCCATACCCGTGAAGCCCGCGAACAGCCCCGACTGGAAACCGTTGCGCGCCCGTTCAGCGACCTTGGATTCCTCCTCCAGCCACGACTCTCGCCGGCGTTTCTCATAGCGTGCCTTCAGGTTCTCTTTCGTGAATGGCAGGTCGTCCTTATACAACTCGATCACGGCTCCAGCCAGTTGGACGCCAGTCAACCAGGCTTCGTCCACGCCTGAGCCAGTCAGCACGTTTGTCGAACCCGACCCCTCGCCGATGCGCGCATAGCCGTCGCCGCACAGGTGCGGCTCGCCATGCCGGCCCGACTCCAAAATCGACTTCGCGCCCCAACTTCTGAGCCGCCCGCCCTTCAAATGCTTCCACAGATACGGGTGCTGGATGTAGTGCTGCAAGTACCGGTAGGCGGTCCGCACCGGCGACTCAAACCACGACGGTACGAAGATGCCGACGCTCGCCACCCGGCCCGGATGCACATAGAAGAATCCGAAGATCTCCGGCTCGGGAAATCCGATCGTATGAAACACGGTTCCTTCGGCCAGATCGCAGGACTCCGGAAGGTCCACGACAAACTTCATTCCCACGGCCCATTCGTCGCGCCTATGGCCCTCGGGCATGCCAAACTCTTCATCGATCCGCCGGCTCACCGCTCCTACAGGCCCGTCGCCGATCACCGTCAATTCGCCCCGCACCTCGGTCCCGTCGCCGGCCAGCACGATGCCCTTTACCGCGCCGTCCTCGATCAGCGGTTCGGCTACCGGCGAAGCGGGCCAGATCTGCGCCATACCCGACATCATCACCTGCTGGCCTACCCATTGATTGAACTGGCCCAGCGAGAAGATGAATCCATCGCCCTTGTGCAGGAACGGCGGAATGTAGGGCATCTCGAAGGCGTGGTCGCGCGCCAGGCCCAATGCTTGGACGGCCGTCGACGCCGTCTTCATCCACAGCGGGACACGCGACGCGCCCGTAGGATCCAGCATGAAGACCAGCCGCTCGCCAGATACCGGCGCGGCCATCGGCACGTCGGCCGGCGTGAAATCGGGGAAGCTGGCCTTGATGGCCCGTGCTCGCGTCACCACGCCCGAAACGCCAAACGAAGTGTCGTCGGCGCGTTCGTAACAGATCACCTGCGGCGGCATTCCTGGGAAGGCCCGGCTTTGGACCGCCATGCCTTCCTCGGAAGCCAGGAACCGCGTCAATGTGGTGAGAAAGCCGCCCGTCGCCGGACCGAAACCGGCACACAGAATGTCGGCGTCAAGCGGTTTCGGCTCGGGCGAGGGGTCTTGCTGTTCGAGCGGGTTCAATTCATCCATGCCATCCATCCCGTGCTACGCGGGCCGGTCCTAAAGAGGATAATCCAAAGCGGCCGGGATCATCACTTTGGTGAGCGACTCGCCCGCCCGGTCTTTGGCCAATTGGAAGCCCGTCATGCAAGCTTCCAGCTTGGCGCGGAGCTTGGCGAAATCGCCCAGGCCCGGATGCACGGCGCAGGGGCCGGCCTTGGTTTCGTGGACGCCGGATTCGCCGGTGGATTCTGAACTGAACCCCGACGCGCCGGGCACCATGGCCTCGACACTGATCAACTCGTCCTGGCTCAGGCAAGCCCCGCAGCCGGGCTCGGTCCAGGACGGGTGAGACAGATAGCCGTAGACCAGTTCGGTGCAGATGCGCGCCACCTCGCCGGCCGCCCTGGCCGCCTGCATGTGGCAAAGGTCGCGCAGGAATTGAACCGTTCCGTCCAGGCCGTCCTCGATGGCCGGGTTCTTCGGACCCTCTTCGGCCAGCCGCTCGACGTCCAGAATCTGCGTCCGCGATGCCAGCAGCCAGCAAAGCGCATCGGCCAGCGGGAACGTCACCCCCTGGCGGTTCGATTGGTACATCTTCACGCCGTTGGCATCCTTGGCCAGTTGCAGATGCTCGAGCGTCCACGCCCACAGCTTCATCGCCGAGGCCAGCGTGCAGGCGCCCGTGCCCGGATCGTGCGATGCCACCTGGCGCATCTCGTGAATCCAGTTGCGGAACTGCGCCAGGAAAACCGGGTTGGTCATGGTCACCGACATCTGCCGGCGCTGCACTGCCTCTGGACCTTCGTAGGTCGCCTCAAGCTGCGTGTCCATCCACTTCTGACCGAGGAAACCGGGGCAGTCCTCAGTGATGCCATA
>CAZSBK010000090.1:0-20863 GCA_964604945.1 uncultured Candidatus Solibacter sp.
TGCGCCTTGCCGGCGATGATGACCTGCACCGGCATCGAAGAGTTCGAAACGATGCGCTTCAGCCGTTCGACATCCTTTAGCAGCAACGTGGCGCGTTTGTAAGTGGCGAAACGGCGGGCAAAGCCAATGGTGAACACTTCCGGGTCAAACAGCTCGCCGATGCGCCGCATCTCGAACGACGAGCTCTGGCGCTGCTGCGCGCGCATGGTGAGGCGTTCGCGGACAAACTCGACGACCTGGCGCTTGCGCTTGCGGCGCATCTCCCAGAGCGCCCGCGCCGGAATGTCCTCGATGTGATGGAAAACGGGCGTACTGGGATAGCTGTCGCGCCAGTCCGGTTCAAGGTATTGGTCGTAAAGCCGCGCCAGGTCGCCGTTAAGCCATGTGGGCAGATGGACGCCGTTGGTGATCGGCGTGATCGGGACCTCGTACTCCGGCAGATTCGGCCAGAGATCCTGGAACATGCCCTGCGAAACCTCGCTGTGCAGCCGGCTGACCGCGTTGCGGTAGCAGGATGTCATGATGGCCAGAACGGCCATCGAGAAACGGGAGTGCGGGTGTTTCTGCCCCAGCCGGAGGACGCGGTCAAACTCGATGCCGGCGTGTTCGCAAAAGCCCTTGGTGTAGTCGAACACCATGTGCGAGTCAAACTGGTCGATTCCTGCCGGCACGGGCGTGTGCGTGGTGAAGACGTTGTTGACGCGTACTGCGTCAAGCGCCTCATCAAAGCTCAAGCCCTGCTCTTTCATCATGATGCGAATGCGTTCGAGCGAGAGAAACGCCGAATGGCCTTCATTCATGTGATAGACGGTCGGCTCGAATCTGAGCGCCTTGAGCGCCCGCAGACCGCCCACGCCCAGCACCAACTCCTGGCGGATACGGACTTCGCTGTTGCCGCCATAGAGCTGGTCGGTGATGTCGCGCAGCTCCGGAACCGTGTTTTCCGGGACATTCGTGTCAAGCAGGACCAGGTCTACCCGGCCCACCTTCATCACCCAAACCTTGACATGGACCAGGCCTTGGGGCATCGGCACCTGGACCAGGATCTCGGCGCCGCTCTCGTCCAGGGCCGGGTGCACCGGCCAAGTGTAGAAGTCGTTTTCGGGGTACTTCTCTACCTGCCAGCCATCGGGGTTGAGATGCTGCTGGAAATAGCCGGTCTGGTAGAGCAGGCCGACCCCGACCAGGTTCAAGCCGGCGTCGCTGGCCGACTTCATGTGGTCGCCGGACAGGATGCCCAGGCCCCCGGAGTAGATGGTGAGCGACTCGAGCAGGCCGTACTCCATCGAAAAATAGGCCACCGCCATCGAGTCTTTGCGCGCCTGAGCCGAGCGCATGGCATCGAGGTATCGGTCGTGACTGTCGCAGGCCCGGCGGTAGACGGCTTGATACCGTGCGTCCTCGCTGGCCCGTTCAAGCGTCTTCTGCGGGACGCGGGCCAGCATCAGCACCGGATTGTGGCCGCATTGCTTCCAGAGGGCTTCGTCCAGCCGGTGGAACACCGCGCGGACGGTGAAGTCCCAGCTCCAATGCAGGTTGTTGGCCAGTTCACTCAGGCGTGATAATGACGCCGGGAGTGCCGGGCTGACCAGAAATTCTCGGACGGGTTGAATCTCAAATCCCATGGTTGAAACGTATCTCCCCGGCGGGCGCACCAGCATCTTGAACGGGGGTGGAGGCTCTGACGCGGAAGCACTTCGACTGATCCAAGAATAACAGATCGCCGGCGCAGGGCCGGGCGCGCCTGGCGCATGAGGGTGATCAGGATTCACGAGTACCAGATATCAAAATCTTTTTTTCCTTTTTGATCTGTCATGACGTACAATACTGTCATGAAGCTCAGCGCCCAGGAAGAGTACGGTCTGCGCTGCCTGCTCTATATGGCAAAGCACGGGGAGGACCGCAGCCACAGCATCCCTGAGATCAGTCGTGCCGAGGGCCTTTCCGTGCCCAATGTCGCCAAACTGATGCGTATTCTGAGGCTCGGCGGACTCGTTGACAGCGTCCGCGGTCAAGCCGGCGGATATATGCTGTCGAGACCGGCCGAACAGATGACCGTTTCCGAAATCCTGTCTATGCTGGGTGGGAGTTTCTTCGGTCCGCACTTCTGCGACCGTCACGCCGGACTGGACCGGAATTGCGCCCACACGGGCGAGTGTTCGGTCCGCCTGCTCTGGTCGGCGGTGCAAAGGACGCTCGACGGGATCTTGTCGAAGACCACCCTGCGCGACTTGCTGAAGAATGAGCAGGAAATGCTTGAGTTCCTTGGCACCCGGTTGGGTGGCGCCGCCGAAGTCCACACCTGACCGCCCGTGGTCACGGCCCCACACTAGCGAGTATCGCTGCCCGCAAGCAGGATTTTGTCCGCAAATCCTTGAAAGTCAGTACCTGACCGAGAATCTGGCACCGGCCGGTGGCGCGCATTCGGTCACTTCCACCGCTCGCACCTCGCCCCAGCGGGGCCCTCTCCGGAGATAGCCGGCGAAGGCGTCAAGCTGCTCTCTTGTCCCCGCACCTACCGCCTCCACCGTCCCATCGTCCCTGTTCCTCACCCAGCCGCCGACTCCCGTGATCGACGCCGCCTTCTCGGCAAACGAACGGTACCCGACCCCTTGCACCCGCCCGTGGATGACGAAATGCTGCGCCATCCTGGTTTGCGGTTTTGGCATTTCTTCCTCATGGTAGCCGTTTCCGGATGCACGCCCGGGCCTGGCCGTGCGTCAGTATCAGAAGAATGCGCTGGCTTGCTGCACTTCTGTTCGCGCAGACCGTGTTTGCCCAACTGACCGTCCGGGTGATCGAGCAGGGCCCGGACACGCCCCTCGAAGACGCCAACGTCGAGTTGCGGCTGGTAGCGGGCCTGGGTGGCGTACGCTACACTGGGCGGCCCATTCCTCCCGGCCTGACGGGCCAGTCGGGAATGTGCCAGTTCCCTGGACTGCTTCCGGGCTACTACTCTGTCAAGATTACCCGCACAGGATATGCCGACGCGGAGAATCCGCAATCGAGGACCGTGGACTTTAACCTCCCCATTGAGACCCAGCGGACCATCACCATCGAGGCCCGGATGGTGCCCACGGGCACGGTGCATGGGACCGTCTACAGTGAGGACGGCAAACCGGTTGCCCGCGCACCGATGAAACTTTTGCTGATGTACCCCGTCGAACCAGGCCGCCGCGCCCAGGCGATCCTGCTGAGGACGGACGACAATGGCGCCTTCTCCGCCGATGACGTTCCGCCCGGCAGATATGGTCTCTGGATCGCCCCGCCCGATCGTTTGCGCGCCGCCGGACGCCAAACGAACCCCGAGACGGGCGAGGAGATCGGCTATCCAGTGATGGTCTACCACACCGGCGTCGAGGAGGAGCATTGGGTGGAGCCGATTGAGGTCTGGCCCGGAGCGCAATTGCGGAACCGTGTGGTGGTCATCCGCCGGATGCGCACCTTCTCTGTTCGTGGGCGGTTGATCGACGCTGAGACCAAACAGCCCCTGATCTCCGGGCGCGTTGCCCTTCGGACAGGCGACGGCCTTCATGAAGACGTGATTTCCCAGCGGATGGTCCATCCCCAGACGGGTGCATTTGTCCTGTCCGGCCTCTCGCCTGGCGACTATGAATTGCTCGTCTACCGACCCTCGATCGGAACTTCCCTGCCCTGGGTGGTCCCTGTGACGGTCGAGCGTGGACGCGGCGTGGCCGACCTGGCATTGAGCGTTCCGGCTTGGCTCGACATCTCGGGCGAGTTCCAGGTGTACAAACGGCGCATCCGCGGTAAGATCACCGTCGCTTTGGAGCCGGAAGTTCCGGGGGACGGGGCTGTGCCGGGCGTCAGCGACGCCGATGGAACTTTCCAGATTAGACAAATTCCGCCTGGCCGCTACACTCTGCGTGTTCAGGACCTCCGAAACTGCCATCCCGTCGTTGCGAAAATCGGCGGGGTCGATGCGCTCGACGAGAATTTCCTTCTCTTGCCACAGAGCGCAACTTATATGACCGTCACCCTCGGTTGCGGCATTGGCGCCGTCGAGGGCAGGGTGGTCGATGCCGCCGGCGAGGGCTTGACGCGCGCTTTCGTGGTCCTGGCCACGGCCTACCCGGAATGGATGAAGCATCCCGGCGCGATCCGCGTATCTCGAACCAGGGCTGGAGGGGAATTCCTCTTCCCCGACGTCCCCGATGGTTACTATCGCTTGGTGGCACTCAAGTCGCGCCCACGGCTCAGTGAACGAACGGACGAGTTCTGGCGGGAATACGGACCGGGCGCGGTGAGAGTCCGTGTTTTTCACGAAAAAGTCGAGACAGTGGTTCTTCGCGCCGGTCCTATCGCAGCCAAGTAGCCGGCGAACATCTCCCGCCCGCCGTGGCATACTCGGCTCATGGGCTTCCCTGTTCATCGCATGAGGCGCCTGAGGGCGACTGAATCTCTCCGCCGACTGGTCCGCGAGACCCAGCTCGCGCCCGACGATTTCATCCTCCCATTGTTCGCCGTCGAGGGCGAAGGCGTCCGCCGCGAGATCAAATCGATGCCGGGCAACTACCAGTTGTCCATCGATGAACTGGTGAAGGAATGCGAGGAAGCGCACGCCCTCGGCATCGGCGGCGTCATCCTGTTTGGCATCCCCGAGCACAAGGACGATCAGGCGACAGGCGCCTACGACGACAACGGCATCGTTCAGAAAGCCATCCGCGCCATCAAACGCGCCACGCCCGGACTGGTCGTCGTCACCGACGTCTGCAACTGCGAATACACCAGCCACGGCCACTGCGGCCTGGTCGTCGACAACGACGTGGACAATGATGTCACCCTCACCTGGCTCGCCAAGTCCGCCGTCTCCCATGCCCGAGCCGGCGCCGATATCGTCGCCCCTTCGGACATGATGGACGGCCGCGTCGCCGCCATCCGCGACGCCCTCGACGAAGCCGGATTCACCAAAACCCCCATCATGAGTTACGCGGCCAAGTACGCCAGTTGTTTCTATGGTCCCTTCCGTGACGCCGCCGAATCCGCCCCGCAGTTCGGCGACCGCCGCAGCTACCAAATGGATCCGCCCAACGCCCGCGAAGCCATGCGCGAGATCGAACTCGACGTCGAAGAGGGCGCCGACATCATCATGGTCAAGCCGGCGATGCCCTATCTGGACATCATCCGCATGGCGCGCGACACATGGGACCTGCCGATCGCAGCCTATCAGGTGTCGGGCGAGTTCTCGATGATTCACGCCGCCGCCCGCAACGGCTGGATCGATCTGGACCGGGCCATGATGGAGTCGCTCACCTCGATCAAGCGCGCAGGAGCGGACATGATCCTCACCTATTTCGCCAAGCCCGCGGCCCGGATGCTGGGGTAACGGCGCGCGCGTCTTGGCCTAGAATGGAGCCTGAAGGACGACGATGGTACTGACAGACCAACAGAGGCTCTCCGAGCTTTGCCGCAAGTACGGTATCCGCAAACTCTCTGTGTTTGGGTCGACGGTCAGGGGCGAACAGACTACGGAGAGTGATATCGATTTATTGGTGGAGTTCGATCCCGACCGGCATTTGTCGCTGATCGAACGTGAGTCGCTCGACGTCGAGATGTCGGCGCTCTTCGGTGGGCGGCGCGTCGACCTGGTCAACCGAAAGTACCTCAACCGTCACATGGCGCCGATGATATTGGCTGAAGCAGAGTTGCAGTATGCCGAAGGATGATACTGTCTACCTCCGACACATGCTGGACATAAGCCGAAAGATCGAGGCTCTGGCCGAAGGGAAGTCTCGCGAGGATTTCGACAGGGATGAGGTTTTGGCCTTTGCACTCACTCACCTTGTTCAAACCGTCGGCGAAGCAGCCAGACGAGTGTCAGAGGAGACTCGGCAGAAATGTGCGGAGATCCCCTGGAAGGCTATCGTCGGGATGAGGCATCGTGTCGTGCATGAGTACATGGATGTCGATCTGGATATGGTCTGGGATGTCTGCACGATAGACGTGCCAGCGTTGGCGGAACAATTAGCCGAAATCTGCGGCGATTCGGGGCAAGCTTGACCCGATGGTGGGCGCCTGTCCCCAGGGCCCGGGGAACACCGGGACAGAGCCGGGACAACGGTCTGACTGGGTTGATATGCGCGACTGCTCTCTTGGGCTTGATCGGTATGCTCACCGGCTGCACATCTGTCCGATCCGAACTTGAGGTGACCGGTGTCTATGAGTTGTATGCCGACAGCCAGAAGATCACTCTGGAGGTATTCCCCGATGGCACCTTCGCCGAGACGATCGTGTTTGCGCCCGGGCATGTAGAGAAACGAGTGGGAAGATGGCACTGGGCGCAAGGCAGAATGGGCTTTGATGTGTTGTGGATCCCAGAATCGTTTGCTCCAGACTACGTCCGACGCGCGGATTCTCGTGCTGGCGGAGGACAACCAAAGTATACTGACCCTGAGCATTGGTTGGTCACACCCGAAAAATACTGGGGCACCATAAGTCTGCCGATCTTCCCAGACGACGATATTCATTTCACGATGGTCCAACACTCGTCTGGGCGATGATCAGTTCAGACGAAGCTCGGTGACTGTGGCCCGCAACAAGCACGTTGGCCCTCGGTGGCCCCTTTCTCCGGCCGGTGATGAAGTGCACACAGGAACTGATCGGCCGGAGGCCCTCACCCGAGCCCCCACGCCAGAGGCGGCACGGCGCTTGCCTGTTCACCCGAACACTCAGACCCGATCCTGAGATACGGTCTTAGTAGGACTCTCTTGCCGTGGCGTGGTTTCTCGTTCTTTACCTCATCTACTGCACCGCACTCACACTCGCCCTGAGAAAGAACGGGCTGAACTCCCGCATGCCAAAGCAGTTAAACCAGCTGCGCCCACCGGTTACCCGCGTCCTCATTATCGGCGCCACGGGCGGCACGGGCCGCCACCTTGTCACCCAAGCCCTCGACCGTGGCTATGAAGTCACCGCGTTGGTCCGCGACCCCGCCAGACTCGCCGTCGAACACCCGCGGCTGCACGGCTTGAAAGGCGATGTGTTGGACTATGCATCTGTGGAACAATCCGTCCGAGGCCAGGACGCCGTCGTTTCCGCCCTCGGCCACAAGCGCTTCCTCGGCCCGTCGAACATCCTGTCCGAAGGCACGCGCAACCTCGTCAAGGCCATGGAAGCGCACGGCGTCCGCCGCTTCATTTGCGAGACCTCGCTCGGCATCGGATCGAGCGCCGGCCGCATGGGCCTGCAGTACACCCTTTTCGTGCTGCCCGTCATCCTGCCCTTCTATTTCTTCGACAAGACCCGCCAGGAGCGCCTGATCGCCGCCTCGCGTCTCGACTGGGTTGTCGTCCGGCCCGGCGCATTGACTGACGCCAAGGGCCGCGGCGTGTGGCGCACCGGCGACGTCGGGAATTTCGTCACCACCGTGAAAATCGCCCGCGAAGATGTCGCCCACTTCATGATCGATCAGTTGACAGAGGACTCAAACCTCGGCGCGGCGGTCGGCATCTGCTCTTAGCCCCGCCCAGCGCGAGGCGCAATCAGGCCGCCACTTCGGCGCAATCCACCGACGACAACGGCTCATAGACCGGTTCGCCGGCCTCGCACATCGTCCACTCTCGATGCGGACCGGGCACCGTGGCGGATCCCAGCTTTGAAATCGGCCCTGCAAGCCGCAGATTCCGGATGAACTCCAACGCGCATTGGCCGCGCCTTCGGCCCGGCCGGCTCGGCCGATTCGCTCGCCGCCGCCATGGAACATCTTCAGATCTTGAAGTAGATGTTGCGTTGGTAGAGCCAGTAGCAGGCGTACCACAGCCCTGCAAGCACGAGGATCTGTTGGGGGATGGCTCCGAGTGCGCCAAGGACCTGGAAGTCCCCAGTGAAGCCTGCAAGCCCGCGGTCGAGCCAGTTTCTAATCCCGATCTCTCCGAGTGAATAGACGAAGATCGAGTTCATACCCAGTACCAGCAAGGGGAAGGCCCAGCGCTTTGCCTGGCGGACTTCAATCACCCAATAGAAGACCATCAACATCAGGATCACCCAGCCGGTGCTGAAAAACGTGAAAGAGCCGGTCCAGAGACGTTTGACCATCGGACTCAGGGGCTGGAGTGCGAGTCCGAACGCGATGGCGGCGGCGGAGCAGGCCGTCAGGATTCTCAGTTTCTCCGTGTGCGATTTGCGAGTTCGCAACAAAAGACCCACCCAGCACCCGAACAGGATGGTAACGGCGTTGCCGATGAAGTTGATGGTTGTGTAGTAGCCCGAGTAATTGTATCCGAGGATGTTGAGGTCGATGACCGCGCCGATGTTGCTGGTCCGCGACCATGGACCATCTGGTCCCGGAAACCCGTAGAAGAGGGCCCAGTGACATGCCAGCATTGCTATGGCAACCGCCACCTGCGGGAGGAACCGCAGACGCAGGATGAAGAAACAGATCAGGTAACCGAAGGCGATCTGACTCAGTACATTGATGAGTTGGAAGCGCAATAGCCCCGGCGCGGCCTCCCAGTTCGAGCAGATGTTGCTCAGGACGACGAGCACGAACGCGCGCCAGGCCACGTGCCGCAACAACTGCACCTGGGTCGCGCCCTGGGCGGCTCGCCGAGCCAGCGAGAACGGCATCGCGACGCCAACCATGAACGTGAATGCTGGCTGTATGAGATCCCAGAAGGTGCAGCCTTCCCAAGCAGCATGGTCGGCCTGCGCCGCCAGCCACTCCCAGCCGGGAACACCCCTCAATGAAGCCAACCCGAAGCCCCCGGAGACAAGCAGCAGCATGACGAACCCACGATAGGCGTCGAGACTCACAAGCCGTCCGCCCGATGCTCCACTTAGGACCGGCGGCGTGACGGCAGGACGATTCACGGTCGATGTAGCTACATTCCCTGGCACAGTCTGGCCGCCTCCAGCGGCCGGGCCTCTCTCATTCCTGGAAGTCGCCGCCCGCTGTCACCCTGTGTCGCCGGCGGCTACGGCAGACACTGAAGAGTCCTCTCAGGACTGAACTCTCTTGGCAAGCAAGGTCGCCGAATCAGCGTCCAGGAAGAGGTACGCGTGCGGATGTCTACGGAGGATGGAACCGGGGCAGGACTCCGCAATCGGCCCTTCCAGCGCATTGCGGACGGCCTCCGCTTTCCGGCTGCCGGGAACGCAGCAGACGATTCTCGCGGCGGATATCAGCGCCGGGCAACTCAGCGTCACCCCGGCGCGCGGCACGCTCGCAGGGTCGGCGAAGTGTCCCTCACTGTATTGCTGAAAGCGGCACCGGTCGTCGAGCGTCACGCGTCGCACCGGATAGGGATCATTGAAGTCGGCCTCGTGCGGATCGTTGAAGCCGATGTGGCAGTTTTCGCCGAATCCCAGAAAGGCCACGTCGATGGGGGCGGCTGCAAGAAGTTGTCCGTAATGCGCGCAGGCCTGTTCGAGATCCGCCGCGTCGCCAGCCAGGTAATGGGTCTGGCGAGGATGGACCCGCTCAACGATTTGCTCGCGAACCCACCGGCGGAAACTGATCGGCGCATCCTCGCCTATGCCCTCGTACTCATCCACATGGAATACTTCAACAGCGCTCCAGTTGATATCGGGTAGCGCTGTGAGTATGCGAACCATTTCCAATTGCGAATTCGCGGCTGAGAAGATCACGCGCGCGACACCCTTTTCAGCAATTGCTTTCCGGATGAGCACGCCACCGAGATGAGCCGCTTCGGTTCCAAGAGCCGTCTCGTCCTTCAGGATCAAGACTTCTAATTTGTCGACCAGGAACCTGTCAGTCTCCGAAGTGTTCATATATGAATGCCTTTCATTCGACCGCTTATAGTGTTCTGGGCGCGAGGAGCGCTCCCGGTTTGGCGATGGGCCGGGCAAGGGTGGGTCAAGTACTTTTCCGGCGCTCCACCGCTAATGAAGCCTTCTTCGCCAGTCGTTGCCTGCCAGTACACGAATGAGGCGATAGGTCTCTGTGCGACGCCCCACGACTGAGTCTGCCGCTAGAACCTGAGCTTCAGGCCGAACTGAATCGTCCTTCCCGGATTGGTTGCCCCGGCGCCCTGGGCCGCCGAGGTGATGCGGCCAAACGATTCCGGCGCACGGACATTCAACCCCGGAGCGCCCAGATTCACGTGATTGAGGAGATTGAAGAACTCGGAGCGGAACTGGAGATTGAATCTCTCGCTGAAGCGGAAGTTCTTGCTGGCGATGAAATCCACGAGTTCGGTACCGGGCAGGTGTACGTTGCCGCGTGTGGCGTTGCCGAACTTGCCCAGGGCGGGGATGGAGAAGGCGGCGGTGTTGAACCAGTGCTCCCGGCTGCGTTGGCTGCGGCTGAGCTCGGCGCTCTGTCCATCGGCAATATCGGGCCTGGAGGACACGCCGGTGCCTGTGGTTTGCCCGCCACCGACGACGGTGGAAGCAAAGCCCGTCTGTAGGGTAGTGATCGTGCCGATTTGCCAGCCGCCGGCGATCGTGCGAAGGGCCGCGGGGGCGTTGTGGAGGCCTGGCAGGTCGTACATGACCGAGGCCGAAAAGCGGTGGCGGACATCGAATGCTGACGCCCCTTTCTCGCCCAGCAAATTGAAGATATCCATCAATTTGCCCGCGTAGGCGCCACCTCCCAGCGTGCTCTGGTCGGTGTTGTCCAGGGCGTGTGCCCAGGTATAGGCGGCAAGGAAGGTGACGCCAAACGAGACGCGCCGCTCCAGCTTGGACTGGAACGAGTGATAGGTGGATTGTCCGATGTTCTTCACGGTATCGATGAGGTCGAATCCAGCCAGCGGCCGGCGGGCGCCGACAGACGGGACGTCTGCACCGGGGACAACCAGGGCGATGGGCCGATTGCCGTCGTAGTGCAGCGAGAGGTTCTTGCCAGACGTGCCGACGTAGGCCAGTTCAACATACATATTCCCCGGCAATCTCTTCTGGATGGTCAGGTTCCAATTCTGTGAGTAGGTGTCTTGGGCGTAAGGGTCCATGGCGCTGGCGCCGTCCAGCCCGCTGCCGATTTCGCCGGCCGCGGAACTGGCGAAGACCGTGGCCGGATTCACAGTGTCATCGTAGGAACCGGTGAAGATCTTAGATACCAGGATCGGGGGATTGAAGGTCAGATTCGTGTAGGAGTTGGTGACTTCGGGTGTGAAGAACAGACCGTAACCGCCGCGAATGACAAAGTCCCGGATGAAGTTGGGGGTGTAAGCGAAGCCGAAGCGCGGTCCAAAGCTGTTCCTGTCTGATTGAACCAGGTTGGTGGGGACGTTCGTGCTATCGGGGATATTCTTGAAGCCAAGGAAGGTCTGGCGGGAGGTGGTGAAGCCTGGAACGGCGCCGTTCAAATCGAAATTGGAGATGGGCCCCCGCTGGTTGGGAGAGCTGAAGTTCTCATAGCGCAGGCCCAGGTTCAAGGTGAGGTTATGCCGGACTTTCCAGTCGTCCTGGACATAGTAAGCCTGCCACCAGTTGTTCATGCGCGTGGCGTAGGGTGTGGCGCTGAGGCTGGCCTGCCAGGCGTTGCCCAGCAGAAATGCGGCGAAGCTGTTGGCCTCCGTCGGATCTTCGGGTCCCGAAGTGGTGAGCCCGTCGAACTCGAATGAGCCGCGCGGGTTGAAGCCCTCATCGTAGGTCCAATTCCTCCGCGTGATGGAGAGGCCCGCTTTGAGGAAGTGCTTGCCGTGGGTGAGAGAGATGGAGTCGCTCACTTCCCAGTTCTGGTTGATGCGGTTGCGC
The DNA here is from genome assembly GCA_964604945.1 of uncultured Candidatus Solibacter sp. Classification (GTDB taxonomy): domain Bacteria; phylum Acidobacteriota; class Terriglobia; order Bryobacterales; family Bryobacteraceae; genus PNKE01. Next base: position 11,680 of record CAZSBK010000090.1, read on the forward strand.
GGGCCCTCATTCTGCGTGCCGGGCAGCGAGTAGCCGGCGTCAAAGTACGGAGCGCCGTAGTCGCGCGGGCTCTTGGAAACCCCCGCAATGCCGATGGTGTTTGCAATGTCGTACTCGGCCTTGTTCGTCGTGCCGAAGAACTCCTCCTCGCTGAAGCGATGCCAACCGAGGCGGAGCTCATTGACCATGCGCGGCGTTAGCGTGAACACGTCCGACAGCGTGGCGATCTGGGCTCGGGCGCGGTTGCCTCGCGTGTCCCAGCCGAAGGTGCCAACGGTATCGTCGGCCTGGGTGTTGTACACGTAAGTGCCGTCGATGGAGTGGCGGTCAGAGAAGCGGTGATCGACGCGGCTCATGTACTGGTCCTGCGTATTTGGCGCGGACAGGGCCTTCCCACGGTAGTTGATGCCGTCTTCGTCCACGTTCGGCTGAGGCACGAACCTGTCGAGAAATACCTTGGCGTAGTTCTGAATCCGGGCGGCCGGGATGCGGTTCCCTGCGAACGGCTGCCCTGTCATCGGGTCGTAAAGCGCCGTGGAGAAGTCGCCAAAATCCCCCGTGCGGTAGCCGGTGGGCGGCACCAGAGCCGTGCCTCCGAAAGAGCCCGCCACCTGACGGCCAGACTCCCAGTTGAAGAAGAAGAACGTGCGGTTCTTTAAAACGGGTCCGCCGAGATTTGCGCCGTACTGGTTCCGGTTCAGCTTGGGCGCCTTCGCATTGGGATCGTACGGCTCGAAGGGCGCCAGCGCTGCTGTGGCGTCGTTGCGGTTGAATTCCCACAAAGTGCCGTGAACCTCGTTGCTGCCGCTTTTGGTGGTGAGGTTCACCTGCCCGCCGGGCGCGCCTCCCATTTCAGCGGAAAAGCCGCTGGTGTGCACTTTGAACTCCTGAATGGCGTCGATGGAAGGCGAGAAACTGAAGTTGTAGCTGTCCAGGTCCATGGCTTCGACGCCATCGAAGTAGAAGCGATTCTGGGTGTCGCGCGAACCGGCGGCCGACATGGCAACGTCCTGGCCGAGTGAGCCGCGGTTACGGCGGCTGGTGATCGAACCGGGGGTCCCGGTGAGCACGCCCGGGGTCAACGTGGCCAACTGGACGAAAGAGCGTCCGTTCAGCGGTAGTTGTTTCACCTGGGCGCTGTCGATCACTGTGCCCACGCTGGCGTCTTCGGTCTGAAGCGCGACGGCGCCCGCCTGCACTTCCACTCGTTGAGTCATTTCGCCGATTCTCAACGCAAGATTGACGCGGGCCACCTGGCCCACCGTCAGGACAAACTCCGCCACCGAAGTGGTCTGAAATCCTTGCGCGGAGGCAGTCAGTATGTAGCGGCCCACCGGCAGGAAGGAGAACTCGTAGTTGCCGGCTTCATTCGACTTCGTGCTGCGGGCGACGCCCGTGCCGATGTTGCTTATGGTGACTTCGGCACCGGGCACGCCGCCGCCTGATTGGTCGCTGACCGTGCCAACGACCTTGGCTGTTGTCTCTTGAGCCTCTAATCCCTGGGATAGGACTCCCGCCATGCAGACTGCCATCAGCGCAGCCGCCGTTCGCACTACCCAGCACTCCAATATCGCCTGCAGATTCTTGCGAGACATCGATGTCCCTCCTACCGTCGCCCGTTGAACTTCATTCCAGATTCCCTGTCCGCATCCGGTCTCATTGATGAGGCCGGGCGGCGCTTGGTCCGCGCGAGGTTCAGTCTAGGCAGATGGCGATTTGCCGGCGACATTATTGCAGTGCGATCTTCGGTTTCAACATACGAAACAGTAGCTCTGTGCCAGGCATCTCGTGAAAGGCTCCTCCCATGCCCAGTTCAGCGCAGTTGAGGAGTTTCAAATCCCTTTGCCTCATTTCTGTGATCGCGCTACACTGTTTCATAATATGGAACAGAAGCTCGGGCCGCTGAATTCCGAGCCCCTCACGCCGGCCCGTGAGAACAGCTGCAAGTATGCCGTCCAGTCAGTCCAACGAGCGTTCGAGCTGTTGCGCGCGCCTCGCTACCAAGGCGAAATCCTCCACTTGCGGGACATGGTGGAGCGAACGAAGTTGAACAAGACCACTGCCTTTCGCCTGCTCCAGACACTGCAATCAGTTGGCGCCGTGGAGTCCCCCGGTGCGGATCAGTACCGTGTGTTGGTATCGATGAAACAGCCGGCGCGGTTTCGCATCGGCTACGCAGGCAAGAACCAGGACTCCTCCTTTGCGCGTGACATTGCGGAAAGCCTGGGGCGGGCCGCTGCGGAGAGCGGCATTGACTTGATTCAGCTCGACAACCGGAGCAGTGCCGCAATCGCGCTTCGCAACGCGGACCGCCTCGTCCGCGAGCGCGTGGACGTGGCGATCGAATTCCAGATGTACCAGCGCATCGCCTGGGAGATCTCTTCCAAGTTCCTCGATGCGGGCATTCCGCTGGTCGCCGTGGAAATTCCGCATCCCGGCGCAGTCTATTTTGGAGGCAACAACTTTGAGGCTGGACGGCTGTGCGGGAAGGCACTGGCCAACCGGGCTCAGCACGTCTGGTCAGGTGATGTGGACGGAATCCTGCTTCTGGCGTGGCCCGTCGCCGGACCGCTGCCGCACTCCGCCCTTACCGGGGTAATGAAAGGAATCCGCGAAATCCTGCCCGGCATCGACGAGCAGCGCATCACGCATCTGAACGGCAAGGGCGACTTCGGAGAAAGCCTGGACGCAGTGCGCAAGCACCTGCGCCGCGGCCGGTTCAAGCGCTTCATCGTTGCAGCGATCAACGACCACAGCGCCCTCGGCGCCCTGCGGGCCTTTGAAGAATCGGGCCGCGCCAACGACTGTCTGGTGGGGGGACAGAACGCCGACCTGCCGGCAAGAATGGAGTTGCGCCGCCCGGGCACGCGGTTCACCGCCACGGTCGGCTTCTTCCCCGAAAAATACGGCGATGGGTTGGTGCGTCTGGCGCTGGAGATCATTCACAAACGGCACGTCGCGCCCAGCGTCTTCGTCAAGCACGTCCTGATCACACCCCAGAACGTGGATGCTCACTACCCCAACGACACTTTGCTCACGCAGATGACGCAGGACCAAATGCTCATGAGCTCGATGTAGTGCTCCACACTGCTGTCGCCCACCGCGGGCAGACCCGCCTCACACGTGCTGGACTGTGCCCTTCCCGCTGTGCCGCGTATTGCGTACCAGCAGCAGCACCAGCACCATGGCGATCACCGGCACCGCGCTCGCCGCCGTCACCACCGGCTGGAAGCCTTGACGGTCGGCGATGTATCCGACGGCGTAGGTGGACAGGATCGTACCCAGTCCGGCCGCCGCTCCCGTGATGCCGCTGACAGACGCCACGCAACTGGTGTCGAACAGATCAGCCGGAAGCGTGTTGGCGATGGTGGAGAATGCGGCGTAGGAAAATGTGGCCAGGCCGAAGAAGAGCGAGATGGCGCTCAGACTCGACGAATAGGCGGCCGGAATCAGGAACAGCACGCCGAGTCCACCGGGCACGACGATGGCTTTGCGGGCGCGCCCCACTGGCCAGCCGCGATGCACCAGCCAGCTCGACACCGCGCCGCCGGCGTAGTTGCCCAGGTCAGCGCACAGGAAGGGGATCCAGAAGGCAAGCAGACTCTGCTCGAGCCGGAAGCCGCGCGAGGTGAGATAAATGGCGAACCAGTCGGTGATGAAGAACCAGACGGGATCGGTTAGGCCGCGAGCGGCTATGGCGCCCCATGTCTGGCGGTAACGCAGCAGGTCGATCCAACTTCGTTTCGCCACTTGCTCGACGGGAACGGAAGGGGTTTCACGGTCCCGGAGAATCATCTCCTGCTCCTGTTGACGCACCCACGGGCTTTGTTCCGGCGAATGGTAGTACCGCCTCCACACGATCAGCCACAGGAACCCCAGCGTCCCCGTGAATAGGAAGGCGGGCCGCCATCCGCCGAAGTAGTGATAGATAGCCAGCACCAGCGCCGGGGCCACGGCGGCGCCAATCGATGAACCACTGTCGAAGATGGCGACCGCCAGCGCCCGCTCTTTCCGCGGAAACCACTCCGAGACTGCCTTCGTCGCTCCGGGCCAGTTTGCCGATTCTCCCAGGCCCAGCAGAAAGCGAAACGTGCAGAAGCTGCGCAACCCGGTGGCGAGCGATGTCGCCATGGCGACAATCGAATACCAGACGACGGTGATCGTCAGTCCTTGCCGGGTGCCTAAACGGTCGATAAACCGGCCGGAGACGGCCTGCCCGATTGTGTAGGCGATACGGAAAGCGATGACAATGACGCCGAACTGCTCATTGTTCCATTGGTACTCGGCTTTCAGCAGCGGCGCGAGCACCGACAGGGTCTGCCGGTCGATGTAGTTGATGACGGTGGACAGGAACAGGATGGCCACGATCCGCCAGCGAAATCCAGTCGGCACTCTATTTGAACCTTCCTTCTTGGAAACCGGCGGCTCCTCGCTTCGCCTCAGGCGCGGGGGAGACGCGCTAACCTCGCAATACTAGCACTTGTCCTGACTTGTCCTACGGGAATGCCCGAGCTGAGCACCTGACGATTCCATCGAAGTTGGCGCACCGCGCCTCCGCGTCCTCCGCGTTCGCCCTGATTACGTCCCGGCTGTCCGCCTTTGCTCGAATCCCCGTCGGCGCCAACTTCTCCTCCCCACAAGGCCGCCCGCGCATGTGCAACCCCGCTTCAGCAGCCTTGGCAATTGTGAGTTGCATCCGTGCCTGACAGGTCACAGACAAAGCTCAGAACCGCCCGCCCGTGGCGCGAGACTGAACACTGCCGTCTCGACACTCGTGTCGAGACCGCTTCTGTCCATCCAGCCCAGTTCGCGCCCGATCATCCCGGATCTCCCCAACCCCCTCGCCCCGACACCCCACCCCAGCGGCCTCCACCACAGCCATCAAGGATTCGGATCTTCTACCTCGCTGCCGCAGGCCCGCGTGGAGGCGGCTTGTCCGCCGTAGCCTGCCACCAATGCCCCGGCACCATCTTTCAGCCGCCAGCCGCGCCGCTTGCGGCGGCGGGTATCCCATTCTTCCGTCGCCGTTGAACCTCATGTGCGGAACCACTCAGCCGCCGCCCTCGCGCACGGTCACGGCATTAGCAGAAACATCTTTCGCCCCGAATCAACAACTTCCGCGCATTCGTCAGCGTGCAGTCTCCGCGACTCCCCATCCTGACCATGCTGGCCGGACCTCCGTCCGCCGCCGAAAGGACACCTCATGATCGACCCAATTCTGATTGGTAGGGCGGACGCCCTCGTCCGCGCGGGATCCCCTGATCCCGCCGTCTCGACCGGGGACTGTCCTCAGCGTCCCCGACCCGTTCCGCCTCAGACCGGCCCAACTGCCGTCGTGGACTCTGCGGGGCTGTCACTTCCGACCGGGGACTGTCCCCAATGTCCCCCACACGTCATGTCTCAGGCCCGGTCGAATGCAGTCGTGGACATTGGCGGACTGGTCCAGCGTTTCCCGCGTTTGCTGTCCCGCGTTTACAAGCGATTCATGACTTGGGGTGCGTTGCCTTGGGGTACGGAATTGAGACCGCGGCGGTAGTGCCGTCGATGGAAATCGTGCCAAAGGCATTTGCACCGGCCGGGGCCAAAGGAGGAACGTCGATCGCATCGGCGCTACTCCGCAGTGGACCAGAGGCCCCCCTGGTACAACGACGAACATCGCCATTCCGCCCTCGGCCTCCTGACTCCGGCAATGGTTCGCTAAGGCCAGGCCCCGCTGGTCCGCCAGAAACGCCAGATCGTCCTCGATGCCGCCTAAGGAGGTCTGGATCAACAAACCGCAGGAATCAGAAGACAAAAGTCACTAAACCTCATGGCTTGGTGTCTCAAAGCTGCTGACACGGGCCGGGCGGTGACGGGTTTCACGGCCCCCGCCCAGTTGGTGACCGTCTGGTGATGACATCGGAGGGTTGTTCCACGATTTGGCATGTGGGAACCAGGAACGATCTGCTCTGCTCCTGGTGCCCTCCGGATCGTGTAGATTGTGATGGCTGGCCGCCGCTTGACCATGCCGGCGCCAGACAAGAGTGTCATGCCTCAGTTCCGCTCGCTCTTCATCTTGCTGATTTGTCTCAGCTTCAGGTTGCCGGGCCAGCAGGTGTCTGGCGAGTTGAAGCAATGGCACGATGTTGTGCTGACCTTCGAGGGGCCATCGACGAGCGAGAACGCCGAGCCCAATCCATTCCTGTACTACCGCTTGAACGTGACCTTCGCCAAGGCTGGCAGGAAGGTGGCGGTGCCGGGCTATTTCGCCGCCGACGGAAACGCCAGTGAAACCAGCGCCACCGCGGGCAACAAGTGGCGCGTGCACTTCGTACCGGATGAGACCGGCGAGTGGAGCTATAGCGTTTCGTTTCGAGCCGGAGCCAATGTCGCGGTGGATCAGGACCCAGCCGCCGGAAAGCCTCTACCGCCGGATGGGATGACAGGCAGGTTCACGATCGGACCCAGCGACAAGCAGGGCCGGGACCACCGGGCTCATGGCATGCTTGCGTATGTCGGGCAGCACTACGCGCAGTATGCCGGTTCGAAGAAGTACTTCATTCAGGTTGGCAGTCAAAGCCCGGAGAATTTCCTTGCCTATTGGGAATTTGACGGGACAACGGATCATGGCGGCGCGGAGAACCGCCTTCCCGACGGATTGCACCACTTTGGGCCGCATGTCCGGGATTTTCGGGAGGGTGATCCGACGTGGAAGAGCGGCAAGGGCAAAGGCATCATTGGCGCCATGAATTACCTGGCGGCGAAGGGGATGAACACCATCTACTCGCTCACCATGAACGTCGACGGTGATGGCCGCGAAATCTACCCCTGGACCACCTACGAGGAACGCGCCCGCTATGACATCTCCAAAATGGCGCAGTGGGAGATTGTCTTCTCGCACATGGATCGGCTAGGCCTGCAGTTGATGCTGATCACGCAGGAAGAAGAAAACGAGCAGATGCTCGGCAAGATGACGACTCTGCGTAAGCTCTACTACCGGGAGTTGATCGCACGCTTCGCGCACCATCACGCCATCCTGTGGGACCTTTCCGAGGAGATGGACCGCTGGCGCTACAACACGACCGGGGATATTCAAGACATCTGCAACTACTTCAAGCAGGTGGACCCCTGGAAGCACCCCATTCAATACGTGCAGTGGAAAGGCGAACTGCTGGCGGACGAAAAGGGATATGGCCGTCTCCTCGGATTCCGGAACTTCGACGGCACGGCGATGCAGCACGATCCGGAGTACACGCATGGGGCGACGATGAAGTGGGTGGATGCCTCGGCCGCGGCAGGACACAAGTGGCTCGTGGGCGTCATTGAGATCAACCCTACGAGCACCGGCGTGGTCCCGGACAGCGTGGACTACTGGCACGATACCGTGCGCAAGGATTCGATCTGGGGCAACCTGATGGCAGGCGGGTCGGGCACCGTGTTCTTCTTCGGCTATGGCTATCCCGACAGCGATCTCGATCTGGAGGACTGGCGCAGCCGCGATCACTTCTGGGATCTGCTGAGGTACGCGCACGACTTCTTCACACGGTATCTGCCGTTCCACGAGATGCGGCACAACGACTCGCTTACACCTGACCCGAAGGACTTCGTTTTCGCGAAACCGGGCGAAGTGTATGCGGTCTATCTGCCAAATGGAGGGCCCGTCGAATTGAATCTGAGTGGCGCCCAAGGCGAGTATGAGGTGAGGTGGTACGATCCGTGTCACGGCGGTGAGTTGCAGGAGGGCACTGTGAAGTCGGTGGCAGGCGGAGGCCGCCGGTCTCTGGGGGAACCGCCAAGGGAACCGGGCATGGACTGGGCGGTACTGATCCGTCGAGCGCCGGATGCGGTGCAGTCGCTTGACAAGGAACGGAGGTTCCATGTCAAGCTGCGCACGCCGGTCGGCAGCACAGTCAGCCGCGCCGGCGACCCGGTCTCCGCCTCCATCATTTCGCCGGAAGTGTTCCTGGGCGCGACGATGGAGGGCATCGTCGAACAGGTATCCGGCAACAGTGTGACCATTGTCTTCCGATCGCTGGTACACAAGGGCGGAACCATTGGCATCCACTCCACGACGACCGACTTTGTCAACTCGAAAGGGCACAAACTGGTCGATGACCGGGAGCGGCCGGCTCGGGTGGCGGCAGGCGCGTTTGTCGCCGGCGGCGCGGAATTCTGGATGGACGAGGGCGCGGAAATCCGCTTGTTGGTCTCTCCGGGTTCGAAACCCTGATTTCCGCTGAGCGCGACGCCGGACTTCCGGCTAGAGTTGCTTGAGTCGCCAGTTCCGGTACTCGACCTTCATCGGCGGGCCGACGTGGACCTGAACGCCGATTTGCCCCTTACGCGCACGGTTTGGGTCATCGTCGACTACCATGCTCATCAGTTGCCCGTTGATGCTGTGCATCAGGATGTTGCCGCGGATGATCAGGTGCACCGAATTCCATCCGTCCGTGATGAGTCGCGCGAGTTCACTGTTCTCGCCGAGCCGTGAAAGGACCACCGGCTTGCGCGTGCCGGTCACGTGCGTCACGTCCCCTCGCTGTGCCAGGAACAACCGCCCCTTCTCCTCGTAATTGTTCCCGGCGTACCGGTTCTTGCCGTCGATGTCGCACTGGTAGCCGCGCATGGCAAACCTGTTGGACGGCGTCACCTTGTCCGGAACCACCACACTGCGATAGTTGATCCCGCTGTTGCCTGCCGCAGTGATGCGGTAGTCAACTTTGAGTTCGAAATCCTGCAGTTCGCCCCCCTGCCAGATGATGAAGGTGTTGCTCTTGATGACCGTTTCGGGAGTGATCTCTCCAGTCATCAACCCATCGGAAACACGCCAGTAGGTCGGATCTCCTTCCCAGCCGCCAAGGGTCTTACCGTCGAAGATGCTCTGGAAACCGGCTTCATCGCCTTCGATCGGCTCTGGCCGGTCGCTCTGTTTGGGGACGTAAGGCTCGGACGCCTGCTGCTGGGCGAGTGCGGAATGCGAAATGCTCGCGGCCAGGGAGGCGAGAAGGAGCCTGCGGCTTGAGATGACTGTGGCCATGGTGTTGTTCATTGTACGCGAGTGGAAGCAGCGCGGTTCGGTTTCCGCCGGCAGAGTCGTCTTGCTCTTGATGACGCATGCAAGTGAGCGAGGCACTTATTCCGTCTGTAGCCGCAGGATGGCGTCCACGACTCTGCGATCAGTACGCGCCGTGGCCCAACAGCACGA
>CAZSBK010000091.1:0-20592 GCA_964604945.1 uncultured Candidatus Solibacter sp.
GGACTCCCCGAATCCTCAACCGTCTGGGCCAAACTCGACGCCCGCGGCGACCTCTGTACCGGCCAGAAATGCACCCAGTTCGAACGCTGCTTCGTCACCCTCGCCCGCCAGAAGGCCTATGAGAGCGACATCGTCATCGTCAACCACCATCTCTTCTTCGCCGACCTCGCCGTCAAGGAAAACGACGCCTCCGCCGGCATCCTCCCCGATTACGCCGCCGTCATCTTCGACGAAGCGCACGACCTCGAAGACGTCGCCGGCCAGTACTTCGGCATCTCCATCTCCTCGCTCCAGGTCGACGACCTCCGCCGCGACATCCTCGCCCTCGCCCGCCGCAAGGACTTCCTCACCACCCCTCTTGACCACATCCTCTCCACCCTCCTCGACCACTCCGACCGCTTCTTCGCCCTCTTCCCCGCCCAGGAAGGCCGTTCCAGTTTCACCCACCAGAAGTCCTTCATCGAGCACTATGCCGAGCAGTACAAGCACTTCGGCGGCGCCCTCGAACTCCTCGCCACCCAGCTCAAACTCGTCCGCGACTCCCCTGACGAAATCCTCCCCCTCCACCGCCGTACCGAGGAGATGATTGGCCGCCTGCGCTTCTGGATGGAATCCGGCGACGAAACCTATGTCTATTGGATCGAACGCCGCGGCCGGGGCTGCTATCTCCAGGCCACCCCCATTGACGTTTCGAATCTCCTCCGCGACCGCCTCTTCTGCGAAGGCCCGCCAGCCATCCTCACCTCGGCCACGCTCGCCGTTGGCGGCGGTTTCTCTTTCCTCAAGGAACGGCTCGGCCTTTCCATGCCGCGCGAACTCATCGTCCCTTCGCACTTTGACTATCAGAACCAGGCTCTGTTCTACGTCCCCGGCCACCTGCCCGACGTCCGTAGCCCCGGTTTCCTGGCCGCCGCGGTCCGCGAGATCACCGAACTCCTGGCCCACTCGCGAGGCCGCGCCTTCGTGCTGTTCACCTCCTACGCCCAGATGCGCGCCGCCTATGAACGCATCGAGCCCGAACTCGACTACCCCGTCCTGCTCCAGGGCACGAAACCTCAACGTGCTCTCATCCACGAGTTCCGCAACACCCCCCATTGCGTCCTCTTCGCGACATCTTCGTTCTGGCAGGGCGTCGATGTCCAGGGTGATCAATTGAGCTGCGTTATTATTGATAAGTTGCCGTTTGCCGTGCCGAGCGACCCCGTCGTCGACGCCCGCATCCGAAGTGTCCGGGCCTCTGGCGGCAACCCGTTTTTCGATTACCAGGTCCCACAGGCTGCCATCTCTCTCAAACAGGGTTTCGGCCGGCTCATCCGCAGCAAGCAGGACCGGGGCGTTGTCGTGCTGCTCGATAATCGTGTCACCCGGCAGCGTTACGGCCGTGTCTTCATTGAGAGTCTCCCGGACTACCGCTTCACCGGCGACATCCGGGAAGTTGAAAGCTTCTTCGACAATGCCTGACTCCCTCACCAGCCACACCGCAAACGGAGCCGCGACCGCAAGAGAGCGGGTGCACTTGTGGGGCAGACTTCAGTCTGCGAAGGGCTTCAGCCCGCCCCGTGGCACTCTCTATTCGGAGTCCGCGAACGCAGAGCGCGCATGTGCTTGTGGGGCAGACGTCAGTCCGCGAAGGGCTTCAGCCCGCCTCGTGGCGCAGGCACTCGTGCCTGCCGTCTCGACACTCGTGTCGAGACCTCTTCCGGCTCACCGCCAGTCTCAGTTCCCAAGCGAGAGATCCCCCGACCATGTTTGAACTCCGTGTAGAACACAGCTTCCCCGCCGGCCACCACCTGCGCGACTACATCGGCAAGTGCGCCACCCCCCATGGTCACAACTATCGCGTCCAACTCGCCGTCACCGGCCCCAACCTCAACCCCATAGGCCTCCTCCTCGACTTCTCCGACCTCAAGAAATCCCTCCGCGCCGTCGCCGAAACCCTCGACCACAAATACCTCAACGACCTCCCGTTCTTCGCCACCCGCAACACCTCTGCCGAAAACATCGCCGTCTACTTCCATGAAGAACTGACGAAACTCCTCGCCCCGGCCCTCGACGCCGCCTCCGCCCGCATCTCCGAAATCGTGGTTCAGGAAACCGACACCGCCTGGGCCGTCTACCGGCCGGAGTAACTGCTTCGCCGTCCCTGTCCGAGAGGGAGGGATTCGAGTTATGGAGTTATCTCAACTAATTGATTCTACAGGACTTGCTCGACAACCATCCACGGGACAACAAGTTACATGGACACCAAGGGTTCTCATGACTACCTAGGTTTCTCACTCGTGGACATGTGTCATGGACACCAGATGGACACCAAGCCGCCGGCCGCGTGTTGGTTAACGCAACCGTCGTCTCGGTTTACGTTTTTCGAATTCCCTGCGTATGTTTACAGCAGCGTGCCACTCGCACGCTCCAATCGACAGCGGAACGACCGCAAGGCGGACTTTCGCTGTGGTGCCAATCCACAGCGAGGTGAACCGTCTTGAACATTCCAGCCGAGGATTTCCGATGCATCGCCCGCATCCTCGCCGCCGGCGCCGGCATCGCCTATTCGGGCTGGTACCTGGGTGCGCGCGCTCCGCTCATCCAGTCGACGGCCATCTCCAGCGGCGTGGCTGACAACCCGTCGAGCGGCATCCCGAACACGACTCAGTTCCCGATCGCGGCCGGCTCGCTGACTGAGGAATACAAGATGCCGACGATGTACAACTACAGCTTCGGCATCCAGACCCTGCTGCCCTACAAGCCCCAGCTCGATGTCAGCTATGTCGGCAACTCGGCTTTCGGCCAGGTCAACGACGTCGGTTCGGCCCGCTACTTCCAGTTCGACGCCAAGCTGCTCTGGTAGATCAAGCGAAACCGGATCACCACTCAGGCCCCACTCGCCGCCATGACAGGTGGGGCCTTTTCACGTCCCGCCGGCTGCCCCGGCGTCCCTCGCGCAGGAGCGTGCAGGCCTCTTTTGCTTCAAGCGCACCAGGATGCGGGGGGCCGGTGTGGCGTTGTTTGCTCAGAAGACTTCATAGATCCCCGTTTGACGGCCAGGCACGGTGATGTGGTCGCCCCGGATCACCTGCGAGGAGCGCAACTCCATCATCGAAACGACAGGCACCGCGCGCTCAACCCGCAGTTCCACCGGAGTTGTGTCGAAGTTGGTGACATAGATCAACCTGCGGGTCCCCAGTTGCGCGTATCGCATTTCAACGCGGCCCTTTGCCTGGTTCAAAGGGCGCACGCGGTAGTCCCTGGCGACCCGCGCGTCTCTCAGCAGAATGTCGAGCAGTCGCCCAAAGCTCCGCTCCTCGATCGAAGCGCTGGAGTAGTCGACAAATCCCTTGCCCACGCGCGAACGGACGATCGCGGCCTTCCGGTCGGGGTAGGCGTAGAGAACTTCCGCCGTGTCGGAGACGTCAATCGCCTGGCGCACGCCAGCAGTTTCCAAAGGATTGGCATCGTCTGGCCGAACCGGCGTGAGCTTCTCGGAAGCGCCGTCTCGAAACTCGGTCTGCTGTGAGAAGCTCTGATCGTAGCCTTGCACCATCGCTCCTGCCACTGATGCCTGCGGCCGGCGAGTCTCCCGGACAGTTACGCCGAAGCGGCGCAGATAGTCGCGCGGCCGGTTGTATTCATCTCCCAACAGCGATTCAGGCAGGATCAGCACGTGGCCACCGGATTCGGCGTAGGCTGCGATCCTGTCCACGACGCTCTCCGGCAGATTCCTGGCACCCGGCACAAGCAGCAACTTGTAGCGATCCAGACGGCCCCGAAGCGCCTGCCGTTCGGTGACGAACGTCACCTTGGCGTCCAGGAACTGGCTGGCGGCGTAGGTTTTCTGCAACTCCGCCAGATAGGGCGTGAGGCGCCACGTCAGCATTTCCGGCGGCACCTGAAGCGTGGAGGTCTGGGAATACAGAATGGCCACTTCGGCTGGAGTCTCGGCGAACGCTGCCACCTCGTTGTTCAGCCGGCGTACATCCAGGGCGACGCGCAACAGTTCGTCGATGTCCTTCAGCGGGTGAATCCAGCTGTGCGCCAGCGACGACCGGTTATTGGAGTGGAATTCGTTGGCCGGCTGCGAAGGCCAGTGGAAAAGCTGTATGACCGACTTGCCGTGCAACATGTGGGGCAGCAGGTCGGACACCGATCGGAGGCTCATCTCGGGGTCCGCCAGCGGCTTTTTCGATTCCGATAGCGCCAGTTGCAAGTCCATGCCGAGCGTGGAGCCGGCACCCTCGTGGATGATCACGTCGTCCACTTCGTTCACAATCCGCTCTTCATCGATGCCGGATGTGCCTGTGTGCCCGGAGAGCATGTAGGAACTGCCGCCGGCGGCGAGCGGCACCGTGGTGTCCAGCTTCCGGATCTCGCCGCGAACCCAAAGCAGGTGATCCGTGAAACGGTCCTGGTTGAAGCGCGTCCAGTCATACCACAGGCCCCTGTTGGTGCCGGGCAGGGGACGCTGGTTCTTCACCGGCGGGGCGATCACTTCGCCGAAGCTCTTGTATGCCGTTCCCCACGACTGATTTGCCGCGCCGATCGTCCCGTGCTTCTTCTCAAGCCACTGGCGGAACATCTGCTGGCTGCGCTGGCAGTAGCAGATGTAGCTGAGCTCGTAGGCCATGATGTTGTAGAGCAACTCAGGATTGGCGTGGAGCTTGGGAATGTTCGTGGCGATGAACTCCGACACCGCCTTCCGTATCGCCGGACTCTCCAGGCAGATCACCACGTTTTCCTTTTTGTTTCCGCCCATGGAGTCCAAGTCCTTCACGAGGTGGCCGCACCAGCCGTCCCAACCGACGCGATGCGTGTCGGGGCCATGCTGGAAGGCGGCGTATACAGGCGACTGCTCGATGTCCCAGCGGGATCCGCCGCCGACCGTGTAGCTCTCGATATGTTGCAGCGGCGAAGCGAAAAAGCGCTGAAGCACCTCGCTGGGCGAATGGAGCGACAACACGAGCATCGGATCACCCGCCGGATTGCGGAAGAAGGATCCGACCGCCGGACGGCCTTTCAAGCGGGGAAACGGCGGGATCAGGGGCTCGGCCACCTGGGTGTCGTCCACCTCCCGGCGCAGGGTCGAGCCCTGTTGCATGTCTTCCAGTTCCTGCCGGCTGAGGCGGCAGCTTTGCGCGACATAGGCGAACATCTCGCGCTTCGTGACATCGTTGTTGAACCAGGCGAGCATGGGCCGGATCCGCAACCCGAGATCGGCCACCACCAGGCGGCGCTCGGCGTAAGTCGTGTCGATGCCTTGCGTCCTGGCGCCGTGGATCGCCTTCTGGAGCCGGTCGGTTTCACGTTCGGCTTCAGTGCGGAGTTGCGCCACCTCGGCGGACTCTGGAACGTCTTCCGGCCTGGCCACCTGGCGCACCGAGATCCAGCGGTTGTCGATGCGTGAGACGGTCTCCTCGGGACGCTGGCGCGACATGGCGTCAGGCGGCTCCACGCCCGAAACCAGCCGCAGGTTGTCGACATAGGCCGGGCCGGCTGAGGGTTCCGCGGGGATGGTGAGTTGAATGGCGCGGATCCGGTCGAGCGCGAGATCGCGCTCATTGGTGGCCGCGCGCAGGGGTGTCAGAGAGACCTCGACGTGGTTCCAGCCCTGGGTCAGCAGGATCTTGCTCCCGCCATCGAAATAGTCGTCTTTCGCCGTCCGGCCGGGATCGCCGCCCACAGCATCGTAAATGTCGATGCCCGCGGTCACGACGCTCTGCCGCTCCCTGTAGATGTCGAAGCGAAGCCACTCGAAGCCGCGCCAGTCGGCGGGCAATTTCAGCGAGGTGATGGTGGTGGCTCCTTTATCCAGCCGGATGCGCCCCGAAGACCGTCCGTGCGACGCCTGGTCCTGCGCAACCTCGACTCCGCCCTGCCAGCGCGCGGCGGTCCCGGCTGTCTCGAAATCCTCCAACACCAGGACTTTGCCGACGGGAGGTTGAGAGAGAGCGTGCCCGCTCAACAGCAGGACAACCGAGCAGGCAACGGCAAGCAGATGGCGGTTCTTCACTGGGATTCCCCTTGTCGATCAGAGTCCATGCGCACACTGTATAGCATCGTCCCCGCCACCACCCACGAGGAATCGGCCCGGGCACGGCTGCTGGGAATTACGCTCCATCAACGGGGGCGCCAAGTTCAGTGCTCCCAGACGCGCAGCGCCTCGCCGAGCGAGTTCGCCTGGCGAATTGACCCGCCCCTGCCATAAAGGCCGAAGATGGACCGGGTGTAGTTGAAAGCGTCGGGCAGCGGCGTGAGCGAGACGATCTCGCGCGGCGCGATGAGGCCAGCCACTTCGGGCAGATCCGTGATTCGCAGAACATTGAGGAGCGCCGGCGCCTGCCAGTGCGAGGAGGGCGGGTCATCGAGAATCACCCGGCTGATGCGGCTGTCCAGCGCGGCGGCGTGCAACGCCAGCCCGCCCAAGTCCTTCCGCCCGTATACCGAGATCGAACTGAGATTCAGCTTCGCTTCGTCCACCAGGTAATCGACAGACCGCAGAATATCCCAGAGTTGCATCGACTCGAGGGTGCCGCCGAGCAGCGCGGCCGTCATTTTCGTGACGGACGTGCGCCTGACGTCCATCGGGTAGTCGGTGGCCCTGGGAACGAGCACGAGCACGACGTGATCGGCGAATGCCGACAGCAGGCGGTCGTAATCCACCGAAAACACGATGTCGTCCTTGCCCTTCACGAAGATCAATGCGGGATGGCTCGGCTTCCCGTCCCGCGGAATGAACAACTGGCCGTGGACGCGGATGCTCTCCTCGGTGGTGAACTCGACGTTGAACGAATCCGCGTACTTCTCGGTCCACATGCTGTACTTGGCCTTCCACGGATCGAACGGAACCCGGTCTTTCGGGAAGGCGCCGTAGACCTTTTCACGGAGCGCCTTGGCCAACTGTGTGCGGCGCTGGTTCCAGGCAGGCAGAGTCTTCCAATCCTGAAGGTTGTAGGCGGGGATGAAGGACCTGTGAATGCCCTCGTTCCGGGCATCGGCCGGATAGCGGTCGAGCGCGGTGAGGCTGGAGGCGTCCTCTTTCCGGATGTCGCCTTCGTCGAAGGGCGCCAGATCGCCGCGCAGCCAGCGGTTGAGCCATTCGTCGGCCGCCTTGCGATACGGCGGCAGGTCGGCGTGACCGGTCTCAGCATGGAACTCGGCCAGTTTGTCCGGCACGCCATACCAGTCATAGACCGTCCGCAGTTTTTGGTAGACCACCTCGTAGCCGGCCGGGGGAAATGCGCCGTCCTTGCGGGCGTTCATGATCTTCAGAGGACGCGGGGCGATGAGCGCGCCGACGATGGGGAGATCGAGCTGATAGGTGTTCCAGAAGTAAATGCAGTCACAGTTCTCCTGCACGGCATCGCCAGCCACATGCGGCCCCACCGACCATGATGAAAGCACGGGCGCGGCCACCTGGAAACGTTCATCGGCGGCCGCGGTAAACCATGTGACGGCACCGCCGCCCGAGATGCCGGTGATGGCGGCTTTGGACGTATCGGCTTCACTCCTGGACTCCAGATAGTCCAGTGCGCGCATGGCGTTCCAGACCTCGACGCCGGCCGGCGTATAGCCAAGCGAAAGCCAGTGCCACATCGCCAGATCGTGGATGCCGTGGTGGATGCCGGGAATTTCACCGAATTCGATCGTGTCCAGCAGAAAGGCAACGTAGCCGTGCCGCGCAAGCCAGATGCCATGCTGCTGGTAATCGACCTTGGCCCCGCCCGGCCTAGGCGAATGTCCAGAGACATAGACGACAGCGGGGAACCTGGCCCCTGCCGCGGCCGGCCTCGGCAGGTAGAGGTTGCCGGTGACGTAGAGCCCCGGCTGGCTCTCGAACAGGACGTTCTGGACCCGGTAACCTTCGCGCTGGAATTCGCCCGTGATGCGCGCCTTCAACGGCGTGCGGGCAGGCAGAGGTTCCAGGCCCAGCATGTCCATGAACTGCCGGTGAACTTCTGGCCGCCGCCGCTTCCAGTCGTCAAGGTTGTTGATGCCTTTAAACTGGTCGCGCGTGATCGCAGCGCCGCGCAGGACCAGGTTCTTCTGGAACAGTTCGTAACGTTGCGCCGCATTGTGACGCCCGGGGCCTTGAGTTGGAGCCTGACCCTGGACCGATACTCCAACGGCAAGGAGAATTAGAATCGCCCGCATCCTGTCTGGCCTCCCAATAAGTACTTTCCCGCGCCGCGAACGCTACTGCACAATCGCAGCCCCAATGCTCAGTGCTCCCAAACCCGCAAGGCCTCGCCCAGCGAAGCCGCCTCGCGAATCGAACCGCTCTTCCCATAGAGCTGGTAGATGGAGCGGGTGTAGCGGTAAGCGCCTGGGAGCGGCGTTAGC
Organism: uncultured Candidatus Solibacter sp.; assembly: GCA_964604945.1. Taxonomy (GTDB): domain Bacteria; phylum Acidobacteriota; class Terriglobia; order Bryobacterales; family Bryobacteraceae; genus PNKE01. The sequence goes on from CAZSBK010000091.1 coordinate 8,332, forward strand.
GATACGATTTCGCGCGGCGCCAGGAGTCCGGCGACTTCGGGCAGGTCGGTGATTCTCAGGACGTTAAGCAGGGCCGGCCCCTGCCAGTGTGAGCTTGGAGGATTATCGAGAATCACACGGCTGATCCTGCTGTCCAGAGCAGCGGCGTGGATCGCCAGGCCGCCCATGTCCTTCCGGCCGTAGACCGAGATCGAACTCAGGTTCAGCTTCTCCGCGTCCACCAGGTAGTCCACTGAGCGCAGGATATCCCACAACTGCATGGATTCGAGAGTCCCCCCCAGCAGGGCGACTGTCATCTTGGTGACCGAAGTCCGGTTCACGTCCATCGGGTAGTCGACGGCCCGGGGATTGAGCACCAGCACCACATGGCTGGCGAAGGCGGACAGCAGAGGGTCGTAATCCACCGGGAATACGATGTCGTCCTTCCCTTTCACGAAGATCAACGCCGGATGGCTCGGCTTGCCATCGCGAGGAACGAACAACTGGCCGTGGACGCGGACGCTCTCCTCGGTGGAGAATTCGACGTTGAACGAATCGGTGTACCTTCCCGTCCACCCCATGAACGGGCTCTTCCATGCATCGTAGGGGACACGGGTCTTGGGGAACCCCCGAAAGACTTTGTCCTTGAGCGCGGAGGTCAATTCGGCGCGGCGCTTGTTCCATGCCGAAAGGCTTTTGTAGGGCTTTGGCTGGTACGGCGGGATGAACGTGCGTTCGATGCCCTCATTGATCGCATTGGCGGGGTAGCGGTCGAGGACAGTGAGGCGTGCATCGGGTTCCCGCTCGATGACGCCCTCTTCATAGGGAGTGAGATCGTTGCGCAACCAGCGGTTCATCCATTCGTCGGCTGCTTTGCGGTAGGCGGGTGTGTCGAGGTGGCCGGTGTCCTGGGCGAACTCGGCGAGTTTTTCGGGGACGCCGTGCCATTGATAGACGGGGCGCAGACATTTATAGACGGGTTCGTAGCCGGCCGGGGGGAAGGCGCCATCCTTGCTGGCGTTGACGATCATCAGAGGGCGGGGGGCGATGAGCGCGCCAACCAATGGCAGGTCGATCTGATAGGTATTCCAAAAGTAGATGCAGTCGCAGTTCTCGCGGACAGTGTCATTGGCAACGTGGGGGCCGACCGACCAGGTCCCGTGCACGGGCGCGGCGGCTTTGAACCTATTGTCGGCAGCGGCGGCAAACCATGAAACCGCGCCACCTCCTGAGCGGCCGGTGATGCCGGCGCGAGTCGCATCGACTTCGGGGCGGATCTCGAGATAGTCCAAAGCGCGCATCGCGTTCCAGACCTCGACGGCCGCGGGGGTGTAGCCGAGCGAGAGCCAATGCCACATCGCCAAGTCGTGGACACCGTGATGGATGCCTGGAATCTCCGCGAACTCGATGGTGTCAAGCACGAACGCGGCGAAGCCGTTCCTGGCGAACCAGATGCCGTGATGCTGATAGTGCGCCTTGGCCCCGGCGGGTCCGGGGGCGTGGCCGGAGACATAGACGATGGTTGGAGGCTTGCCGGCGCCCGGTTCTGACGCCGGCAGATAGAGATTTCCTGTGACATAGAACCCGGGCCGGCTTTCGAAGACGATGTTTTCGACGCGGTAGCCCTGGCGTTCGAATGAGCCTGTCACGCGCGCGTTCAGAGGAGTGCGCGCCGGCAGCGGATTCAGCCCGAGCATGTCCATGAACTGGCGGTGGACTTCGGGCCGACGCCGCTTCCAGTCGTCGAGGCTGTTGATGCCCTGGAACTGATCGCGGGAGATCGCCGCAGCCCGCTGAGCGAGGTTCTTCTGGAAAAGTTCGTAGCGTTGCGCGGAGGTATGGCGCCCAACGCCCGGAGCCAGGGGTTGACCGTGGATCGAAACAGCAGCGGCAAGAAAAAGGGAAAAGAGGATATGTTGCATTCAACCTGTCCTTACGGTCAGTATTCCCATAATCCGTTGTTGACCAACCAGCGATGGCGCGTGGCGGAGAAACAGCTGATCTCTGGTCTCTGCCCCAGAATTACACGCGGCTCGACGGTTGCCGAGTCAAACAAGGAGCGGCAGTTATGCCGACTTCAATATCTCGTCCCATGCCACCCCCCGTTTCTCGTGCACCGCCATGCGGCCCATGAGCGCAGAAAGGGTGCTCTCAGCCGCCAACTTCCAAGTGTGGCAGGGCTTCTCCTCAACGATGCTCTTGAAGAAGGAGGCTACTGCATCGATCGTAATCTCATGAGCCGAGTCGCGCTTCTCGATTAAGCTCTTGTCCCGCAGGTCGTCGCCGTTCGGATGACGCCAGTCCCCTTCTGGGGCGTGCAGCTTGTAGTACTTACGAGAAGTCTCAATCATGCCTTTGGAGCCGAAGAACTGCTCCCGCACGTCGCGGTAGCCGGCCGTGAACTTGATGGAAGTGAGCCAGCCTTCGACGCCGTTCGGGTAAGAGAACGTGATGTTGTGATGGTCGGTCTTCCAATCGCCGTACCGCAACTGGTATCGCAGCCCGCCCGATCCGGTGCACTTCACCGGGTGGATGTCGCCGGCAAACCAGTTCATCGTATCGATCCCGTGGCAGTCCTGCTCCACGAGGGGGCCGCCAGAGTATTTCTCCCATTTGGCCCAGTTTCTGGATTGATCCTCTTCATTTCGATCTGGCGGAATGTTCTGGCCCTGGGCGGATGCGAGGCCGCCCAGTACCCAGTAAGACATCATCAGTTTCATTTCGCCGATGCGGCCGCTCTTTACGTAGTCCCTCGCCGTCAGATACTCCGGCGCATACCGCTGCTGAAAGCCGAACTGAATGGTCTTTCCCCTATCGGCCTTGTCGCCGATTTCAAGTACCTTCTTGCAGCCAGCAACATCCGCACCGGCAGGTTTTTCGCAATAGACGTGTTTGCCGACCTGCACAGCCGCCTCGAGGTGCTCGGGATGAAGGTGCACCGGAGTCGAGATGAGAACCGCATCGAGCGATTTGTCATCCAGGAGCCTCCGGTAGTCCCGGTAGGCAGGGACCTTGTCCGCACCAGGGATCTTCGATTTTCCGAGGTCGATGCGGTCCGGGTACTTGTCACAGATCGCAGCCAGCCTGGCGTTCTTGTCCCCGGCCATGAAACCGCCAACATAGATGCCGCGATTGCCGGTGCCTATGATTCCAAACGACGCGGCCGAGTTGGCCTGCGTGCCAAACGCCGTTTGGGCGCTTACGATCAGCGGCGCTGCGCCCGATAGGATTTCGCGTCGATTCATCCCAGTCGCCTCCTAAGCTCACTTCCCCCGACTACCGGTCTAGAAATCCAGACGAAGGCCAAGCCGGGTCGTCCGCGGGCCCGTGCTTGCGCCCACGATGCCGTGGCAGGAGCGAGAGCAAGCAGGGCCCGCATGGCGCCGGATCAGAAGTCCAGACGCAACCCGAACAGCATGGCGCGGCCACCGCCAGCCGAGGTGACGAGTCCGAATGACCCGGACTGGATGCTCGTTGAGGGACTACTGAAGTTGGGCCGGTTGAAGGCGTTGTGCATCTCCCAGCGGAACTGGGCACGAGCCTTTTCGTCAGCGAACAGCCAGTTCTTGTGAATGCCCATGTTCCAGGTGGCCGTTCCGGGGCCGGTGAGGATGTAGCGGGCTGAGTTGCCGTAGTAACCGCGGCCCGTCACAGGCAGCACGAAGGCTGACTTGTCGAAGATGAGTTTGCCTGTCTCGATTGAAGTCCGCATCTCGCCCGAGTCGAAGTTGCCGTCGCCGATGCGGTCGGGGCGGCCGGAGAAGACGTTCGTGTATGTGGGGTCGGCGTTAGTGTAGGAAGGGCTCAGCCGGGGACCCGTGAGAAGAGTGGTGATGCCGGCGAGTTGCCATCCGCCAATCATATGGTCAAGCAGGATGGGCATGTTGCTCAGGGCATGGCGGCCGCGTCCGATGGGGATGTCCCAGACATAGCTGAAGCGCAGTTGCTGGCGGCGCAGCGCGGCATCGTCGGAGCGCTCGAGGTAGCGGGCATACTGATTCTGCTGAATGCTGGCCGTGTATCCATTCAGGCCCACGTCGGTAATGCCTTTGGACAGCGTGTAGTTGACGTTGAACCAGAGGCCGCGGCTCATGCGCCGGTCGGCCTGGAAGGTGAAACCGTTGTAGATCGCATTGCCGCCGGTCTGGATCAGGCTGGCGGTGTTGAATCGGGGATACGGTCTGCGCGCGGCGCTGAACGGGGTTGTGCTGGGGCGCAGCAGGTTCAAATCCTCGCTGTAGGGGATGTTCAGCGAGCGAGTGCCGACATAAGCGACGTCAACGGCCATCCCGAAGATTTGCCGTCCGATGGAGAGGTTCCACTGGTGAGTGCGCTCGTTGGGGAACCTGGAACTCACGCCGCTAATGGTCTGAATCCCCGAGAATGTCGAAGTGGTGGCAAAGGGAGCCGGGAATTTGATCGTGGGTGTATTGGAGCCTTCGATAATGAAGCTCTCAGTGGATTGCCATGGTCCGCCGGTGGCGTTCTGGCCAAGGGAACCCGGCCAGAATTGCGCATAGATCCCGTAGCCGGCGCGGATGACGGTGGTGGCGTCGCTGAAGGGGCGATATGCGATGCCGATGCGGGGGCTGACGTTATTGGAGTCCTTAAACATCAGGCTCCGCTCCGGCAATCCCACGTCTTTCGCAGTGCGTATGGGCAAGGTGGCGGCGACAGAGGGAACAAGGTCGGTGGGGATGGAAGAGCCGGCCGTGACCATGCTTCCCGATGTCGGGTCGAAGGTGAACATGCGGTCGAACTTCTCCACCCATGGCGTCTGGTATTCATAACGCACGCCGTAGTTCAGGGTGAAACGCGTGTTCACCTTGAAATCATCCTGCAAGTAGAATCCCGTGGAAGTGCCGCGGGTGTAGGCATTGGGACGCGCGATGCCGCGGGTGGCACCGGACGGATAACCCAGCAGGAAGTTGGCGTAGGCGAGCCCGCTCAACCGGTCGTCGAACGAGTACGTGCCGCGAATTGACAGGGGCTTATTCTGGTTGTTGACCTGCAGGCGGCGGATGTCGGCGCCGAACTTGAGGCTATGTCGGCCCCTGAACCACGACAAGTTGTCGATCACCTGATAGGTGTTCTGCGCGGCACTTGCGGTGTTTCTGTCGTTGCTGGCGGCGATCGGGATGGCACCGCCGAAAGAAAACTGAGGCATGCCGCTCACGGCGGGGTCGTTGCCTGGGTTGGAGATACCGCTGATGCCGAGTTGGGACTGTACGTCCGTCCCGAAGTTGAAGTCAGAACTCCACGATTTCGTCCTGTTGAAGCCCAGCTTTACCTCGTTCACCATACTGGGCGAAAAGGTGTGGGTGTCGGAGATCACCAGGCTCCGGCCTGGGATGTTGCTCAGTGTGCTGGAGCCATAGCCGCTCTTGAGCGGGCCTGGGTAGGTGTCGCCATTGGTGGCGGTGATGCCGACGCGAGCATAGAGGAGGTTTCTGTCGCTGATCCGGTGGTCGCCGCGGAAGGAGTAAACGTTCGAATCATAGGCGCCGCCCGGATCGGCATAGAAGTTCTGCGTCATGCCATAGGTGCCCTGTCCCGGCTGGTTGGGATCCGGGTAGAGGAGATCCTGCACCTTCTGGGAGATAGGACTGATCCGACTGGAGGGGAGGGCGTTGTTGGGGAATGGGGTGTTGCCGTTGAGAGGATCCGCCACGGTGATGAGGCCATTCAACGCGGAGAAGTTCCCCTGGCGCATGGCGGACGTGGGCACGATGGTGTAGGAACGGTTGCCGATGCGGTAGCGGGCGCCACTGTACGAGGCGAAGAAGAACGTTCTGTCCTTGCCGTTGTAGAGCTTTGGAATCACGACAGGGCCGCCGCCACTGGCGGCGAACATGTTGTGATTGGTGAACGAAACGGGCTGGCGGTCAGACCATCTGCGCGCCTGAGTCATGCTGTTGAAGTTGCCCCAGTAGAAGCCGCCGTGGGGGGTGTTGGTGCCGGCCTTGCTCACCGACATGAACTGGGCCACCTGCGCGTACTCGGCCGACGTGTTCGCCGTGAGGACCTTAATCTCCTCGAACGCTTCGATGTCGCCCGAGAAGCCGTTGGCCGTATTGGTGCTGCCGACCATGTCGTTGACCGATATTCCATCGGCGGTGAAGTTGTTGGCAGTGGCGCGGGCGCCGTTTACCTCATAGCCGCTCGAACTCTGGAGACCGGCGGTAACGTTTGTGATGTTGGCCCATGCGCGCCCCATGACACTCATGGGGAGTTCGGCGAAGTCGCGGCTGGTCTTCAGGTTAGAGAGTGTCGCCGTCTCGGTTTCGACCTGCGTGGTGCCGCCCTCGACGGTCACTGTCGTCGCCAGATCGCCAACTTCGAGCTTCGCGTCGATGCGTTTGATTTGTGCGCTGGCCAAGTCGATGCGAGTCTGGCTGAAGGTCTTGAAGCCTGGAGCAGCGACGGTCACCTGGTAGAAGCCGGTCGCCAGACCTGCCACGCGGTAGCTGCCACTCTCGTCAGTCCTGGCAGTCCTGGTGAAGTTCGTTCCCTCATTGCGGACGGTGACGTCGGCATTCGGGACCAAGGCTCCAGCGGAGTCAGTGACTGCCCCCAGAATGGTGCTTTGGATGTTCTGTGCATTGAGGCTGCGGGGCCCCAGGAAACTCAAGGTGGCGATCAGGATCGCCAAAGTAGACCGCCGGAACTTCATCGCGACTATACTCCTCAGAAAGTTGTCTGGTTGGCGTTGACCTGCCGAGGGCTGCCTCGGAAGCAATGATTCGTGCAGTTAGTGTATATATATGAACCACCATTGTCAATGAAGAAGTGCGGAGAATAGCGGAGATCGAACAGACCTCCCCGTCGGGCAGGCCATCCTCTGTGGCTAGGCGAGAAGCGGATGGGACAAAGAGAGTCAGCTCGAGCGACGGGATGATGCCGTTGCAGGTGTGCTGCCGTTGCCGTTGCTTGAAGTAGTTGCAGCGAAGAAGTGCGAGAGAACCAGGGCTAGCGCCCCCTTAAGAGCGGAGTCGCCGCGGTGCCTTGAAGGGATGATACGCAGGCGGCTGAGGTAGCGGTGGGCCGCCCGGCTCCGCAGAGTCCCCCAGACCCAGTCCTTCATCAGGTCCCACCCAGACGCCAGGTAGTCACTCACCACGATGGCTTCCGGATTGAAGGTCGCGTTCAGGTTCGCGAAGCCCATCCCAACATACGTCGCGGTTTCCCGCAATACGTCGAGGGCAATCGGGTCCCCATTGCGCGCCAGACGAAGGATGGCCTCCGCGCTCTGTTCCGGTGCATGGGATGCCGCTCCTCGGCGCTCGGCATAGAGCCGCTCCAGTGCCTCTTGCGAGGCGTACTCTTCCCAGCAGCCGACGCCTCCACAGACACAGCGTCGACCATCAGGATAGAGGCTCGTGTGGCCGAACTCCACCGCCTCACCAAAAGCGCCGTGGAAAAGCCGGCCCTCAATTACAACACCAGTGCCCAGTCCATGGCGTAACGCTAAGAAAACAAAGTTCTCCAGCGGCCTGCTGCCGGGCTCGCAGAACCATAGCTCGGCCAACGCCCGCAACTTGGCATCGTTCTCAATATAGAAGGACGCCGGAATCCCAGCCGAGAGGATTGGGCCGATGTCGACTTCGAACCAACCGAGATGCTCGGCTGCCACCACACGGCCTGTCGCATGGTCGATGGTCCCTGAAACGCTCACACCGACTCCGAGCAGACGATTACTTGGAACATTGCCGACAAGCGCCCGGATCGCCTCCCGAACGCGTGCGAGGAAAACGTGCTGGTCCGGCTGCCAGGAGACCGTGCGTTGGTTGATGATCTTGCCATCCAGGCCGGCAATGGCAACCCGCGTTTCCGACCGCGCAATTTCCACGCCAACGGCCATCAGAGCTTTCGGTTGCAGGCGGAGTATCAGAGGACGTCTTCCCACCCTCGCTTGACCCTCGCTGGGGGTTTCGCTGAGCAGTCCATCGCGGATCATCCGGTTGACGATGAAGGTAACCGAACTCGGCGAGAAGCCGGTGATTCTCACGATGTCGGCTCGTGAAGTTCCCAGATCTTGCCGGATGATGCTCAACAGGAGGCGTTCGTTGGCCTCGCGCAGGTCGGACTTTCGTAGTGCGCTTCTGCTGGTTAGAGACATTGTTGACACACCTAACCCAAGAGCATACCATTGCTCCAGTGACTGTACCAATACCTCAACGAAGAATGTTTCTAGCGGCGGCGGCGAGCGCTCGCGTTCTGGGTGCCAGTGAACGGATCCGCTGCGGGACCATCGGCGCAGGCGGCCGGGGCCAGTATCTGACCGCCCAGTTCAAGGAACACGGGGCGGAGATGGGAGCCGTGTGCGACGTCTATGAGCCGAATCTGCAACGCGGACTTCGCGCCGCCTCGCCGGGAGCGCGCGGATACGCAGACTACCAACGTCTTCTGGAAGACAAGACAATCGACGCAGTGGTCATCGCGACGCCGGACCATCTTCACGCCAGCATTCTCATCGACGCTGTGGAAGCGGGCAAGGATGTGTACGTCGAAAAGCCGCTGGCCCACACCATCGAAGACGGTTTCCGTATGGTGGTCGCAGTGCGCCGTACAAAGCGGATTGTCCAGGTGGGAACGCAGCGGCGCAGTTATGAACTTTATCAGGAAGCCAAGGGCATGCTGGAATCAGGGATTGTCGGCAGCGTGCGCCTGGTGACCGCCCACTGGCTGAACCGCTGGGAGTCGCTGCAAACACGGCCGCTCCAAGGCAAACTGGACTGGGACCTGTTTCTCGGCACCGCGCAAAAGCGGCCTCCTGACGCCGTCCGGTACTTCAACTGGCTCCATTCCTGGGATTACTCCGGCGGAATCATGATCGGGCAGGCGGCGCACATCGTGGACGGCATCCACTGGATGATGAACTCGACGCATCCTCTGGCCGTCACTTGCGCCGCTGGCAAAGTGAACCTCCCTGGCGCCGAGATACCCGAGACAAGCAGCATGATCGTGGAGTACCCGGAGAACTACCTGCTGGTTTTCACGCTAGGCTACCAGGCGATGCGGTACAACCAGTTCAACGATCAGATGCAGCAGTTCCACGGCGCCAAGGCCAGATTCGACCTGGGACGCGAGTCGTGGGCTGTCTACCCGCAGAGTTCGGCCGTCGAGATGAAGCCCAGCCGCGAGCGGCGCAGTCCGGGAAGCTTTGACTCGGCCAGCGTCGCCCATGTTCGCCAGTTTATTGAGTGTCTTCGCAGCCGGAAGGAACCGAACTCCACGGTTGAGACCGGCCAGTCGACCAATATCGTGCTGGGGATGGCAGTAGCTTCCATGCGCAGCGGGCGGCGCGTGACTTGGGATGCGGCTGCCAAACAAATCCGGATGTGACGGACTGCAAGGGGATCCGCCGCCTTGATGTTGAAGATGGTGCGGTTCCAGACCGGACAACTAATGCAGAAAGGCGGGAATCCAGTAATGAAACCACACGCAGGCAGTATCGACCGAAGAAGCCTGATTGGCATGGGAACAGCTGCGATGGCCTCAATCGCCGCCCCTGCCCAGGCGGGTGAGCAGCGGCCGGCGCAGGGACGCAGCCGCGTGGTCCGGGTCCATTCATCGAAGGCCACAAGACCTTGGGACTACAACGCCAACGCCCCCTGGGACCATACCGTCGAGATGACGAAGACCGAGCCGGGCAAGATCAAGGAACGCTACTACGACTACATCGACGACAAGGTGGTCGCCGTCATGTTGGACAAGGGCCTGTGCCGGATGACGGGTGAGAAGTCCGCCGCGGCCGCCTGGAAGAGCCTGATGCCGGGCTTCGACAGGAAGCAGAAAGTGACGTTGAAGCTGAACATGAACAATGCCAGCTTCGACCCTCAGATCACCACCAACCGCATGGACACGACCATGCCCCTGGTCAACGCCATCCTCGATGGACTTGTCGGTCTCGACCTGGATGAGGGCAACATCACGCTGCTCGACGCCAAGCGCTGGTTCCATCCCGTCATCATGAAGGCGCGCTGCCGATACAACCGCGTCCGGTGGGTGGATTCGAAGTCTGCCGACATATGGGATATGTCGGAAAGCGTCAAGTTCACCAGAGACGATCCCGCTCCCGGCGGCACCTTCTGGATGCCCCGCGACTATACCGGAGCCGATCACATCATCAACCTCTGCCTGATGAAGAACCACGGCTGCGGCATCACCGGCGCAATGAAGAGCCACTTCGGCGCGATCCCCTCGCCCAAGTGCCTGCATGACGGCCTCGGCGACAAGAGCCATATCGCAGATGTCTGCGCGACGCCGTCGATCCGCAACAAAGTCCGTGTCAACATCGCCGACGCGCTGTTTGCCAACTGGCACGGCAACGTCTGGTGCCCTCGTCCCTGGAACACATTTCCAGAACCGTCGCCCAACTCGCTAATCCTGTCGAAGGACCCGGTGGCGATCGATTCCGTCATGCTCGGCCACATCATCGAGGAGATAGCGACGCAGGGAGCAGCCGCCACATCCTACGTCCGCGATTGCGTGACGCACATTAACTTCCTCGAGTACGCAATGACTCACCACGGGCTGGGAGTCCATGAACATAAGCCTTACAGGAAAATCGAGTACCTCACCGTGGAGGCCTGAGGAGGATTTGGCGGTAATCAAGAACTAAGCCGAAAGAGGTGGTCATGCGACAAGTGGTTTTCCTCGCGAGCCTCATCGCTGGCGTCTTCCTGCTGTTCGCAGGTGCGCCGCGCTACGACAAGTGGCAGGTGATCGGGCCGGGCGGCGGCGGCGGACAATTCTCGCCGACGATCAGCCCGCACACGCCCGACGACGTACTTGCCGCCTGTGACATGACCGGTTCCTTCATCAGCCATGACGGAGGCGAATCATGGCGGATGTTTAACCTCGGCCTTCGGGCCGGTTTCTTCGTCTTCGATCCGGTGGATCGGAGGGTGATTTACGCAAAGACCATCGGTCCTCCGGCCATCATGGCCAAAGACCGGCCCTTGTCTCTCGCCGGTCTGTGGCGCAGCACTGATTCCGGCCGAACCTGGCGTCTCGTGCGGGCCGATCCCAGCACGAGTCCGGGCAGCGCTGGGGTTGGGCCCGCAGGTGATCTGATGGCGCTGGCCGTTGACCCCGCAAACTCGCGTTCATTGCTCGCGGTGCTCCAGGAAGGCGCTTCTTCCGCGCTCTACGCTTCCACTGATTGGGGCAGGAGTTGGAGTAAGGCGGGGGAACTTCCCGGCGGCGGGCAGTCGATCGACATTGACCCACGCTCTCCCGGTGGCGACCGCACGGTCTACGTCGCAGGTTCGGCCTCCGTGGCGATTCGGCAAGGCGGCCGGTGGTTGCGTGGAACGGAATTGCCCATGCCCTCGCCCGCCGGCCCCGGCGGCGCCCAGCCGGCCAGATTCTCCATGGGCTTTCCGTCAGACGGCGGCCAGCCGGTCGTGTATGCTTCCACCACGTCGGCGGCGTTTGTCTCCGACGATGGCGGCCGCACATGGCGAAGTTCCGAGCTCCCCGGATTCGCGCCGCGGCTCAAGACCATAGCCACCAGCCCACGGCACCCCAATGTCGCCTACCTCTCGTACGACTACAGGCCAGCCCAAGGCGAACGCTTCCATGGCGCCGCCAAGACTCGCGACAGGGGACGGACGTGGGAACTGGTTTGGAAGGAATACGCAAAGCCGGCCCCAAACATCCTGGACGCCTGGCTGTCTGAGCTGTCTGGTCCAGGTTGGGGAGGCAGCCCAGGTGACATGAGCGTCGCACCGTCGAACCCGGATATCTGCTATGGAACCGACTCCGGACGCACCATGCGCACGACCGACGGCGGCAAGACGTGGGCCGGGGTCTACTCGAAGCGTCAACCAGATGGCAGTTACGCTTCGACGGGCTCGATGTCACAACCGCCTACGGCGTTCATTTCGACCCGTTTGACCCCAAGCGGATGTTCATCTCCTACACCGACATCGGTCTCTTCCGTAGCGAGAACGCTGGAGCGAGCTGGTTCAGCGCCGGTCAAGGGGTGCCGCCACGGTGGCGAAACACCACGTATTGGATCGCCTTCGACCCGGAGGTCCGGGGACGGGTCTGGGGGGCGATGGCCGGCGCCCACGACCTACCCCGCCCCAAGATGTGGCGGGAGATGCAGCCGGTGAAGTATCCGGGCGGAGTCTGCCGGAGCGAGGATGGGGGTAAAACCTGGATCCCCTCGAACAAGGGAATGCCCGAAACGGCAACCACGCACGTCCTGCTCGACACTAGCCCATTTTCTGCCATACTGTAGATGCTCTGACAATTTTCTTTGCGCAACGA
>CAZSBK010000092.1:0-19604 GCA_964604945.1 uncultured Candidatus Solibacter sp.
AGCGCCATACCCGAAAGTCTCCTCGAGAGTGAACTCTTCGGCCACGAGAAGGGAGCGTTCACAGGCGCCCAGGCACGCAAGAAGGGCAAATTCGAGGTGGCAGAGGGCGGCACTGTATTTCTGGATGAGATCAGCGACATCAGCCTGAGGACGCAGACCGATCTGTTGCGCGTTCTGCAAGAAAAGGAGATCGTCCGCGTGGGCGACTCGCACCCGGTGAAGGTGGATTTCCGGGCAGTCGCGGCCACCAACAAACGGCTCGAAAAACAGGTGGAGGACGGCCTGTTCAGGCCCGATCTCTACTACCGGCTCAACGTCTTCACCATCGATCTGCCTCCGCTGCGCTCACGCCGCGAAGATATCCCGCTGCTGGCCTCACACTTCATCTCCAAGCTCAGTTCGCAGATGAACCGCCAGCCGCAAAGGCTCTCGGTGGCCGCGTTGGAAGCGCTGGTGGACTACTCCTGGCCGGGCAACGTCAGAGAACTCGAGAACTCCATCGAGCGCGCGCTACTCATCAGCCGCACCCCGGAACTCGAACCCGGCGACTTCCCCTTCCAGACACTGCGCGCGGAACAGTCCGGCGGCCGGCGGCTCGAGGACATCGAGCGGTCGCATATCGAGCGTGTCCTGGCCGACACCGGGTGGAACCTATCGCACGCATCGCGGGTTCTCGATATCGACCGGACCACTCTCTATAACAAAATCCGCCGCTACGAACTGCGGGACCCGCGGCGCTCAAAATAGCGGCTGAATCTTGTGGCGGCGAAGATCCACATCCTTCCGGTCTCGCCTCCGGCGATGGACGTGAACGTTCTCGACCGGCTGTCAGCGGGACTCGCCAGCGTGTTCCGAATCTCGTGCCATGTCTCCACCGCGACCGTGGACGCCGCGTTCGCCTTCGATACGTACCGCGGCCAGACACATTCAACGGCAGTGCTTGCCCGCCTGGCCGAATCATTGCCCGGCGAGCCAGGCGTGTTGATCGGTGTGACGGACGCCGACCTCTACGTGCCCATACTCACATTCGTGTTCGGCGAGGCGCAGCTTTCGGGGCGCGCCGCCATCGTTTCGACTGCGCGTCTGCGCGACGAATTCTATGGATTGCCGCCAGATCCGGTGAAACTGGGCGAGCGCCTGCTCAAAGAGGCAGTGCACGAGATCGGCCACACCCGCGGCCTGGGCCATTGCGACGATTGGCAATGTGTCATGGTCTCGTCTCATCGCGTCGAACGTCTCGACCTCAAATCCGCCAGACTCTGCGCCAGTTGCCGGCGCAAGATCAACGCTTTCTGAATTTGGGCGTCGGGTGCTTGCGGCCGCCTTCGCGCGCCCACGGTCCGGCCAGCGAGAACACCATCCGCTTCTCCATTGCGTCAATGTGATCCAAACGAACCCGCATGGCGTTACCGATAGAGATCTCGCGCCGGGAGCGCTCGCCGGTGATCTTGCGCGTATTCTCGAGGTAGTTCCAGTGTTCACCCGGCAGAGTGTCAATGGGAACCAGCCCTTCGACAAACAGGCTGTTTAATTCGACGAAGAAGCCGAACCGCGTCGTCGAGATCACGAGCGCGTCAAACTCCTCGCCGACCTTGTCAGCCATGAATTTGATTCGCTTCCATTCCAGCAACTCGCGCTCAGCTTCCGCCGCGCGCCGCTCGGTCTCCGAACACATGCGCGCCAGCCCGCCCAGGTCCGTGATCTCGGGCGGCTTGCGGTCAAGGAGCGCACCCAGAAGCCGGTGGACAATCAGATCGGGATAGCGCCGGATGGGCGATGTGAAGTGCGTATAACTCTTCGCCGCCAACGCAAAGTGGCCCACGTTTTCGTTCGAGTAGCGAGCCTGTTTGAGCGACCGCAGCATGAGGTAGTTCAGAATGCGCTCCTCGGGCTTGCCCTCAAGTTTGGCCACCAACTTCTGATACATGCGCGAGCTGACCGTCATGCGCTCGTCGGCACGCACGATGTCGCGCCTCAGTTTCCGCCCGTCCGATGTGCGAGTGATCACCGGGAAACGTTTCACCGGGACCGCGCCAAATCCGAGCGAATAACCGAATTGCGAGGCCAGATCTTCGAAGTCCATCACCTTTTGCGGATCGGGTGTTTCGTGGACGCGGAAGATCGACTCCGGCAGCGACGCTTCCAGGTGCGCACTCACCGCCTCGTTCGCCGCCAGCATGAACTCCTCGATGATGCGGTGCGCGGTGTAGCGTTGCGCGCGGTCTACTGAAGTCATCATGCCGTTCGCATCGAAGACGATCAACGGCTCTGGCAGGTCGAAATCAATCGAGCCCCGCTTCGCCCGCTTGCGTTGGAGAATTGCGGCCATGTCGCGCATCAGCTCAAAGCGGTTCACCAGAGGCGCGTACCTGACGCGCAGCGCCGCATCGCCTTCCAGAATCAGGTGGACATCGGTATAGGTCATCCGCTCGGCGCTGCGAATCACGCCGCGGCAGAATTCCTTGCGAACCAGTTCGCCCTGGGGGTCGATCTCGAGCAGCGCCGACATCACGAGCCGGTCCAGTTGAGGCTTGAGCGAGCAGATGCCGGTTGAGAGTTCCAACGGCAACATGGGCACTGCGCGGTCGGGGAAGTACACGCTGGTACCGCGAATCAGCGCCTCGTTGTCGATGGACGAGCCGGGCAGGACGTAGTAGCTGACATCAGCGATGTGCACGTGCAGGATGAAGTTGCCGTTCGCCGCGCGGTCCACCCAAACGGCGTCATCGAAGTCGCGCGCCGTCTCGCCATCGATGGTCACGCACTCCAGGTGACGGAAATCGCGGCGGCGGACGATCTCAGCCTTGGGAATCTCTTCTTTGATCGCCTGGGCTTCTGTCAGGACCGAGGCTGGGAAACGGTCCGGCAGATGGTGCTTGCGGATCGTGACTTCGACATCGACGCCGAAATCGTCCGGATGGCCCAGGATCTCAATCACGCGGCCCACCGCCTCGCCGTCGCGGTCGGGATAGTCGAGGAGCTCAACGTTGACTATCTGACCGTCCAGGTCGCCGACCGAATTGACCTTCGGAATCGGCGCGCCGATGCGGTCCGGATTCGCCGCCGTGCCAGGCAATTCCAGGCCATCGGGGATAACGATGGTCTGCTGGATGCGCGACTCCTGCGGCACAACATAGTTCACATCGCGGCCAAGCTTGAACTCGCCCACCACCGTCGGATGGGCGCGCCGCAGAATCCGCTCGATGCTGCCCTCGGCCTTGCCATCCGGCAGAACACGCGAGATGTGGGCCAGGACCCGGTCGCCATGCATGGCGCTCATCGACGGGTCGGGAGGGATGAAGATGTCGCCCTTCACACCTGGAACGGGCGCGTCCGGGACGACGAACCCATAACCATCCCGGTGCATCGACAGGCGGCCCGCGGCGTACTCCGTCGTGCGTGAGGGCAGTACATACTGGCCGCGGATCTCAACTACCGCCCCCCGGTTGATCAATGCTTCCAGCGCGCGATCAAATCGCTGCTTATCGTCGCCGCGGACTCGCAACTCCTTCATCAAGTGGCGGGCCGTGGCCCTGCCCTTTGGCTGCTGGTCCAGTTTCTCGAGAATCAGCTTGTCGTGGTCCGGCTCCGGTCTGCTCACGCTGGTAGTATAGGTGATCGATGGAACTGAAAACTGTTGCGCTCGAAATCCCGGAAAACGGCAACGTCATCCTCGGGCAGTCGCATTTCATCAAGACCGTCGAGGACGTTTATGAGGCCATCGTCAACACGGTTCCGCAGATGAAGTTTGGTGTGGCATTCTGCGAAGCCTCCGGCGTATGTCTCATTCGCGCCGACGGCAACGACGACGCGCTGAAGGCCATGGCGATCCGCAACGCACAGACCGTCGCCGCCGGCCACACTTTCGTCATCTGCTTGACGGACGGCTATCCGGTCAACCTGCTCACGCGCATCAAGGACGTGCCCGAAGTGGTCGGCCTTTTCTGCGCCACGGCCAATCCGGTGGAAGTGGTGATCGCTGAAACCGGACAGGGGCGCGGCGTCCTTGGAGTGATCGACGGTTCGGTGCCAAAGGGCGTCGAGGGACCCGAAGACATCCAGTGGAGGCACTCGCTGCTGCGCAAGATCGGCTACAAGCGATAGCCTCCGCACGATAGCGACCGCTTGCCTTGCTGCTCCGGAATCGATATGGTGACCGGCAAGGAGACATCCACATGGATAGCATCACAACGCGCCGCGGCTTCGTCGCTGGTTCGGCGTTTTCCATTGTCAGCCCCCACCTGGTTCGTGGCGCGGCCCCGGCAAAGTTGCGCGCCGGAATCGTCGGCTGCGGCGGACGCGGCACGCAAGCGGTCACCGACATGCTGGTGGGCACCGAAAACGTCGAGCTCGTGGCCATGGGAGATGTGTTCGAGGACAAGCTCGAAGGATCGCTTAAGCGCCTTCGCGAAGGCGCGGGGCTTAAGAATTACGCGAACATTACCGTCACCCGCAACGGCCAGCCGAAGACGATGACCATGGACGACCTGATGAAGGAGATCCCGGGCCGCGTCCAGGTTGCGCCCGAGAACCACTTCACCGGATTCGACGCTTTCAAGAAGGTGATCAACTCGGGCGTCGACATCGTCATGCTGACCACGCCGCCGGGCTATCGCCCCGAACATTTCGAGGCCGCAATCAACGCGGGCAAGCACGTCTTCACCGAGAAGCCCATTGCAACCGACCCTGTGGGCTGCCGCCGCTTCATGGCCGCGGCGAAACTGGCCACGGAGAAGAAGCTCAGCGTGGTCTCAGGCGCGCAGCGTCATGCGCAGAAGTCCTACGTAGAGACTGTCGACAAGATCAAGAGCGGGGCCATCGGCGAAATTCAGGCTCTCTATTCGCGCTACCTCTCGGGTCCCGTCTTCCATGCAAAAGGCCGCGACGCCGATTGGGGCGACATGGAATGGCAGCACCGCAACTGGTATTCGTTCGCCTGGATCTGCGGCGACCAGATCGTCGAGCAGCACTTTCACAACATTGATTTCATCTGCTGGGTGATGGGAACGCATCCGTCCAAGGTCGTTGCATCCGGCGGCATCTCGTGGCGCAAGGGTCAGGAGCTCTACGGCAACATCTACGACCACATGGCGTCGGAGTTTGAATTCGCCAATGGCGTCCGCTACACGTCGCATTGCCGGCAGTATCCTCAGGGCTGTTTCCGCGAGGTGACGGACATGGTCGTCGGGTCGAAGGGCAAATCCACGGGCGTCGATCTGGCCAGCGAGCGGGGCATCAACCCGTACGTGCAGGAGCACACGAATCTGGTGAATTCGATTCGCGGCACGGGACCCTATCAGAATCAGGGCATGTCCATTGCCGAGTCGACGATGACGTGCATCATGGCTCGCGAGTCGGCGTACTCGGGCGAGATGGTGACCTGGGACCGCATCATGGCCTCGCAACTCGACCTCCAGCCGAAGGCCTTCGACTACAAGCTCAAGATGGCCGACGGCGAAGTGCCGCAGCCGGGCAAGTACAAGCTGATCTAACAGGACTCGGTCCGCCGCGCGGGAGCGGCACGTCGCGGCTGCTCCCGACCGGCCCTCACCCCCATGCGTCAGATCTGCATTGCGATTGGGATTATCCTCACAGCCGTTGCACTGCGCTACGGTTTTGTCCGCTACTACACGCCGAAACAGCCCAGTCCGCCTGCCGTTGCGCCGGAGGTGGCGAAGACACCCGAGGAGTACCTGTCGCCGCACCTGCGGATTCTCATGTTCTACAGTGCCGAATCCGCGCCGCCAATGGGTCGCCCGGCAACGGTCTGCTATGGAGTGCTCAATGCCGTCTCGGTCAGACTCGACCCACCCTTGGCCGAGGTCACTCCGTCACTGAACCGCTGCATCGCGGTCACCGTTCACCGCCCCCAGATGCTCACCCTGACCGCCACGGGCAAGGACGGCGAGCAGGCCGTGGCCGCGTTCAGGTTCGGCGCAAGGCGACCTCGCGCCGCTTTCACGTTTGTCCAACTCAGCACGCTCACGCCAAAACGCGGCGAACTCGTCACACTCTGCTACGGAACCAATTCGGCCGAATCCGTGCGTCTGCTGCCCGACGGCCCACCCCTGCGCCCAGGCGCGCGTGCATGCGCTGGTTTCCAGGCACTCGCCGACGGATACCGCCTCGTGGCCGAATCCAGAAACGGACGCGACGAGGCGCCCCTGCCTTTGAAATACCGGGATTGATCACGAGGCTGGACACAAAACCACCTACGCACTGCGCAGCAGCGCACAACCCGGGCCAAGTTCGATTCCGGATCAGGCCTTTTCTGTCAGGTCGGCGGTCTTGGCGCCAACCGCATTCTTCTTCACCGATTCGATGCCTGCGTCTCGCGCCTTCTCGGTCTCGTACATCTCGCTTTGGCCGATCACCTGGTTGTTGCCCGCCTTGAGTACGAAGAACGGCTTGCCCGAGGCCGAGACCTTCTTTCCGTAACGGGCAGCCACCGGCGCGTTCTTGGTTACGCTTTCGATCCCGTTTAGCGCGCTGGGCTTGGACTTGTACATCTCGCTCGTCAGAATATTCTGTCCGTTTGAGGATTTCAGATTGAAGTAGAATTGGCCGTCCTGGGCCCTCTTCAGTTCGAATTTTCCTGGCATGAACTGTCCTTCCGGCGGCGGCCAAAGTCGGAACTCCGCAACCGCTCGATCCTGGCTCGCATGCCGGCGAAGCGCGGTCAGCCGCCGCGATTCGCATTGTATCCAACGGCGGCGCCGAATCAAGCATCTCAGATGGACGGAACGCGGACGCTGCTATATGATTCTTGACATGAGTTCCCAATCCAGCCGCAGACACTTCCTCGGAGGCGGCGCCGCCGCACTTGCCGCTTCGGGCGTTTCGCTTGCTCCCTCCATGGCCTCTCCAAGTGAGGCCTCCAGACCGATCCGGCTCGGCATCGCCAGCTACAGCTTCCGCGAGTTCAGCCGCCGCGCCTGCATCAACATGACAAAGCAGCTCACCCCGCTACTCACCATCAAAGAGTTCCATGCCCTCTACCGCTCCACGCCCGAGGAACTCGACCGCGCCAAGGCCGAGTT
Organism: uncultured Candidatus Solibacter sp.; assembly: GCA_964604945.1. Lineage (GTDB taxonomy): Bacteria > Acidobacteriota > Terriglobia > Bryobacterales > Bryobacteraceae > PNKE01. The sequence goes on from CAZSBK010000092.1 coordinate 7,041, forward strand.
CGCCAAGGGCGGCATCACGCTCACCGGCGGCGGCACAGTCTATATGCAAAAGGACGACCCCGACGACGTCAAATCCTATTTCGAATACGCCAAGCGGCTCGGCCTGCCCATGATGAACATCGGCCCGACGGCCAAGACGCTGCCCATCATCGAGAAGTTCGCCATCCAGTACGACATCAAGATCGCCGTCCACAACCACGGCCCAGAGGACAAGCACTTCCCCGCCCCGTCCGACGCGCTGAAGGTCATCAAGAACATGGACCCGCGCATGGGCCTCTGCATCGACGTCGGCCACACAACCCGCACAGGCAAGAACCTCATCGAGGAGATGCAGGCCGCCGGTCCGCGCATGCTCGACTTCCATATCAAGGACCTGCGCAACCTGATGGACCGTGACAGCCAGTGCGATGTCGGCGACGGCGCCATGCCCATCAAGGCCATCTTTGCCGAGATGATCAAGCAGAACTACAAGGGCATCGTCCACCTCGAATACGAGATCAACGCCTTCGATCCCATGCCCGGCATGATCAAGAGCTTCGCCTACATGCGCGGCGTCATTGACGGCATGGCCGGCTGAAGCGCCACAACCAGGGTGACAGTCGAAAATGAGGCCCGCCCACGCGGCGGGCTTCCGCTTTTGCGATCACAAATCCTCCCGGTCAGGCGATCTCCGTTAAACTAAACCAATACGTCAATGAAACTTCTGCGCAGGATCCATCTCTATGCCGGCTTGTTCCTGGCACCGTGGGTACTGATGTACGCCATCAGCACGATTGCCATGAACCATCGTGAGCTGTTCCGGGAGGAGGCAACTTCCAACCCTCAGTGGCAGAAGCGGTCCGAATCCCGCTTCAGCGGCGTCCTCTCGACAGACGCCTCAATCGATCAGAGGGCCACGACGATTCTGGCGTGGCTGGGACAGGATGGCGCATACAACGCCCGCTGGCAGGCGCAACGGGGTGCATTGGTCATCCAGCGCCAGCGGCTCATTGATCCGCTCCGCATCACGTACACCCCATCGGATGGGCGCGTCGTCGTCGAAGGGCAGCCCACAAGGACTTCAGCCCTGCTGGAGCGCATGCACCGCCGGCGAGGCTTCGATCGCGACCAAGTGGCCGACGACATCTGGGCGTTCATCGTCGACGCCTTCATCGTCGTCATGATCTTCTGGGTGATCTCTGGTTTCATCCTGTGGTGGCAGATGAAAGTGACCCGGCGCATTGGGTTCGTTTTCGCACTCGGCGGTCTTGCGATCTTCGCCTTCTTTGCGGCGGTTCTCTAGGAAACAGAAATGGTAATCCAACACTTCAATCGGCGCCTTCACCTGTACCTCGGTCTTGCCCTGACGCCTTGGATGCTGCTCTATGCCGCAAGTTCAATCCCGTTCAGCCACGGCCGGTTCTTCGATGACCTCGACAAGGCGAAGGGCCAGCCTAACTGGATTCGCCGCGCCGAACTCCCTTATGATTTCCCCGTTCCGCAGGACGACGCCCAACTACGCGCATTCGGCGCCCGCGTCATGCACGCTGCCGGACTCGACGGTGCATTCGGCGCCTATCGCCAGAGTCCTTCACAGGTGAATGTCTACCACCACAGCGTCTGGAAATCGACGCAGGTGAAGTACCTCATCGGCGAGAAGAAACTGGTCGTCGAGGATGCGCGGTTCCGCTGGGACCATATGCTCACCGGCTTCCACACCAAGGGCGGTTTCGAGCAGGAGAGTTGGCTCCACGAGTCCTGGGGCTTGGCGGTTGATCTCGTGTCGCTCGGTCTGATCCTCTGGGTTGCCAGCGGGTTCTACATGTGGATTCCGATGCGTAACCTGCGCCGCTCCGGCCTGTACGCCCTGACCGCCGGCATAGCGAGCTTCGTCCTCCTCGTCTGGCTCCTGTAGACCGTCCTCAGACTCTCGCTAGCGGCAACTTCAGAAGCGACGCCACCCTCTCAATCGCGCCCGCCTGCTTACCCACGCCCAGCGCACAATGATGCGTCGGCGCCTCCTGGCACCACCTGTTGACGAACTCCGCCGGTCCCAGGTTGAAGCGTATTCTCGAATTCGTGTTGCCGATCCTCAGCACCGGCCCTGGAAGCGACACGCCCTCGGTGGCGATCAGTTTCAGGCTCCCCTGACGCGTCTGCGTCATGGCCAACAGCGTCACGTCACCCGTCCGCACCTTGCATTCAACGCTGACCCCGTGCCCGCGCTTTCCATGGAACAGTCCAAGTCCGCGCAGCACCGGTCTGCCCTCGCAGATGCTGACATGCATCGGCCCGTCGTGGCCCATCAGCACGAAGGCTTCCTTGAAGTCCATCGCATAAAGTTCGGTGAACGACCCGCCCGCGCCCAGCCGGTCCATCAGCATCATCGCAAGACACGTCTTCAGATCGCCTTCGCCGCTGGCCGCCACTCCGCGCGCCGTCAGCAGTGAATTGCCCAGAATCAGGCTCGCACCCAATCTCTCGTACTCGTTCCCGTCCAGACCGCGGTAGTAATACGTCAAACCGTTCAGCCCGAAGTCGGCCACCAACCGGTCCAGCCCGCAGGCCACCGTCGCCGCCCATTCCAGCAACTCCGTCTCGCAGTCCACGATGTCGAAAACAGCGCGAGTCTCGTCTAGTTTCGCAGCCACTTCGCGCGGCGTCACCTGCTTGACCCGCTTGTCCAGGTCGCATATCTCCAGCACTTCGATGTGCGCGCCCGTTTGTGCACTCACCATCGTAAAGTCCGAGTACATGTCCAGCATGCCAGGATACGTGTGCCCTAGGAATCCGACCCTCGCCTGATTCAGCCAATGAACAGCCGACGACGCCCTCACCCAATCGCCGATCTCGGCCCACGGCGCATGTTCGCCGCGTAGCGTGCCCGACACGACGCGAAAGTCGATCCCGGCCCGTTCAAAGGCGTTCGAGATTTCGGGCACGCAGCAGGCCGAGCAGTTGGCCAGCCACTCGCCCGTATCCGTATGCTCATAGTCGAGCGAGTCGCAGGGTTGCAGGTTCAGTACGAGCGTGGGCACCCGCGCCAGTTGCACCGCCGGCAGCACCTGCGACGATGTCGCGTAGGTCCCGACATAGCAGACCATCAGGTCTGGCAGCGCTCTGGCGAACATCTCGCCAGCCTCGCGCGCCCTTTGGGCCGTGTCCACCAGGCCGGCCGAGATCACCTCGGCACCGGTCTTCTCCAGCCGCTGTTCGACCTCCTTCTGATAGCCTTCCAGCCGCTCTTTCAGGCCCGGGAACTGCGCCCAATACGCCTGCAGCCCGATACCAAAGACTCCAATCCGCCCGCCTTGCTTTGCTGCTTGAACCATACTCATTTAGCTCCTCAATTACTGCCTGAGCGCCGACACCGGCGCGCCCTGCACGGCCCGCCGGATCGCTCCATATTGTCGTTCACCAGACATGCTCATCGCTCTCGCTTCCATCCGGCCCGGGCTCGAATTGCCCACTCTATCAATGGGCTGCTTGCGGCATGCGTTCCTTGATCCGTCATTGATTCACTGCTAATCTAGTCTCATGACGGAGACCCCGAAGTCCCCTGACGGTAGTTCCTCACAACGCCCGCTGCGTTCCCCGCGAGAAGAAGTCATCCCGGAGCTCCTGAGAACCGCGGACATCGTCCGCCGCCGCATCGCTTCCATCCTCGCCCCCTATGACGTTACGCCTCAGCAATACAACGTCCTGCGCATCCTGCGTGGCGCCGGCCCGGCGGGCCTGCCGACACTCGATATCGGCGAACGCTTGATTGAAGACACGCCTGGCATCACTCGTCTAATTGACCGTATGGAAACGCATGGCTGGGTCATTCGCGAACGCTCCCGCGAGGACCGCCGCCTCGTGATCTGCCGCCTCACCCCTGTCGGATCCGATCTGCTTGCGCAACTCGACCCCATCGTCGCCGCCGCGCCCGCCTCGGTTCTCAGCCGCCTCCCCGAAGCCTCAGCCCGCCAGTTGCGCGCTCTCCTGGCACGCGTCCGTCAGCCGTGCTGATGCGCCTTCGCCCGCTTCAGATCTTGTATCTGTCGTAGTCGAACTTCTCGTTCACCAGATGATACTCTTCCTCGCCAGGTAGCCGCAGGTACGGCGACTTCAGTGGCGTTCGCTCGAAATCACTCAACTTCCGAGCCACCGCCTTGCCGTCGATCCATTCAAACACCGGCACGTCCCACGGGTTAAACGTATCGCTCAATCCTCGCTCTTTCGCGATACGGTACAGGTGGACATTGCCCGGCTCGTGCCCGCCCAGCCACAGCCCCACAAGATCCACCCGAAACTTGTCCTTACCGAAAAACACCAGGTTGGTTAGATAGTCGTCGCCGGCGTTGAACCCATCCCCGTCGCGCCCGTAGATCCCCTCCACCATTGCCAACCCCGTCTTGATCACGCTCATGTTGTCGCACGTCTTGTGCGCCCAGATCTCCTGCGCGATCGGACTCACCCGCCGGCTGTCCCCGCCATAGCGTTTGAATCCGTTCTTCTGGTGGTTGGCGAAGTAGCGCTTCACCCTCTCTTCCACGTTCGCCGCGATGTCGGGCTTCATCAGGTCCGGTACGCCCGTCACCTTCGACCACCCCTGGCAGAACCGCACATACGGGTTCACCACCAGGCCTTGTTCGTTCTTCACCGTCTGCGTCAGGCACATACTGTGCGCCTTCCACTTGGCGATGTTCACCAGATACGTTCCCGGCTCGTTCACCGGCGCGAAGTGCGGGATGCTGCTGTAGACCACCGGCTCCGGCACCTTGCTCCAAACCACCTGCGGGATCTCGCGCAGCTTCGACAGCCGCGGCTCGGTATCGTTCATCTCCACGCCGTGGCGGAAGTTGATATCCATGAACCCGCGCAGATTCCACTTGTCGAACATGTTCGACTCAAGGAAATAGAACTTGCGCAGCCCGATCTCCTTCAGCCCCATCAGTATGCCTTCATAGAAATCAGGGTCCGTCCCCGTACCCCAGTTCTCTTCCGCCTTGCGCCCGCGGTTGGTCACGCTGGTCACATTCGGTTTGAAAATGATGCGGTTCGACAGCGGCACCCCCGGCTTGTCCATCGCCACGAAGATCTCGCGCGCCAGCTTCAACCCCTCGGCCCGCTTGGCCGCCGCGTCCATCTTGTGCGGCACCTTCGTGCGCCGGATAAACACCGCTTTGGGATTTGATTCGATGAACTGCGACAGCCCGAAGTACTGCTTGCTGGGCGCTGCCATCGCCGCGGCCGATGCCGCCGCCGTGGCCAGAAACTGCCTTCTGCTCCAGTCCATTCGCCGCTCTCCTATTCCAATTCGATCAACGCCACGCCATCCAGCACCTGCAACGTCATCTCCGTCATCGTCCGCCGCTGCCTCACTTCCAGCGGTGCCGTCGCCCCGCCCACCCTGTGAATCACCGCCGACTTGTACAACCCCGCCGCCCTCACCATAATGATGTCCCGGTGCGTGCCGCCGTAGTTGATCAACGTTAACAGCGCCTTGCCGCCTTCCTTCCTGTGAACCATGCCCAGCACCGCTGATGCATTCCAGATGCGCAGGTCCCGCGGTTGGTTGCCCAGAGTGTCGATCAGATCCAGCGCGAACTCGGCCGGATCCAGTACCGGATCCAGATACAGCAGCGCCCGCCCTGCGCCTAACTTCACCCACTCCTGATCCTTGCCCCCGGCCGGCTTCTCTGCCACCATCCCCTTCCACCACCGCTCGCCCGCCGCGTCCGCCGGTGCCAGCAGCAGTGTCCCGCCCGCCCGCGCAAACGACATCAGGTTCGTCTTGCCCGCCGCACTTGGCGTCACCCCGGCCGCTGCCACCACGCTCAATCCCGACCCGGCTAGCGAAGCGATCCCCGTCTCCGGAATCACCGTCGGGAATAGGTTGTTGCGGTAGCTCATGTTCAGCAGTTCGTATGCCTGTTCCCAGTCGTGCGCCACGATCCCGACTCGGCTCGTCAATCCGCTGTCGTAAACCGTCTGCCGCGCCTTCAACATCTCGATCGTCCGGCCCAGTTGTTTCCAACTCGCCACCGTCCTGCTCTCGCCCCTCAACAGACCTTCCCTGTAGAGCGGCGGAAGCGACAGGATGTAGTTGCCCCCGCCGGCGCGCGCCTCGGCTATCGCCAGTTCCAGAGTCGCCGGTCTCACGCTGCGCTCCGGCGGTAGACCCGCCTCCTTGTCAGGCCTGTATCCCGCGATCGCCGCCCGCTTCGGATACATCCCCCTCAGATACGAATACAGATACCCGTTGGCGTCCACCCACGGCCTCTCCGTCGCTCCCGCCGACCCCGTATCCACCGGATGGATCCCCGGCCACTGCCCCTCCCTCACCACTGCCACCGCCGGCGCCACATCCCATCCCCACTGGTCCGCCTTCAGATATGCCACCACCGTCAGATCCGCGTTCGCTTTGGCCAGCTCGCGCACCCCTGCCGCGTCCTTCGGTTGCTCGATTGCGACACCGCTGAGTCCCAGCGCCCTGGCCGACTTCACCTTCTCCCCGGCCGCTCCCTCCGCACCAAACGCCCCGATCACCGCAATCCCGGATAGCTTGCCTTGCTTGGCGAACGATGCCGTCTTCACCGTCTCCAGCGGAACGATCAGCCCCCTCGCCCCGATCTGCTTCAGCAGTGCAATCGCCCTCTCATCGGCCGACGGCCAATACGCCACCACATCCCGCGCCAGATCCACCGCGCCCATCAACGGCCACCCGAACAGGAGGGCAACTAACTGGATTCGCCGTCGCATATCCCTGAAGCGTCCTTTCCCGGTGGCCGTCACACCAGCCCCCACAAGACTCCCTTGCGATGGGCAACCGGCGTTGTCCGCGCCCTCACTCGGTCTTTGCCCAGAATTATACACGCGCTGTACTTACAGAGGAATCCCATCAGGAACCCCAGCCCGGCCCGCGTTCTGCGATTCTTTCCTGAATCGGAATTGCATAATCGGTCATCTATCGTTACTAGGAGCGAGTCACCCATCCTGGCTCCCCGAGACTCAACTTGAAACAACTCACTTGAAAGGACTTCACAACATGCGTTTTGCCCTTCTTGCCATCGCCGCCATCCTGCCCGCCATGGCCCAAACCTATACGATCGACACAGCCCACTCCTCGGCCCAGTTCTCCGTCAAGCACCTGATGGTCTCCAACGTCCGCGGTGAATTCAACAAGATGACCGGCTCCATCACTTGGGACGACAAGAACCCCGCCGCCGTCGCCATCGACGCCACCATCGATGTCAGCACCATCTCGACCCGCGAACCTAAGCGCGATGAACACCTCAAATCGCCCGACTTCTTCGACGCCGCCAAGTACCCCACCATGACCTTCAAATCCACGAAGGCCTGGAAGTCCGACGGAAAGTGGCGGGTCGCCGGCAACTTCACCCTGCACGGCGTCACAAAGCCCGTCACCCTGACTCTTGAGGGCCCTACCGCCGAAGTGAAAGACCCCTGGGGCATGCTCCGCCGCGGCGCATCCGCCACCACCGCCATCAACCGAAAGGACTTCGGCCTCGGCTGGAACAAGGCCCTCGAAGCTGGCGGCGTCATGGTTGGCGAGGAGGTCCAGATCACCCTCGACATCGAAGCCACCCGCAAGCCTGCCTCCGCCACCAACTGAGTCATGCGTCCTCCGCATCAGCCGCTTTCCGTCCTCAAACGGCGGAGAGCGGCGTCCCGGTTCAGCGCCGCGGCTTCGGTAACTCCACCGTCCGCCAGATCATCCTCATCCCTTTGGGCAGTTTGAAGGACTCCCCCGTCATAAAGAATGACCCCACGCCCGGGATCTCCCTCAAGTGCAACGTGTCAGCCGCTGCCGTCTCCACCGTGAGTCCTTGCGTCACCATGCCGCCGGCGAAGGACTTTGACTTCGTGCTCGACGCCCTCAACTCCGTGCTCAATCCGGCAACCGGTTGCGCCGACTCCAGCACGCCATAAAAGCGCGTCCGCACGCTGTCGGTTTCAATGCTGGTGAACTCCAAACCCACCACGAAGTGTGCCCGCAACTCGCCCGAACGTTCCAGCCGTCTCACCCGCCCATTCACCACCGCCCCCGCCGGAATCAGCACCTTCTTCTTATGGACCGCATTGGCGGCCAGCCGCGCCAGAATCGAATCGCCCACCCTCGCCGTCGCGCTATCGATCCCGGTTTCCAGCCGCAGATCCAGCACCACGCCCGCCGGCAGTTCGACTTTCTCAACTTTCGCCGCCGCGGCCGTGGCTTCCACCTTCACATCCTCGAAGCTCAACTTCGACACGCCCGCATACTGCCGGCAATGGCTGAATTCGATCCGGTTGCGCGTCTCCTGCCCCGAAAGCTCGACGAGCCTCGTCTCCGCCGACTGCGGAAACCAGATCTGCCGCCCCTGCACGGCCATCCTCCCGTAGTCGATCCGGCTGGTCATTTCCGCCAGCGGCAGCATCGGCGGAATCTCATCGGCTCGCGACTCCAGCCGCATCAGCTCCAGCGTCTCCGCATCGGCCCAAAACGAGCCCTTTAGGGAAACATCCCCTGAGCCCCCGCTCAGTTTCACCTGCGAACGGTAGCCGAACATCGGCAATGTGTAGTCGTACCGCATGGCCCGCCTCCCGTTCAGTTCCTCCTCGCCATGCCACGTGATCACCGACATCCCGCCGACGAACACTGCCCTCAGAAGTTGCATGAACTCGCCCGTCGAAACCGTTCCGCCTGAGACGAGCTCGCCCGGCGCCCCGTCCTCAAAGGTCTCCGCGCCCGGCCAGGAGTAAACCTCCTTGTTGCCGATCACGCCGACTTCCAGTTGGAGCGTGTCGATGTGCTTGAACGGTTGCTTCACCGACTGCCGGCCGTACCGCTGGATCGTCTCCAAACACGCATAGTCCGGCACTTGCAGAACGGACGCCTGAACGTTGCGCCGGATCTGCGCCAGCTTCACTACGTGCTCGGGCAGCGGTTGAGGCGGCTGCGCCAACGCGGCCAACACGATCATGCCCTCAAGCCACATCACAGGCCATTCTCCACAAACCCTTCCCCATCGACGCCACCCGCCCCAGCCGCGTTACCGCCATTTACTTCCCTCGGGTGCCCTGATCGGAACCAGTTCGTTTGACCCATCCACCCCAATCCTTGCCAGCCTCAGTATCTCTTTGCCCGTCAGCGCCCTACCAAACACCGCCACCCCACCGATCCATCCCGTGAACCCGACACTCCGTGACGAATGGATGACCCGCCCGATCGTGAACGGCCCCCCATCGCCTTCCGCCGGCGTCCACAGGTCGTACCCGAACCAGAACGGATTCGCCTTCAGCGCCACCAGTTCCCTTCCCGCCGTCTGCCATCGACCGTCCACCCGCTCCGTCGTCACCCGCACCCGCGTGAACTCATACTCGACCAACTCCACCCGCCTCTGCGCCGTCGATTCCACCATCTGCCGCCTCCGCGCCTTCGTCTCCGGCGGCCGGTAGAACTGATCATCCGGAAACGCCGCATCCTCGCCCTCCTGCAAACCCGGCAGTCGTCGCAGCTCCGCCTGCAACCACCCGTTCGCCGGCCATTTGAAGAACCCGTGCTTCTGCGGCTCGTCGATCCAATACTCGGTCGCCTTGCCGTCCAGATACGCCGTCACCGTGTCCCGCGCGTTGTCGAAGGCAAACCCCATCACGCTCCACGCCCCATCCGCTTCCTCCGCCGTGGCCGCCACCTTGAGCTTCTCCGGCGTCACCGCCAGATTCCTTGCATACTTGTCGCCGAACGACTTGGCCCCGTTCTCTGACACATGCACGGCCGACCCGCCCTCGTTCGCCCCCAACCCGGCAAACAGTGCATACTGCCGCTGCCCCCGCTCCACCCGCTTCGCGAGTCTCGCCTCACCCTTCAGATCCGTCCCCTCATGCCAGATCCCCGCGACGGCATGGTTGCCCGATCGCCTCACCACCCAGGCCACCATCGAGACCGATCTCCCCGGCCCTTTCACGTCCAGCCCCGACCCGGCCAACCGAGCCCTCGGGATCACCAGACACGGCCTGAAATCGGCCTCTTGCTCATGCCGAATCTCGATCGCCTGCCCAAATGGCCCACGCCCCAACAGCGGGATGTCGCCGTAACCTGCCTCGCGCCCTTCGTTCCAGTAGTCGCGAACGTAGTTCAGCGCATCCAGGCGCAGATCGTGTGTCTCACCCTTGCCTCTATATGCGTCGAACCGCCCGTCCTCGGCATCGCGCTTAACGAAATCCCAGAACGCCACCAACCCGGGCATCCCGGTCACTTCGTTCACCCGCCGCTCGCGCTCTGCATCACCCCCAGCCGCCGTCAACGCCGCCGCGCTCCCGAGCCCAAACCAGATCATCCAGCGCAAACAGCGCCGCCCGGTTCGGCTGGTCTTCATCATGGTCATGCCACCATGCAGCATAGCCCGCCCGCTTCGCCCCCTGCCAGCGCTTGCCGGGTGCCGCCACGCCTCGCGCCCTCTCCGAGATGCTCGACGCCATGCCCTGCACGAAATCCTGGGCTTCGGCGGCGACGACCGCGACGCCGGACTCACCTGCGCCCGCTCGGTCATGGCAAACGAGAACAAAGCCATAGTTTTGACCGAGAAGGTAGCCCAAGGCTGGCGTAAGGAAACCGAAGCCCTCGAAATCGCCAAGACCCTACTCGCAACCAAGACCGCGCGACTATTTCAAGGAAGACCTGACGAGTACGGCGGACCCCAGGTCCGCGGCCGGCCCCCTGGCCGGCATCGCTGATCGCTGACGGCTGATAGCTGACAGCCAAGGACCCCCGACACGCCTGAGTCCGCGAACGAAGAGAGCGGGTGCGCTTGCGAGCCGCTTCCGTCAGGGAGCGGTACTCGGAGCTTGCCTTCAATCACACCGCCCGCTGACGCAGGCGGCTCGCCTGCAATTGGCGAGGCCCCCAGGCTGCGCGGCGGTCTTAATTCGGACAAAATAGTACATGGCTCGAATCGTCAATTCCCGATGCGTATTGGCCGTCCGCGACCTTGCGGTGTCGACACGTTACTACATAGATGTTCTCGGGTTCCAAAAGGACCCGATCGACGCCGAGGGCTGGAGTTTCCTCACGCGCGATCGCTTCCGTGTGATGCTCGGCGAGTGCGTGGATGCGCAGCCGACGAGCGAACTGGGTGATCACTTCTACTTCGCCTACTGGAATGTGGAGGGTGTCGATGCGTTGCACCAGGAGTTCGTGGCGAAGGGCGCCCTGGTTCATTCGAAGCCGGTGAACAAGCCCTGGGGCCTGAGAGAGTTCGGTATGAGTACGCCGGACGGACACCGGATCACCTGCGGCGAGGAGATCTGAGAGCGGCTTCGGCTCTGCGGGATAAACGGATACGTCCCAACTGGGATTTGCCCACAGTGAGATGCTCGCGCAAGGCAGGGATGGGGTCGAAATCGTGTCCGATGGGCGTGGCGGCGTGGGTCTTGAGGCTTTGGCTCTCGGCGCGTGGCGGTTTTTGTTGGGATTTGGAGCGATTTTGAGGAGATTTCAGGCGGGGCGCATCAGGCCGCCCCGGGCCCCCAGGCCCAGTTAGAATCCGGTGGGCAGAGCTGCCGCGAGATGGATTTGTTCCTCGGTGATGGGGTGGGGGAATCTCAGAAACTGGGCGTGCAGGAGATACCCTCCGTCTCCGGGGAGGCCGGGGAGATTCTCAAGAGGCTGGCCCGTGAAGCCGTACAGGGGATCGCCGACCAGAGGATGGCCGATGGATGCCAGGTGGATCCTGACTTGGTGAGGGCGCCCGGAATGCAGGCTGACCTCAAACGATGTCGTGCCGGGGGTGCGCGACATCACCTTTGCCAATGACTTCGACGGTTTGCCGTTCGGGTCGGCGGCCCACACCCGACCCAGGCGCGGATGCGGCACGAGGCCGATGGGTGTGACGATTTCGTAGGCGTCGCGTTGTGCAACGTTTTGGGCCAGCGCGCGGTAGATCTTCTCAGTTTGCGGTGTGTTCCAACTGGCGGACAGACCGGATGCCGCCTGCGGCGTTTTAGCGAACAGGACGATGCCCGAGGTGCCCCGGCCCAACCGGTGAACAGGGTTTGCATTGGGGGATTGCTTCTGCACCAGGCGCAGGAGGGTGTTTTCCATGAAGCCTCCGCCGGGCAGGGTGGGCAGCCCGCTGGGCTTGTCGACGGCCAACAGGTAGGGGTCTTCAAGGAGGACTTCGAAGTGCCGCGGGGCGTCTGGCTCTTTCCAGGGCGGACGGTTCCAGACGAGGGTTTGGCCTGGAAGGACCGATTCGCTTCCGGTCGCGATGACGCCGTTGAGGGTGACTTCGCCGCTGTTCAGCCTTTGTTGCCAGGCTTCCGGGGTGGAATGGGGATAATGCCGCGCCAGGTGGGAGAGCAGGGTTTGCCTCTGGTGGTTGCCACCGATGATTGAGGTGAAGGCGTAGCCCCGGTTGAGCATGTTGTCTGAGTTTAAGTTAACGCATCGACGCTTGGCGTCAGCGCAGACAGTGCAAAGAACGGGGACACAAGACACCTTTGCGACGTGGCCGCGCGGCGGGACGCGCGGCGGGACGGCCTGATCCGTCCCAGCAGGGTTTTTTCAAAATCGCTGAGGCGATTGGCGGGGGATTTGAG
>CAZSBK010000093.1:0-19063 GCA_964604945.1 uncultured Candidatus Solibacter sp.
TCCGTAGCCTCAATCAATTGAGGCAGATACAGCAGGAGCGCGCCCTGCTCGCGACTGACAAATCCGCCGCCCTCCCCGCCCACATCCCACCCGCCGTCCGCCTCAAACCCCTCTTCACCCACCTCAAATCGCTCTCGCTCGAAACACCCCAAAACCCTCTCCGCCTCCGCCGCCCCCAAGTCCGCCGGCCACGACCCGAAAGACCCAGCCTGATCGACCCAAATCCGTCTCGCAACCCTGGGCTCTTGACCGGATGACCATCCCAAAGCCATTCCCCTGCCCTCTCGGCGCCCCCACTCCGTCCGCCTTTCGCTCGCCAATCGTTTGGTTGGAACATAATCGACGCCGCGCCAATCTACAATTGAGACAGGAACTTCCGTACTCGATGAACATCAACCGCCGGGCTTTTCTCACCGCCTCGCTGCCCTTCCCCGTGGCCGCTCAACTCCGCCCTGAACAGGGTCGCCAACTCGCCCTCCAGGCCCTGGCCGCCCTTGGCGGGGACGCTTACCGCCGCATGCACCACCGCACCGAGCGCGGCCGGGCGTACAGCTTCTATCACGAGCAGCTTACCGGCCTCACCAGGGCCACCTTCACCTCCTTCTATTCGCCTGTACCCGACCCGGTCCCGGCCAGCTTCCTTTGCCTCCATGAACGCCAGGCGCTCGGCAAGAAACTCGACGTCGTCTACCTCTACACGCCTGAATCGGCCCACGAGATCACCTATCGCGGCATTCGGCTCCAGACCGAGGCCAACCACGAGCGCTGGAAGGAGAGCCTGCTGCACAACATCCTGTACATCCTCCACTCGCGCCTGGACGAGCCCGGCTTGACGTTCGACGCCAAGGGAACCGACGTTTATCAAAACCAGCCTATAGCTCGTCTCGAAGTGGCTGACTCGGCCGGCCGCTCCGTGTTGGTCCTGCTCGACGCCAATACGCATTTGCCCGTGCGCCAGTCCTGGGTGCGCCGCGACCCGCTCTCGCGCCTGCCCATCGAGGAGGTTTCCTTGTTCGCCAAGTACCGAAACATCGGCGGGGGCATTCAGTGGCCCTACGTTGTCCGGCGCGAGCGGAACGGCGACCGCATCTTCGAAATGTTCGCCGACCAGATCCAGGCCAACCCCGAAGTCGACCAGTCGCTGTTCACCCTGCCCAGGGACGCCCCCATCCTGCCCCCAGCCAAGTGAATCCGTCAACATCGGCCGCCGCAACGCACCCGGCGTTTGGCTCGCCTCCCAGATCAACCTGGAAATATCCCGTTATCAATGTCATACCGCCGATGATACGATTGGAATAGGGAGAGCCCCAACGAGTATGGCCCTGTTCGTGCCTAACTCGCCGCTCATTTCCGAATGGACCTCGACCAGCTCCACACGTTCCTCGAAATCGTCAGGCTGAAGAGCTTTTCGAAAGCGGCCCTGACCTGCTATCGGACGCAGCCCGCCATTTCGGCCCAGATCCGCCAGTTGGAGTTGGAGGTCGGTACTGCCCTGTTTGAGCGGCTCGGCACGAGAATCCAGCTCACCCAGGCCGGCCACATCTTCGCCGAATACGCCGAAAAGATCCTCGACCTGCGGCGGCAGGCCCAGAACTCGATCAACGAACTCGAGCGAGTGCCCCGCGGCGAGCTCATCATCGCCGCCAACGAGGCCACCTGCATTTACGTGCTGCCCAGGGTGTTCTCTGGATACAAGAAACTGTTCCCGAATGTCCAATTGTTGGTGGACCGCTCCTACGGCAAGCATGTGGTCGAGGCCGTTCTCGACAACCTCGCCGATTTCGGCTTTTCGCAATTGCCCGTCCACGAAAAGAAGCTCCAGGTTGTCCAGGTCCATTCCGACGAAATCAAGCTGCTCCTGCCCGCGTCCCACCCGCTGGCCGGCCAGCCCACGGTACGCTGCGAGGAGTTGCTCGGCCACCAGTTGCTGCTGCCCAAATCGGGTTCGACCCGGGCGAAACTGAACGCCTGGCTCGAACCCGTCGAGGACCAGCTCCAGATCAGCATGGAACTGGATTCCACCGAGATGATCAAGCGCTTCGTCCAGGCGGGCCTCGGCCTCTCTTTTATGGCTGCATCGCACTGCCGGGAGGATGTCGCCGCCGGTGAGTTGGCGACCGTCTCGCTGGCGCCCGAACCGCTCATCCGCCGCCTGGGTATCGTCTACCGCAAGGACAAGGCGTTTTCGAAGGCCGGCCTGGGCTTCATCCAGGTGGTGATGGAGTCGGCCGGCCTGAAAGTCCAGAATCCGCCCTCCGCCGAAGCTGTGGAGTAACACCGGAGCCGTTCCGATTCTAAGAAAATGCCTACTCACTTCCGCACGGCAGGTCGATAGAGTATGTATGGAACGGCGTGCGCAGTTCCGGCAAGTCACTCAGTTCTCCGCTCGTCTGCGGCTGCTGGGGCCAGTCGAGAAGGATCTCGCGGTCAGAGTGGAAGATCTATCGGGGGCAGGAGCGCAAATCAGCTCACCCGAACCGGTCCAGGTTTCGGCCCCAATCAAATTGGAGTGGGAAGACGCGATGTTCCTCGGGGAATGCGTCCACTCGACCGAGATGGCCGGGGGTGGTTACCAGGTGGGCATTCGGTTCGAGCATGTTCTGGGCGGGTTGGAGGATCTGCGGAACCTGATGAGGAGCTTGCTGGAAGAAACGGGGCAGGGACGAAGGAGTGGCGAAGAGCTAGAGAGGGCCAGACAAGCTATGGGCGGGCAATCCCATACAGGCCCCAAGCCAGACTAGCCACCAGAGCCACGGTGAATACGGTGGCCATGGCCAGAAAGACGAGCCTTCTCGCACCGCCGGCGAGGGTGGAAGATTGGACGCTGTCAAAGGACTTTTGCATGGCGCCGGCTCCTTTCATTCGATTGCTTACAATCTAGACGTACTCTGAATGTAACCAAGTTGCAACATTTTTTCCAGCGTCAGGCGAAAAAAAAGCAAAGAAGGGGCATTCGTCGTACGGTTCTGTACGCTTTCGTCACGCGTCAGTCCGGCGGTGCCGGATTCCGGTCCGGCCATCGCCGCCGACACTCCAATCGCGCTATATTACGGGACATATGGCTAACCGGGTCGTGGTTTTGGGTAACGCCGGCCAACTAGGCGTCGAACTGATGCGCGAATTCGCCGCCCATGGCTGGCAGGTGCACGGCTGGGATAGGGACGAGGTCGATATCACGAAGCCAGAAGCGGTCGAGGCGGCAGTGGCCTCGGTGGACCCGGCCGTAGTGGTCAACTCGGCGGCCTATAACCAGGTGGATGTCGCCGAGCAGGAGCCAGCCGCGGCCTATCTGGTCAACGCGCTAGCGGTGCGCAACATCGCCATGGCCTGCCGCCAGTCCGGCAGCCGGATGGTCCATTACTCTACCGACTATGTCTTCGACGGCAAGACTGACCGGCCTTACGTCGAAACCGACCAACCCCGCCCCATGGGCGCCTATGGCGTCTCAAAGCTGGCTGGCGAACTCTATGCCAGGGCCTATCTGGACGCTCCGCTGATCATCCGCACCTCGGGTGTCTTCGGTCCGGGCGGCCTGGCGACGGCACGCGGCAATTTCGTCGAGGTGATGCTGCGGCTCGCCTCTTCGGGCCAGACGATCCGCGTGGTCGAGGACCACGTGGCATCGCCCGCCTATGCACCCGCCCTGGCGGCCCGGACGGTCCAGATGGTCGAACGGGGCCTCACCGGCACGTACCATGTCGGCGGCGGCACGCCGATTTCGTGGTATGAATACGCCAAGATCATCTTCGCCGAGGCCGGGCTGAAACCCGAATTGCGTCCGACCAGCGTGCGTGAATACCGGACTTCGGCCACGCGCCCGAAGTTCTCCGCCCTTTCGAACTCGAAGATGGAGGCCGCCGGCATCGAAAAGATGCCGCCGCTAGACCTCGCCGTGCGCAGCTACCTTCAAATCCGCGAACGCATGGTCCGCAGCTGAGAGGCGGAGTCCGGCAGATGCGCGACTATTGAGTTTTTGTTATACTTGACTTGGAAGTAATGTTCGAGGCCCCGCCGCCGTCGCCAGCCCTGACTGCTCACCTTTGTTGATTCTCGCTCGTCCTCCCTCCCCGTGGTTAGGGAACTGTTGACGGTTTGACACACGAGTGAAACTCCGCCCACCGACAATTGACCGATGGTCTATCTAAAGGAGGCTATACCAGCATGACCCATATCCGTACCAATTCATCCAAACAGTTTATTCTTGCCAGCGATTTCGATCAAACACTTAGCTTCAACGATTCCGGCCTGGTCCTCAGCGAACTGCTTGGCGCCAGCGGATTCATTGAAAAGGTGGAAGGCCTGTCCCACATTCACCTGGTCCAGCAGGGGGGCGAACTGGCCTATCTGCTACTGCACGACCCCGAGTACCGCAAAGTCCGACGCGAGCACCTGCACGAAGCGGGCAAGCGCATCCGTTTGAAGCGCAACATTCCGCTGCTAATGAGGCTGATCGAGGAGATCGAGGGCCATCACTTCGCTTTCTATGTCATCTCGGCCGCACCCGAGGAGGTGATTCAATCGGCTCTGGAGGGAATCGTGGCCCCGGACCACATCTTCGGGACCCGCTTCAACTACGACCCGGCAACCGGCGAAATCTCATCCATCGCCCGCGTATCGGCCGGTTACGGGAAGGTGGCCGTGCTTGAGGAGATCCGCGAGAGCCTGCAGGTCCGCCACGACCGCATCGTTTATGTCGGCGACGGCTCATCCGACGTCCACGTGATGCTGCATGTCAACCGGCGCGACGGCCTCACGATCGCCGTCTCTGAGAACCCGTTCATCACCCAGATCGCCCGGCGCACCGTACTCAGCGACAACTCACTCAGCGTGCTGATCCCGATCCTCGAAGAGATCCATGGCTGGGATGCGGGCCGGATCCGTTCGCTGTTCGAAAGCCACGGGCTGGATTTGCAGGATTGGCAGAAGGTCCGCACAGACTCGCTTACGTTCACGCCGGCGCGCACGGGCGCAGCGCCTGCCGCCTGATGAGGAGGAATTGTGACAATCTCACCCCTTGAAAGCCTCGGCTGGGTCGCAACCGCCGTCTTCGCCTGCTCGTACGCCTTCCGCGACCCGGCGCGTCTGCGCAAGATCCAGGCCGGGGCAGCCGTGCTTTGGATCGCCTATGGGCTGGCCATTCAGTCGCTGCCGGTTGTTGCCTCGAACCTCATCGTGGCTACGCTCGCCCTGTTCAGCGCCCTGGCCGCGCGCCGCAAGACCGCACCCGAGCGGCAGTCCGTCTCCTGACCGCCGCCTTCCCGCGGCGGCCTCAATGAAAACGGGGCGCAGCCTTGGAGACGCGCCCCGATCTTTGCTTCCGGCTGATGTGAATGGCGAGAGCGTCAGTCGAATGCGCTCTCCGTCTTCCAAACCTTCCAGACATTGCCAACGAGATCCGGTCCAGGGGTCAGGGTCGGCTTGCCCGGACGCCAGCCCGATGGCGTGGCCTGTGTGCCTTTGGACTCGCGGACAAGCTGAAACGCTTGCACCTGGCGGATCGACTCGCCCACGTTCCTGCCCACTGGCGGCGTCAGAACCTCGTAGCCTTGAATCACGCCATCCGGGTCGATGATGAAGCGTCCGCGCGTTTCCACGCCGGCATCCTCGTCATAGATCCCGTAGACCTTTCCAACCTTTCCGCCGGCGTCGGACAGCATGGGGAAGGGTACGCCGCCCTCCACCATCTTCGACAACTCCTGATCGTTCCACATCTTGTGGACGAAGATGCTGTCGACGCTCGCGGACAGAACCTGAACACCCAACTTCTCAAACTCAGGATGAGTCTCGGCGACCGCCGAGAGTTCAGTGCTTCAAACGAATGTGAAATCACCTGGGTAGAAACAGAGCAACACCCACTTGCCAAGGTACTCGGAAAGCGTCACATTGACGAACTTCCCCTGGTGATAGGCCGGCGCCGTGAAGTCGGGCGCCTTTCTTCCAATCAGAACCATTTGGGATTCCTCCTTGCGTTCTTCAGTGCTTGGATTCACTTCCTGAGGCGCTGCCCCGACCGGGCCTCCGGTCGGCCTGGCGCATCCGGCTTTCAGTTCTTCAGGCATGATCACCTCGCTAACAGGCGCGGGAGCCGGGTGTAAGTGCGTGCTCGGCACTGGCCGCGCCGGTCTTCAATCCTCGGGCTAGACCCGCATCTCCTTCGCCGTTCGACAACCGGGATTCGGAACGAGTCCATCTGCACACAAACGTACCAGACTTTGAGGCCTGATAATACCGGCATCTCAACCTGTCCGGAAAAGCAAAGACCCCGGAAACGAAAGCGTCTCCGGGGTCTCAGGAAGCAGCGCTTCTTACGCCGCGAACAGGGATCGCGCTAAGCCACCTCCGATGCGCTTGTCCTGTTCATAATCTCAGCCATCTGGTCTTTCAGGCGCAGCTTCAGCTTCTTCAACCGGTGCTCTTCAAACTCGTCTTCGGGAGTCACATGGACTTTGGCTTCAATCTCCTTGATCAACCGCTCGTAGTCAGCGTGCTGCTGGGCCATGACTCGGAACTCTTCGTTCGTCTGGATCAGATGAGTTCTGAGTTCTTCCTGTCTCACTTTTTCCATATTTAGTGAATCTCCTTTTGATGGACGGCCACACCAAGGCCTTGAGCGTTGGGTCACTGGCCCGGTGGGGGTTGTCGTTCGCATCGGCTTGCGTCAAAGGGGCCCGGTGGCCCCTCGTCACCCAAACCCTACCACTTTTGCCGTTTCATGACAATACCTGCCTCTTTGGGCCTTTCGTAGTACTTCGGCCGTACTCCAGCTCTGCGGAATCCCATCGATTCGTACAGCCGCAGGGCAGCGCCGTTCGATTCCCGTACTTCGAGGTACACTTCTTGAAACCGCCCTTCCAGCGCCCGATTTAGCAGGCTGCGGGCAACACCGAGCCGGCGACTTCCCGGATCGACGGCCATGTTCAGGACCTCTGCCTCGCCGCCGCCGGTTTCTCTAATTGACAGAAAACCAATCACATCGCCATCCTGCTCGGCCACCCAGGTCTCAAAGCCGAGGTAGTCGGACGAGTTCCACTGCGACGCTTCCGGACTGCTGGCCTGAATCTCAGCAATCCGCCCGGAATCGGTTTCACGCAGCAGCCGGATTTCCAACCTGAGTCCTCCTCAACGCCACCTTCAGCACCGCCCACGATCCCAGCGGCAGGATGGCAGCCGCCACGCAGACGGGTCCAAAGCCGTAGCCGTCCACCACCCGGCCAACGGCGGCCGAGAACACGCCTTGCAGCAATCCATACACCGAGGTCAAGCCAGACACGGCGAACGCGGCGCGCCCCGGACCGAACAGGTCCAGCGGCAGGGCGTAGATGTTGACGCTGGCCGCGACGCAGGCGAAGAAGCTCAGGCAGATGACCGCCGTCGCCGCTATGGGCGAACCCATCAGCGGGACGGCCGCATTGGCCAGCAGCAGGAGGCAACCCCACCCGATCACCCGCATACGCACGGCAGTCACGTCGGTGGCGCCTTTGCCCATCCGGTACACGAGCCACCCGCCAACCAATCCACCGGCGGTGGCAAATACCGGGGGGATCCAGGCCAGTTGGTAATTCGCCGTCTGCTGCGAGAGGTGGTGTTCGCGGACCAGGTAAACCGTCGTCCAGTTCACCCAAAGCGTGTAGACCGACATGAGCAGGACGTTGGAGACCAGCAGCGCCCAGTAGCGCCGATCCTTGATGACCTCACCGGCGCCCGCCGATTTCGGCGAAGACTCCTCGCCCGTCTTCGGCGCGCGCCGTTCGACCCGGAACCACAGCGGAATCCACAAAAGGCCCAACACGCCGGCGATCATGAACGCGGCCCGCCAACCGTAGATCCTGGCGACGAACTGCGCCATCACGGGCGCCGCCATCGCCCCCACCGTCAGGCCCATCTGATAGACAGCGCTGCCTAGCGCCCGTTCCCTCGGCATCAGATACAGTGCCGAAGCCTTGCCCGTGGCCGGAATTCCGCCCGCCTCGCCCACGCCCAGCGCCGCCCGGCAAAGGATCAGTCCCTTGAGCGACGACACCAGCCCAGTGGCTATCGCCGACAACGACCAGAAGGCCACGGCAATGGCCGATCCGAACCGCAAACCGACTTTGTCTATCATCAGGCCGGCCAGCGGCGCGGCCAGGGCATAGGTGAGCGAGAAGGCCAGGATCACGTCGCCGTAACCTGACGCGGTCATGCCGAACTCGTTCATGAGCTGCGGCGCAAGTGCGGCGAGGATCTGACGGTCGAGGAAATTGAGCGAGTTGGCGGCGGCGAAGACGCCCACGGCCACCCAGCGCATCGGCACCTGATTGTTCTTCATCGGTTATTGAAACTCCAGCGTCACGGCCTCGCCCGTCGTGGCAGTCTTGGCGTTGCTCCTGGGCTGATAGTCGATCCTGACCTGCCTGGGCGGCTTCAGCGGACCGCAGGCCAGGGTCGCTTCCTTGGCGCCCAGGACGCCGAGCCGTCCAGGTTCACTCACCATGAACCGAAGCGTCTTGCCGTCACCCTGATCGAGCACCAGCCGCAGGGTCCGTTGGACGCACTCCACGCGGATGAGCCGGCCTTCGGCCTTTTCCAGGGCGGGGCCGTCCCACCAGTCCAGAGGTTTCTCCTTGGATTTCAATCCGCCCGCTGACTCATTGACCTTCCGTTCAGCCGCTTTGATCCGCTCTTCGGCCTCGCGTTTGAGCTTGTCCACTTCGTCCCGGTCTTCCTGGTCGCGCTTTCTGCGGGCCGCATCGGCAGCGTCCAGACGCGCTGTTTCCGCCGCCCGCTGTCGCTCGAGCAGGCGCGCGCGCTCAGCTTCCGACCCGGCCACCCGGGTCGCCGCCCGCCAGGACTTCGACGCCTCGTCGAACTGCTGCGCATCGCTCTGCGCGCCGGCCAGTTTTTCCCAGAGATCAACCCGCCTGGGCGCGAGTTCGGCGGCCTTTTTCAGCAGATACGCGCGCCGCACGGGACCCGGCTCCTGGCTGGCGGCCAGGATGAAGGGATCGGCCCAATCAGGCTTTTTGAGCGACGCACGCTCGACGGCGATACGCGCCTCTTCCTTGCCCGGCTCGATCCGGGCCAGCTCGTACAATCCCCGGGCGCCGGCGGTTTCGTCGGCGGCGATTGCGCGCAACTTTTCCAAAGCCTGCT
This sequence comes from uncultured Candidatus Solibacter sp., assembly GCA_964604945.1. Taxonomy (GTDB): domain Bacteria; phylum Acidobacteriota; class Terriglobia; order Bryobacterales; family Bryobacteraceae; genus PNKE01. The sequence goes on from CAZSBK010000093.1 coordinate 9,130, forward strand.
CGTTGCGTTTCAAGCCGGCCAGCGCGAGGCCCAGGCCTTCGTCGCCCGCCGTCGAGGCGCGTTCCCGCTGCGCTTTCTCATAGGCCGCCACGGCCTGGGCATATTGGCCGCGGGCCAGTGCCAGATCGCCCGGAACCAACCTCACCCGCGACGGCAAGGCTTCCAGGCCGCGGAAGCGGTCCGGGTTGATGCCGAATCCGGTCCAGGTGGCGGTCTCAAACTGGTTGCGGCCGGCCCAGACGCGGGCCTGTTTCTCGATCTCCTGCTGCGTCTGCTGGAAAGCGTTTCTCAACGAGACGTCGAACTCGCCGCCGTTGGCCAGGTTGGACAGCAATACGCGGATGCGGCCGCGGGTGTCCTCGCTCACAGTCAGCTGATGGATGAGGGCCCATTGCCAAGTCCGGGCCGGTGCTAGCGGCGGGTCGCCAAAGGTCAGGCGCGCGCCGTCGATGCGCAGGGTGGAATAGGCGTCGGCGAGGGCGGCTTCGAAGTCCAGAGCCATGTGGCCGGGCAGGTTGTCTTCGAGGAGCAAGAGCGCAAGTTGGCGGAACCAGGCGGCCGGCGGGCGGCCTTTGTCAGGCCAAAGGGCCAGCCAGCCGTCGCGGCCCATGCCCAGGAAGGCATCGGCCGCCGCGCCACGGTCCACCACGACAGTGACCGGCCAGACCGTTTTCATTTCCGTTTTGCCAACCGCCTGGCCCAACGCGCCGCGGAACTGTTCCAGTTCAGCCAGCACGTCGCGCGACTGCTTTTCGCCACGTTCGCTGATGACGGTGAACGGGCCCGACTTGAACTCCTGCCAGGCGCCGAAGGCAGGCGCCGACAGTGCCGCGGCCAGCATGACAGCGGAAGCCCAGCCGCGTCCCATTGGCCTACCCCGCAAACGGGCCCTCGCTGCTGGATAGCGCGGCAATTGTCGATTCCTGCTCACGCATGGCGTATTCCACCGCCGACTCCATCGATACCCAATACGTGATGCCCGCCACAACGTAGCCGCAGCCGAGCGCCAGGTAGAAGGAGAGATCCGTTCCGAATGCATAGCGCGCCAGATAGGCGAGCGCCACCGGGACGCCAATCACCGGATATGCCACCAGCAGGAGGAATTGCGTCTTGCCCCCGCTGGAGTTTCGCCAAGAACTCGACGGATCGGACGGCCGGGGGTAACGGACCGACATTAGGTTGCCCACCGCCAGCAGCATCAGGCTGACCAGCAGGCTGACGGCGAAAGCCTCGACAACCTTGCCGGGGGTCACGCTGATCCGGAACAGGGAACAGACCAAGGCGACCAGGGTCACTTCCAGCAGCAGGAAGAAGGCGGCGGCCAGGTTCTTGGCGATCAAAACAGTTGAGAACTTCACAGGCACGACGAAGTAGGCCTGAACGGCCTGGCGGTCAAAGCCGAAGCAGTTCCAGAAGAGAACGTCACCCAGCATCAGCGTCGCATAGAGGCTCACCCAGACCAGGAAGTTCTCCGCCATCATGCCGCCCTGCCGGCCCTCGCGAAACGCCAGTGGAAACCAGATGATGAGGCCGAAGGAAAAGCCCATCAGGAAGACCAGCCGGAAACGCGGCGCCCGCGACAGGAACCGCAGTTCCTTCTCCACCAGCATGCCGAGCGGGTCGCCCATCAGCCACGATGGCAGGCGGTAGACCTGCTCCATCCAGCCGGCCGCGCGGCCCGGGATCTGCGGTTCCGGCTTGGCCGGTTTCGGCGTCCCCTGGTTGTCCCAACTCAGGCCTTTGATGAACTGGCGATAGCCGAACCACAAGCCCGCCGCGAGCCAAACGAATACAAGAGGGGCGGCCCACCAGATCCCGTCGCCGAGGGCCGTGCGGGCCGTGACGGTCCAGGGCAGCGGAAGAGTCGGAATTCTATCCAGGAAGCCGAAGACCTGTTGGCGCTGCCACTTCTCGGGCGGGAACATCATCAGCAGCAACTGCGGCAGCGCGCTCACGGTGACCAAGCCGAAGACGACCAGTTCCCTGACGCCGCGTTTGGCCATGAGCCGCGCCAGCAGGTCGCGGATGCCCGCGGACAGGAACATGTTGAACGCCATGTAGGGGATGAAGCCAAGCGGCCCCCACCACGGCACGTCGGGACGGTTCCACAAGCCCACGGCCACGCCAGACAGAACGATGGCGACTTCCATGCCTGTCGACAGCCGCAGCGCCACTTCAATCAGAAAGAGCGTGGACGATTCGACCGGGTAGACCAGCAGACGTTTCAGGTCCAGGGCCATGCCGGCGCTGGCCAGCATCAGCGGGATGAACTGCCAGTAGATGAGTCCGGCGAGCAAGGCGAGTTCGACGGTCTGGGCCAGCCTGGCCGGTTCCTTGATGCCGGGCAAAATCGTCGCCGCCAGCCAGGCCAAGGTCGCGGCAAAGCCGTACCAGACCAGGTAGACCAGCCACATCGCCCAGCCCGAACTCGGGCCCTTGTTGATCCAGGCGCGCCATTGCGCCCCGACGATGGCCGAAACCTGGTTGCCGGTGAGAGTCATTTGTGCCCGCTAGAGCCAGTCCAGCGTTTCCGCGTTGCGCTCCACTCCGCCCACCACGCGGACGAAGATGTCCTCCAGCGTCTCCTGACCCGAACGAAGTTCCGCCATGGGCGCGTCCACAACCAGGCGGCCCTCGTTGATGATGGCCACCCGTTCGCAGAGCCGTTCGACCACTTCAAGCACGTGCGAGGTGAGAAAGATGGTCGCCCCGCGCCGCACCTGTTCATTCAAGATGTCCTTCATCAGGCGCGCGCCGACGGCGTCGACGCCCTCGAACGGTTCGTCGAGCAGGAACAGGTCCGGCCGGTGGATCAGGGCCGCCGCCATGGCGACGCGCTTGCGCATGCCCTTCGAATACTGGCCGATGATCTTCTTCTTGGAACTGTCGAGTTCGAACAAGGCGATCAGCTCGGCCGCGCGGGCCCGGGCGACACTCTTTTCAAGCTTGTACATGCGGCCCGAGAATTCGACAAATTCGAGTCCGGTGAGGTGATCGAACAGGAGCGAGTCGTCCGGCACCAGTCCGATGCGGGCGCGGATGTCTAGCGCCTGCCCGGGCATGTCCATGCCGAGAATGTGAATCTCGCCCGCGGAGGGCGCGGCCAGGCCCATCAACATGCGGATGGTGGTGGTCTTGCCGGCGCCGTTTGGTCCCAGGAAACCGAAAAACGAACCTCTGCCGACACTCAGCGTCAGGCCGTCCACCGCCGCCTTGCCGCCATAGACCTTCTTAAGGTCGCGGATTTCGATTGCCGATACAGCTTCGCCGTTCACCGTACCCTCTATGTTATCCGCCAACACAATTGCGCGCTGGAACCCTCAACTTCGGCTGGCGTTCAGCCGATGAATCAGACGTGAGTCAAAACACACTCGCATCGGTGGTGTACCGAGACAAGGCATTGCGCGAGCTCGACGCATTGCCACCGTTCTCGCCTGTTTTGAATCACTTGATGGCATCGTTGGCTAACGAGGACGTCTCGTTCGCCGAATTGGCCTCGGTCATCGAAAGGGATACGGTCCTGTCGGGCAACGTATTGAGGTTGGTGAACTCAGCGCTTTACGGGCGCCGGGGCACCGTTTCGAGCGTGCGGGCAGCAATCTCGATCCTGGGTATCGTGAAGCTGCGCAAGTATGTACTTGGCATGTCGGTTTCCCGGCTGTGGGCCAAGGTCGCCGTCCCGCCGAGTTGGAACATGGGCCGGTTCAACGACCATTCGGTGGCTGTCGCTATCCTGTCCGACGCCATCGTGCAGAAGGCCGGATTCGACTACCCCGAAGGCGCGTTTGCCGCCGGGCTGTTGCATGACCTGGGCCGGCTGATGATCGCCACTGCCTGCCCTGCCGAGTATCTGCGGATCGTCCATCTCGCCATGTCGACCAACCGGCGACTGGAAGAGATTGAAACCGAAGTGCTCGGCCTCAACCATGCCGAACTGTCGGCAGCCGCGTTGCAGCGCTGGGGATTGCCGCCGGCGGTGCAGAAGGCCGTGCTGTACCATCACCGCAGCGAGTCGGACTTGTCGGCCACGGGCGGCGTGATGCCGCTGAGCCGGGCCATTGAACTGGCCGACTACATGGCCGTGGACGCCGGCCACCGCATCGAGGATTTCGACCGCGGAACGGCCATGGCGCCAGAGGCCGCGCTGCGCGTCATCAGCCTGGAAGCCTACGCTGGAGCGATCAGGCAGGAACTGGAAACCGAGTTCCAGACCATGCGCGCGGCGTTCTAACTAGCGCGGAGGCATCAGTAGAGTCAAGGCGGTGTCGACCACTCGCACCCGTGCCGCGCCCAGGCCGGCATACTCGCCGTCCACCTGAAGATCCGGCCCTCCGCCCGCCTCCGCCTCGACCGTGAGTTCATCGACCAGCTTCAACCGCACACCGCTCATCCCGTCCAACCGGTTCAGCAGCACGCCGCCGAAGTACTTCAAATACCGGAATGTGTTCGGCCCTTCGAACATGACCAGCGCCAGTTTCGGCTTCCGGATGTCGGCATGACGGGCGATCTCGAGATCGCCGCCATAGTTCTTCACCCGGCTCAGCAGCGCAAAACTCGCCCTCACCCGCTCGCCGTCCACCGTGGCTGAAAACTCCGGCAACGCCTGCCCCAAGGTTGCGAATCCGGCATACCAGTAGCTCAGTTTGCCGAACCGGCGCTTAAACCCGGGCGAGACTCGTCGCACGATGGAGGCGTCCAGCCCCACGCCCGCCATCGCCAGGAAATAGCGCTCCGGCCCGTCGCCCGCCTTGAGGGCGCCCACGGCAATCCTCTGTGGTTGGGACCGCAGCAGCGCCGGCAGCGCCGTGCGGGTCTGTTTGCCCAACCCGATTTCCATGGCCGTCACGTCGGCCGTGCCTGACGGAATGATGCCGAGCGCCGCGTGCGAGCCTACCATTCCCTGCAAGGCTTCGTTGACAGTGCCGTCGCCGCCGGCCACCAGGATCAGGTCGGCTCCTTTGGCGATGGCTTCGGCTGCCTGCCGTCCCGCAGTGCCTGGGCCCTCTGTCGCTACCACCGTCAGCGAACCGGCCAGCCGTTGAAGCGCTTCGAACGCTTCGTCCACCCTGGCCGGCCGGCTACGAATCCGGCCGGCCGCCGGATTGAATAAGAGAATTCCTTTGTCGTATCGTGCGTTCAGGATGGCCCCCTCGGTACGATTATAGAAGCCCTCATTCACATGAGCGAAACGATCCAGGTAGAAATGGAACGCTTGCGCGCCGAACTCCGGCGCCACGAGCACTTCTATTACGTCCTCGACCAGCCGGAGATCTCCGACGCCGAATACGACGGCCTGATGCGAAAGCTTAAAGCGCTTGAGGCCGCTCATCCAGAACTGGTCACATCCGATTCACCTACTCTCCGTGTCGGCGGCGCGCCGCGCGAAGGGTTCGTCAAAGTCGATCACTCCTCGCCCATGCTGAGCCTGGACAACGCGCTCAACCCGGCCGAGCTCGGCGCCTTCCATGCGCGGGCCGCTACGCTGCTGGCCGGTGAACTGTTCAGCTATACGGCCGAATTGAAGCTCGACGGGCTGTCGATGGCCGTGCATTATCGCCAGGGGCTGATCAGCCTGGCCGTCACGCGCGGCGACGGCCGCACGGGCGAGGATGTCACGGAAAACGCCCGCACCATCCGCAGCCTGCCACTGCGCGTCAACGCCCCATGGCCGGAGTTCGAGGTCCGCGGCGAGGTCGTGATGCCGAAGGCGGCATTCGAACGGCTGAACGTCGAGCGGGCCCGCGACGGCCAGCCGCTCTATGCCAATCCGCGCAATTCGGCCGCCGGGTCGCTTCGTGTATTGGAGCCCGCAACCACCGCGTCGCGCCAGCTCGACTTCTATGCGTACTTCCTGCTGGTGGATGGCCAGCCCACATTGCCGGCGCATTCCGAGTCGCTCGACAGGCTGGCCGCCATGGGTTTCAAGGTGAACCCCAATCGCGCCCGCGTCTCCTCCCTCGATGAACTCCAACAGTTCTGCGATCGCTGGGAAGCCGGCCGCGATTCCCTGCCCTACGAGATCGACGGTATCGTCGCCAAGATCGACTCCATCGCCCAACAGCATGCGCTCGGCTACACGGCCAAGGCCCCTCGCTGGGCCATCGCCTACAAATTCCCGCCGCGACAGGCCTCGACCGTCGTCGAAGCCATCGACGTCCAGGTCGGACGCACTGGCGTGTTGACGCCAGTGGCAAGGCTGCGGCCCGTGGTCGTCTCCGGCGTCACAGTTTCGAACGCTACGCTACACAACGAAGAGGAGATCGCCCGCCTCGGCCTGATGATCGGCGACACCGTCGTGATCGAACGTTCCGGCGACGTGATCCCCAAGGTCGTTTCCGTGCAATCGCATGGACCCGACCGGCGGCCCTTCGAACTCCCGCCGAACTGCCCCGTCTGCCAGGCGCCGGTGATGCGCGCCGAAGGCGAGGTCGCCAGCCGCTGCCTGAACACCAACTGCCCGGCGCGGCTGAAGGAATCCATCCGGTTCTTCGCATCGCGCGCGGTGATGGACATCGACGGCATGGGTGAGGTGCTGGTGGACCAGTTGGTGGAACGCGGCCTGGTCCGCAATGTCGCCGACATCTACCGGCTGACCGCCGCCCAACTCGTCGAGCTCGACCGCATGGGCGATAAGTCCGCCGCCCGCATCGTCGCCGGCATCGAGGCGTCGCGCACGCGGCCCCTGCCGCGACTCATCTCCGGACTGGGCATCGCCTTTGTCGGCGAGCGGACCGCCCAGTTGCTGGCCGAGTATTTCGGCTCGATGGATGCCCTGTCCGCAGCGACGGCGGAGCAACTGCAGCAGGTCCCGGAGGTCGGACCAAAAGTATCGGAATCGATCCTTCGTTTCTTCGCCGAATCCCATAACCGGGCGCTCATCGACAGGCTGCGTGGCGAGCGCCTGGTGATGACGCACGAGACGCGCCGCCCCACCGCCGGACCTCTCGCCGGCATGACTTTCGTCCTCACCGGCACGCTGCCCACGCTGTCACGCGACCGCGCTACTGAACTCATCGAAGCCGCCGGGGGCAAGGCCGCCGGGTCCGTGTCCAAGAAGACATCGGTTGTCGTCGCCGGCTCCGACGCCGGATCGAAACTTGAAAAGGCCCAACAACTCGGCATCGAAGTCTGGAACGAGGAGACCCTTCTCCAACGCATTGGAAGTTAGCCGTACGCATTCATGAAAGCTATTTCGCAAATCCTGCTCGCCTGGGGACTGCCCGGCACGCTGCTCATCGGCATCATCGACGGGGCCGGACTGCCGAACCCGTCCGGACCGGACATCGCCCTGATTCTCTACGCCTCGCAACGCCCGGAGAACGCTTTTGTCGCCGCGGCTCTCGCGGTCATTGGATCGTTGATCGGCTCAGCCATTCTGTTTCTGCTGGCCCGCAAGGGCGGCGAAATGTTCCTCGAACGCCACACGGTGTCGGCTCGCGGCAAGCGGTGGCGGCGGTGGTTTCAGCATTACGGTCTCATCACCGTCTTCATCCCCGGCCTGATCCCCATCCCCATGCCGCTGAAGATCGCGGTGGTCTGCGCCGGCGCGCTCGGCATCTCGCTGCGGTCGTTCCTGGTGGTGCTGGCCGCCGCACGCATCCCGCGTTATTTCGCCATCGCCTACCTCGGCCGCAAACTCGGCGAAGAGTCTCTTGGATACCTGAACCACCACAAATGGGACTTCGCCTACATCGCCCTCGGACTTTTCGCATTTTCCTTCCTGCTGGTGAAAGCCTCCGACTACATGCGCGCGCGCCGCGCCACGTCGAACTGACCCGCCGCAATCAGTAATACACTGGTGCGCATGACCACCAGACGCGGATTCCTCGCCGCCTTCGCCGCCGTGCCCCAAGTGCTGGCGCCCAACCCGCGAGACGTGCGAATCAATGACGTCGTCACATCGAGGGAAGACTACACCTATCGCGCCCCGCTGAAATTCGGCGGCGCCATTGTGGACCGCGTCACCCTGCTGAACGTCAACATCACCATCAGCGACCGCGCCGGCCGCACGGCCAAAGGCTTCGGCTCGATGCCGCTGGGCAATATCTGGGCCTTCCCATCGAAGACGATGAACTACTCGCAGACGCTGGCGGCGATGCAGACCCTGGCCGCCAAACTGCGCGCTGTCACCACCTCCTGCACCGAATACGGCCACCCGGTCGAACTCAATCACCTCCTCGAACCCGCATGGCTGCGGGCAGCCGAAGACACGACGCGCGAACTGCGTCTCGCCGAACCCATCCCTAAACTCTGCACCCTGGTCACCGGGTCGCCGTTCGACGCCGCATTGCATGATGCCTACGGCAAGCTGAACAAGCGCTCCGCCTATCACTGTTACGGGCGCGACTTCCTGGCGGAGGACCTATCGCGTTATTTCGGCGCCGAGTTCAAGGGCCTCTACCTCAACCAGTTCGTCAGCCGCGAACCGAAGCCGCGCATGCCGCTCTATCACCTGGTCGGCGCAGTCGATCCCATTGTCGAGGCCGATATCCCGAAGCGCCTCAACGACGGCCTGCCCGAGACGCTCGCCGAGTGGATCGACTACAACGGGCTGACGCACCTGAAGATCAAGCTCAACGGCGACAACCTCCAGTGGGACCGCGACCGCATCCTCACGGTCGACCGCGTTGCCGCCGAGGTCATGGCCCGCCGGAAGACGGAGACGTGGTTCTATTCGCTCGACTTCAATGAGAAGTGCCAGAACGTCGAATACCTGCTCGGCATGCTGCGCCAGGTGAAGGAATCATCGCCCGCCGGATTCGAGCGCATTCAATACATCGAGCAACCCACAAAACGCGACCTCAAGGCCGACGAGCACAACGTCATGCATGAGGCCTCGAAGCTGCGCCCGGTGGTAATCGACGAGTCGCTCGTCGATCTGGAAAGCCTCGCGCTGGCGCGCGGGATGGGTTATTCCGGCGCCGCGCTCAAGGCGTGCAAGGGCCAGTCCCAGGCGCTGCTGATGGCGGCTGCCGCGCAGAAGTGGAAGATGTTCCTCTGCGTACAGGACCTCACCTGCCCCGGCGCATCATTGATTCACTCCGCCGGACTCGCCGCGCATGTGCCCGGAGTCGCGGCCATCGAAGCCAACTCGATCCAATACGTTCCCGCAGCCAACAAGACGTGGGAACCGAAGTTCCCCGGGATCTTCAACGTCAAGGACGGCCTCATGAATACGTCCATCTTGAACCGCCCTGGCCTCAGCGCAGTGTAAGCGCGCCGAGTGGGGCGGACTTTGATCTGCGAAGGAGTAACGTCCGGGCATCCATCCCGACTGGGGTTGACTGCCTTGGCTATCTGCTGCCGCCGGCCGCGTCCGCCAGCAGCGTCTTGGCCTCGGTCAGATACCGGTTCAACGCAACCGCCTTGGCGAATGACGCTTTCGCCGCCGCCGTTTGGCCCAGCCCCAAGTGGCCCAGACCAGTAACGTAGTAGCACATCGCCTGTCGCAGTTGCCGCGATTGCGTTTCGCCGAACTTGGCAAAGAAGTCACGCCTCGGCGTTCGCGTCATGGCATCCTGGCCGGCCTTGACCAGCACTTCGAAGACCTGCTTGGCCCGAGCCTTCTCGCCGAGTTCAACCAGCGACATACCGCGGAAATACAGCAGCACGGCGCCGGAATCCACCGTCGCGCGCGGGTTGTCTTCCGTGCCGATCAGTGCCGCGGCGGATTCCTTGTATGCCCTCGCCGCGTCGTCCTTCTTGCCAAGGGCGGCAAGGGCCTTGCCTTCCCAGTAATGGACTTCCGGCGCGCGCGAGCCGCGATAGCTGCGTGTGGTTTCGAGGTTCTCGGGATACTCGATTGCCGCCTTGTACGACGCTAAAGCGCCAGCATGGTCCTTCGCCGCCATCTTCTTGTGGCCCTGGTGAATGTTGGCGTCCGTCCAGGCATCGGTCACCGACCCAAACGAACTGGCAAAGATGAACCACCCCC
>CAZSBK010000094.1:0-19015 GCA_964604945.1 uncultured Candidatus Solibacter sp.
CCGGTCGGTGTCGTCTGCCGGTGGCCAGCCAAAAAGGCACTTCTACCACGGACTGATAGCCGAGGCCAAAACCAGGGAACTCATTCAGACGATAGGCGAGGATTCAAATGGATTGCGGATGACGTCCACATTGATGTCACTCTGGCTGGTGCTTGGAATCCCTACCCTGGCGATCTGGATGGGTGCCAGGCCTTCACTGATTCCTATCAGCACTACCCTGCTCATTCTTGGTCTCGCAGTCGCGGTCGCTTTTTGGTCTGCCGCGAAACACCGACCCGAAGTCACGAAGTGGCAGAGGATTCTAGGGTGCCTGCGCTGTGCGGCCTACCCTCCTGCTGCAATGATGTCTGCTGTGGAGTTCACTTGGGCGCAGATGTCGAGGAATCGCCCAGCACTAACGATTCTGGCGGTTTGTGGGGCCGCAACATCGCCGGATCTCGTTCGACAGGAATGGTTGCCCCTCAAGTTTCCTCTTGTGGGCGCAATAGACCAAGTGCGCATACAGGAGCTTCGAGCCGCATGTGAACGCGTTGGGTTGGAATGGAACGCCGTCGTCGGTCCACCAGATCGAAGTGATTTCTCGGCGAACTCATACTGCCCAAGATGCAGGACTCAATACCACTTCGCCCACGGCAGGTGCAGCGACTGTCTCGACATCGAGACTCTCCCGTTCGATCTCTTCCAAGGAGGTTGCTAGTTTGGGTGGCGGGTGGACTGCACGAGACATCGGCCTTGTGAGCCTCGCTTTCGTTGGCGGGTACCTGATAGTAACGTATTCGATCAAGATGTGGCGGACCCGCGATTCTGGCGACCCGTTCGATCAATCACAGCGAGAGGCGCTTGGTATTGAGGGCAGAGCAACGCTCGATGAGGTCAAACTCGCCTTCCACGAAGGCCTCCTGAAGCGCTGTGAGAGTCTTCGACTTGCCGCGAGCGAGGATGAACGAGAGGCCCTCGATCGCGAGATTTGCCGAATGGTGGACGCCTACATCTACTTTCGGCGCAAGTACAAAGCTAGCAATCTGGTTTGACAGAGGGCAGTCTGGAGCACAGGAGAGGCGAGCAGTTCTGCCAGGCTAACTCGATAGCCTGGAATCCCGCGCCCGCCGACCCAGCCGCCTCAGTTTGAATTCCGCCTCGCGATGCTGGATGATCTAGAGGTCCCACAAAGGAGCTTCTAGTCATGCACGAACCATCGCGGAGGGCATTCGTTCTCACGGCGGCCTCGGCGGCACGCGTCGCCGGCGCCTCGGACAAGATTCGCATCGGAGTGATCGGAAACGGCGGCCGCGGCCAGTATCTGATAAGGGAACTGCTGCGCATCGGCGGCGTCGAAATTGCAGGCGTCTGCGACATCTATGATGTCCGGCGCGATCAGGCGGCCCAGATCGCCGGGCCCACGGCGGAGAAGTACCACGACTACCACCCCATGATCGAGCGCAAAGACATCGACGCCGTGATCGTAGCCACGCCCGACCACTGGCATGCCCCGGCGGCCGTCGATGCCCTGAACGCCGGCAAGGACGTCTATGTCGAAAAGCCCATGGTCCACACGCCGGCCGACGGTCAGGCCATCGTCAAGGCTGTGCGCGCCAACAAGCGCGTCCTGCAGGTGGGTATGCAGGGCCGGGGCATGAAGCAGTTCGTCGAATGCAAGCAGCGCTTCGTCGACACGGGAGTGATGGGCAAGACCGGTTTCGCCCGCACCTGGTATCTGTCCAACTCCGGCTACGTCCAGGAAGCGCCCAAAGGATTCGAGCGCAAGCCCGACGGCCTCGATTGGGACCGTTGGCTTGGCCGCGGACCGAAGATTGCCTGGGACCCCGGCGTCTACTTCAGCCCCTATAAGTGGTTGCACTACGACGGCGGCATGATCATGGGCATTGGCATCCACGTCGTCGACACGGCGCATTACATGCTGAATCTGAAAGCGCCTGCCTCATGCGTGGCCGGCGGCGGCATTCACTTCTATAATGATGGCCGCGACACGCCCGACGTGATCACCTTCATCGTCGAGTACCCGGAAAAGCTCACGGTCACGTTCACGGCCGAGTGCCTGTCGGCGCCGGGCGTGCGCACCAGCGCCGGAGTCGAGTTACGCGGCACGGGCGGGGTGAATTTCATTGAGCGCTATTCGCGTCCGGGCGAGGTCTCCTGGACCTACAAGCCGAATGCGAAATTCTCGAAGACGCCCGAGGCGCTGGGCGAGGGCTCCGGCCCGTCGGCCGAGGTGATTCTGAAGGACTGGCTGGAGTCCATCAAGTCCCGCAAGCAGACCATCTGCAACGCGGAGACCGCTTATTACTCGACCATGGCCTGCTACATGGCTCTGGAGGCCTATCGCACCAAGGGCCGTGTCACGTGGCAGAGCGACTGGGACCTGCCCGCATAGCCGAAGCACCCGAAGGTGGCGCGCCGGACTCCGGCGGGCCTACAATGCGCTCAATGGCATTCGACGGGACTCTTTCATCGTGCGTGCACCTGACGGCGCTTCTGCTTGTGCTCTGCCTGCCGCAAGCCTTCGCCGAACCTCCGGATCGCGGCGCGCTGGCGGGCAACCGCTACCGCGTCCTGGTCTCGACCGACGTTGGTGGAACAGACCCGGATGACTTTCAATCCCTGGTCCACTTCCTTCTCTATGCCGACGTGTTCGACGTGGAGGGCATCGTCTCGTCTCCATATGGGCCCGGCCGCCGCGAGCACATTCTGGAAGTCATCAGCCACTATGAGAGCGATTACGCGAATCTGAAATCCTACTCGCCGCGCTATCCATCGCCGGAGCGATTGCGCGCCATCTCTAAACAGGGCGCGATCGACAGCCCGGGGCCGGGTGGATTTGGCGCGCCGACGGAAGGGTCGCGCTGGATTGTCGCGTGTGCCCGCAAGGCCGATCCGCGTCCACTGTATGTCCTCGTGTGGGGCGGCATCGAGGACTTGGCCCAGGCACTGCACGACGCGCCCGGGATTCTGCCCAAACTGCGCGTCTACTTCATTGGCGGTCCGAACAAGATGTGGAGTGTCGATGCCTACAACTACATCGAGCGGAATCACCCGAAGCTGTGGATGATCGAAGCCAATACCACTTACAGGGGCTGGTTCAATGGCGGCAGCCAGTCGGGCGAGTGGGGCAACCAGGCGTTTGTCGCCGCCCACATTGCCGGACACGGGGCGCTTGGTAACTATTTCGCCACTCATCTCAAAGGGACGATCAAGATGGGCGATTCGCCGTCGGTCGGCTGGCTTCTGCGCGGCATGCCCGATGATCCTTCGCAGTCCGGCTGGGGCGGGCGGTTCGTTCGTGTCTGGGACGACAGAAAGACTGTCTTCGGGCGGCTGATCGTTGACACCGGCGTGGCCGAGGCGTTTGGTGTGGTCGAGTTTGCCATTCCGCTGCCCGAGGGTATGACGCGCCAGCATCAGGCGCGCATGATCTTCGACGGACGCATCCCGGCCAAGGCGGTGAACGATGGGCGTGCGCTGCGATGCCGCTTCTCGCCGCGCGACGCCAAGCGCTGGCCAGTCATGATCGAGAGCGACTTCCCTGGTCTGAATGGCCTCTCCGGCGCTTTTACCGCCGTGGCTGCGCCCCGCGGCCGGACCAGCCAGGCATCGAGCGAGCATCCCAACTGGTGGACCGACGATCCGGACCCGGCCTCGGCGGAAGGCATCCATCCCGGCGCCAAGAGCGTCAGCCGATGGCGCGAAGACTACCTGGGAGACTTCGCCGAACGAATGCGCCGCTGCCAGCGGCCGGCCGCGCACTGATCAAGTCACCGCCGCCACCACAATTCCGCGCCTTCACCCCGGCCTCATGTGGCGCTCGTCGGCTCGTCAAAACTCGATGAGTCGTTACACTTTATAAATGTATCTTCTGGTTTCCTGTTGATGTAACGAAACAATCTTAAACAGTGAACATATCTAACGATAGACACCATTTCCCGGCACGCTGTTCCATTGTTTGCTCAGTGTCGTTCGATTTGTGATACTCTCAGTCCAGGTCGCACGGCAGCCCCGGTTGCTGCCTATCTCACACGCGATGAGGAACTATGCTTCACAATCTCCGTCTGATCGTACTCGCGGCATTGGTTGCCGCAATTCCAATCCACGCACAGGAAGTCCGCGCCAGTCTGGCCGGCTTCGTTTCTGACCCTTCCGGAGCCCCGGTCCCCGGTGTTTCCGTTGTCATCACCAGCGTTGAAAGAAACGTCACCACCACCACCCAGACGAACGATCAGGGCAATTACCTTTTCCCGTTCGTCATTCCCGGCACCTACAACCTCACCATCGAACGCTCTGGCTTCAAGAAATACGCGCGCCAGAACATCGTGCTTCAGGCCCAGGACAAGGCCCGCGCAGACGTCGCCCTTGAAGTCGGCGACGTCACGCAGAGCATTAACGTCGAGGCCGACGTCTCTCAGCTTCAGACTGAGACAGCCTCGCGCGGACAGATTATTTCCAACCAACTGATCTCCCAACTGCCCACCCAGGGCCGTAACCCCTTCCAGATCGCCTGGGCCATGCCTGGCGTTGTGAAGGCGGGTGACTGGCGTTACCTGCGTTCCTTCGACATCGGCGGAACCACCGGATTCTCAATCAACGGCGGCAAGAAGGGCGACAACGAAGTGCTGATCGATGGCATCAGCAATGTCCGCGGCAACCGCTCAGTTGTCGGCGTTCCGACGATGGAAGCCGTCCAGGAGTTCAAGGTTCTCACCAATACATACGACTCGCAGTACGGCCGCACCGGCGGTGGCATCGTGACCATCGTTTCGAAGTCCGGCGGCAACGCCTTCCATGGCAGCCTGTTTGAATACTTCCAGGCTGAGGAACTGAACGCCAACCAGTCCGAATTGAACCGCGCCGGCACCAAGAAGCCGCCGATGAACATCAACACCTATGGATTCCAGGCCAGCGGCCCAGTCTTCATCCCGAAGGTCTATGACGGCCGCAACAAGCTGTTCTGGCTGCTCACCTATGAAGCCATGCGGCAGCGCTCGGCCGACCCCGGCTCAGCCAACTTCCCGCTGGATGAATGGCGGACCGGCAACTTCTCCAGCCTGTACAATGCACAAGGCAGCGCAGTCACCATCTACGATCCGTTGACGACCACCGCATCCGGAACCCGCACCCCCTTCACAGGGAACGTAATCCCAACCTCGCGCATCAATGCCGTTTCGGCCAAAGTGCTGACCTATTACCCCTCTCCGACCGGTCTCGGCACGGGCCCGGCGCATGTCAACAACTATATCTTCCCGTCGCGGTGGGTGGCAGACATGGATGCCTGGAACGGCCGTCTCGACTACCGGGTCAATGACAACAATACGGTCTATTTCCGGTATGGCCAGAACCCGTTCTCCGAATACCGCGGGTTGGTATGGGGTGGCTCCAACGCCGCCGAACCGACCGGCAACGCCCCGCTGCTGCGCAACGGCCGCAACTGGGTCATGGACTGGACCTCGATCCTCAGCTCGACGATGACCTTCAACCTGCGCGCCGGCCTGGCCCGCTGGGAGACGACCGGCGGTTCCAGTTTCGGCGCCGGCTTCAACCCCGCCCAACTCGGCTTCGCGCAGTCTCTGGTCTCGCAGTTGACCAAGTATCAGTACCCGTCGTTCTCGTTCAGCACCTACAAGGAGATCGGCTCGGGTGGCAGCGTGATCAATTCCTCGCCTTCGGACAGCTACACCCTGCAGCCCAACTTCAACAAGATCGTCGGTAACCACACGTTCAAGTTTGGCGGTGAAGCGCGCCGCTACAACGACCTCACCAACAACCCTGGGGCTTCCAGCGGCGTGTACACCTTCACAAGCGCCTGGACCCAGGCTCGCGCCCTCACGTCGGATTCAGTCAGCGGCAACGATTTCGCGTCGTTCCTTCTCGGCTATCCGGCCACCGCCTATGTCGACCGCAACATCGATCCGGCCTACCGCAACCATTACTTCGCCGGATTCTTCCAGGACGACTGGCGCGTCAACTCCCGGCTCACCATCAACTTCGGCCTCCGCTACGACTTCGAGCAACCCGTCGTTGAGCGCTACGACCGCATGTTGGGCGGCTTCGGCTACGCCGACGCCAGCCCGATCGCATCCCAGGTTTCCGGCCTCACCCTGGTCGGCGTTCCCACCTTCGCCAACGTCAACGGACAATCCCGGAACGCCTTTGCCACCGATAAGAACAACTGGCAACCCCGCATCGGCGCGGCCTACCGCTTCGGCGACAAATGGGTCATCCGCGGCGGCTACGGTCTCTACTATCTCGGTCAGGCCGAGAGAGGCGAGTCGGCCGGCTTCAGCCAGCGCTCCAACGCGGTCGTGTCCACCGACGGCAACCTCACACCGGCGGTCAACCTCACCAACGCCTTCGCTAACCTGAACGGCGGAACGCTGCTCAGCCCGGTTGGCAGCTCCAAGGGGAGTTCAAGCTTCCTCGGTGAGTCGCTCACCGCCAACTACTACAACCGGCCCTTGCCTTACAGCCATCAGTTCTCGTTCGACATCCAACGCGAATTGCCTGGCAACATGCTCGCTGAAGTCGCCTACGTCGGCAACGTCACAAAGAAGTTGCCCATCAATGTCTCCGGCGTCAACGCGGTTGCGGAGCAGTATCTGAACCGCCGCACTTCGGCCGGCGTCATCGATACCGCCTGGTACAGCGCAAAGATCGCCAACCCCATGGCCGGTCTCATCCCCAACAACGCGAGCCTCAACGGTGCGACTATCGCCCGCCAGCTCACGCTCTACCCCTACCCTCAGTTCTCCGCCTTGACGATCAACAACCTCCCCATCGGCGGCCAGAACTACAACGGCCTGCAGACCCGTGTGACCAAACGAACTTCCGCCGGCTTCACCTATGTCGCCAGCTACGTTTGGAGCAAGACGCTCGAACAGCTTAACGTTCTGAACCCCCAGTGGGTCAATCTCAACGATATCGAGAACATTCCGGTTGAGAACCGGTCGGCTGCCGAAACCGACATCAAGCACAAGTTCTCGTTCGCAGGCGTCTACGAAGTCCCCTTCGGCCGCGGCCGCCAGTTCGGCTCCGGCATCAACCGGCTTGCCGACGCCATCCTTGGCGGCTGGCAGGTCACCGCAAACCTGAACCTCCAGACCGGCTGGGCGATGGACTACCCCGACGCCAAGCAGGTCGTGGACGGCGACGGAACGCCCACCGAAGCGCAAAAGGCAGCCGGCTATCTCTTCAACGTCGATCTCTGGAACGACCCGGCCACCGGCAAGCGCGTCGGCACCCAGGAAGCCTTCACCCTGCGTGACTTCCCCACTCGGTTTAGCGCCGCCCGCGTCCCTGGCTACAAGAACATCGACGCCTCCATCGCCAAGAACTTCACCATCACCGAACAGGTGAGACTGCAGTTCCGCGGCGAAATGGTCAACGCCACCAATACCCCCTGGTTCTCGCGTCTGGCCAGCAACGCAACCAAAGTCGCCAATGCCAACTTCGGCAAACTCGACATCACGCAGCGCAACCTGCCCCGGTTCATCAAACTCGTGTTGAACCTGACCTGGTAGAGTAGCGCACTCGAGAAAGGGCGGCGGTCTCCCCTGACGCCGCCCTTTCTCTTTCACCGCCCACTCATCCCCTCCCGGCGATCAGCCTGGCGTTTGCGGCGGCCGCGCGCTATGCTGGCTTCCGCCATGTCTCAACCCCACTCTGGCCTGCCCATCGTCCCCTACCAGTTCGTCACCACCGCATTCACACTCGACGGTTACCGGATCGTGCAGAACCTCGGCCTGGTCCGCGGCATTGTCGTCCGGTCGCGTTCCGTCTTCGGCACCATCGGCGCAAGCCTCCAGACCCTCGTGGGAGGCAACATCACTCTTTTCACTGAACTCTGCGAGAAGACCCGCAACGACGCTTTCGAGATTATGCTCGCGCATGCCGCGCAGATGGGCGCCAACGGCGTCATCGGCGTCCGCTACGATGCAAATGATGTCATGTCGGGCGTCACCGAGGTGCTTTGCTATGGCACCGCTGTTGTTGTGGAACCCATTCCCCGCTGAGCCCGGCTACCGCTTCGTCCGGCTTCGAGCCGACGCGCCGATTGATTCGAGCCAGACCTCGATGTTGCTGTACCCGCCCGGCTTGGCCGCCAGGCTGGCATCCTTGGCGTCTTTTGGGTCGAGTCGGTGGCTACGCTCCCATTCGTCCGGCATGCCGTCGCGGTCGCTGTCAGCCGGCGGCGGTGCGGAGCGGTATTCGGGCCACCCGCCCACCTCCCACTGTGAATCGATGATGCGGCCGGTCCCATTGCGGACGCCTGCCACCACCCTTACATCGACCGCGTCCCGCGCGGGTAGCGTCGCGCCGGCTCCTTCCAGCACGCGCAGCAGTTCGGTCCGCGCGTCCGTGGCCGTGATTCGGGGAGTTTCAGCCGCGGCATCCAGCATCTCGACCGGCTTGAGGAACCACCTGTTGAAGTCCGGCATCCCCTCCACTACGTTACCCGCCACGAATGCCCGGATCGAATACTTCGCGGTCGGCCCGAACATCGCCTGAAGGTTTGTGTCCCGGCCGGGCTTGATGTAGTTCCCCGCATAGTTGATCGTGACGTTCTCGCCGATCACGTTGCCGCCGCCCGGATTGTCGATGACGTTGCTGCGCACGTCGATCACGGGGTATGGCGGCCGCCCGTAGTTGTCGCCCGGCCTTGGGTTCCTGCTCGCATTCGAAGCCCATACATTGTGATGCAAGCTCACCCCGCCAGAGGCCCGGACCAGCGAGCCATACCCGTGCGCCCCTTTGCCATGAACGCTGCGGTTCAACGCCTCGCTGATGATCGACCACTGGACCGTCACGTCCGCAATGTTGCCCGACGGCGACAGGTTCTCATCCACCGCCCAACTGACCGAACAGTGATCGACGATCACCCGTTTGCTGCTGCCGCCAATCGCCAACCCATCCACCTCCTCACCCGAAAGGTCGCCCGGCCGCGACCGCAGGTGCCGCACCGCCACATCGTGAGTGTCGATCAACAGGCCGCGGCGTTTGAGGCAGATGCCCGCGCCCGGCGCAGACTGCCCGGCGATCGTAATGAATGGCTCGACAATTCGCACCGGACTCTGCAAATCGATCAGGCCGGATACGCGAAAGACGACGATCCTCGGCCCCTTCGCCTCGCATGCCGCCCGGAATGAGCCGGGTCCGGAGTCGTTCAGGTTAGATACGATCAGGACCTTGCCGCCGCGCCCGCCCGGCGTCTCCGCGCCGAAACCCTCGGCGCCAGGAAATGCCGGCACACCCCCGCCGGCTTCGTCCCAGGCTCCGAATGCGATCATGACGGCCAGCAACGCGGCCCCGGACAAGAGCGGGATTCTCATCTCTACATAGTGCGTCTTTTTCGACGCCGCTGGCGCCGCGCCGCTCGAAAGAGCCTCATTTCCAGGTGGCCGGAGTTCGTTTGGTCGCAATTCCCGGACCCGGATCCGGCCCGCGGCGCCGCTGCGTTCACACCATTAAGCAGAAAATCTTCCCACTGAAAACAAACCACTTCCAGCCGTTCTGTGCCATCGCGGCGCCTTAACCGCCCTTGCTCGGAGTGTATAGTCCGGCAGGGGGATTCGCGCCCCCGAGGAGCGACGCCGGTGTCTCAAGTCATCTACAAGCTGCAACCCGACAGAACCATCCATCTGCGCGGCTTCGACCATTTCGGGTCGGCCGCCGCCATGCATTCCGCCTCGCCGGGTGGATTCAAGGTGAGTGGTGTCTTCCGTGACGCCGCCGATTTCGCCGTCCTCGTCCTGCACGATGCCGACAACTACTTCGAGCATCCGCGCCTGAAGTATCTGCCCGATTTCGATTTCGGCGGCCTCACGCTTCAGTTCGACGCCCTTTACACAAACCTGATGCCGCTCGACTCGCGAAAATACCCCACCATCGACTGGCCTTACCTCGACATCGTCCCAGAGACCGGCGACCCGGTCAAGATCCGCCTGTCTGAACACGCCGAAATCGTCTCCGATCCCGATCTGCCCGCCTGGGGCGAGTTCCAGATCCTCGGCGACGCGCTCGACGCCTGGGACCGCGTCACGATCTGGTATCAGAACCTGGCGTTCGACTACATCGTCCCTGGCAAGATTCGCACCGTCCATGAGTTTTACGCCGCCGGTGCCGGCGCGCAGCATTCCATCGTCATCGCCGGCCGCGCTTATGTCTATGTCGAACAGGCGGGCGATGGTTCCGCCGACATCGCCCAGCACATGATCGCCATGGTCAACGGTCAGCAGGGCGGCTACTCGACTGATCCCGAAATCGGCGCCAGCGTGGGCGATCTGAGCTACAGGGTCGTGCTGGAACGCAAACTCGACACCGGCGCCGCGGTTCAGGTATCCGGGTCCGGCGGCATGATGGAGACGCTCTACCAGGTCAAGACCGCCACCGTCGCGCAGGCGCTCTGCGATCAGATCAATTCGACCAACTACGTCACCGCCGAAACGCCTTTCTCGCTCCAGGCCGAGGTGACCACCCCTGGCGCGATCAGGATCTCGACCGTCGAGGGCGGCTACGACGCCAATTTCATCACCCTCTACGCGACGTCCAAGAACGACCGGCTCAAGACCGCCCTGCCAACGCTCAAGTTGAAACTCGGCAAGACACAGGCCGTCCACCGCGTCACACTCAATTTCACGGAACTCGGCCTGACCCGGATCCGCAAGATGTGGCTCACCTTCGCCCCGCGCCTGGCCGACGGGGCTGAATACGCCTCCAGTGAGTGGATCGCCGAGTTCCAGAACTGGGTCGTTACCGGCCCCGAATCCACCCGCCGGCTCAACGTCGCAACGACAGGCAGCGTCCGCGTCTCATCCACCGACAGCGCCTGCTCCTGGACCGGCGCATGGGAGGATATCGACGGTTTCTATATGGACAACGCCGCCCGGCGCGCCTCGCCCGGAGCGTCGGTGGCCCTCCGCTATGTCTGCCTTCACCCGCACGAACTCTGGCTGGGCACCTCGCTGGGCTTGGCGTCGGCCATGGTCGATGTCTTGCTGGACGGAGTTCCATTGCCGGCGCTGAGCACATCGCTTAGTGAAACGACAGATGTCGTTTCGCGACGCCGCATCTGTGCTTCGGTCGAGCCTGGAGAACATCTCGTCACGCTCACCAACGCCAGTGGACCGTTCGTCTTCGACTTCCTCGAAGCCGCCGTCCCGGGCGATGTCCCAGACGCGGCGCCGCAGAACACCACGCTGTCGCCTGCATTGGACTATTCGACCGACCATACCTACAAGCTGCCTCCGGCGCGGATCCTCTGGTCGTTTGACCAGTTGGGCTATGCCGGCCCGATGAACGAGTACCTGGGCGTGTTCTGGTGGAACGAACGGGTCAGGGAGGCTGCGTTCTTTCCCGAACGCACTGTGGAGTTCACCGGCGAGTTCGCCTCCGGTGACGCGGTCTGGCTGTCCATCAGCGGGCAACTGCTCGGCAAGACGGTCTTTCCCGGCGAAACGGCGGACCTGATCGCCAGTCATTTCAAGTACTTCATCAATTCGACCATGGTCGGCGTCTGGGCCGAGGCCGACGGGGCGCGGCTCCGGGTGGTGGCCCGGTCAGCCGCTGACGCCTATCTCGACTACACTGTCACGGGCTCGGTGACGCCCGCCGCCGGATCGAGCGGCGCGGTGAGCGGCGGGGGTAAAATGTCGGCGGGCTCGATGGGCGTCTGGCGGGTGGATCCAACGGCCGAACACGGATTGAACCGCGCCGCCAGGGACTGGCACGAGGACTTCTTCGCCCAGGCCGCCATCAGAGACCGCCGCTTGACCACCGCAATCTCGATGGAGTTAGTCAATCCGCCCGCGGCGTTTGCCGCCCGCTTCCCCAACGGTCTGCCCGTCATCACCGACGTCGGCTTTGCCGGACTCAATTCAACCCACTGCGCCTTCCGTTCCGACGTCCGCGCCTACCAGCAGAAGGTCCTGACCGAGGTCGCCCAAATGATGGCCGAGGCCGGACTCACGCCGGACCTGCAATGCGGCGAGTTCACCTGGTGGTACTTCACCAGCTACAGCGAGTCAAATCCCGATGGCGGAATGGGCTACTACGATGGCGAAACCGCTGCCGCCGCCCTGTCCGCTCTTGGGCGCCCGCTCCATGTCTTCACCGGCCCCAACGACGATCCATCTGTAAATTCTGGCGCCGACGCGCTCTGGCTCCGCAACCGGTTGCGCGACCATGTCGCGGAACTGATGGCGGGCATCCGCGCAACGGTGCCCGAAACCCGGTTCGAGGTGCTCTTCCCATACGACGTGAACTACCCTGTTCCCAAGGGCTTGCACCAACTCGGCGGCCGGCTGAACCGCTTCGTCAATCTGCCCAAGGAATGGGCCTATCCGGGCGGCGGCTTGGACCGGCTCAAACTGGAGATGCTGAACTTTGGAGCCTGGAGCAGGGATCTCGACCTGGTGAAACTCTGCCTCCACCTACCCGCCGAGCTCGGCTGGCCTGGAGAAAAGGTTGGGTTGATGACCCCCATCTTCAGAGGCGGTTACCCATGGTCGCGGGAGGTGGCTGCGGCACAGGAAATTGGCTTTAGTTGCATAAACTTATGGGCGTTCGACCACATCTGCCTCTATGGCCTGGGCCTGGAACGGGACAGCCGGAGGGCTGCCTACCAAGGTTAGAATCTAGGGTTTTTTCAAGCAAACACCCTAGACCTTAGACCTCGATCTGCCGATACCTATGAGTGAGATCTAAAAGCACTTATCGAGGCTCGAATTGCGATCTTCACTGTTATCATTCGGATCAAGAGAAGATCTCTAGTTATGCGCTGTCAGAGATGTGGCAAATCGATTAGTCCACTCCGCCAGCTCACCGATTGCGAGTTCTGCTGTGAAGAACATCGCCGCCGTGGAGCGCTGGCGTCAGCCTCTGGTCTGCGCGAAATCGACTATGACGGCGGCGGCGTCTACCTGGAATCTGAAGCCAAGAGGGAACAGAAGAGTTCCGCCGTGTCGGGAGCCGCGCTGGGTGTGATCCTGCTGGCCGGGGCGGCCTTGCTGCTGGCGGCCAAACTCTGGTTACCCCAGTCGACACCTGAAACCGTGATTGCGGGCCAGAATCTGACTTCGCCGGTCGAGGGGTTGCGCTCGCGGGCGCCGGTCGTCGCCAACAGGTTCGCCGAATGGGTCGACAAGAGACTGCCCGGCGAGCGTGCCGTGAAACTGGATTGGAGCGTCAAGAGCGGCCTCGATGAATGGACCAGTTCGCTGGGGGGCCAGGCGTGGCAGCGCGCCGGATCGCGCATCAACCCCGGATCGCTGCGGCTGTGGCGTCCTACCCTGGACCGTCAGGACTACGACCTGACATTCACCGGAATCATTGAGAAGAAAGCCCTCAGCGTCGCCTACCGCGCCTCTGCTGAGAACTACTACGCTGCAAAGCTCAAGCTCTCCAAGCCGGGCCAGATTTCCGGCGCCAGCATCGCCCGCCTGGTGGTGAGCGGCGGCAAGGTGATCGATGAGATGGAACTGCCGTTGCCCGTCATGTTGAAAACCGGCCATGCCTACCAGATCCAGGTCTCAGCCACCCAGAATATGTTCGCCACCTACCTGGATGGAAACCTGGTCGACGAATGGCATGACAAGCGCTTCAAAAAGGGCGGGGTCGGGTTCTTCAACGACCCCGGCGAGATCTCCTCGATCTCCGATGTCTCGTTCCGCGAACGCAAGGGCCTGCTTTCCCGTTTCTTCGCCACCTTCTTCTACATGCCCACAGGCCTGACCCTCTTCTAATTCAAGCCTTTAGGGAGCCCGTTCGCTGGCGCCAGCCCGCCTTCCCCATGCCAGATTGCCACTCGCGGTGGCGGGATGTGCGAGTTTAGGGTATACTCGTTGGAAGGGATTGCCTGCCTTCCCCGCCACATACCTGTTTGGAGTTCGAAATGTCGAAAGTTTGCTCAGTCACCGGAAAGCGTCCCGTCAGCGGGAACCGGGTCTCGCACGCCCACAACAAGACCAAGCGCGTTTTTGAGCCGAATGTACACGATAAGCGGATCTGGTCGCCCGGATTGGGCCGTTTCGTGAGGCTGAAGGTCAGCGCCGCCGGCCTCCGGAACATCGACAAGCTCGGAATCGATACCGTGCTGGCCGAGATGAAAAAGAACGGCGTGAAGTTCTAGGAGATTTAATCATGGCACGCATTCTCATCCGCCTCGTCTCTACCGCTGGCACGGGTCACTTCTACACCACTTCGAAGAACCCGAAGACCAAGACCGAAAAACTGGTGATCAAGAAGTTCGACCCCAAGGTGCGCAAGCACGTCGACTACAAGGAATCCAAGATCTGACCCGCTCCGCTCCAGCGAGCGGATTCGAAAGCAGAACGGGCCGCCCTTCGGGACGGCCCGTTTTGTGTCTATTGGAAGGCTGCTATTTGGACTTGTAGGCGATGACGGTGGTGAGGCTGTCGCGGTGGGCCGATGCGTCGTAGTTGGCATCGTCGAACGATTCCAGCAGTTTCTGCTCGGGTTCGCTGAGTTTCTGCCAGGACGCACGCGAGGCGGCCCGAAGCTTGTCGAGTGATTCCAAGTCGGGCACCATCACCCATTGAAAGGTCATACCGGGTGCCGATGAGTGGAAGACTTCCACATCGTAGCCATACGCGCAGAGCGTACCGGAATTGACCAGCGCATCCATCTCGCTCTTCCAGTACTTCTTGAAGAGCGCGACGTCATCGGCCACCTTGCCGGCCTTCACCTTCTCCACTGTCATGCTGGCAAACTTCGGCATGCAGACCGAAGACGGCTTGGATCCCATTATGGGCGAGCGGACGATAAGGTCCAAGTGGGCGCTCATGTCGCTCAGGCCGGAGAGGTCCGCCATGAGCTGGGGGTTCTTCTCCGCGAAGCCATCCACCGCCGCGTCGGCCTTGCCCAGGTCGCCCAGGTTTGCCGATGTGTACCAGAAAACGACGTTAGTGACGCCGGGAACATGCAGATAGTCGCTTTCGATGCCATAGGCGGTGACTGTCCCAGCGGCGAAGAGCGAGTCGAGCACGGGCACAAACTGCTTGCCCTTCTCGGTGAAAGCGCGGACCTTGTCGAGCGATACCTTGAAGAGCGAGACTTTCGTGACTGGTTGCGGTTGTTGAGCCGGCTGGGCGAGAAGCGCCCCGGCGGCGAAAATCGGCAGGGCGAGCCTGCGCAGAATCTGAGTGGGTTGCATCCCTTGTGTCCTCCTTAGGAGACGGGTAGAGAGAGGATAGTATAAAACTTGATCAAAGTAAACAGATTGTCATGTGGCGGCATGAGGGCACCCGGTATCAACCAGGCGCCCCCGCCACGGGTGCGCGATTTCAGGCGTCAGTTGCCCTTCTTGAGGGTTCGGACGTAGGCCACGACATCGTTGAGCAGTTCCGGTTTCACATTGTGCTGCATGTAGGGCGTGCCGACGAGAGGCGGCATCATCTTGCGGCGGCCCTTGGTGATCACGCTCTTCAGGTCCTCGTCAGACATGCTCTGCACCTGAGCGGAGTCGAGGCGCGGGATCTGGACCTTGTAGAACTTGTCCGCGGTCGGGTTGCCGGAACCACGATCGCCGTGGCACTCTTTGCAGACCTTTTCAAAGACCTCCTTGCCTTGCGGGGCAGCCGCGAAGGCTGGCAGAGCGAAGGCGAATGGAATCATCGTCAGCCAGATGCTGATGTACTTCATGCTGAACTCCTCTTTGACGTGGACCCAGAGGAAGCCCCTTCCCCCCTGGATCAGTTGGGAGACCGGGTGAAGCCGGAACTCGAAGTAGATTGGATTCGCCCCAGCTCTCATTTCACTCGTGATGGGGTGAAGCGAGAGTGGGCAGACGGTTGAACAAAATGTGCCTGCGACTGCTCTCAGGCGGTGTGAGTGAAGGTTGTTTAATACTAAGCTCCGGCAGCGCGCATAGCAAGAACTTTCTTCATGTATCCGTAATGTTTTTCATCAGTGCCCCTTAAGGCAGTTGCCACGCCTCCCAGGGAGGTCCTCCTGCCGCTTACGGAGCATGTCCCGGGCTCGTTCCAGTACTTCCCTGCCCCGGAATTGAACCCATTCAGGTGGAACACGGCGGCCGGGCGCAGGAGACTTGGATCATGGGACAAATCGAGCGGCCGAGCACTACACCAACCTGGCGGGACCAGGAATGCGGCAGCGAACGGCGCCGCGCTCCCAGGATGGCGGGCAACGGACGGGTGTACTTGTCGCTGGAAGGCGAGACGGCGACGGCGCAACTGGAAGACCACTCCGAGGGCGGACTGCGGATGAGATCGCGAGCGGCGCTCGCGCCGGGCGCGATCGTTTTTTGCGCGGTACCGTCACTGGCAATCTGCACGCGGGCGCGAGTGGTTCACATCAAGCGCCGGCTGTTGAGCAAGTCAGTGGGATTGCAGTATCTGGCCACGCTTTCCGACTTCGCCTGAAACAGGGCGAAGTTGAACAGTATCAGCGCGATGGTTTAGAATCGGGGCACCTAGTCAGTAGAGGAGGCATCCCGGATGCATGCCGCCCCGGCAGTAAACGATTTCTCTATCCACGTGGCCACTGTCAACGGCAGTGGCAGCCAAACCGCCAACAATGTCCTGATGCGGTCCATCTTTCAGATGGGCGTGCCGGTATCGGGCAAAAACCTCTTTCCTTCCAACATCGCCGGACTGCCGACGTGGTTCACCATCCGCGCCTCGCACAAGGGCTATATCGGGCGTAGAAAGGAGATCGACCTGCTGGTCGCCATGAACCCGGAGACGGCGCGCGACGACGTGATGGATCTTGCCGCCGGCGCAGCCGTGGTCTATGACGAGTCGTTGGCGCTATCGGGATTGCGCGACGACCTGGTGTTCTATCCCGTGCCGTTCGACAAGCTTGTGGCCGGGGTCTGCCCCGAAATGAAGCTGCGCAAACTGGTGCGGAACATGATCTACGACGGCGTGGTGGCCCACCTGCTCGACATCGATCTTGAGGAGATGCGGAAGGCGCTCTTGAAGCAGTTTGGCGAGAAGAAGCGCAAAGCGGCCGAATTGAACTGGCAGGCGGTGCTGGCCGGACAGGAGTACGCCAAGGAGAACCTGCCGAAGGCCGACCCGTTGAAGGTGGAGCGGATGGAGGCCAATCACGGCCGACTCATCATCGACGGCAATACGGCGGCGGCGCTCGGCTGCGTCTTCGCCGGCGTGACGGTGCTGACGTGGTATCCGATCACGCCATCGTCGTCGCTGGCCGAGGCGATGATCGACTTCCTGGGCCGGCTGCGGCGGGACCCGGAGACGGGCAAGGCGACCTATGCCGTGGTACAGGCCGAGGATGAGTTGGCCGCGGCCGGCATGGTGCTGGGCGCGTCGTGGGCGGGCGCCAGGGCGATGACATGCACGTCGGGTCCGGGCATCTCGCTGATGTCCGAGTTTCTCGGGCTGGGCTATTTTGCCGAGATTCCCGGCGTATTTATCGACGTGCAGCGCGTAGGCCCGTCAACGGGCTTACCGACGAGGACAGCGCAGGGCGACACACTGATCAACGCCATCGTGTCGCATGGCGATACGAAACATCCGGTCTACTTCCCGTCGAGTCCGGAGGAGTGTTTCTCGATGGCGACCGAAGCGTTCAACCTCGCCGAGCGGTTCCAGACGCCGGTGTTCATCAACATGGATCTCGATCTGGGGATGAACAACTGGATGTCGGATCCGTTTGTCTATCCCGACAAGCCGGTGGATCGAGGGAAAGTGCTTTCGGTTGAGGATCTGGAGCGGTTGGGCGGCTTTTCGAGATACCTGGACGTGGATGGCGACGGCGCCCCGTACCGGACCCTGCCGGGTACGCCGCACGAGAAGGCCGGCTATTTCACGCGCGGGACTGGTCATGACGAGCACGCCAGGTACAGCGAAAAGGCCGAAGATTGGGTGGCCAACATGGACCGGCTGTCGCGGAAGTTCGAATCGATCCGCGGGGCGGTCCCGGTACCGGAGGTCAGTTTCAACCCGAAGGCGCGGGTAGGTGTCGTGTCGGTCGGAACATCACGGTATGCGATGGAAGAGGCGTACGACCAGTTGCGCGAGGAGCGGGGCCTGGAGACGTCCTGGCTGCGGCTGAAGGCGTACCCGTTCACCGAATCGCTCAAGGAGTTCATCAAGGCGCACGACAGGGTCTATGTGATCGATCAAAACCGTGACGCGCAACTGCTCGCGCTTATGAGGCTGGATCTCGACCCAGCGTTGACCGCAAAGCTCGGCAGCGTGCGTTACTACGGCGGATTGCCGCTGGACGCGCGCACGGTGTCCGAGGAGATCGCCAGCCAGGAGGGGATTCGATGAGTACGCCAACGATGCCGGTGAAGAAGTCCAACCGGCTTGGACTGGACATCCTTCCCTATCGGGGAAGCAAGACGACGTTGTGCGCGGGCTGCGGGCATAATGCGGTGACCGAACGATTAGTGGAAGCCTGCTGGGAGCTGGGCGTCGAGCCATGGCGTGTGGCGAAGATTTCAGGCATCGGCTGCTCGTCGAAGACGCCGGCGTATTTCCTCGGCCAGTCGCACGGGTTCAATTCCGTGCACGGGCGGGCACCGGCGGTGGCCACGGGCGCGCTGCTGGGCAACCACCAACTGCGGTGCGTGCTGATCAGCGGCGACGGCGATACAGCGTCGATCGGGCTGGGTCAGTACATGCACACTCTGCGGCGCAACCCACCAATGCTGTACCTAATTGAGAACAATGGCGTCTACGGGTTGACGAAGGGCCAGTTCTCAGCGACGTCGGATCTGGGCGCGAAGTCGAAGAGCGGCGCGGTGAACGCATTCACGCCGATCGATTGCTGCCTGGCGGCGATCGAGTACGGAGCGACGTTCGTGGCGCGGTCGTTTTCCGGGGACAAGAAGCAACTGGCGGCACTGCTCAGAGCGGCGCTGTCGCATGACGGACTGGCCGTGGTGGATGTCATCAGCCCGTGCGTGGCGTTCAACGACCATGCGGGGTCGACGAAGTCCTATTCCTACATGAAGGACCACGAGGAGCCGATTCACGAAATCGACTTCGTGCCCCACTAT
>CAZSBK010000095.1:0-19012 GCA_964604945.1 uncultured Candidatus Solibacter sp.
TTGAGTCATAGACGAAGTAGCCCTGGGCGTAGTTGTCGGTCTCTTCCCCGATGATCTTGACCGAGTTCTTATTCGCCCCCACCGTGCCATCGGCGCCGAGTCCGTAGAAGACGGCCCGGACCGTCTTCGGGTCAGCGCTCGAGTAATCGGGATCGTAATCGAGGCTGGTGTGAGTGACATCGTCGTTGATGCCGATGGTGAAGTGGTTCTTGGGGCCCTTCTTGGCCAGTTCGTCGTAGATGCCCTTAACCATGGCGGGCGTGAATTCCTTCGACGAGAGGCCGTAGCGGCCGCCGACAACCTTCGGCGATGCGAACGGCAGCGTGCCTGCGTCGATACGCTCGGCGATAGCCGTGATGACGTCTTGATAGAGCGGTTCGCCAGCGCTGCCAGGTTCCTTGGTGCGGTCGAGGACGGCGATGGATTTGACCGATCTGGGCAGAGTGCCGATGAAACCATCGATTGAGAAGGGCCTGAACAGACGGACTTTCAGGAGGCCTACATTCTCGCCGTTGGTGTTCATGTGATCGACGGCTTCGTGGGCGGCTTCAGCGCCGGAACCCATTATGACGATTACGCGCTCGGCGGCCGGAGAGCCGACATACTCAAAGAGCGAATACTTGCGGCCGACGACTTCG
Organism: uncultured Candidatus Solibacter sp.; assembly: GCA_964604945.1. Classification (GTDB taxonomy): domain Bacteria; phylum Acidobacteriota; class Terriglobia; order Bryobacterales; family Bryobacteraceae; genus PNKE01. The sequence continues at coordinate 639 of CAZSBK010000095.1, forward strand.
GCGAAGCGGTCCATCGCCTTCTGAACGATGCCAGGGCAGGCAGTGTAGAAACGGTTAACCGTCTCGCGCGCCTGGAAGTAGACGTCAGGGTTCTGGGCGGTGCCGCGGAGCATGGGCCGGTCGGGGGACAGGGCGCGCGAACGGTGAGCGCGGACCAACTCCTCGGGTATCAAGGCTTTCATGTCCTCGACAGTCAACTGCTCGACCTTGCCAACTTCATGGGAAGTGCGGAAACCGTCGAAGAAGTGAACGAATGGGACGCGCGACTCGAGTGTTGCCGCCTGGGCGATCAGCGCCATGTCCATGACTTCCTGGACCGAGTTGGCGGCCAGCATGGCCCAACCGGTGGCGCGGCAGGCCATCACGTCCTGGTGATCGCCGAAGATCGACAGAGCGTGTGTGGCCAGGCTGCGGGCGGCGACATGGAACACAGTTGAGGTCAGTTCGCCCGAAATCTTGTACATATTCGGAATCATCAGCAGGAGGCCCTGAGCTGATGTGAACGTGGTGGTCAGGGAGCCCGCCTGCAAAGCGCCATGGACTGCGCCGGCGGCGCCGCCCTCACTCTGCATTTCGATGACATTGGGGACGAAACCCCAAATGTTCGGCTTACCTTCCGAGGACCACTGGTCGGACCACTCGCCCATGGGTGACGATGGCGTAATGGGATAGATAGCAATGACTTCGTTTGTCTGATGGGCAACGTACGCGGCTGCTTCGTTGCCGTCCAATGTGACTTGTTTTCTGGGCATAGCGATCTCGCAATACCAATATAAGCAAGAGCGGGGCCATCCTGTCCAATCGGACCCGTTCCTCTGTAACTAGTGACATGGCGGAACTTGTTCCGGCAGCCCCTGGGAACCACCGCTGGACGGGATGCGTCAGATCACCCAGATAGCCGCTTGACGCGTTTCGTCGCGTCTGCAGCTATGCTGAATATGCCCCACATAGCCATGCCCCGCTTCACCCGATCACTATGCCGTTCATGCCTGCTGGCGACCCTGGCGCTGGGCGTTGCGGCCCAGCCAAAGGTAGGATATGTCGAAGTTTTTGGAGTGAGGAAACTGTCTGCGGACCGGATTATGAAAGCCGCCGGCATCGCCGAGGGCGCCGCCCTGCCGAAGTCGAGGAGCGGATTGGAGGAGGCATTGGTTGCCATGGACGGTGTGGCCGTGGCCCATGTCGAGGCCTTCTGCTGCGAGCAGGGCGAGCCGATTCTGTATGTCGGGATTCTGGAACGCGGGACGCCGCTGTTCGAATACCGTCCGGAGCCGGACGGAGAGGTGTCCTTGTCGGAGGAGGATGCCGGAGCGTACGCCGGGTTCGCCGCCGCGCTGGGACGCGCCACGTCTGAGGACGATCTGGCGGAGGATCTAACCGCCGGCCATTCGATGATGCGAAACCCGGATTGCCGGGCATATCAGCTGCGCTTCGCGGAGATCGCTGAGCAGCGATTGGAGAACGTGCAGGCAGTGCTGGCACGTGCAGCCGACCCGGAGCAGAGGGCAGCGGCGGCGTACATCATTGGCTATGCCGTCAACAAACGCGTGGTAGTGGGTGATTTGCAGGCTGCATTGCGGGACGCCTCGCCTAGCGTGCGGTTGAACGCGACCAGCGCGCTGCGGGCGATCGCCGTGCTGGGGCGCGACAAGAGTCTGGGGATCTCCATTCCTGCGACGTGGTTCGTCGAGATGTTGAACTCTGTCGTGCTGGCCGACCGGCTGGCCGGATCGCGGACCCTGAACCTGATGTACGACGAGTTCAGCGAAGGCACCATGGCCCAGATCAAGGAACGCGCCCTTTCGTCTCTGTTCGAGATGGCGCGATGGCGGCATCTTCAGCATGCGTTGCCCGCATATCTATTGCTGGGCCGTGTCTCCGGAGTAGCCGAGCAGGAGATGGCCGCGGCATGGGAGGCCAGCGAGCGGGACCAGATGCTGGCCCGCATTGAGAAACTGCTGAAACCGGTGACTGCAAAGAAGAAGTAAGCCAGTGGCGCGAATGGCTCAGGCGCTCAGCACGACGATGCCGCAGGGGTTGGAGCCGACCGGGATCATGGTGAAAAGCGGGGCGCGCTTCTCCTTGCCGGCGGTTGGCGTGATGGCGGCGATGCGGATGACGGCCAGGTCACCCGAGCCTTGATTCAGCACGAGGGCGTATTGCTGATCCGGCGTGATGGCGATAGGTCCGGGCTGCGTGCCGACGCCAGTGACGGCGACCACCTTCTGGGTGTCGATGCTGAAGACAGTCACGGACCCGGCCTCTGGGTTCGAAACGAACAGATAGTCTGGCGCCACGGAATCGGCCATCTCCCCAGGACGGCGTCCGCTGAGAAATGTCTGCGCGACTTCGGCCCGGTACGGGTAGACAATGGCGACGCCATCCACGCCCGTGCCGGTGATGAACAACTGGCCGCCGTCGCTTTTCATCCTCAGGCGTTGTGGCTCTAATGCCAGTTTGAGTCTGACCATGAGTGAACGCGCGTTGGTGTCGATCACGGATAGGATTCTTGCGGAGGGCTCGGCGACCAGCAGGCAGTTGCCGTCGGAGCGGAAACAGAGCGAGCCGAGTCCGGCGCCGATGTCGATGGGCGGCACCGGAGGTCCGCCGTCGAGGGGAACCATTTGAACAGCGCCCGTTTCAAGAGCCACCGCGGCCAATTGCCGTTTCTGGCTGACGTCGAGGGCGACGGGGCGACCGGCGAGGGGGATGGGCGCGATGTTGCTCCACCGCTTCAGGTCGACCGCGCCGAGCCAATTGTGGTCCTCGGCGATCCAATAGAGCCGGTTGTGAGCAGCCCGGAAGGCACGGGGCCGGGACGGCAGGGTGATTCGGCGAACGGCGGCGTCCGATTGGGGCGAGACCTCAGCAACAGCAGCGTTGTGCGCCATGATGGCGAAGGCCGATTGGGCAGTGGGATCGGGGTGTGCCACCAGCGCCGTCGGTTCATACGGCAAGCCAATCGACCCCTTCCGGGAGAAGGCGAGCAGGTCGACAATCGCCACGGACTTGCTACCGGCCGCCGCAGCCAGCGCAAATCCTTGATAGCCAGATCCCGGACGGCCGCATCCGGCGGCGGCGGCGGCGGCGAACAGGTGGCGGCGAGTGAACTTCACAGGCAACTACAATAATGCGGTGGTCTTGATGCCGGAGATGTCGAACGTCTTCCGGCAGCGGGGTTGGTTGCAGCGGACCTTGTCGTCAAGCAACACCATATAGCTTTGCGATTTGGAGAATTTCGCGCGGTCTCGTTCGTCGGCGCCAGGCGGCAGGCGGTCCTTTTTCTCGCGCACCAGCCAGCGAAGTTCGTACTCTTCGAAGCTGCGGCAATAGGGGCAGTTCAGCCGCGCCTTGCGGGTAGTCTGTTTCTCGGTATAGTACTGTCGCTCGTCCAGGGCCACAGAAGGCGTACCTCAATGGTGATGATCGCACAGTAAGCTGGATATATGCGTTGGCTTGTGACGCTCATGCTGGCGGTGCCTTTGGCGGCGCAGACTCTGACCCCGGCGCTGGAACAATGGAAGAAGGAGATCGAGGCGGCCGGTGTGCCCGTGCTGGTGGCCCGGGTGAATCACGACGCCACCGCCAACACTTACAGTCTGCCGGACGGCATCGAAGGGCGCGAACTGTTCGTAGAATACCTGAAGCAGTACGACTTCATCCAGCAGTTCCAGCACATGTATGGAGTGATGGTTCACTACAAGGGGGTCCGTGAAACATACCTTGTGATGCTCAACATGGCGCGGGCGAACGAATGGCAGGCGAACGAAGAGGCGGTCCTTGCGCACGAATTGGGCCATGCCTGGATCAAGTCCCGGAAGTTTCCCACTCCGGTCTATCAGACTGGACTGGCCGGTTGCCTGGCCATCCACACTGGCGACATTGCCCAGCACGTGTTGATTCGAAAGGAGTTGGACCGCCGCAGCATCGACCACCGGACGTTCTGGTTCAAGTCGCTGGACCGTGCTGTGGAGCAATCGCGGACCATGGGGCAGCCGGCCGGGGACGACCGCTGCATAAGGGCGCGGCAGGCGGCCGAACTGGTCGACGTGCGTCTGGGTCTGGCCGGACAGGAGTGGCCTGGCCGGGACAACTATGAGGCGATGGTGAAGCGGATGCTGCCCGAAGTCGAACCGACCGTGGCCGAGATCCTCGAATGGATGCGGTCCCACGACATGGACGACGTGGATCAGCACAGGCAGGCTTTGCGCTTCGTTTTCGACAGACTCAAGGCTCTTGCCTATGCCCGCAGTGCCGCCTACATCCTTTAATTTCAGCGAGTTTTCACATGTCTGGCTTTCGGCCAGCAGACCGGGTATGGTACGCTCAATGAGGATTCCGCACCAGTCTGACGGGCGCCTGTTTTGAAGCCGATGGGCGAGTCGAACCGGCTGTGACTTGGGCGCGTCCGCACGGCAACAATGAACATCCGGTCGATTTTCAGCCTATTTTCCTCCGACCTCGCCATTGACCTCGGAACGGCCAACACTCTCGTGTTTGCCCGGGGCAAGGGAATTGTCGTCAATGAGCCTTCCATCGTCGCCATCAACAAGATCAACGGGGAAGTTGAGGCGGTGGGCAAGGAAGCCAAGGAGATGCTCGGCCGCACGCCGGGCAACATCGTTGCAATACGGCCCATGAAGGACGGCGTGATCGCCGATTTCAAGGTGACCGAGCGAATGTTGACCTATTTCATCCAGAAGGCGCATGGGCGCCGGATGCTGGTCCATCCCCGCATCGTGATTGGCGTGCCCAGCGAGATCACGCCGGTCGAAAAGCGGGCTGTCATCGACTCGGCCTACCGCGCCAAGGCCAGCGAAGTGCACCTGGTGGAGCAGGCCATGGTGGCGGCCATCGGCTCAGGTTTACCGATCACCGAACCGTCGGGCAACATGGTGGTGGACATCGGCGGCGGAACTACCGACGTGGCGGTCATTTCGCTGTCTGGCATCGTCTACTCACGTTCGGTGCGGATTGCCGGCAACGAGATGGACGACGCGATCATGCAGTACCTGAAGCGCAAGTACAATCTGCTGATTGGCGAGCGGACAGCCGAACAGATCAAGCTTCAGGTGGGCAGCGCGTTTCCACTGGACACACCGCTGACGATGGAAATCAAGGGGCGCAATCTGATCGAGGGCGTGCCGAGAACCATCAAGGTGAGCGACGACGAGATTCGCGAAGCGCTTTCCGAGTGCGTTGCCACAATCATGAACGCGATCCGTGTCGCGTTGGAGCGAACACCGCCCGAGTTGAGTGCTGACATCAGCGACCGGGGCATCGTGCTGACCGGCGGCGGGGCTCTGTTGAAGAACCTGGACAAACGAATCCGCGAGGAAACCGGGCTGCCCGTTTCCATCGCCGAGGATCCGCTGGCATCGGTGGTGCTGGGTACTGGCCGCATGCTTACCGACTTCAAGCTGTTGCGGCGTATCGCCATCGAGTAACGGGCTGTGCCGGGATCAGTGGTGATCCGGTGATCCGCCATGGAGACTTTTCTTAGCCGGTACCGCAACATCAGCGTGCTGCTACTCCTGCTCGCCGGGCAGTTGCTGCTGCTGGCGTACCAGGTGAAGTCGGGGCAGGACGTCAGACTGATCCGGGTGTGGGCCGTGACCGCGGTGGCGCCGCTGGCCAATGTAAGCGAGTGGGTCAGGGAACGGGGTGCGCGTTTCGGAGAGATGTTCGCCGTAAGGGGACTGCGGGAGGAAAACAAGCGGCTGAAGTCCGAACTGGGCCAGATCAAGGTTCAGAACAACCTCCTAAAGGCGGAGATCTCGACCGCTGACCGAGCCAAGGCGCTGTCGATCTACGCGCAGACCTCGCCTTCAAAGCTACTTGCGGCGAGGGTGATTTTTCTCGGAACCGGCGCCAACTCACGCACGGTGTTCGTGGATCGCGGGTCGCGCGACGGCGTTATGAAGGGCATGGCGGTGATCACTCCCGATGGAATCGCCGGCCGGGTGACGGCAGCGTACCCGACCGCATCGCTGGTCTCGCTGGTCACCAGCCAGGGATTTGCCGCCGGCGTGATTTCGCAGAAGCACAAGGTCCGAGGGACGATGAAAGGCGTTGGTTCGTCGCTGTGCCCGGTGGACCACATTGAAAACCGAGACACAGTGGAAGTCGGGGAATGGCTCTACACCTCGGGCGACGACAGGATCTTTCCTAAAGGGCTGCCGGCGGGCATTGTGCGCTCGGCTAGGGAAGGCCGTGGGGGCAAGGACGTGGTGGCCGAACCGGTCGGGTTACGCTCGGGAGTGGACGAGGTCCTGATCGTGATCGGCGGAGTCCATGGCTTAATACCCGATCCTTTGCCGCCGTCTTCGCCGGGTGTGCAGATTCTTGAGCCACCGCCAGCCGAACCTGGTTCGGTTCCCGTGGAAGAGCCGGCCACGGGCGGCGGAGTGGTGCGCACCGACGCAGACCGCCTGATGGACCGCTACCGGCGCATCGGGGAATCGCAAGGGCATTCCTTCGGCGCGGCCCCCGGACGCGTGCCCGATTTCAACCGGGCCCCGGCGCCTCCCAAGCCTGCCCCCACAACGGCGCAACCCGAAGCTGGTACAGACGCCCAGCCTGCCGCACCGGTGAAAAAGCAATGAATCCGTTCGAGGAGAGACTGCTGCTCCGGCGTGGGCGCCAATCGCGCACGACGAAGTTAAACCCACTCGTGTGGATCCTCTCACCTATACTGGCCATCCTCTTCCAGGTTTATGTCGCCAGACACGTCGATGCGCTTTCCTATCTCGAGCTTCCGCTGTTGATCACCGTCTATCTGGCCCTGATGCGCCGGAGCCCGATTGTTGGCGCGGCCGCCGGCGCCGTGATCGGCCTGATGCAGGACTCGCTGTCGGCCCAGTACCTTGGCATGTTCGGCATCGTGAAGACCCTGGTAGGTTACTTCGCCGCAAGCGTAAGCATGAGATTTGACGTCGAGAATAGCGCGCTGCGGTTCCTGCTGTCGTTCTTCTTTTTCCTGTTCCACCAGTTGTTCGTTTGGTTGCTCACGCGCGCGCTGCTGGGCCAGCCGATGGAATTGCAGATCCCACAGACCGTCATCCTTGCTTTCTTGAATGCGGTTGTGGCAATTCCGCTGTTCATGATCCTGGATAGACTGAGATCGGAGACGCGCTAAGACCATGCGCATCATTCCATCCGAGCGCCGGCCCGATTCGAGCATCGACAAGCCGCTCTTTCGCGACGAGACCAAGTTCGCCGCCGGCAAGATTGCCGCGTTTCAGTGGGTCGTCGTCCTGGCGTTTCTCTTCCTGCTGTCAGGCTACTGGGACCTTCAGGTCCGTAACGAAGAGATCTACAACGCCAAGGCGCTACAAAACCAGATCAAGTCGCTGCCGATCCCTGCGCCGCGAGGCAAGATCCTGGATCGGGACAACCGCATCATCGTGGACAACCACGAGTCGTTCAAACTGATCCTTTCCAGGGAGAACCTGAGGGAGGATCACATCCGGCCCATCGCGCTGGGGTTGGGTCTGGAAGCGGACGTCCTCGAGGCAAGGGTGAAGCGGTACCGGTCGCGCCCGACATTCATCACTATCCCGCTGAAAGATGACCTCACTCGAGAGGAGCTAACCTTCGTCGAATCTCACCGAGGAGAGGACTCCTTCCCTGAGATGGTGCTGATCCCGTCACAGTTCAGAATCTATCCCCAGGGCGGACTGTCCGGACACGTGATCGGGTACCTGGGTGAAATCAGCGACGCGGAGCTCAACTCCCCGGAATGGGCCGCCTATAATCCGGGCGACCTGATCGGCAAGATGGGTATAGAACGGTTCTACAACGAAGTGCTCAAAGGCGTGGACGGGCAGCGTCAGGTCCGCGTGAACAACCTGGGGAACACGCGGGAGATCCTGGGTATTAAGGAAGCCGTACCGGGCAAGGACTTGCAGTTGACCATCGACCTGGACCTGCAAGTGGTGGCCGAACTGGCCATGCAGGGCCGCAAGGGCGCGGTGGTCGCCCTGGACCCGCGCACGGGCGAAGTCCTGGCGCTGGTTTCGGCGCCATCATACGACCCAAACCACTTCGTCGGCCGCGTGAATTCCAGTGAACTCGTCTCCCTGCTAAAGGACCCGGGCAAGCCTATGTTCAACCGTGCCATCCAGGCGCAGTTGGCGCCGGGATCCACGTTCAAGCCGCTGGTGGCCATTGCCGGACTGGAATCGGGCGTCATCGACGAGAACACGACGGTCCATTGCTCGGGCGGAGCGAGCTTCTATGGCCGCTATTTCAAATGCCACAAGAAGGGGGGCCATGGGACCGTCAACCTGCACAAGGCCCTGGCACAGAGTTGCGACGTGTACTTCTACACGATCGGCAACCGGATGGGCATCGACAAGATCGCCGAATACGCCGAACTGGCGGGCCTGGGCCGGAAGACGGGCATCGACCTGCCGGGCGAAAAAGAGGGCACCATCCCCTCATCGAGATGGAAGATCCGGACATTGCGCGAAAAATGGTACGCCGGTGAAACGATCTCGGTCTCGATTGGCCAGGGCTATGTCACGGTGACGCCGTTGCAGTTGGCCCATGCCATCGGCGGGCTGGTGACCGGCGGCGTGTGGATGCGCCCGCATATCGTCCGGGACGCCAAGGCCGTGACGGCGGCGCACAAGGCCGATTTGAAGACCGAGAATGTGATGCGGGTCATCAATGGCATGTACGCCGTCGTGAACGAAGGGGGAACGGGTGGAGCTTCACGCATCCCGGGCATCGAGTTCTGCGGCAAGACCGGCTCGGCGCAGAGGGCTTCGAATGAGTTGATGAAACAAGGCAAACTCGGCGACGAGTACAAAGACGACGCCTGGTTCGTTGGGTTCGCGCCCCGAAGCGCACCTGAGATCGTGGTGGCGGCATTGTTCGAAAACGGCGTACACGGCCCGGAAGCCGGACCGATCGTGCGCGACGTGATCAAAGCCTATTTCGACAAGAAGGCCCGGCAAGGCAGGAAGCAGCCGCACAGTGTCGCCTCGGTTTCGTTGCCGTCGGGGGGTAGATAATGGCGGCCTATCGCAGGATTCGCGACCTGGATTGGCCGATGCTCATACTGGCACTCGCCATCGCAGCGCTGGGTATCCTTCAGATCTATAGCGCGACGCTGGATTCACCGAGATTCGAATCGGCATGGTGGAAGCAGGGCGTATGGCTCGGCGCCGGACTGATCGCCATGTGGTTCATGTCCAGGGTGGACTATCACACGCTCCTGGGGCAGGTCCCGGTCCTTTATGGAATATCGATCGCGCTGCTGATCCTGGCACCGGTGGCCGGCCGGCTGGCGTGGGGATCGAAGCGATGGATCCCGGTCGGGTTCGGTTTCCATTTCCAGCCTTCGGAGTTCGTTAAACTAGTGATAGTATTACTAGTAGCTCGTTACATAGCAGAGTTGCGGGGCGACCGCCTGGAAACAAGAGATCTGCTCAGACTGACTGGGCTGGTTGGCCTCCCGATGCTGCTGGTGGCGATGCAGCCGGACTTGGGTACGTCGTTGACGTATCTCCCGATTCTGGCCGTCGGGATTTTTCTCGGTGGTCCGCGGTGGCAACACGTGGTGTCGATACTGGCCCTGGCGGCGATTTTGATGCCCGTGGGATGGCTGGCATTGAAGGACTACCAGCGGGCGCGTCTGGTCACATTCATGGATCCAATGCGCGACCCGATGGGTAGTGGTTACCAAGTGATCCAGTCTAAGATCGCCGTGGGCGCCGGCGGGATGTGGGGGAAGGGCGTGACGCGCGGGTCTCAGACCCAGCTCAGGTTCCTCCCCGTGACGCACACTGATTTTTTGATCTCGGCATTTGCCGAGGAGCATGGGTTTGTTGGCATGGTCGTGGTGTTCGGACTGTTCTTTCTATTGCTGATGCAGATTGTCCAGAATGCGCAGTCGGCTCCCGATCGTGCGGGGATGTTTATTTGCATGGGGGTGTGCGCTTTGCTGCTGTTCCACGCGATTGTAAACGCGGGCATGGCGGTGGGGCGGATGCCCGTAACCGGCATACCGATGCCCTTGATGAGCTATGGGGGCTCAAGTATGCTGTCGATATTCATGATGCTGGGGCTAGTCAACAATGTCCGGCTCCGGCGCGTCGTGTCGTGAAGCGATAATCAACGTTCGACCGGGCTTTGAAGGCGCCCGGCAGACGGGTCGAGGAGACCCAAGAAGATTTGTGGGGGCCGAATTCGGCCCCTCCGGCTCTCATCAAGCGGGGTGAGTCAACCAACCTCCGCAGTGGACCGGATAGAGGCGGGCGAACAGCCCGTCACACAGTGCCGCAGACCCTGTTGGGTTGCGAGCATCTCCTCACCCTCGGCCTGAACCGCCTGCTGCGAGCCTACGATCCGAGATGAAGTCGCTTCCGCCAATGGAGGTGACTCTAATGTCCTCATCGAAAGAGCTGGTGGTCAGTCAGAACCGCCATGCAACCAAACTCGGCATTCTTGAAGATGGCCAGCTTGTTGAAGTTTATTTCCAGCGCGCCGATGAATACTCACTGGCCGGGAGCGTTCATAAGGGGCGGGTAACCCGCGTTTTGCCGGGGATGCAGTCAGCCTTCGTTGACCTGGGTCTGGAACGCGACTGCTTCCTCTATGTCTCGGATTTCTTCGACGAGCATGGAGAGGATATCGACCGCGTCGAGGAGAAAGGCCCGGCCAATCGCGGCCGTGGCCGGGAGCGAGACCGCGACCGCGGCAAGGAGCGGGACACACGGCGCGAACCGCGCCGCGATGTCGCACCGAGGCCCACCATCGAAGCCGCTCCGGCAGTTGAGGCCGAAACCGGTTCCGCTGAGCAGGAAGGACGGGTCGAGCCCGGAGACAATTCGCAGGACCAGCGTCGCCGTTCCCGCCGCCGCCGGCGCAGCGGCAGAGGGCTGCCTGAGTCGAAATACGCCGAGGCCTCGGATGCAGCCGAGGACAGCGAGCCAGTGGGCGAAATGGAAGCTGAAGCCGGCGACGGCGCACAATTGGCTGCTGGTGAAGAAACCGCCCGCCACGGCGGGTCGCCTTCCAGCGAAGTCATCATTCTCCCAGGCGAATCCCTGGCGAAATACCGCCGGGCCGCCGCCCGTTCCTACCAGGATGAACCTCTCGGCGTAAACGCCAAAGCGATCGAGGAAAACGATTTCGAAGCGGCCGCGGACGATGCCGCGGAGTCAATCCTGGATCGGATTGAAGAATTCGAACGCGGCGGGGAGTCCACCATTGCGGACGCGGGCGATTCGCTGCTGGACAGGATCGTCGAAGGCGAAGATGCCGAAGAAACCGTGGAAGCGGACGCTTCCGTACTGGAAAACGGGGATGAAAGCGGCATAGACTTGCCGGATGGCGAGGCGGTGGATGAGCACGGCGAAGAAGCAGATTCGCCGTCGGTTTCCGACGTTCGCGTTTCGGTGAGCTTTGATATTGGCGATGCAGTCGAAATCGTAGAGCCGCCGGCACTTGCCGAGCGTGAGGAGGACGGCAAAGAGGGCTGGGTCGGGCTGGGGTTGGAGGTCGATTCCAAGTCCGCGCGCGTCGCCGGACCCGATGAGTTGCCGGAGCCGGATCAGGCAACCGGCGTTGAGAGCGAGGATGAAACGAGCGAGGTTGCCGATACTGCCGGGCCGGAAGACGTGGAAGGCGTCGAACCCGCGCGGATGCCCGTCAGCCTTACTGCCACGCTGCGGTCTCAAGGCGGCCGACTGGGGCATCGGGCGACGAGACGTTCGCGCCGGCGCGGACGAGGTGATCGAGGCGGCCAGGAAACCGAGATGGAGCCCGCCGGCACTGAATCGCGGCTCCCGCCGGAGACTGAACCCGTTGCCGAAACCGTCGTGGCGGCCAAGCCCGCCGAGGTCCGCCAGCCCAGGGGCCGGGACCGCGATCGGGACCGGGATAATGGCGAGAGGGAACACCAGCAGCCCTCGATCTCGGACCTTTTGAAGGAAGGTCAGGAGATCATCGTTCAGATCGCAAAAGAACCTCTAGGCCAGAAGGGCGCGCGCATCACCTCGCACATCGCTCTGCCCGGACGCTATGTGGTCTACATGCCCACGATCGAGCACTTGGGCGTGTCTCGCAAGATCTCGACCGAGGAAGAGCGCCAGCGTTTGAAGATTGTCCTTCAGCGCCAGAGGGAAGGCCTGCAGGGCGGCTACATCATGCGCACTGCCGGCGAGGGACGGACGGAAGAAGAGATCGGCGCCGACATGCGCTATCTCGCCGCGCTCTGGAAGGAGATCAAGGACAAGGCGGATAAGCGCCGTGCTCCCGCACTGCTCCACCACGACGTCGAAATCGTCGAGCGCATCCTGCGAGACCACTTGACTGGCGGCTTCAAAGCCATCTGGGTGGATCACGAGGAGCTTTACGAGCAGGTGCTGCACACCGTCGAGCGTTTCTCGCCCCAACTCCTCAGCAGGGTTAAGCTTTATACCCGCCAGGAGCCCATCTTCGATGCCTTTGGCATTACTCAGGAGATGGAGAAGGCCTTGCGGCCGAAGGTCTGGCTGAAGAGCGGTGGCTACATTGTCATCAATCAGACCGAGGCCCTCGTGGCCATCGACGTCAACACCGGCAAGTATGTCGGCAAGTCGCATCGGCTTGAGGACACCATCGTCAAAACCAACACGGAGGCGGTGAAGGAGATTGTTCGCCAGATTCGCTTGCGTGATCTGGGCGGCATCATCGTGGTCGACTTCATCGACATGGACGAGCGCAAGAACCGCCAGAAGGTGATGCAGACGCTCGAGGAAACGATGCGCCAGGACAAGGCGCCTTACAAAATTCTGCAGTTTAACGACTTCGGTCTGGTTGCGATCACGCGCAAGCGGGTCAAGCAGAGCCTGGAAAGGGCGCTTTGCTCGCCATGCCCTTACTGTGAAGGGTCGGGCTACGTGAAGAGTCCGGAAACCATCATCGGTGAGATCCTTAACCAGGCGCAGAAGTATGCCAGGGTTGTCGACGGACAGGAATGCGTCCTACGCGTCAATCCCGAGGTCGCTGCGCTTGTGAAATCACTGAAGAACAACTACCTCGAAGAGCTCGAAGAGATCCTCGGGCGGCCGGTGATGGTGATCTCTGATGCGGAGATTCACCAGGAGAAGTATGATCTGACCTGAGAACATGACGCTTCGAACCTGGTTCGCGTTGAGTCTCCTGGCCGTGCCTGCTGCCGGCCAGCGTCTTCTGGTTGTCTCCGAATTCCAACGCCTCCGCCCCGACGGCGAAGTAGCGCTATCCGATCGCACCCAACCGGCGCAGGAGTTCATTTCGCCGGCGATCCCACGCGGCGGCGTCTTGACGGTCCGGCTCGGAGTGGAAGTCCCTCAGGGCATGAAGTACTCGTTGTTTATCGGCCAGAACCCCGACGGCACGGCGCAGTACAGGCTCTACCAGGAGCGCTACGTCCAGGTTGGGCAGGAATGGCTGCCCGATGAGATTGCGCCGGTTGGACTGCCGCAGGGCGCGACGCTTTCGGCGGGCCAATCGGTCCAGTCCTACCTGCTCGATATTCGAATCCCGGCGACGGCCAAACCGCAGCGGTTCCGTTTAGAAATCCAGCTAAACGTTGGCGAACGTTGGGTGATCTATCCAATGGAAATCCGAATCCGGGACTTGATCGTCCGGGCAGAACCCGAAATCGTGGCCAACACGATCCGGCCGGACCAGCGAGTGGATGCGGCCTTGCTGATTCCGCTAATGGGTTTCGCTTGCGGCACCACGTGGAAGAAGGGCGACGGCCAGCTTCGCCGAGGCGGAGATCTGATTACGAGAAATGCAATGACCGACTTGCTCGTCGCCCAGCAGCGGATGAAGTTGGAGACTCGCGAGGCCGTGGTGTCGACAATTCTCCGAGCTGGCGGCTATCAGTCGCGTGAGGCATTCTGCGCTCGCCCGAGTCCGGTCCCGGCCAGTGCCGAGTGGTGGCTGAGAGTGCGGAAGTATTTGTATCAGGGTCTGCCGGTTAACTGAGGCCACCGTGCTAAACTAATGATTGTAAACCCTCGACCTAACGCGTGGCCGCCCGGCTGCGAGTTTGCCGCACATATTGAGGAGAGGTGGCCGAGTGGTTGAAGGCGCACGCTTGGAAAGCGTGTATACGGGAAACTGTATCGAGGGTTCGAATCCCTCCCTCTCCGCCAGCCCCAGCATCAATTCTTTAATTGCAATCGCTTAGACGAAGCAGTATGCTCCTCGTGTCTATGAGATTAGGAAAATGGACACCAAGAGCGTGCGGATCGTCCAGAAGGTGAAGGGTGACGACCGAGTCTGGCGACAGCCGCGGCGAGCGCTGCCGTCAAGATAATGGGCCGTGGAGTTGTGACGTAGACGGTGTGGCTCAATTCCCACCTGCCACAGACTAATTCACAGCAGTTGGACTTTGGGAGAGCCTGGGCGTTTTTCTCTGCCACAGGAGGGCACGCGGACTGAGCGTAAGCCTTTGGAAAGAAAGCCGTACTGCTGTCAACTGCCAATCTTCCAAATGGGTTTTGGAAAGCGGAACGGCGGTTCGGGCTTGGGATACCCGTAGCGATAGGAGTACTGCTCAGGTTCGACCTGTGGTTTCCGATCGACGATTGAGGCGGGATTCTCCATGAGCGGATCGAGTCGATCCGCCTGGGCCTGAGCCCACTTCAGCCAATCTCCGAACGGTGTTCCGGGTTCTGCGGACTGACCGTCTTGGATTGCGGCTTCACTCGCCGCTGAAAGGAAAGATCGAAGTTGACTGGCCCGCAGCCAATCGAGGGCGGCACGCCGCAGCGCCCGGCCCCTCGCCTCCTCCTGCTTGATCAACCTCTGTAGGTGAAGACGCTCTATTTCTCGCCGCTCCTCCTCGCACTTGGCTGCCGCGCGTTGCGCCTGTTTGTGTCGTTCCGCTAGAGCGATCCGGATGAAATCGGCCAATACTTGCGGAATGAGATCCTCTATCTTGCGGAGCTTGCCATCCTTCCAGCGCTTTGGGCTAGCGTCGTAAGGGTGCCAGACCTCCAGGATGAAGTTCCTATTCGGCAGGAACCCGACTGGCGTACCTCCATAGCTCAGCACTCTTTCTAGTACGCCACCCTTCGGGGGAGCGGTGAGTTCCACGCGATCAACCTTTTCAACCAGGCCAAACATCACCTCCTGTCCGTGGATCTTGGCCACGGTCTTCTCGCGATGGCCATCACCGACGATGATGCTGAAGCCCTGACTCTCAATGGCGCTGATCATCGTGGCCATAATCCTCAGCGCACGGTCCAGACTGGCTTTCGAAACTCGGATGTCCAGGCATGGGTCCCTTGTGACCAGGATCTTCCTGCCATCTACTTGTGAGTTCCGCAAGACCTCGCGGGCTTGAACAATCAAGGGATGAGACAGATTTCCTCTCCGAACAAACTCATCCGAATCTGTGTGCTGGAGCCTCTCAACCTGAAGTCGTTCCGCCTCGCTGGACCGAACTCCTACTTCGAGTTGTTCGACGCGCGGAGCAGGCTTCTCCCGCCTGATTGAATCCTTCAGTGGTGGCAATGGCGGTCTTTTGATCGTCTGCCCAGCCGCTACCTTTGCCCAGTGACCCACCCCCGGGAGGAGGATTGACAGTTTCCGACATACCTTCGCGAGGCCGACATCCGAGATGCCATACTTCTGGCCCAGCCTCCGCATCGGTGTGCTCCACACCTCTTCGTACAGTTGCGCTCTGTCCCAATAACGATCGTCGTCGCTCATGCAGTGCTCCTAACGGCAATTATCGTCGGCGAGCTCCAGGGGACTGAACCAACCACCGCCTCCAAAGAACTCGTTCAGTGGCTGGCGTCTAAGATCTCTTCCAGCCTTGCAAGAGCAGCCAGACGTTTCTTCTGATCCATCCTGCTCAGGTTTTCGATCCGCCAACGGACAGCCGGAAGCCGATCCACTCCGGGAAGCCCAAGCACCCCCCAATCCGGTTCACCTCCCTTGATAGACAGGAGGAGGCGGCGGTGATCGATTGGCATGTTAGCCACCATGATCCGGAGGAGATCCTCGCGTGCGTGCAGAAGCTCGTCAAGCGTCACAGGGAACTCAGATAGCCCCTCGAATCCCCGAGCGAACTCCTCGGCGATATCCCGGTGCCTAGGGGCGAGCACCTCCACCATGGGCCGATTGTGACTGATGAGGTAGACGATAAATGCCTTGCGCAGCTCGTCGCCAATGCCTTCGTTTGCCAGCAGGTCGCGCACATCAAACAGATCGCGTGGGTGCTGACGGTCCAAAGCGGCCACGATCTTCCCTGCAAAGAGGTCGGCAAAGCTGACGACCTGCATTTCTGCGAACCCAAAGTCGGATTCCACCCGACCGGAGACGGCTCTGTGGACTGGTTCGTAGACACAGCCCCGCATGACAGGCGTGACTTCGACTTTAACCTGAACGCCCTCAGCCCCGACGATCAGTTTGCTGACACAGCTCTCGCGTTCAAGGACGACGATGGTTGTATGGGAGCCAGGAATGCCGCTGTCGAGCCTCTTCGCAATGCGTCGCATGGCGGCGTCAATCTCCCGCAGAGACTCCGTTCGCTCGGCGACCGGCAGGAACGTCAGATCGATGTCCACGGAAAGCCGAGGCATGTCCCGCACGAACAGATTGATCGCCGTGCCGCCTTTGAGCGCGAAACAGGTTTCGCCGGCAACGAAGGGAATGGTCCTGATGAGCAGTGCAACCTGCCGGCGGTAGAGTTCAGACACCGGCATCAAGGTTCTCCGGCACTGTGATGTTGTACTTCGCGTCGAGCTTGCCGCCGCGAACCAGCATTCGCTTACCTTTGCCCAAGTAGATGCCGTTTCGGTCGAGGCTCTTCAGCCATGAATGTTGGTGCCGCTCGGCGAACCATAAAAAAAGGCGCTTCACCTTCACGCTGCGACAATCGACCAGCAGACGATGGAGGCGGCGAGGACTCAGATTTCTCAGTCCTTCCATCAACACGCTCGCTTGATGGAAGGTCTCGCGACTGGGTACCTCGTGGAGGAGCTCCAGGATCGCGCGCTCGGGAGTCGATACGATCAGTGGCCATTCTCCTTTACCCCACGGTTGTCGAGTGAGGCCCTCTGGAAGCGCCTTTGTCCTGACTTGGGCGTCCAGCGCATGCGCCAGGAAGAGCCGTTGCGACTTGTGCACGACGAACTGGCTCTGCAGTTTTAACTTGTGGAGCCAGCCGGGTGGAGTAACAGCCCCATAGAGGTGAACCTCCCGCGGACCAACTACAGAGAGATAGTGCCCAAATCCCTGAATTTCTAGTGCTGTTCGACCTCCCACTGCGAATGGCTTTTCCAGCAGCGTGTGGAGAGAAATCACAACCGCCTCCCAGCGCAACGCCTCTTTACCAGTGGGTACGAGCGGGGCCGAAGGGCGGCGGTAGACTCCCCGGACGATCGCGTCGAGCCAGCCGTTCGAAACATACTTGCTGCGCAATCCGCTCGAGTAGCCCTTCGCTTCCAGCCAGGCTGCATCGACGACCAAGCCATCCGGCAGGTTGTGCTGGAGCCAGTTTAGTTTGGTTTGTACTTGTTCACCCACGGTTAGCATATTAGCCTTTTTTCAAACTCGTGTCTAGTTTGGAACGGTGGCAGACTGCACACCCTTGGTATGCAACCATGGCCACTTTCAAACCGGCTTTCCAGCGCGCCGACGAGTGAGGCGGCTGTCTTGGGATTGTCGGATCTCATTCATCGCCGAGAAGGCAGTCTGCCGAGCAGCCGCAGGCCCAGTTGCGACAGATGGAGTTTCATCTTCGTGCATCGAGCAGTCTCTCGATCGTCTCCTCTGGACAGGCCTTGTATCTGGCCAGAAGCTTCATAATATCTACGGTGACTCGCGGCTCGCACCGGAGCAACTCCCGACGCACCGAACTCATGCTGTAGGCATCGTCCGGCACCCAACGTGCACCGTGTTCGGTGAGACTGCAAGTGCCTGCGGAATGTTTGGGATACGGGGCGAGTCGGGAGGGGGTGCTGTCAACAAAATCACGATGGGCAATTGGGAGGCCAAAGGAGTGGCTCCCCAGGAAGCGTGGTTTCCAGCCCGCTCTCTAAAGAGTTCTTAATCTTTCACGAATACAATCCTCGTTGGGGCCAGAAATCCCAGAGTCGCCCCAAGCCAAAGTTTCGGCCGGCCCACATAGACACAAGCTTCCCGCCGGGTACCGCGTCGAATCGACACCAGTTCTCTGAGGGTTGCATCGCGAATACAGTCTGGAGAAGGAGGCTGCATAGCGCCGATCGAGTTTCTGCGGAACACAGGCGGCTCGAACGGTTGTGGTAGCTCTGCGTGAAAACCCGCAGTCGCCGCGGGCACATTCCAACTCGCACAAAATTGATGCCGAGCATTGACATCTGGTCAGTATTGCTACGGCGTTCACAACCCAC